>NZ_QCYK01000002.1:600000-1200000 GCF_003071345.1 Chitinophaga parva | reverse complement strand
TTGGTGCGGGTATCAATATCCTGGCTGAAAGTGATGGACCTTCCTTTCTTCTGTTTAAAATTATAAGTGCCCACTATACTGTGCCGGTAGCTGTGAAACGTGGAATGTCCTTCCGAGGTGGTGCGCTGGTCATTAAGCTGCGGTGCATAGTTGCTGCTGGTAAAGCCTTCATTCATGTTGCTATGATCGGAATTACCGAAGCTGATGCTGGGCACATAACGCCAGTTGAACGTGCTGTCTTTCTTCCCGGCCAGCTTAAAGCTCAAACCATTGCTGGTGTTGGATCGTACGCCAGTGCCGCTGCCGGTGTTAAACAGTGTGGTGTCTCCTATCAGCTGTTTGGTATTATTACGGGAGGCCGTTTCATTGCGGGTATTGCCCAGGAAATATTTACCATTTACACTCAGCTTATCGCCCAGGTCATAGTTAATATTGATGCCGCCTGCCTTATTGGTCCGGATGCCATTGTCTGCACTGCCAATGTCTACCCCACTTACCTGCATGTAGTCATCGCCCCAGAGGTTGGCGCCATTTTCACCGCGTTCCATACCCCCCATGCTCCTTACATCGCCTACGGAAAAACCGGCTTCATTCACGTTGTTGGCAAAGCCCAAAGCGCTGATCTGGAGCGTATCCCGGAAGGAGTTGATGATGCCCCCGGCCTCATACCGGCTGTTTGTGCCACCGCCTGCATACACCTTTCCGAATGCACCTTTTTTAATTGATTTCTTTAGTTTGATGTTGATCACCTTTCCCACTTCTTCCTCGTGCTCCCCGTTCAGCTCCTCCTTCTGTTCTTTATCATCTGTTACCTGTACTTTATCAATAACGTTGGTAGGCAGGTTTTGCAGGGCAATAGAGGGATCATCGCCAAAGAACACTTTGCCATCCACCAGTATTTTATTCACCTTTTTTCCGTTGGCCATCAGCTCGCCCTTGGCGTTGAAACTTACGCCTGGCAGCTTTTTCAGCAGGTCCTGCAATACGGCGTCCGGCAGGGTTTTGAAGGCGTCTGCATTAAACTCCATGGTATCATTGCGCATTACAATGGGCGGCGCTTCGGAACGTATTACCACTTCATCCAGTTGCTTGGTGGTGGTCTCCATATTCAGCTTTCCCAGGTCCAGCGTGGTTTTATCAGGATGGATGGTAAATACCTTGCGCAGCGGCAGGTAGCCGGTATAGGTCACCGTTAGGCGCAAAGGCACATTGAGCGGCAGTCCCGGTATCTTAAAATCGCCGCGTTCATTGGCCAGGCGGTAGGTGACCAATGTACTGTCGGCCGTGCGCCGCACCTGCACCGTAGCCATTCCCGGCTCACGTTTATTCAGCGTGTCCGTTAATTTCCCGGTCACAGTTCCCGTTTGGGCATGGGCAATGGCGAGCCCCAGGCATCCACAGATGACAAGCACTAAAAATTTCATGAAGGGCAATTAAAGCAGTACGAAAACCTATGCTACTACAATTACAACGTAGTGGTTAGCGGGAAAGCATGATTCACAGTCACAGGGTCAGAGGGTCAAAACAAATACATCGCGCTTATACCACATGGCCTAAAAGTAGCCATGTTTTTGAAATCGTTATAGTATCGTAGTTGTGTTTAAGAAACATTTAACGATTCCCGGTAAGCTTTATTGCAATCCGCTCAATAATCTTTTAATGTTCTACGGATAAAGTCAGATTTCGCAGCTGTGTAGGCGTCACGGTCGTGGCGGTATTCTTCGGCCAGCATGGTCTTCAGTTCTGCATAGGCCTGTCTTACATATACGTTGTCCTGCAGGATGTCGCGGAAGCGCAACTGTTCGTGCCAGCGCCTTTCTTCGGGTAGTACCAGGTGCAGGTGGGCAATGCGTTTGTTCTGCTCCACCTTGATAAAAAAACGGCGCCAGGGCCGCTGATCCAGTTCATACGGCACATAGTGCCAGTGATACGGCGCCAGCATGCGGGTAATGACAGCCGTACGTTCCAGTGATTCAATGGGCGCCACCAGGTCCAGTACCGGCTTGGCCCGCAGGCCTTTTACGGCCGTGCTGCCTACGTGCCAGATGCCGGAGTTGCCAAAGGGCCGCAGCAATGGCTGCAGGGCGCGGATCTCTTCCATGGCCTGTACAGCCCAATGGGG
This sequence comes from Chitinophaga parva, assembly GCF_003071345.1. Lineage (NCBI taxonomy): Bacteria > Pseudomonadati > Bacteroidota > Chitinophagia > Chitinophagales > Chitinophagaceae > Chitinophaga > Chitinophaga parva. The sequence continues at coordinate 1,197,878 of NZ_QCYK01000002.1, read as the reverse complement.
ATCATGATCTACGACCACTACCGGTTCTGTGGCCCATACCGGCCATCTGGTTTCATGGGGAGGTGTATGCATATGGGTGGTGGATTCACGCGCGGAGGTGTACTTAAAGTTACACCAATTGCGTGATTTTTACAGGAATAATCCGTTCATCCTGTTTATTTACCACTTTTCCGCAGTTCTGTACAAACGCCGCTCCTGCACGGGCAACGACCTTTGGATGACTAATGCGACCTATCATGAAACACATTTTCCTCACTGGTGTTACCGGTTACATTGGCGGCTCTGTAGCAGTAAAACTGGTAGCCGCCGGCTATTCTGTAACGGCCCTGGTGCGCCAGCCCGCCGATGCGGTCCGGGTACAGGCGATGGGCATTCAAACCGTCACCGGCAGCATCCAGGACCCCGCGCTCCTCCGCCGGGAACTACAGGCTGCAGATGCCTTTATCAATACCGCCACCGCAGATGATCCCTACTTCATAGCCCTGGTACTGGACATCCTGGCGCGTACCGGCAAGACCTTTATCCAGACATCCGGTTCCAGTATTGTGGCAGATAAAGCCGCCGGCGCCTTTGCCGCGGAAACCCCGCTGGAAGACCTGCCCACCACCGTGATCCTGGAAAAGACCGGCCGCGTGGCCATAGACCGCGCGGTGGTGGACGCGGCGCAAAACGGCATCCGCAGTATTGTAATATGCCCGCCCATGGTGTATGGGCAGGGACTCGGCCTGAAAACAGACAGCATACAGGTGCCCGCGCTCTACGCCACGGCGCGCCAGCTGGGCCAGTCCGTGGTGATCGGTGAAGGCCGGAATATCTGGTCTAATGTGCACATAGAAGACCTGGCAGACCTTTACGTACTGGCCCTGGAAAAGGCAAAGGCCGGTAGTTTCTTTTACGCAGAGAACGGGTTGAACAGCCTGGCCGAAATAGCCGCCACCATCCGCCGGCGCAGCGGGCTTACCACGCCGGTACGCCAGCTAACCATGGACGAAGCCACGGCCCTGTGGGGCGCAGAAGGCGCACATACCGGCTTTGGGTCCAATAGCTGGCTGCTGGCAGATAAAGCCCGGCGTGAACTGGGCTGGGCGCCCCGGTACGCAGATATGCTGGCAGTCATTTGACAGTAATTACCCCGGAAAGTGCCCGAAAATGGTTACTTTGCCGGCCGCTAATCTGAACTGACGTATGCGAGTAGATATCAGTGTAGTAAAGGAACGCTACGCGAAAATGAGTGATGAAGAATTTATCCGTACCACTACTACCAATGCCCGTGGCCTTACGCCGGTAGCGGTGGAAGTGATTGCCTACGAAGTGGACCGGCGCCAGTTGCCCGCCGGTATTTTTGAAGGCGTGGAAGCCCAGAACCGGGATCAGACACCGGAAGAAATAGCGGAGCTCTGCGAAGTCTTGCAAGGCCTGCAATGCCCTGCATGCTCCAGCCGGGAACCCCTGAATGGCACCTTTTCCCGCGAGGTAAGGGCCATGCTGCTGTCTAACCGCACCACAGACCGCTATACTGTAGCCTGTCCTGCATGCCTGGATAAGGCCACCAGCAGCGCTTTATCCCGTACCCTGGTGATGGGCTGGTGGAGCGTAACCGGGTTTATCCGCACCCTGGGCGCTATCGCCCTTTACTTCCGCCACCGCAAGCACCATCACGATGCTGCCCCCAGCCCGGCCCTGCGCAAGTTTGCCGCACTGCATGTAGGCGCACTGGTAGCTTTCCGGGGAGACCGGCAACGACTGCAAAGCATCATTGCACCACGATAACCGGAACGCCGCTGCCACACCAGCGGCGTTTTTTATTGCTGTTATAATTATAGCCGTTCATATCTGTTAATTACTGTTAACCGGCCCTTCATAAGTCCTACAGATTCACTGGAACACTGTGCCAATAAGGATTACAGGCTTATCACCCTTCCTAACGTCCACGTATACCGGAAGAACCGCTGGTTCCCACTGTTAACAAATCTTTACCATACTATTACGATTTTGTTATAAGGGATGAAGGGTTGAAACCCGCAATCGTTTTTTTATTTCTTTGCCCGAAATTCCTAAAAATGCGATTGCGATTTCTGTCTTTACTTACCCTTTCCCTTATTCCCCGTATTGCATTCAGCCAACAAGCACACCACGTTATCAAAGGCACCATCGTTGATGCTCACACCAAAGAGCAGATGATAGGCGCCACCATTTTCATTCCCGAGCTAAAACGCAGCACCAGCGCACGCCTGGACGGGTCTTTTGTCCTGGAGAACATACAACCAGGCACCTATCATTTCCAGTGCAGCTACGTAGGCTACCTGAAGCTGGATACGGTGATCACCGTGCGTGACAATATAAAGATCAGCCTCACGTTACAGGCTTCTTCTTCCGCCCTGAATGAAGTGGTGGTTACCGGCGCAAACTATGACCGGGAATCAGAAAACAGCGCTAAAAGATCTGAGCAGCTGGCACCAAATACGATGAACATCATATCTGCCAAGGCCATCCGGCTCTCCCCTGATATTACCATTGCCAATGTGATGCAGCGCATCTCCGGCGTGTCTGTAGAACGCAGCAGCAGCGGGGAAGGCCGCTATGCTATCATCCGCGGTATGGACCAGCGCTATAACAATACGCTGATCAACGGCATCAAGATCCCCAGCCCGGATAACAAGAACCGCTTTGTGCCCCTGGACCTTTTCCCGGCAGACCTGGTAGAAAGAGTGGAAGTGTCTAAAACGCTTACGCCTAACATGGAGGCAGATGCAGTAGGTGGCACCGTGAACATGGTGATGAAGAAAGCGCCCAACCAGCTGTATGTGAATGCCAGCGCCGCTACCGGTGTAAGCCAGAATGTACTGGACAATGGCTTTGACGCATTTCCCGTGAGCGCCATCAACAAAAAATCTCCCTACCAGGCAAAAGGGCCCTCTTACCAGGCGCAGCCCAATGACTTCACCCGCGATAACCTGAACTATACCCACCGCAAAGCACCACTCAACTCCATGGGCACGCTTTCCCTGGGCAACCGCTTTCTCAACGACAAGCTGGGCATCATGCTGGGTGGCTCTTACCAGAATACCTATAAATCTTACCACAGCATTTTCATGCCGGGCGAGTATGACGAAGGTGACCAGCTGTATATCAAGCATGCTTACTTCCGCGATTACGCTACCCACATCACCCGTTCTGCTGCCAATGCGAACGTCGATTACAAATTCAACGACCAACACAAAATAAGCCTGCAGGCATTGTATGCAGACCTGCAGGATGCACAGGCACGCCTCACTACAGACTCCCTGATGGTGGCGCCCCGCACAGGCCCCGGCATAGGCCAGGTATGGAATTACGGACGTTCCAAATACCAGGAGCAGACCATCCTTACCACTTCCCTGCGTGGTGATCATGAACTGACCACCCATTTGCACCTGGACTGGACAGCGGTGTATTCTAATGCGACCAATAACATCCCTGACTGGGCGGAATATGAATATGACGGCGGCACTTACGGTGATGGCAACAATAACACGCCGGTGTACCACGCGCCTGTTGCGGCTAAATTTAACCGTGACTGGTGGCACAATACTGACCGCGACCTGGCGGGCTATCTCAACCTGGCTTACAGCAATAAACTACGCAGTATTCCATATACCGTCTCTGCAGGTGGCCTGTACCGTAATAAGCACCGCGATAATACCTACGACCACTACATCCTCGATCCTATCCCGGACCCGAACAGCAATACGCAGGCATGGACTAACATCTATAATCTCAGGTGGACTGTATCGAACCCTGCCGGCAGCAACGGCAGCGCAAACAATTACCGCGCGGATGAAGACATTACTGCCGGTTATGCCATGGTGAAATTCAATGTAAAGAAACTGGAAGCCGTGGCCGGTGTGCGCTATGAAAGCACTACCCAAAGCTTTGACACTAACCTGCCGGAAACCTCCGCGGGCAAGAGTGGCAACATCAGTTATGGTGATGTATTACCGAGCCTGAACCTGAAATATGCAGTGAACGCGGTGACCAACGTGCGTTTCGGCTATTATGCGGCTATCACCCGCCCCAACTTCTTTGACATTGTACCTTATAATTTTGATGGTGACAACTTTGCGGAGAAAGGTAATTCTTACCTGAAGCACAGTACGGCCCAGAACCTGAACCTGCGCTATGAATGGTATCCCCGCGCCAACGAACAACTGTTGTTAGGTGCTTTTTACAAAAACATCCAGGATCCTATCGAGTATGGCTTTACCATCACGGGAAACATGGTCAATAACACCTTTTACCAGCCCAACAACTTTGGTAACGCCACTAACTATGGTTTTGAATTTGTATACGAAAAATACCTGGGCAATTTTGGCCTGAGAACTAACTATACTTACACTCACTCTTCCGTAACAGACAGCAAGTTCAGTTCTGCTATCATTGATGGCATATCCCAAAAGATCCCCGTTACGGAAACACGTCCCCTGCAGGGGCAGGCCGCACACATTGCCAATGCTGCCTTGCTGTACAAGAACCAGCAACTCGGCCTGGATGCACAGCTGGCATGGCAGTACACCGGCAAGCGCATTGTGTTGGTATCTCCCTACTATGGGTTTGATTACTGGCAGCAACCCACCAACTTTTTTGACATCTCTGCAGAAAAACGCTTTGCGAAACACTTTGCCGTGTTTGTAAAAGTGCAGAACCTCCTCAATGCCAAATACGAAGTGGACGTTAACAAGCCGATCAACAACAGCGTGGAGGTCCCCCTGCAGCATCCTGCTTCAGGTAAAACACTGGCCCAGCGCGACCAGTACGGCCAGACCTATCAACTGGGTTTACGCTTCACTTTGAAACAATAATAGCATCACACATCTTTTCCCTTCATTCTTATCAAAGCAACAATTATGAACAAACATTTCCTGAGAGGCGGCATGCTCGCCATGATCTCGGTAGCTATGTTCTCCTGCAAAAAAAACGGAGAGAAAGTTAATATCTCCAAACCCCTGACGGTGATCGGCGAGCCGATCTCCGACACCGTGTTGCCCAAGCTGGACGCCAATGGCCACGCCATTCCCCTGAAAGGCACCATGCTGGCTGGTAAGACCTACCACATCACTGCCGATGTGACCATCAATGAAGGTGATACCCTGTATGTACAGCCGGGTGTAAAAGTGCTGATCAAGGGCGATGGCTTAACAGCCGCCACCAGCCCCACCTTCTTCGTAATGGGCTCCCTGGTAAGCGCGGGTACCAAAGAAAACCCCAACTGGTTTACCGTAGAAGAAACGCCCAGCACACCTAAATCCAACAGCACCATTACAGATGATCCTACCGGCGATCCCGCCTATAAAGGCTACTGGGGCGGTTTCCAGGGCGGCCCGAAGGCTGACATGATGATCTTCCGCTGGACACACATTGAATATACCGGCGGCCCCTGGGGTGATAATGCCACTGATTTCGGTGCTACCGCAGGTGATCCGAAGTATACGATCTATATGAACCGTGCCACTGATTTCAGTAAGCTGATCGTAGAAGACTCCTGGCTGTTTGGCAGCAAGGACGACTGCATCGGTAAATGCCAGAACACTTACGTGAGCATCATGCGTAACACCTTCAACAAGCTGGGTGGTACCGGTGGTGAAGGCATGAACCTGAAGAGCCACGTGTTTGGTGATGTAGCGTACAACCTGTGCTACGGCGTAGCCACCAATGGTCTGAAAACCGCCGGTTCCAATGGCGTGAACACCATTGTAAATATCTATAACAATACCGTGGTACAGTGCGGCTTCCGCCAGGCCAAGGCCACCCGCAATGGTTCTATTAACACAGAAACCAACACCGGCGGCTTCCTCTACAACAACATCATCGTAAACTGTAAATCAGGCCTGCGCATCTCTTTCAAATCTGAAAAAGGTAAACCCAGCGATACCCTGAACACTTCTTATGGTAACAACCTGACCTGCATTGGCCGTGGTACCCCCATGAGCACTGCGGTGGAACAATACATGATCTTTATCGAGCCACTGCAGTTCACCCAGAAAATGCCCGGTGACTTTAACGGTTATGTGAATGGCCCTACCCTGGCTGATGGTACTAACAACGGTACCAACATCGCTGCAGACTCCCTGAAGTACGATCCCATGTTCGTGAACTACGACGTGAAGGCACGCAGCGCCAACTTTGAATACCGTAACTCCGTTATTCCTGCTGGTGCTGACTTCCACCTGAAAGCTGGTTCTCCCGCTATTGGTGGTGGTGTATTCAAAGGAGGTACCGGCATCTATGCCCTGCCCATGAAACCTACTGCTCCCCTGCTGGTGCAATATGGCTTCCCGATGACAGTACTGCCTGTAGGTGGCGAATTTGGTGCTAACGTAACGCCGCCGAATAAAGATATGGGTGCTTATCCTACCGACAACACCGGTAACCAGCACACTTACTAATTCATTTGTACACCCTTTACTTTATGCTAACACAAAGGCACTCCTACGTCTTTGTGTTAGCTTTTAATTTTTATGCATGAAACGAAGCGCACTCACGCCGGTGTTAGCCATGGTACTGTGCATGGCCTGCTCCAAGAACACCAGGGACACCGCCACACCCGGCGGCGGCACTAACCCACCCGTTACGGAAGACAGCATCCCCGAAGCCAGATACAACATCACCCTGCTGGATGCCAACCAGGCCTTTGTAGCCACACCGGTAGTAAGTAACATGGCACGCCAGGATTACAACGAACTGTCCGGCATAGCTGCCAGTAAAGTGAATGCAGGCGTCCTGTATGTGCATGATGATGCCAACGGTACCAATGAGATCCCGCTTACCAATGCCAAAGGCGAAGACCTGGGCAAACTGGTGCTGGACGGCATCAGCCCCCGTAACCCGGAAGATATTAAAGTGGCCCCCGGCCCGGATGCCAATACCAGCTATATTTACCTGGCAGACATTGGCGATAACGCTAACGGGCGTACGAATGTGGCCATCTACCGCTTTGCAGAGCCCTCCATCACCACCCCGGGTGCCAGCACGGTGGTGCATATCAGCACCATCGACAAGATCACGCTGGTATATCCGACCGGCGCAGTAAATGCCGAAACCCTGCTCGTAGACCCGCTCACAAAGGACCTTTTCATCGCTTCCAAACAAACCGGCAGGAGCACCATTTATAAGGCAGCCTACCCGCAGTCCACTACCGCTACCATCACGCTGAAAGCGGTGCTGAAAACCAGCTTTGACCTTTTCACCTCCGGAGATGTATCGCCGGATGGCAAGGAGATATTGCTGCGCAATAAAGGCCAGATCTTCTACTGGCCCCGCACTGCGGCGCAAAGCCTGGCAGACGCTATGCTACTGGCCCCGCAAACCGTACCCTATGCCGGCAATGAGCACCAGGGCGAGGGCATTTGCTTTGCTGCAGATGCCGGCGGTTATTACACCGACACGGAGATCAGGGATTATCCCGGCGCTGTGTCCACTATCTCATTTTATAAAAGAAAATAAACCCACACGTATCACCTTTCTAAGGTCTTAGGTACCGTGCATATTAAACAAAAAAGACTGCCTTTATACGGCAGTCTTTTTGTCTTTAAACCTATTTACTAACACAACTAGTTCCAATCGTGTTGATCTATATCCATTCTAGCTATTCATTATTTACAAACCTGGTACTTAAGACCTGCGGTAATTCCTACTTCCATCCTCCACCGAGTGCGCGGTACAGCTCTACGTTTGCAGAGAGGCGCTGGCGGCGGATATCCGCGAAGTCCAGCTGGCTTTGCAACAGGTTGCTTTGCGCGGTGATCACTTCCAGGTAGTTCGCCATGCCGGCTTTGTACAGCAGGCTGGCGTTGAAGATGGCCACTTTCAATGTATCCATGCGGTTGCTGGTAATGGTCTCCTGCTCGGCCAGGTGATCGATGGATGCCAGGGCATTGGACACTTCTCCTACGGCATTGAGCACGGACTGTTTGAAGCTGATCACAGCCGCTTCGCGGTTGATCTTGGCGACTTCATATTGTGTTTTCAACTGGCGGTGCTGCAGCAGGGGCTGCGCAATGGTGCCGCCTACAATGCCGAACAGTGAATTGGGGATATTGAACCAGTTGCTGGCCTTAAATGCATCGGTGCCACCGGAAGCGGTGATGTTAAGCACCGGGTACATATTGGCCTGTGCCGCGCCTACATTGGCATTGGCGGTCACCAATGCCAGTTCGTTGCTGCGCACATCCGGGCGGCGGCTCACCATAGCGGCGGGCACTCCGGCGGTCAGCTGGTCTTCCACAGGTACGGAACGGAGGTCTGTGCGGGTCAACACCGGGCCGGGCAAAGTACCGGTAAGGATGTGAAGGCCGGTTTCCTGCAGGGCAATAGCGCGCTCCAGTTGCGGGATCAGTACGGCAGCGGCCTGGCGCTGTACGTAAGCCTGTTCTACCGCCAGCTGGTTGGCATCGCCTGCAGTTTTTTGCAGCTGGATGATGGACAGGATGCTATCGCCCAGTTCCACGTTGTGGTGGGCAATGGCCAGCTGTTCATCCAGCATGAGCAGGTTGTAATACGCGGTGGCAATATCGGCCACCAGCTTTGTTTGCACCGCCTTCTTCGCTTCGTAGGTCTGGAGGTAGCCGGCAATGGCCGCTTCTTTCTGGCGGCGCAGTTTACCCCACACATCTACTTCCCAGCTCACCCCTACTTGTGCGCTGTAATCCTCCACGTGATCACTCTTGAGGAACTGGCTGGTGCTGAAGCCATTCAGGCTGTTCTTGGAAACGTAGTTGATGTTAGCACCCACCTGCGCATTCACCGTAGGTTGAAAGGCGGCGCGGGCCTGTTTTACCTGTTCGCCAGCGGCCTCAATGCGGGTAATGGCCAGCTGCAGGTCATAGTTATTTTGCAGGCCGGTATCGATGAGCGCTACCAGCTGCTTGTCTGTAAAGAACTGCTGCCAGGGCTTATCTCCCACGCTCAGCGTGTCGGCGGTGGCCGTCTGGAACTGGGCGGGCAGGGGCAAAGGCGGCTGCACATAATTCCTGCCGGTGCGGCAGGCCCAAAGGCCTACCGTCAGCAGCAGTAACGATGTATATAGAGGAAATGATTTTCTCATACTATTAGCTTGAATATACATTAGTCGGTGATGGTGATTTCTTTGGGTCTGCGGGCACTTACCTTCTCCTGCCATGCCTGGAAGATCACGAACAGTACAGGGATGATGAACACACCCAGTACTACCCCGCTGAACATGCCCCCTACCGCACCGGTACCGATGGAACGGTTACCCAGCGCAGAGGCGCCTTGTGCACGCAGCAACGGCAACAGGCCGGCGATGAAGGCAAAGGAAGTCATGAGGATAGGCCGCAAACGCAGGCGGGCCGCTTCCAGCGCACTTTCCACGAGGCCCATACCAGCCTGGCGGCGCTGCACCGCGTACTCCACGATCAGGATGGCGTTCTTGGCCAACAGGCCCACCAGCATGATCAAACCTACCTGCACATAAATATTGTTTTCAATACCGGTGATACCGATGAAGATAAACACACCCATCAGACCTGTGGGAATACTGAGGATCACCGCCAGCGGCAGGATGTAGCTTTCATACTGGCCAGCCAGCAGGAAGTACACAAAGATGATACAGAGAATGAAGATGATACTGGTTTGTGAACCTGCACCAATTTCTTCACGCGTCATACCGGTCCACTCATAGGAATAGCCACGGGGCAGGGAATGTTCTGCCACTTCCTGGATGGCCTTGATGGCATCACCGGAGCTGTAGCCAGGCTTGGCCACCCCGTTGATGGTCACCGCGGTGAAGAGGTTATTACGGGCAATGGTTTCAGGACCATACACGCGGCGCAATGTTACCAGCGTGGAGGCCATTACCATCTGGCCGCTGCCGTTCTTCACATAAATATTATTCAGTGATTCCGGTTCCGCGCGGGACGCCATATCTGCCTGCACCACCACGCGGTAGAACTTACCAAAGCGGCTGAAGTCGGACGCAAAGCTGCTACCATAGTATACGGAGAGCGTCTGCAACAGGTCCGCTACGTTCACGCCCAGTTGCTTGGCCTTCTCCTGGTTCACGTCTATCTGGTACTGCGGGTTGCCGGTGTTGAACGTGGTGAATGCGTAGGCAATTTCCTTGCGTTTCATCAGCTCACCGATAAAGCCATAGGCAGTGGCACCCAGTTTCTCCAGATTGCCGGAACCGGTACGGTCCTGTAACATGAATTCAAAACCGGAGGTGTTACCAAAACCTTGTACGGTGGGCATGGTGAGCAGGAAAATGCCTGCTTCCTTGATCACGCTCAGCTTACCATTCAGGATGCCCATGATCTGGTTAATATCCTTCACCGCACCGCGGTCCTGGTAGTGTTTCAGGCGTACAAAGCCCACACCGTAGTTGGAACTGTTAGAGTTGGAAATAATATTCATACCCGCTACAGAGAAGTTCCTTTCCACGAAAGGTTCTTTTTCCAGGATGGCATTGATCTTATCCAATGTGGTCTGGGAGCGGTCCAGTGAAGCACCGGGAGGCAGGCTCATTGAATAGATAATGAAGCCCTGGTCTTCTGTAGGAATAAAGCCGGTAGGCGTTCTGCGGATAAGGAACACGGTGAAGATGGTGATCAGCACCAGGCCGGCAATGCCCACCCATTTGCGGCGGAACAGGAACTGCAGGCTGCGCTGGTATTTATTGGTCATGGCAGAGAAGCCGGTATTGAAAGCGGCAAAGAACCGCTTGCCAAGGCCTTTCTTTTCTGCATGGCCATGCTCCCCTTCTCCATGGATATTTTTCAGCAACAGCACGCAAAGCGCGGGGCTCAGCGTAAGCGCGTTCATGGCGGAGATGATAATGGAAATAGCCAGGGTAAAGGCAAACTGGCGGTAGAACACGCCCGCGGGGCCACTCATGAAGCCAACAGGGATGAACACCGCAGCCATTACGAGCGTGATGGAAATGATAGCGCCGGAAATATCATGCATGGATGACAGCGTAGCGGCACGTGGCGATAAATTGGTAGACTCCATCTTGGCATGCACCGCTTCCACTACCACGATGGCGTCATCCACCACGATACCGATGGCAAGGATGAGTGCAAACAGTGTCAGCAGGTTGATGGTAAAACCAAACAGCTGCATAAAGAAGAAGGTACCGATAATGGCCACCGGCACGGCAATGGCGGGAATGAGCGTGGAGCGGAAATCCTGCAGGAAGATGAACACCACGATAAACACCAGCACAAATGCTTCCAGCAGGGTATGTACCACCTGGTCAATAGACGCGTCCAGGAATTCCTTGGCAGAGTACATGGTCACGTAGCTCATGCCTTTGGGAAAGTCTTTGGAAGCTTTTTCTACCAGCTTGCTGGCAGCGGTGAGGATGTCATTCGCATTGGAACCGGCCGTCTGGAAGATAGCGATACCGGTAGCAGCCTGGCCATCCAGGTGGTTTGAGGCCGCATAGCTCAGCGCACCAAATTCCACGCGGGCCACATCGCGCAGGCGCAGTACGGAACCATCCGGGTTTGCCTTCAGCACAATGTTTTCATAATCTGCATTCTTACTCAGCTTGCCTTTGTATTTTAATACATACTCAAACGCTTCCTTGCTGCTCTGGCCAAAACGGCCGGGAGCTGCTTCCAGGTTCTGGTCGTGGATAGCGTTCAGTACATCCTGGGCAGACAGGTTATTGGCAGTAAGTCTTTCAGGCTTCAGCCAGATACGCATGGAGTAATCTTTACCACCAAAGATCTGGGCCTGGCCTACACCGGGAATACGTTGCAGGTCCGGTACGATGTTGATCTTGGCATAGTTCTGCAGGAATGTCTCATCAAAAGTGGAGTCATTGCCTTTCAGCCCAATTACGTAGATCATACTGTTCTGCTGCTTCTGGGTAGAGATGCCTGCGTTCACTACTTCAGCGGGGATCTGGCTGGTAGCGCGGGACACGCGGTTCTGCACGTTCACGGCAGCCAGGTCAGGATTGGTACCCAGTTTAAAGTACACGCTCAGCGTCATGGTACCGTCGTTGCTGGAGTTGGAGGTCATGTAGGTCATGTTCTCCACCCCGTTCACCGCTTCTTCAATGGGGGTAGCCACGGCGCGGGCCACTACTTCCGCGTTTGCACCGGGATAGGTGGCAGTTACCTGCACACAAGGCGGCGCAATGTCGGGAAACTGCGTGATGGGCAGTGTCAGCAAAGACAGCACACCAAGCAGGGTGAGTATGATAGAGATGACCGTTGATAACACCGGTCTTTCAATAAATCTTTTAAGCATTGTAGATGATTTGTGCTTTTCGCCAGGCATGCGCTGGGCTGTGCTCCACGCACGGGCGTGCAGTAAAATCGTGATAAGTACCTAAAACAGCGGGTGGCGCGCAAGGCATCCATCCCTTACCGGGCAAGGCTTTCGGCTATGGTGTGTTTTGATGCTGTTGATTCATTGTAACATCTTACACGGTTTGGGCCGATGCAGTGCGCCCCGCATGTTTTAACAACCTGATAAATAAATATGGATTAGAGTGGCTTGCCACTTACAAGGCTATCCAGTGGTTTCAGCTCGGGCTGGATCACCGCGCCATCACGGAGACGATCCAAACCGGTGTACACGATCTTGTCGCCGGCGGCCAGGCCTTTAGACACCAGGTAATAGTTGCCGCTGTGGCCACTTACCGTGATCGGTTTGCTGGATACTTTGTTGCTGTCGCCTACCTGGAATACGAAGATCTTGTCCTGCAGCTCAAAGGTAGCTTCTTCCGGGAGCAGGATGCTGCCGCTGTGGTGGGAGGTGATGCGGATCTTACCGGTATTGCCGGAGCGCAGCAGGCCATCTTTGTTCGGGAAGGTAGCGCGGAAGGCGATACTGCCGGTACCTTTATCAAACTGGCCTTCTACGGTTTCCACCTTACCTTTTTCTGCGTATACGCTGCCATCAGCGAGGATCAGGTCTACCGGCGGGATCTGTTTCAGTTTTTCTTCCACGCTCTTGCCGGGCTGCCCGTTCACAAACTCCAGGAAAGCAGATTCGCTCATGGAGAAATAGGCGTAGATATTCCTTACATCAGATACCATGGTGAGGGGCTGCGGTTCGCTGCGGCCTACCAGGCTACCGGTCTTGTAAGGGATCTTACCGATGTAACCGGAAGCAGGTGCAGTAACGGTGGTGTAACCGAGGCTGATGCCGGCATTGCCTTGTGCAGCCTGGGCCTGTGCCAGCTGTGCTTTTGCGGCGCTGTACATGGCCTGTGCAGATTTGAGCTGCACTTCGGAGATCACGTTGTGCGCCACCAGCGGTGTGAGGCGGTCTACTTCAATACGGGCTTTTTCCACGTTGGCCTTTGCGGCTTCCAGGTTTGCGCCTGCATTGTTATACTGCTCACTGTAGCTGCGGTCGTCTATTTTGAACAGGGGCTGGCCCTTGGTTACGTAGGCGCCTTCGTCCACATAGATCTTGGAGAGATAGCCATCTACCTGTGCGCGCACCTCTACGTTCTGGGTGCCTTCCAGGGAGGCGGTATATTCTTCGGTGGTATTAGCATCGGAGGCAGCGATGGCAAATACCGGCAGGGATGGCGTCTGCTGCTGGTAGTTACCTTCTGCGTTCGTATGACCGCAGCTGCTGAGGGCCATGGAGAACAGTACGGCGGCTGTGGCGAGTAGCGCGGCTGTGCTGATGGCGGGTTTGGTAATAGTACGATTCTTCACAAGCATAAACATTGAAATTAAGAGAGTGATAGTGTGTGTATGTGTGTTCTTTTTTTGGGGGTAACAAGCAATAAACAAGATAATTTTACCATCGTTAGTTTATTTACCAGTGTTAACCTAATATGAACAAAACGGCGGTGAAAAACATAACATTTTGTACATCAGTGTTTTTGGTAAATCTTACTGGTTAATGCTCCGGATAATGCCTTTGATGGCGTCATTGAGGATAGTACGATTGAATTCCTCAGAGAGGCAGCTGTTCTCCACTTTTTTCTGTACGAGGTTCAGTGAGATCAGTCCGTGCAGAATAGCCCAGAAGGTGTAGAAACGGCGGTCTGCGTCCTGGTCTGGGTGCTTGCTGTGGGCGATCATTTCTTCGATCACAGCCATCACCTGCTTGGAGGCCATTTCAAAAGAGGGGCAGTCGCTGAGCGTAGCTTCACAACAACCCATTTCCACACCGTACATGAGTTTATAGTAAGCCGGTTGATCAAAAGCGAAGTCCCAGTAGGCCAGCCACATGGCTTCCAGTTGATCTTCCAGGGTGTGGTGCGCTTCGCGGGCGGCCTTCACCTTGGCGCTGAGCAGCATGTGCCCTTTTCGGGTAAACTCCAGCAGGAGTGCGTCCTTACTTTGAAAATGCCCGTAGATGATGGGGGCAGTGTATTCGATAGCGTCGGCGATACGGCGCATGGAGAGGGCGGACCACCCTTCCTCTTCCACGATCTGCCATCCTGCTTCCAGGATCCGGCAGCGTACATCTTCTTTAAGCCTTTGTTTTCTTTCTACACTTCCCATTTTTTAGGGCATTAAGTTTTTTAACACCGTTAAGCAAAAGTAGAAACAAAAATTGATTCGGTGTATCAGGGGGGTGAAAAAATATTTTCCGGCTTGATTAATTTAGTTGATTTTCAGATGGTTAGGTAGGACTATCATTCCGGATAGTGGGGACGATCCGCCCGGAATCATATTGAAACTCATATATGCAGGATAATCTTTACATTTAAGTTTTAAGCATGTACCATGAAAGACTGGCAATTACTGACTGAGAAACTGAGGCAATTTAACCTCGAACGTGACTGGTCGCAATTTCACAATCCGAAGGACCTGGCCCTGGCCTTGAGTATAGAAGCTGCTGAGCTTAACGAGCTTTTCCTGTGGAAACAGCCCTGGGAGGCAAATCCACTTAAGGTAAAGGAGGAACTCGCAGACATTTTTGCCTATGCGTTGCTGCTGGCAGACAAATACAATCTTGACATCAACGAAATAGTTACCGATAAGATCAGCCAAAACGCTCAAAAATACCCTGCGAACAAGGCCAAAGGCAACGCGCGCAAATATGATGAACTATGAGTGAAATTCATCCATTTTCTATTGTAACCTATCCATTCGATAAATCCCTTCCTGAAAAAATCGAAAACGAATTTTTTGCTGACGAGGGTTGGCCAATCGTTTACCTGTTGAGCAATCAAAGTAGTAAAGAAATCTATATAGGTGAGACAACCGACGTTAACCAGCGTTTTAAGGCCCACCTGAATACACCCGTTAAATCAAAGCTCATTGATGCCCACGTGCTTAACAGCCGCCTTTTCAACAAATCCATCACACTGGATCTTGAAGCCAATCTTATTAATTACATGACTGGCGATGGAAAATTTAAGTTGCTTAATGCAAATGCCGGGATGGGTTCCCATAGTTACTTTCAAAAAAATGAGCTTTACAAAGATTTCTTCCAGCAGATCTGGCGACAACTTATCGAAAAAGGACTGGCAGATGGTTCGCTGGAAAAAATAAAAAATGCTGAACTCTTCAAGTTATCGCCCTTCAAGACATTGAGTGCAGATCAAAAAGCCGGGCTTATTACAATTATACGCGCTGTACTAGATGATAAACATCGCACGGTATTTATTGAAGGAGGCGCCGGCACCGGAAAGTCTGTATTGGCAATCTTCTTCTTCAAGCTTTTACATACCCCTATCAAGGATTTCAGTTTCGTAGATTTTGAAGCCGCTGAACAAACGGAACTGAGAGACCTTGTTTGGAAATTGAAAGAGAAATACCCGGAACCAAAAGCCGCAATAGTGGTGCCAGTTATTTCGTTCCGTGGCTCATTATCAAGGGTCTTTTCGAAGATAAACGGCCTCAGGGCAAATATGGTTATAGGCCCTAACGACGCCACCAAAAAACATTATGACATTCTCGTTGTAGATGAGTCTCACCGCCTGCGCCAGGACAAAAACCTTATGCCAAGACATTCGAATGTTTTTAAACAAAAGTCTATTACATTGGGTATGACCCCCCATATTCATACTGAGTTAGACTGGACACTGAAACAATCCGATAAAACCATACTCTTTTATGATGCGTTTCAAGGCATCAAGCCAAGCGATGTGCCGGAGGAGGAATTTGATAAGTTAAAAAATGATCACGAGCATACGAAGGTCGAATACCTTACCTCACAATTCAGGGCTAAAGGTGGCAACAAATACCAGCGGTTCGTAACCCGTCTGCTCAATGATGAGTTGCCCAAAGATCAACAAATGGCTAAATTTCCAGAGTACGATTTCTTTTTATTTGACGATCTGAAAGTGTTTATCGAACAGATTGCCCTTCGCGAACGGGAATTTGAGCTTTGTCGAGTGGTGGCAGGATTTGCCTGGCCCTGGCTATCCAAATCGGACAAAAGCAAGTTCGACATAGAAATTGGAGATGTGAAATTAAAATGGAACCACAAAACAAAAGATTGGATAAATTCTAAAGGTGCTAAAGATGAAGTGGGTTGCATCCACACGGTGCAAGGCTATGATCTCAACTACGCTGGCGTAATATTCGGCCCCGAAATAGGTTATGATGAAATACAAGAGTCCATTGTTATCTACGAAGACAATTACAAGGACAAGGCTGGTAAGCGGGGGGTGAAGGATAAAGTACAACTGAAAACATATATCAGGAATATTTACAAAACCCTTCTCCTCCGTGGCATTGAAGGAACCTACGTTTACGTTTGTAACGACGCCTTGCGAAAGCATTTTGCAAAATATATACCATGGTTCAAGGAAACCTACACGGCGCAAATCGGACTAATTGCAACTGTTCCGCTCTATAGTATAAAGGTTGCCGCAGGGCAATTTGGATCAACCCAGGCTGTCAGCAGTGAATTTGAACAAGTTCCCTTGCCTCCCGGTATTCGCCATAGTGAAGATCTATTTGCCTGCCAGGTATTAGGAGAATCGATGAATAAGAAAATACCCAACGGGGCTGTCTGTCTTTTTAGGAAGTACAGTGGTGGCAGTAGAGAGGGTCAAATTGTGCTAGTTGAAATGACAGATCCACAGGAAGCTATTCCCGGGTCTTCCTATACAGTAAAGGAATACCAGAGTTTAAAAATTGCAACCAGCGATGGGAGCTACCTACACACTGCAATAAAACTGATACCACACTCAACGGATAACCGGTTTACTCCTATTCATTTACAAGCAGACGAAATACTGGAATTGAAAGTCATTGGTATATTTGAATGCGTGCTATCTTTACCCCAATGACAAACCTCCTTGCTGTACGCGCCGCCCTGGAAAAACTAACCCTCTTCCCAGAGCCGGAATGGGTCATTTTCCGGGATCATCTGCAGCCGGCCGGTTTTAAAAAGGACGAATTCCTCTACCGCGAAGGCCAAATGGAGCAGCATATCTATTCTATTTCATTTATGAAGGCGTGACCCGGTCTTTTTTCTCAAAAGATGGCCGGGAGTACACGTTTGATTTTTTCTTGTCGACCATTTTGCCACCGCCTTCACTCTTTTTTGCAGCGCGCCCCTCCGCCATCAATATCCAGGCCCTGGAGGCTACGAAGGCCTACCGCATTCATCACGAAGACCTGGAAACATTATATAAAACCGGTGCGGCGGCGGAGAGGGTGGGCAGGCACGTGGCGGAGCACCAGTTCATCCGGCGTAGTGTAAAGGAATTGAAACTCCTCTCACTTACGGCGAAGGAGCGCTACCAGCACCTGTTTGAAGAGCACCCAGACATAGTGAGCCGGATCTTCGTGAAGAATTTGTCTTCTTACCTGGGCATACATCCCGAACGCCTGAGCAGGATCAGACGGCAGCCACGCTGAATGCAGAAACTAACCCGGGTCATTTTTTCTTGCGATCATTGGCCCACCTTTGTCTTCAAACGCACGCCATGAAACCACTGATCATCGTACTGGCCTCCGCCTCCCTCAGCTCTCTGCTCGTCTTTCATTCCGTACATGGAGGCTGGCAGCTGGTATGGCCCGCCAGCATTGGCATGAGCGCCATGCTGCTGCTTACCGCCGTCGGCCATTTCATGTACACATCCGGCATGGTGCTGATGCTGCCTCCCCTCCTTCCTGCCAAAAAATTCATTGTATTGTTTACCGGTGTATTGGAAATGGCAGCTGCCATTGGCCTGCTCCTTCCTGCATGGCGCAGCATCACAGCCATCTGCCTGCTGGTATTTTTCATCCTCATCTTGCCGGCTAATGTATATGCCTGTATGAAAAAAGTGAACCTGGTCAGGGCAGATCATACCGGGCCAGGCCCCTCCTATTTATGGCAGCGCATTCCTTTCCAGACAGTGCTTATGGCATGGGCGGCATTCCTGGTATAAGAAACGCGGCCCCTTACGAGGCCGCGTTCCAGGTAAAAGAATGGCGTGTTTTATTTGATGCTCCACTTGAAATTGCGGATGCCGATCACGGCAAACACAATGGTGTAGCCTATTGTAGCCAACAGGGCCAATGTAGTATCGTGGGTCCAGTGGGAAATGTCCATGCCGCCGGCAAGAATGTTGCGCACCACACCGTAGGGCGACCATTCCGTGATCGTTTTCACCTGTTCACCCAGCTGGCCAAATTGCCCCAGCATGCCCACGAAGATGAAAATGAAATACACCATGCGGGAAGTAGCGTTCACGGTTTCAGGATTCTTCAGCATGCCTACAATGATCTGGCCTATACTCAGGTACAGGGCGCCGCTTATCAATGCAGTGAACAATGTAACCACGTAGCCGGAAGCACTGATGGTGACATGATCAAAATAATAACCACCCACGTATACGAAGACCACCAGCAGCAGGATCATGGCCAGCTGTACCAACAGGCGGCTCACCATGATGGACCAGCGGGGCACGGGTGCCACCCGCAGGCGCTGGAATACACCTTTCTCGCGGTCGCGGGCAATGGAGTTGGAATAACCCATGAGACCAATGGCCACCAGGCCAATGGTGATAGCGCTGGACAATATGTAAGCAGCACCAAATTTATCGACCAGCGGGCGCCAGGAATAGAGGATGATCACCGGTACCAGTAAAATCAATATCATGGAGCGGCGGTTTCTCCACTGGGTGGTCAGATCCGCACGCAGTAAGCTTTTTAGTGCAGTTGCAGTTGAAGGGATGCTCGTTTGCATAACAGTTGTTTTTTAAGCGCGCACGCTGGTGCCGGTTAAACCAATAAATACATCTTCCAGGGTGATGCGCCCTTTGCGGGACACGGCGATCACCTCCGCATCGTGGCGGTGCCGTTCAATCAAAGCTTCCGGCGTATCGGTAGCGATGATGCTGCCATGATCAATGATGGCAATACGGTCACACACAGACTCTGCTTCTTCCATGGAGTGCGTGGTGAGCAGGATGCCATGGCCCTGTGTGCGCAGCGCTTCAATGCGTTCCCACAATGCGCGGCGCGACTGGGGATCGAGACCGGTGGTGGGCTCGTCCAGCAGTACCAGTTTGGGATCGTGCACAATGGCGATGAGAAGGGACACCCTTTGCTGCTGGCCACCGGAAAGCTGGCCGTAGCGGCGGTTTGCAGCATCGGCCAGGCCTATGCGGTCCAGCATTTGCTGCAGGGCAGCGTTGTTGAGTGATACCCCGTAAATGCCTGCATACAACTGCACGATCTCGGTGATGGTAAGCTCTGCCTGGAAGCTGTTGGCCTGTAATTGCACGCCCATGGAGGCGCGGGCATGGAGGGGATGGGAAGTGATGTTGTAGCCATCTACGGTGATGGTACCGGCATTGGGTGTTAGCAAGCCTTCGATGGCGCTGAGGGTACTGGTTTTGCCGGCGCCATTGGGGCCCAGCAGGCCAAAGATCTCGCCGGGTTTTACGCCAAACGAAACGCTTTTTACCGCCTGTACATTGCCGTAGCGCACCTGCAGGTCTGCTACCTGTAATACATACTGAGTTTGGTTGTCCATGTGAGGAGTGTTTAGATCAACGCTGTAAAATTGGGTAAACAAATGTACGGCGCCAATAAACCCTAGGCTACCGGCACAGGACCACCGGTAAAAGGAGCAAACTGACCGGTGAAAATGGCCCCGGGGCTTTTCCGTTCATATAAACGTTGCAACACCTGATACCTGGCATCGGCAAAAAATCCTATTCTTGCAGTATGCGCTTCACAAAACTCATCCCCAATATTTTTTATGCGGACATCCGCGTGGGCTACCAGGTATTCGTGGACTGCCTGGGCTTTACCATCGCTTACGAAGAAAAACAGGGCGAGCCATTCGCCGTTATTGTACGGGACGATCTGAAGATCCACCTGGTGCAAAGCGCGGAATTTGCCGCCAAGGACCGCCCGGAGATCCGTATAGAGACAGACGATATCGAGGCCGCCTTTGCCATGGTGTCCGAACGTTTCCCGGAGTTGCTGCACCCCAACCTGAAGGCCATCAAGCGCCAGCCCTGGGGCCCGCGTGAGTTTGCCCTCCGTGACCCGAGCGATGTATGCATCATTATTGTACAGTGGGACTAGCCTGGCAACGCAAACGTCCCTATGAAGATCGCAAGGGCGTTTGCCGCCAGGATGGATGCTCAAATTTATTTTAGTAACGCCCGCATGTTAAGGATGGATGTATTCTTACAATGTCTGCATGCCCGGAATGGATGCTCCCTGTATCCAGACTATGCATGCGGATGAACTGCTATGCCTTCTTATGCCAGCAGGGCTTTAGTGCCCAATAGCTGGTCGGGATTTTTCAACGCCTGGTAATGTAACAGACATAAGACATGGTTTATCCCTGCATGCCCAAAATATGATGCCAAAAGCAGGCCGGCTCCGCCATGGGAGAATGTTTAAAAAAGAACGCCAGCCCTGGGGGCCGGCGCTCTTTCGTTTAACCAACGGTGACGGTAGGTATAGGGCCAACAGGGGGAGGCGGCACAATGGGTACCTGCAAACCATGCTGTCTTGATTTTTTCCTGCCCCGGAAAAACAGGTAAAGATTAAAGAAGAGCATAACGCCCAGGTACACACAATAACCACCCAGCTTGGTGCTCAGGGCTTCCATGAGAGAGCGTGCGCCTGGCAGTTCACGGCTGATCTCCATGATCCAGAAGGCAAAGCCCAGGTTGAGCAGGTAGAAGCCGGTTTCAAAGAGTTTATTGGTAGCGCTGGCAATGTCTGCCCTGCCATGGAAAATATCCAGCATGAACACCTTTCCATTTTTGAACAGGATGTGCGCCACATACCATGTTAAAATAGTAACCACGGGGAGATAGATCAGGTAAGCCTGAAAATTATAAACGGTTTGCATACAACTATGATTTATTGAATGAATGCGGTGCTGTTGGTGAATGGAACCAATATCATGATGTGGGAGAAGTGACCCAATGCTATGATTCCGGAGGCTTGATTGAATGCAGTTTTTCGCGGGAAAGGTACAACCAGCCCATGTTCGCGAAGTGCATGAAGGCCAGGGTGAGCATGATCTTGCCGGTCATGGTGGTGATGCTGACGAGCAGCTCCATCGGGTTATTGACGGTGCTCCAGCGCTGCAGCATGAGGGCAGCGTAACCAAGGTTTACGAGGTAATAGCCTACCAGCAGGGCGCGGTTGATAAACTGTGCGAGGGCGGCATCGCCATGCAGCAGCTCCAGGATGAAAAGGCGGCCGTTACGGTAAAAAAGCAGGCCTACGCGTACGGTAATGAGGTAGGTCAGGAAGAGATAAATGAGGTAAGCTAAGGTGTTCATGTGTTATCGCTTCGTTGATAACTCAAAATTACGGAATATTCGGAACTTTCAAAATTTTCTGAAAATTTATTTTCGCACGGATCATGAAAAAAACAGGATGAAAGGAAATGTTTGTGCAAACAAAAAAGGGTCAATGCCCACACCAGTGGACATTGACCTTTTTCCACTGTTTCGGCGGAAGGAAAGTTACGTTTTGTTATACCATCACCTACTGCTCATCTGCAGACGGACCATAGCTGCCGGGGATGGGGATGTCCAGCAGGCGCAGGTACACGCCCAACTGGGCACGGTGGTGGGTGATCTGGTTCAGCGTCATGCGGATCACCTCGGCCTTGGTGCGGCGGTCCAGGACCTGCTCACCGACGCTCAGGGTCCATTCTTTATCCAGCTGGCTGCCATCGTTACCTTTCAGGGCATCAAGGCCGGTAGAGAGGGACGATTCAAAGTAATCCAGGATGTCCTTGGTGTTTTTAGGCACCATCGGCTCATAAGGGTTGGCCTGGAAATCAAGGCCGTCGGTGTGCAGGGCCATATCCGCCCAGGCGGGCAACTCTGCCACATGCGATGCCAGCTGGCCCAGGGTCATGCTCTTGGGATGGGGCTGCCAGCCCAGCTTATCGCCTGGTACACGTTCCAGCATTTTACGGGTGGTCACAGATTCTTGATCAAGCTCTTTCAGGAAGATGGAATTCAGGTTCATATTTGTGTGTTTTTGTTTTACAATACAAAGAACCACACGCGGTGTGACAACCTTATGTCAGTAGGTTTTGACAACTTAAAAAAAAGCGGGATTTTTCCCGGAGGGAGGCATAACCGGCATCAAAATTCCTTGCGCAGTGCCTCCAGTTCGCGGCGGTACTCATATTGCAGGTCTTCATGCTGGGCTTCTATGCCCACCCGGATCTTTTTTAATAACTGGTCATACATATTGGATAACTGCACGCTGTGCCGGAAAGGGATGCCGGATTCCGCGGATTTCTTGCCGAAATACAGGAGCAGCTCTATCTCCGCCGTTTTGGAACCGGTATAACGTATATGCTTGTTCGTGAGCCGCAGGATACGGCGGAGGGATTTTTTTACCAGGTAAAGATTGGAATATTTTAATGCGGCAAACTCCTCGTCCAGGAAGGTCTTTACAGACTCGATGTAGCGTTCCAGGTTATCCCCATCAAAGAGCAAAAAGGTGAGCAGCTCCTTGTTTTCCATTTTGTATTTGGCCAAACGCAGGCAGATCTCCACCAGGTCTTTGTGAGGTACCTGCAGCAATTCCTTCTTTATTTCCGCAACAGAGGCTGATTTCATATCCCCGCTAAGTTAGCGGTTTTCCTGCGTTTGCGAAGGGGCTGTTAACGCAGCGAGATCGTCTTCACATCCCCCCACTCCATACGGCCCCCATCCTTCTTCGGCTTCGCATTCCAGAACAGCTGGCGCACCGTAAGCTGCAGTGTTGCCTGGTCAATGCTGATCAGCTGGAATGACAACTGCTGCTCATCACTGGCAGACTCCTTGCCTTTCATCGGGGAATCTACCCGGAACACCGGCAGCGCTACGTTTTTGGAAGGGCCACTGTAGGTATAGTATTGATTCCAGTTTTCATGGCCATGAAAGTAAGCCCGGATGTTGGGATGCGCCTGCAGGAAACGGGCAAACTGTTCCTGCTCATAGGTATTCGTAGGTGGCGTGTGCAGGGTATCTGACAGGAGGTTCTGGTATTGATCCTTTTTATTAATCGTATGCGGCGGGAAGGGATTGATAAAATGCGATGCATCACCGTCCGGGGGATCGTGGGCAAAGATGAGCACCGGGGTGCCTGCGGCCACATGGCGCAGGTCTTTTTCCATCCAGCCCCGTTCTTCACTATCCGGCCAGATGCTGATAAAAATGCAATGCACTTTGCCAATATCCCGGGTGTAATGGATCTTGTCTTTTTTATAATTGAAAGTAGCGGCAGTTCTTACGGCGGGTTTCATCTCCAGGTTGTAGATACCTACCATGGAACTATTGTCGGTAGCGGGTTTCATCGGTTTATAATAACCGGTCGCATCGGATGCGTCATGATTACCGGGTACCAGCAGTAAGGGCGCATGGAGTGTAAGCTTGCCCAGGTATGCTTTAGTGAACTGTTTCCAGCTCACCGCTGCAGGCGGGTACGGCGGTTGCTGGCGGTTACACAGGTCGCCGGTGATAGCCACATAACTGATCTTATCAATTGCCTGGCCCTCCCCTGCACCCTTATCTCTGGGCAGCTCCAGTCCTGGCAGGATATTCATTTGCGCAATCATGGCCTTGTTCACCGTTTCTGACGGCACTTTTTTCTTTCCACGGAATTCTTTGCGGCTGATGCCAAAATGTACGTCGGATGTAAAGACAATATGGGTTACCTGTGCAAATGTGCTGTGCCATACAAACAGGAGCACCAATGTACCAAGGATACGTTTCATAACAATAAATTAATACGGCCCGGCATCCGGACCGTCAAATATAAACACAAAAAAGCGGCCGCAAAGAATTGCAGCCGCCTTCACATATGTAACCATTTATCAAACTATTCTCCTGAAAGAAAGTGGTCCCTGAAACAAGGGCATGTTGATCGTAATATCTTAATCTATGCCAGGTGAATATTTAAATATGCAGACCATTGCTCGTGCTGGCGGGAAAGTCCCATCAGGAACGCGCGCATATCCCCGTCTATATGACATTTGCAGGTATGATACAGGTAACGGTGGAGGCGGTTGCGCAATCCCTCGAGCCGGTGTTGCAGCAGTTGCAACTGCTCCTTGCCACTGGCTATATAACGCACGGCCTCATTGCATGCATCTCCCAGCATCTCGTCCAGCAGGCCCTCGGTATAATAACCGGTATCGCAAAGCCTGCGGCGCACTGCATCTATTACAATATCCATTTCCATGCAGAAACGCTGGTGATAACGCCGTACAGTGGTCTCGTTACCGCCGCCGGTGTCCCAGTAACAATTGCGGGCAAAGAGGGCCAGCCGGTGCTCGTCTGCCAATACCTGGTACAACATGGCCGCCGTGGCCAGCGCCCGGCTATCCTGCTCCGGGCCAGGCTTGCCAGTGAAAATGGAATAAGATGTGAAGCTCATTTTCTTCCGTTTTAATGTATGTGGGTTGTCATTCTCATTAGCCAACTTGCATGCCATTCTCCAGAACCCTTGCTGGTACTGACTTTCATTAAAACTGCCCTTTGCCCCGTTCGCGATATTTCGTCAATTAGCCATTTTATTTACGAAAACCGGCCTTCCGTTACCGGTCGCCCCGGCACTTTATCCATCTATAACGCTCACATCCCTGAAGATGTTCACAGGCAAGGATGAATCTTTTTTGGGGAACCAATATTTAATCCCGGCGCAGGACGGCCTGTAGATGCCCGGGAAGTTTACAGCTCCGGGTTTGTTTTACCGGATTTTATTCTTATCTTCATCATGAAGCACTAAGGACCACCGACTACCACCGGTTCGTGATGTTACCCGATCTCCATATTATAAACCAATTACCGGCGGCTGTTTTCTGTACATTTCTCCGTATCACATCATTGTTTCCCGGCCAGGAATTGGCAATGTGGCTCATCACCCTTGCTTCTCACTGATTAAAATTGTTGTAATTGTTTCACCGGCACGACAACCACGCCTGCCGGCGATCTGTGGCTTGTAACACGCTGCCCGGCTGATGCCGGGGGGATGCCGCTGTATTGTGCTTATTCATTATTAATAAACCCAAATTCCATTAACGTATGAAAATTGTAAGTTATCTCCGTTTCCTGCTCGCGATGGCATTCTTATTCGGCATGAGTGCCTGTTCCAAACAAGTGATCAACAAGACCGGCGGTGAGGCCGGCACCACTCCAAGAGCCATATCTGCCGCGGATTTTCGCGTGGTGGGCTACATGCCCTCCTGGGCAGGCGATGTGAATGCGGTGCAGTATTCAAAACTGACGCACATCAATTATGCATTCATCCTGCCCAACGCATCCGGCACGCTGCAGGCGCTGGACAACCCGTCCAAACTGCAATCCCTCGTTACCCTTGGGCACCAGCACAACGTAAAGGTGCTCATTTCCGTAGGTGGATGGAACAATGGGGACGACAGCGGCTTTGAAGGCCTGGCCGGGACGTCTGCCAAACGCACCACGTTTGTGAATGCAGTCATCAACCTCGTAAACCAGTACAACCTGGACGGGGTGGACATTGACTGGGAATACCCGGACAATGGAACATCTTCCAGCAATTACACTGCGCTGATGTCGCAGCTGAGCACCGAGATGCACAACCGCGGCAAGCTGCTCACCGCGGCTGTAGTATCTGACGGTGGCTCCAGCATTGCGGCGGCCGTATTTGGTTATGTAGATTTCCTGAACCTGATGGCTTACGATGGAGATGGTCCCAATCACTCTCCCTACTCGCTGGCTGTTACTTCCATCAATTACTGGGAAGGCCGCGGACTGGCCACCAACAAGGCTATCCTGGGCCTGCCCTTCTATGGCCGTTCTTCCTCGGAGTACGTGGATTACAAAGACATCCTCTCCCGCGGTGGCAGTCCTAATTCCGACAGCTACAATGGTATTGGTTACAACGGCATTCCGACCATCAAGAGTAAAACGGAACTGGCATTCTCATCTGCCGGAGGCGTGATGATCTGGGACCTGAATGCAGATGCTTCCGGCGCCAACTCACTGCTGAGCGCCGTGCACGATGTAGTGGTAGCGCATGCCAATGGCGGTAGCACCAACCCGGGTACAGCGCCCATTGGCCAGACCATTACGCTGAAAGGCTTTAATGGCATGTATGTAAGCAGCAAGAATGGCACCGCACCTATGATCTGCAATGTGAGCACCCTCGGTAGTTGGGAAAACTTTACCGTGGTGGATGCAGGCGGTGGCAAGATTGCCCTGCGTGGCAGCAATGGCCTGTATGTATCCAGTGAAAACGGGCTGGCAGATATCAATTGTAACCGCACCACCATCCAGGATTGGGAGAAGTTTGACTGGGTAGGCAATGCCGCCGGCCAGGTAGCTTTCCGGGGTAATAACGGCAAGTTCATTTCTTCTGAGAATGGCACCAAGAATATGACCTGCAACCGGGACGTAGCCTCCGGCTGGGAATATTTTGGCGTGAATCAATAGCGGGAAAACGCCGGGATGCAGCGCACACCCACATCCCGGCGTTCTTATAAGTGCTACTTTCGTTACCGGTGCTGGCTTGGGACGGCAGGCAGCAGATGGCCTGGGAGTTTTATTTTTCTCTCCCAAAGCCCCGCTGGCAATATTATTGCAGCAGAAAACAACCGGTACACAATTCCAGTTCAAGGGCAGGCATACCAGCGACGTGGAGTTGTATTAAACCGTTTTTCACATGAAACAATTATTCGTATTTGATCTCGATGGTACTTTGGCTCCCAGCAAAGCCACCATTGACGAAGAAATGGCCGGGCTCCTGGCCCTGCTTCTGCAAAAAGGCCACGTGGCCATTATTTCCGGCGGCGCGTGGACGCAGTTTGAAAAACAAGTGCTCGCCCACCTACCCCCTACGGCTATACGCCAGCGGCTTTCCATCCTGCCCACAAACGGCACCCGCTTTTACGCGTATGATGGCGCATGGAAACAGTTGTATGCAGATGACTTTACGCCTGCGGAAAAACAGCAGATCACGGATGCATTGAACAAGGCAATTGACCAATTTGGCGTGCGCCCGGCCCAAAGCTGGGGCGAGCTGATAGAAGACCGGGGCAGCCAGATCACCTATTCCGGCCTGGGTCAGCAGGCGCCTTTGGAGGAAAAGGAAAAGTGGGACCCTGATTTTTCAAAACGCCAGCAGATGAAGGTGGTGCTGGACGCGGCATTGCCCGATTTTTCCGTACACCTGGGCGGCGCTACGTCCATTGACGTTACAAAACATGGCATTGATAAGGCCTATGGCATCCGCAAGCTGGAAGAGATCCTCCACATACCTATTACGGATATGCTTTTTATGGGCGATGCTATTTTCCCCGGCGGTAACGACTACCCGGCCAAGGAAGCCGGTGCGCAATCCATCCTGGTGCGCGATGTTACAGAAACCAAACGCGTATTGGACGGCATCACTGCCTGCCTGCCAGACCTGGGCTAAAACTGCAGCACCGTGCGTTCCATGGTGAGCGTATCGATGAGCAGGAACTGGTTTGTAAGCACAGGGCGACGCAGCAGTAGGTTGATGGCGGTATTGGCCAGGATAGTGCCAATGATGCCAGGCACCGGCCCCAGTACGCCGTTCTCACTGCAATCCGGTACATCGCCCGGCTGTGGCGGCTCCGGGAATATATGCCGCAGGTGCCGGCTCCCTTCCAGGTTGAATACCGCTACCTGGCCCTGGTCACCAAGGATGCTCCCGTACACCAGTGGTAGCCCAAACTGCACGCAGGCATCATTTACAACGTAGCGCGTGGTAAAGTTGTCACATCCATCTATCACCAGGTCGTATCCTTGCAGCAGGGCTACGTTATCTCCTGTTATCATTACGGCATGTGCAGTTATTTCACAATACGGGTTTTGTGCCTGCAAGATTGCCTGTGCCGCGGTTACTTTCTTCTTCTCAACATCAGCAGTCGTGTAAAGTATTTGCCGGTGCAGGTTAGATGCGTCTACCACATCGTGATCAAATACCGCGAGGTGCCCAATGCCTGCCGCGCATAAGTATTGCAGTACCGGGCAGCCCAATCCCCCTGCGCCAATCACAGCCACCCTGGCTGATTTCAGCCTTTGCTGCCCTTCGCTGCCTACAAAAGGCAGTTGCATTTGTTTAAGATAACGGAGTACTTCGTTTGTTGCCAGTTTCATCAACATAAAGTTTGATCCCAGTCTTTCCATACCGGTTCATAACCCTGGGCTTTGATCATCGCCGCAATGACGGCCGGGCTGCGCTCATCTGAAATTTCAAATTGCTCCAGCGATTGTGGCGCCACTGCATACCCACCGGGATTTGTTTTAGAACCGGCGCTCATGCTGGTAATGCCCAGTTGTACCGCGTGATCGCGGAAGCGCTCCTGCTCCCGGGTAGACATCGATATTTCCAGGTCATCACGCAGCAGGCGGTAGGCACAGATCAGTTGCACCAGCTCCGCGTCATTCATGTATTTGGAAAATGTCTTGTGGCCTTGTTCCTGTGCAATGGGGCGCAGGCGCGGAAAGGACACGGAGTATTTTGTTTGCCAATAGGTTTGCTCCAGGTACTGCAGGTGCAGGGCGGTGAAGAAAGCGTCTGTGCGCCAGTCTTCCAGGCCTATGAGCGTGCCCAGTCCTATTTTATGGATGCCGGCTTTACCCAGCCGGTCCGGCGTGGCAAGGCGGTATACGAAGTTGGACTTCCTTCCTTTTGGATGGTATTGTTTGTAGTTTGCTTCATGGTAGGTTTCCTGGTACATCAGCACCGTGTGCAGGCCTTCTGCTTTGAGCAGCGCATACTCATCTTCCTGCAAAGGCTGTACTTCCAGCGAAATGTGCGCAAAGAATGGCTTTATAAGACGGATGGCATTTTGCAAATAAGCAACCCCCACTTCATGACTGGCCTCGCCGGTAACCAGCAGCACATGCTCATAGCCCATGGCTTTGATGGCCTGTACTTCCTGCAGGATCTCTGCATCTGTAAGGGTTTTGCGGGGAATGTGGTTATCCATGCTGAATGCACAGTAGGTACAGATGTTCTGGCAAACGTTGCTCAGGTACAGGGGCACATACAACTGTATGGTTTTCCCAAAGCGCTGGCGGGTAAGGGCGCGGCTTTCCACGGCCATGCGCTCCAGGAAAGGCTTTGCTGCCGGCGATACTAACGCTTTAAAATCCTCCAGCGTGCGCCGGGGACGTTGCAATGCGCGGAGCACATCTTCACTGGTTTGGGCATAAATACTGTCTGCCACCTCCTGCCAGTTATATTGCTGAAATACGGGATAGAACATAACCAAACATTAAACATCCAGGAATGCAGTGAGCGGGCTGCTGGCCATGGCGTGATCCCTTACAGCCGGCAGCGTGGCTTCAAATGCGCTACGGCCGGCTTCTACCGCCAGTTTGAAAGCATGGGCCATCTTTGCAGGATCTTGTGCCGTGGCAATGGCTGTATTTACTAATACCGCATCAGCGCCCAGCTCCATGGCGTGTGCCGCGTGGGAAGGTGCGCCAATACCAGCATCCACGATCACAGGCACCTTGCTTTGTGCAATGATGATCTCCAGGAAATCCAGTGTGCGCAACCCTTTGTTAGTACCAATAGGAGCACCCAATGGCATCACCGCAGCGGTGCCGGCATCTTCCAGTTGCTTGCACAGCACGGGGTCCGCATGGATGTAAGGCAATACGATAAAGCCCATTTTGGCCAATGCTGCTGTAGCCTTCAGGGTTTCTACGGCATCGGGCAGCAGGTACTTCGGATCGGGATGTATTTCCAGTTTGAGCCAGTTGGTCTGCAATGCTTCCCGCGCCAGCTGGGCCGCCAGGATGGCTTCTTTGGCATGGCGGGCGCCGGATGTATTGGGCAGCAGTTGCAGGTGGGCATGCTGCAGGTATTGCAGCGTATCATCCTGTTGCTGCAGGTCCAGGCGTTTTAGTGCCACCGTAACCAGCTCTGTGCCGGAAGCCAGCACCGCAGCTTCCATTTCCATGGAGGAACCAAATTTCCCGGTACCCAGGAAAAGGCGGGAATTAAACGTATTACCGGCTATTTGCAAAGCGGCCATAAAGCATTTGATTAAATTGTGAAACGATGTGCTGCTTATCTTCCGCAGCAGTGATAACACCAGATACGGCCACACCATGTACACCAGCATCCAGCAACGCCGGTACATCCGCGGCTGTTATGCCACCAATAGCGTAAACCGGCAGCGGGCAATCTATGGCTGCCAGTAAGGACTGGTAGCCCTCCAAACCCAGGATGGGACTGAGCTTTTGCTTGGTGGTGGTAAAGCGGAAAGGCCCCAGCCCAATGTAATTACAGCCCTCCGCCACCCGCCGGTGCAGGTGTACCAGCGTATTGGCAGTACCGCCTATGATCTGC
Organism: Chitinophaga parva; assembly: GCF_003071345.1. NCBI lineage: Bacteria > Pseudomonadati > Bacteroidota > Chitinophagia > Chitinophagales > Chitinophagaceae > Chitinophaga > Chitinophaga parva. Next base: position 1,167,156 of record NZ_QCYK01000002.1, on the reverse strand, counting down.
TGCGGCCCCAGGATATTGCGGGCTACACGGATGCTTCCGTCTTCAAGGCCCAGGTGTACGCCGTCTGCACCGGCATACTGTGCCACCGTTACGGAATCATTGACAATAAAGGTGGCCTTGTAGCGCTCACAAAGTAATTTGGAACGGATGGCCAGGGTGCAGTAATCCTTTTCCGGGATGTTCTTGCAACGCAGCTGTATCCAGGTGCAACCCGCATCCAGTGCGCCCTGTAGCTGCTCATAGCTGGCGGCAATGTATTGTAACCGGTTATACATAATGATAAGCTAAACGTTGGTTATTACTGGCTAATATCTTTTCCGTATATGCCTTAGCGTTAGTGCAGGCAGTAACAAGCCCCTCTCCTTTTGCCAGGCCGGCGGCAATGGCCGAGGAAAGCACGCAGCCGGAGCCATGCTTGGCAGGCAGCTCGCCGGAAGAGGGAAATTCATGCATAAGCGATATACCCCTGTACAAAACATCTCTTCCTTTATGCGTTCTATCATGGCCACCTTTCAGGTAGGTGGTGCAACCGGTACGTGGCAGTTGCAGGACATTGCTTTCCGGCACATTGGGCGTCACCAACATAACCCGGTGCAGCACTTCTTCCAGCAGGTGGTCCGTAATTTCCTGCAGGAAACTCCCTCCTGCACTAGCCACCAGCACGGGATCCCATACCACGGGCACATTGGGCAGCACCTGCAACAGTGTGCGTAATATTTCCAGGTTTGGAACGATGCCGATCTTCACGGCGCCGATCCTGTACTGCGATAATAATGGCTGCAACTGGGAAAGTATTTCCTGTAATGACAGCCAATGCACACTTTCAAACCGGCTTTCCGTTTGCACGGTCCATGCGGTGGCCACCCCCATTCCTATGCAGCGGTGTTGCTCCACCGTTTTCATATCTGCCAGCAAACCCGCCCCCCCACTGGGGTCCAGGCCTGCCATGCTTAGTACAATTGGTCTGCTGTATGCCATGCTGTATTTATTTTCTGAAAGGCAGTTACCGGGTCCGCAGCCTGCCATACCGCGCCACTTACGGCAATGCTCCGGATACCGAGCGAACGAAGCTGGCAGCAATTAGCGTCGGTAATACCGCCAAGGGCCACGTATGCATTGCCGGTGAATAACGTGTGGATAGCATTACCCGCCGTATATCCCTGTTTGGAAATGCTGTCGAACACCGGGCCGGCAAAAGCGTAACTGAAGCAATCCGGCAGCTGTACCGGTTTGTGGATGGAGGTGCTTAGCACACATTGCTCTACCTGTAGCAAGCGCCACACATCGGGTTGGTAGCGCAGGCGCATCCACTCCGGGAAATGCAGGCGCTTACTCCCATAGCGGATGGCCAGGTGATGGCTTTGGTGCCAGGCAATGCGGTGGTAGCACTGTTCATCCACAGCATCCATCAGCGCGCGCAATGCCGCTTCGGAAGCCCCTGGTTTGCGCAGGTGCAACCGTTGCAGGCCTGCGGCAAACATCGCATTGATGTGCAGGGCTTCATCCCGCAACATTTCCGGGAGGGTCACCACCATCACCATCAGGAATAGATTTCGTGGCCCTGTGCTTTAAATGCTTCCGCTTTTTCAAACATGCCTGCTGCGGCGGAGCTGCGTATTTCCTGGGTGATCTGCATAGAGCAGAACTTTGGCCCGCACATGGAGCAGAAATGGGCCACCTTGGCACCTTCCGCCGGCAGTGATTCATCGTGAAAAGCACGCGCGGTATCCGGGTCCAGGGACAGGTTGAACTGGTCTTCCCAGCGGAACTCAAAGCGGGCCTGGCTCAATGCGTTGTCGCGGTACTGCGCACCAGGATGGCCTTTGGCCAGGTCTGCTGCGTGCGCGGCCAGTTTATAGGCAATAACACCATCTTTCACATCCTGCTTATTGGGTAGCCCCAGGTGCTCTTTGGGCGTTACATAACACAACATCGCAGTACCAAACCAACCGATCATTGCGGCCCCGATAGCGGATGTGATGTGATCATAACCTGGTGCAATATCGGTCGTGAGCGGGCCAAGCGTGTAGAACGGTGCCTCCTGGCAGGTGGCCAGCTGCTTATCCATATTGGCTTTCACAAGATGCATGGGCACGTGGCCAGGGCCTTCGATCATTACCTGCACATCGTGGCGCCAGGCAATTTTAGTAAGCTCACCCAGTGTTTCCAGTTCTGCAAACTGCGCAGCGTCATTGGCATCTGCAATGCTGCCTGGACGAAGGCCATCTCCCAGGGAGAATGCCACATCGTAAGCTTTCATGATCTCACAGATCTCTTCAAAGTGGGTGTACAGGAAATTTTCCCGGTGGTGTGCCAGGCACCACTTGGCCATGATGCTGCCGCCCCGCGACACAATGCCGGTAAGGCGTTTGGCCGTGAGCGGTATATAACGCAGCAACACACCTGCATGGATGGTGAAATAAGAAACACCTTGCTCCGCCTGTTCTATCAACGTATCCCGAAAAAGCTCCCAGGTAAGGGCTTCCGCCCTGCCGTTCACCTTCTCCAACGCCTGGTAAATTGGTACAGTGCCAATGGGAACCGGTGAATTGCGGATGATCCATTCCCTTGTTTCGTGGATATGCTTGCCGGTGGAGAGATCCATGATAGTATCTGCACCCCAGCGGCAGGCCCACACAGCTTTTTCCACTTCTTCCTCGATGGAGGAGGTCACCGCGCTGTTACCAATATTCGCATTCACCTTCACCAGGAAATTACGGCCAATGATCATAGGCTCTAATTCCGGGTGATTAATGTTTGCGGGGATAATGGCCCTGCCGGCGGCAATTTCATCCCGCACAAACTCCGGCGTGATCCAGGAGGCTGGTGTATTGGCGCCAAAGCTATGTCCAGCGTGTTGGTGGGTAAGCGTGGCATCCCCGTTGCGGAAGGCTTCCTGCAGACGCTGGTTTTCACGGATGGCCACGTATTCCATTTCCGCGGTGATAATGCCTTTGCGGGCATAGTGCAGCTGGGATACATTAGCGCCGGCAATGGCTTTGTGTGGGCGGTGCTGGCTGTGAAAGCGCAGGTGATCGAGGCTCTCATTGGCCGCGCGCAACTGACCGTAGTGCGAGCTGGGGGCAGGCAATTCCACGGTGTCTGCACGGTCTGCTATCCAGCTTTCGCGTAAGCGGGACAGGCCCTTGCGCACATCTATCTCCGTAGCGGCGTCTGTGTAAGGACCACTGGTGTCATACACGGTAACGGGTGCATGCTGTACGGTGGTTCCGTCTTGCAAGCGTGTATCCGTAAGCGTTATCTCCCGCATAGGTACCTGCAGATGAAACAGAGTGCCGGGCACATAGATCTTCCGGGAGCCGGAAATGGGTGCGGTAGTGATGGTGGGCGATGTAACTTGCATACCTTAACCTCCTTGTGTGGCTTTGATGATGAGGATGTTGTCGTTAGCCTGCAGGGCATGCGTGGCATAGCGCTCCCGGGGGATGACCACGTGGTTTACCGCCACGGCGATGCCGTGCAGTTTTTCCCCGAGCCTTTCCTGTACAACGTCGTGCAGGCAGGCATTTTCGGCAACTTCTTCGATCTGGTGATTGATGGTGATATTCATTCCTGTTAAAGCTTGGGCACTTTAGGAATGACGGGTATGCGCATGAGGATATGCAGCAGCAATGTCATTGTAGCTTTTCCCTTCGGCAGTACTAGCTGCATCAGGTTCAAAGGGTATCATCTCAGCCTTCCGGCACCCCTAAAGTGTTGTGAAGGTAGAAAGAAAATTGGGATGCCAAAATATTTTTTGGCGGAACGGGAAGAGCGACGCCTATATATACGAATTTTTTTTGCGGGCAGGAAAACGCCTTTCCCCCCGGGGAGTGGAAACAGCAAAAATTACGATACCCGTCACCACAGAAGCACTATTTTAGTGTGCTTTTCTTCCAGCCTTCTTCCTGCAGCCAGCACCGCACACACACATAACCTGTCAGCCTGTTCAGCTTTTGAAGCATTATTAACCTATTTCATCATCCAAAATCCTTCAAAATTTTCAAGGCAAAAAAAGGCCCGGCACTTCACGCACCGGGCCTTCTACAGTAAAACAATATCATTTTTACACGCCCACTTTCACCACCACTTTCTTCACTTTCACTGCGTCATCTACGCTCAAATTTGGCATATGCAGATCCGTAGGAAAAAAGACCGCAAACTGCCCCGCTCCCAGCACTGTAAAGAAAGCCGGCGCCTCCGCAAACAGCATAAAATCCTTCTCCGCATCATATGCCTGGGAAGGTGTTTTATCCCCCATAAAATCATGCCCTACGCGCTCCACGCCGCTAGCCACGTATTGTACATCAATATACCTGCGGTGAGACTCCATCTGCTCTCCTGCTATATCAATGGTGTCATACTCATTAACGATGGCAAAAATATCATCTCCGTCAATCGTGTATCTTCCCTTCTCCACCTGGCTAAAATCCGTTTGTAGCAGGTATTCAAACGCCTTTACAAATTTAGGTCCCAGGCCGTAGTAGCGTTGCGCGTTGGCTAATGTATCCAGTATCATAGATCAGTATTATCCTTTATAGGCTTTACAATAAGCTTCGTAATCGGCGTGCACCTGTTGTGCATAACGGGCGGCATAGTCCAGCACCGCCGTTTTCCAGTTGTCTGCCTGTTGCGCAAAGTTAATCATGTCGTCGGCAATATCCGAGCCCTGCCTGCCGGTGCAGCGTAATTGCCCGGAAGCCGTGACGTGCGCCATGGTCTCCAGGATGCGGCTTAGTTTATTCAGCTTGCCTTTGCACAACAACAGGTCCATACGGTCCGCCGAGGGCTGTAACTCTTTCAGCACAAAATCCTTCTGCTCCATGTGCACAGCATGCAACATGGCAGGCGACACATGCTGCAGGCGTTTTTGCAGGTTAATCACGCGGGCGGCCTCGGATGGCCACGGAGGCTGCGCCAGTTTTACGTAAGGCAGCACGGATGAAGGCGTAGCTTCCTTCACATCCAGCAGGCGGTATTTGCCCGTGGCCGGCTCCTGCACCAGTAGTACATAGCGCTGCAGGCCCACGCTACCGGTACCGGCTATACGGTAAGCAACGTCTTCCACCTGGAACTTTTCCATGCCCGGAGCCTGAACAAACCAATTTTTGAAGAAAGAAAGCAGCTGTTGCCTCCGCTCGCCCGGTAATGCTTTTACTTTCTGGTCATCGATCAGCAGTTGCAGCCCGTCCCGCCTTTGCACGGTGCGGGACCGTACCAGGTCGCGGGTTTTGCGTTGCCGCACCTGGTCCAGGAAGAATGCCAGCAGGCCGTCTGCGGTTTCCTTTTCAATGACCAGGGGCTTCCCACTGTTCAGCACCTGCAGGTATGCATCCAGGTAGATCTTGCAAAGTGCACCGGCCGTTTGTACATCATAATTGACAGACTGGCCGCCCACGTAAATACTGGTGAGCAGGCGCACCACCTCCCAGGTGGGTGGCGCCATCAGGGCTTCATCAAAATCATTGATATCGAAATACACCACGCGGTTATCGCCCTTATAGCTGCCGAAATTTTCCAGGTGCAGGTCCCCGCTGATCCAGATGCGGGACTTGTCTTCCCAGTTTTGGCCAACGGCCAGGTCTTCATAAAACAAATGATCCGTACCCCGGAAAAAACGGAAAGGGTCCAGGCTGAGTAACTTATATTTCAGCGCTGCCAGTTGTGGCTCCCTGTTCTTATTAAAAGCCTGTATGCGTTCATAAACGTTGGGCATATACGAAGATTAAAAATCAAACTCCAGGATGTCTTTGTCCTGCAACAGGCGCTGCACCAGGCGCTCGTGGTTGATCTTGGCACCCTGCACGATCCAGTTGCCCGTGATCTGTCCTTCCTTCTTGCTTTGCCGGCCCCTCACCGCCCGCAGTTTGTATTCCCTGAACAATAACTCGTAGCGCTCCAGGGTTTCCTGCTGGTATTCTGTTACGATCTTATAGTTACGCAGCTGGTTAAACTGCTCAATAACGTTCTGCATATACACCAGTAGTACCAGCACAAACAGCACCACCAGTGTACCTACCAGCGCCGCGGTGAAATGCCCTGCCCCAATGGCCATACCCAGGGCTGCCACCATCCAGATAGTAGTAGCCGTGGTAATGCCCGTCACCTTGTTGTCATCTTTGAAAATGACGCCCGCACCCAGGAATCCAATGCCGGTCACGATATTGGAAGCAATACGATCCGGGCTTCCAGTGCCAATGCGGATAGAAAGCAGGGTAAACAAACAGGCACCCATACACACCAGGATAGTGGTACGCAAACCGGCGGATTTGCTGCGGTACTCCCGCTCCGTGCCGATCACTGCCCCAACGACCATGGCAATGAGCATGCGGGTCACGTCTTCTGAGAGCCATGTATTCATAACGTAATCATTTATATAAGCATCTAAAATAGCCATTACCCTGCAATTAAAAAAATAGCGCCCTCCCCTTCGGGCAAGGCGCTACAGCGATTTACGGTTGTATTATTCAGGCGGTAACGGGCGCTAGTTTCAGGAACTGGCGGGCATGTACCTGCCATACGATCACGCACCACATCACCAGGCTGGGTAACGCTTTGATGGCATAAGGCACGGCAATGTGGGTACGGAACCAGGGTGTAAACACATCGGATTGTGCAAACTGTGCCAGCAAAAAGGCAATGATAAAAAAGATGTTATTCACTTTGCCCGGGTATTGCAATACATACCAGATACACAACGCCGGGAATGCAATGATATAAGTAGGCGACTCCGAACTGCTGCTAAACAATACAGTGAACAACAGCACTGAGCACAGGATATAAAACTGGTAACGCCTGTCGTCTTTGTACTTCAGCCAGATGTATTGTGAGCAAAACAGGATAACACCCGGCATAAACACCAGCAGGTCATTAAACGCCTTCAGGTGAAACACGCGCCGGATAAGGCCCATGGCGGATATGTTCTGCAATACAATGCCCTGCTCAAATTGGTCATTCTGCGCCGTTTTTACACGCAGCGCGTTAAACCAGTCCTTATAACACTGTACAATGAAAGCCGGCGACGCAATGATCATGGGCAATACAAAAAACGTAACCGCCCAAAACAACAGCCCTGCGATGAACTTCAACCGGTGCCGGCTAAAAAAGAAAAATGCACAGCCCACAATACCGTAGATCTTCACAAATGCGCCGATCATAATAAAGAAGGCCGCCCAGAAATCCCTTCCTTTCAGGATGAGGGAAAAACTCAGGATAATGCAGGCCGCCACCGCCGTATTGAACTGCAGGTAGCTGCTGGCGCCCATGAGCTCATGACTGGACAATAACAGGATGATATTTTGCTGCAGGCGGGTCAGCGGCAATTGACGCACCGCGTACAGGAGAAATGCACAATTCAGCAGCACCCACACTACGCAGGCAATGTTATCCGGCAGGAAGGTAAAGGGCGCGATGATCAGGCTGAAGAAAGGCCCGTAGTTGTTTACATCGAAATACTCGGGATAGTGAAGGTAAAGGTTCTGGTGCTCACGCACGTGGATGAACACGTGCTTGTACACGAGGTAGTCATTAATGTTATGAATGGAGATCTCCTTGAGCACCACTATGAGACTCAGTCCGAACCAGAGCAAGAGCACCAGCCACTCCTGCGCGCCCAGCCAGGCGAGTGAAAATCGATTTTTCAACATCATGTTACAGCAGGTCCCCTTTTCCGGGAGCCGGGCCGAAAATATAACCTTCCCGGCAATTTTGCTTATTAAATTGACGCGGCGGCGGTCAACAAAAAAGAGAGGCGTCGCTGCCTCTCTCCTCTTCTTAGATGCTCCTGTTGTGCTATGAACAATCTTCCGTTAAAATGCCGTGGCGGTGGCCATTGTGGCTACTTCCGCCATATCTGTTGTTACCGTTTTCATTTGTGTTGCCGCACGCGCATAAGCATCCTCACCCAGGAAAAGGTGCACTACCTGTTTAGGTGCTTCTGCCTGCGCCATCAATACCGCGGCGGCTTTCACGGGATCTCCGGGCTGGTTGCCATTGATCTGTTCTGTGTGTGCTGCGGAACTTTCCCTCACATTTGCGTAAACATCCAGAGCATGGGCTGGTTGGGCCAGGGAACCGGACGCCAGAAAATTAGTGCGGAAATAACCCGGCATCACTACGCTCACCCGGATACCAAAAGGCGCCGCTTCTTCCGCCAGCGCTTCAGACAATCCTACCACTGCAAACTTGGTAGCGATGTAAGTGCTCCAACCCGGGAAGTTACCCGAGTATCCAGCCACGGATGCAATATTGAAGATGTGACCGGATTGCCGTGCACGCAGGTGAGGCATTGCATGGCGCAGCACATGCAGCAGCCCAAATACGTTCACATCAAAACTGCGGCGCACTTCTTCATCGGTAAGTTCCTCCACGGCGCCTAGCTGGCCATATCCTGCGTTATTCACCACCACGTCCATACTGCCAAAATGTGAAACTGTTTCCCTGATGGCCTGCTTCACGCTTTCTTCATTGGTAAGATCTACTTCCAGCGGAAGGAAATGCTCCGATGCCGGTACCGCTTCCCGCAATGCTGCTGCCTTGCGGGAGGTAGCAGCTACCCGGTAACCTGCTTTCAATAATTCCTGTACCAGCGTTAAACCTAAACCTTGCGATGCGCCGGTTACAAACCATACTTTCTTTGTGCTCATAATCTTTGCGTTTTTGTTAGCACAAAATTAGAACCGCATGCTACGCAACTTTTCCCTGATTCAAAGCAATCGTTGCTCAAATCAAACATGCCTGAAATAAGACGGCGCCTGGCTGGTTTGCTTTTTGAAGAAGTGGTTGAAGTGGGACGGCGCTTCAAAGCCCAGCGCATAGCCTATCTCCGCGATATTCCAGTCCGTGTGCTTCAGCAACGACCTGGCTTCGCAGACCAGCCGTTCCGCGATCATATCGGTAGTGGTTTTGCCGGTAGTTTCTTTCACGGCGCGGTTCAGGTGGTTCACATGCACAGATAATTGCGCCGCAAAATCGCGGGCGGAGCGCAGCTGGAAGCGCTGTGCAGGCGATTCGATCGGGAACTGCCTTTCCAGCAATTCCATAAATACCGTGGTAATGCGGGCTTTGGCATCCGGGTGCTGGTAAAACTGCTCCAGGGGCTGGGTCTTGAGGGCAAAGTGCGTCATCTCCGTAACATAGTTGCGGAGCAGGTCGTATTTAAACGCATAGTCACTTTCATTTTCTTCCAGCATTTTTTCAAAAATATCCACCACCCGCTGCTCCTGTTGTGCATTGAGCAGGTAAGCAGGCTGGCCGCCGGTGGCGAACATAGGCAAGGTACCCAGCCCGCCGCGGATCTTTTCCGAAAAGAACGACTGGCTGAAAATGGTGAAATACCCACTGTTCAATTCTTCCACAGCCTCCCAGGTGTAGGGCACATGAGGGTTGAAAAACAACAGGGCGGCGCCCTTTACCTCCAGGCTTTTATCCGCATAATGAAAAATATAGTGGCCGCGCAGAAGACTGATCTTATAAAAATCCCGCCGGGAATAATGCTTCCGCTCATGCAGGCAGGAATCATCTACCTTAAACACGTTGAAATGACCGATAGTAGCGGGCGTAAGCGGCGGCGCAGTGTTAAAGTTCCGGAAGTAGAACTGTTGCAGGGATTCTGCTTTATTCATAACATACCATTTGGATCAGGTACAAAATTACCGTCATCCGCCCGGCCGGCACTTACGTCAATCAAACCAAAAGTTGTCAAATTCAAATAATGAAAAATCAAAAGCGGCTACCCTTGCGCAGGGCAGCCGCTTTTAGCATGCAATTATCATCCAGCTAAACTAGTGTTGCACTTTAGCCGGATCGTCATAATTTACCATCCAGTTAATACCAAACTTGTCAGTAAACATCCCGAAATATGCGCCCCAGAAGGTATCTGCCATTGGCATGGTAACCTGTCCGCCGGCGGATAGCCCGTTAAAGAGCTGGTCCGCTTCCGCCTTGGTGGCAGCGCCAACGGAGATAGAAAAGTTATTGCCCGCTTTGTAGTGGGGCGCCCATTCACCGCCCGCATCACTGCCCATCAATACGGTTTCCTTGCTAATGGGTAAGCTGATGTGCATGATCTTGTTCTTGTCTGCTTCGGGCACCGGTTTGCCATCCTGAGTGGGCATTTCGCCAAAAGTACCGGCGTAGGGGAAGTCGCCGCCAAATACAGATTTATAGAATTCAAAAGCTTCCCGGCAATTGCCGTTGAAAGTCAGGTAAACATTTACGACTGCCATGGTTATTTATTTTTGAAGTGGAAAATGTAAAATATTTTATGCGCTCATCTTTTGCGACTCTTCGTAGTTGGGGCCATACAGGGAAGGCACCTTATTGCCGGTAGCCCGCAGGTGGAAGATCCGCTCACCACCGGGATGCTATAAGTGGTTGTACAAAGAGCCCCGCACCACCTGCAAGGTGTGGCCGGCGGCGATGGTCCAATGGGCTGTCCGGGATCATAGACAGCAGTTTCCGGGTGTTTTCCGCCTCATGGCGGAATTCGCCCGATAATGCTTGTTTCATCATGGTTTTCTATTTTAAGAAGTGAATAGGTGGGATTTACAGATAAAGGGGAATTGCTCCGGTGAGGGGAAAGCATGTCTTCCCCGTCAATTTGCGTCCCTAAATTAAATAAAATAAAGGTGCACACCGGCAATTGTCGGATTCTCCCTCCTCATTTTTTAATTGTTTGATTTTCGCAAGTTATCGTTTGATTGGCGTAAGCCTGTTCCGGGATGCCCGCCCTAATTTTGCCATACCAAAATACCGGAACACATGAGCAATCAAAAAGTATGGTTTGTAACCGGCGCCTCCCAGGGCCTGGGATTGGCGCTCGTAAAAAAGTTACTGGAAAAAGGCGATGCGGTGGCCGCCACTTCCCGCAGTGCCGAAATGCTGCAAAGCGCCATTGGCAGCACCAGCAAGGATTTACTGCCCCTGTCCACTAACCTGGGCAGCCCTGAAAGTATCAAAGCGGCCATTGCAAAAACAATTGAAACCTTTGGCCGGATAGACGTGGTAGTGAATAATGCCGGCTATGGTATAGGCGGCGCCCTGGAAGAGATCAGTGAGAACGAACTGCTGGACAGCTTTGGCATTAATGTGTTTGCCACGGTGCACGTGATCCAGGCCGTAATGCCGCAATTGCGCAAGCAGCGCTCGGGGCATATTATAAACATCTCCTCCATTGCAGGCTTTGCACCGGCCTGCGGCTGGGGCGCCTATGCAGGGGTAAAGTTTGCCGTAATGGGCCTCACCCAGGTGCTGGCAGAAGACGTCAAGGAATTTGGTATAAAAGCCACGGTGGTGGCGCCCGGTGCTTTCCGGACCAACTTCCTGACCAGCAGCTCCCTGGTGATCGCTGAAAACAGGATCGATGATTACACCGCTGTGCACGACTCACACACCCGCTATGCCAGCATGGATGGCCAGCAGGCAGGAGACCCGGACAAGGCCGCAGCAGCGTTCATTGCCCTTGCGGAAAATGAAAATCCGCCCGTGACACTGTTCCTCGGCCAGGATGCGTACGACCGTGCACAGTTGCGCATAGCAGGTTTGCAGGCGGAAATGGAGCAATGGAAAGCGCTTACGGTGAGCACCGGATATTAATGTTTCCCCGGAACACGCAACGGCAAAAACCGCCATTAATGGTAGTAAGCTGCACGCCCCGGTGACGTAAGTTCCGCATCCCTCCCTTCCTGCCTGCCACAATGCCCGGTTTTGGCATTGGGAATATTGTTTGAAGCGGTAACGACAAAATCAATACCATGGATCAATATTCCCAAACCATCATTCAAGCGGTGGAAAAGGTAAGGACAGCGGTGGTGAAAATAGAAACCTATCATACACAAGACCAGCGTGAAACCCTGGCCGGCACCGGCTCCGGCTTTATCTTTTCTTCCGACGGATACCTGGCTACCAACAGCCACGTGATCCACAATGCCAGCCGCATTAAGGTAAAACTCTACGATGGCAGCACTTTCCCGGCCGCCCTTATTGGTGAAGACCCGGACACAGACCTGGCCATCCTGAAGATCTCCGCCACTGATTTTACACCCGCAAAACTGGGTAATGCAGAAGACCTGCAGATTGGGCAGCTGGTGATCGCCATTGGCAACCCACTGGGCTTCCAGCACACTGTAACCGCCGGCGTAGTAAGCGCCCTGGGACGCAGCCTGCAAAGCCAGACGGGCCAGATGATGGACAGCATGATCCAGACAGACGCCTCGCTGAACCCCGGTAACTCCGGCGGCCCCCTGATCAACGCGGACGGGGAAGTGATTGGCGTGAACACCGCCACCATTCGCGGGGCACAAGGCCTTTGCTTTGCCATCAGCATCAGCACCGCTAAAGAAGTGGCCAGCCAGCTGATACGCTTTGGCAAGGTGAGGCGCGCCTACCTGGGCCTTTCCATGCAGCAGATAGACCTGGTGCCCAAACTACGCTCCATGAACGAACTGCCTAACAAACAGGCGCTCTTCATCTCCGCGGTGGCTACCAATAGCCCTGCTCAAAAGGCCGGCATCCTGAGCGGCGATATTCTTTACGCATTCAACAACCAGCCTGTGGAAACCTCCGACGCCCTTTTTAAAATGCTGACCGAAGACAAGATCGGGCAGTTCCAATATGTGGGCATCCTGCGCGATAACTACAAGCGGGAGTTCAGGGTAACGCCGGTGCAGAAGAATTAAAAATTGTACCAGGCAGCATGTAGTAAGTATTGTGTACAGAGTATTGGCATAAACGCATTATCCGCGCAGGCGCCAATACCCTGGCCCGGTACGATGAAAACCCACCGGACCTGGTGACTGGATACTGGAAATACATTTCGTAGCCCGGGAAAAACAAATAGGCAGCTTCTTGGAACAATTTTTAACCTGATAACAAAAGCCCGCGGAAAACATCCGCGGGCCTTTTGTTTATACCAAAAAACACTGTACAATTTAATGCGCCACACTCGCTTTCTTTTTCTGAAAGCTGTAGATCAGGTAAAACACGGCCGGTAAAATAAACACGCTCCCCAGCAGCAGCGCCCACCCCAAAGCAGCCATGGTATGCTCATTACCCGCATGCTCCAGCAATGAAAGATAACCGCCGCCTTTCAGCAATACGATCTTGGGATAGTGGCGGTAAGTGGTGGTCAGCAAGATCATCGTTACCTGGAAGCCCGCCAGCACGCGCAGGATCTTGGTTTTACCATGAAAAAGCAGGTACCAGAGCAGCACCAGGGAAAGACTGGCCAGCACAATTGCCGTAATGCCTACAGGATTGCCAAAGATCCAGTCCATGAGGGGAATGTGTTCCACCTGTGCCGCGACGAATACCAGCGCGCCGGCTATCACCGCCAGGATGTTGGTAGTGCGGGCTTTGGAAATAAAGCGCTGGCGGTCTGTTTCATTATCCGTTTCCCCGATCAGGTACACCGATGCCAGGAAGCCACAGATGGCTACCGTAAAAAAACCGATGGCTACGGAAAACCAGTGCAGCCAGCTGAATACATAGGCGTCGAGAAAATTAGTGGCATGTGTATCAATGCGCCCGGCCACTGCGCTCCCCGCGATGATGCCCAGGAAGAACGGCGTTACGCAACTGGCGTACATAAAGATGCGGTTATAAATGACCTGCATGTCATCTACCACCGCATCATAATTGCGGAATGAAAACGCGGTGCCCCGCGCAACGATGCCCAGCAGCATAATGACCAGCGGGATGTGCAGGTAGATGGACATGGTGGTGTAGATCTCGGGGAAGCCCACAAATAAGATCACGATGGCAATGATCAGCCACATATGATTGGCCTCCCAGATAGGGCCAATAGCGCGGTACATGGTCCTGCGCGTACGGTCCTGGTTATCCCGGGAAGTGAATAGTTCAATAATGCCTGCACCAAAATCGGCCCCGCCCAGCAAAAGGTAGAGCAGGATGGACGTCCACAGGAAAATGATAACCACGTATAACATGTGCACAAGCTTTTAATGGGAAGAAGGGACCGGCATTGCGGGCAGATCATATAACTTGCCTACCATGCGGATCTGCCGGTACAGCATGAACGTTACAATTACAGCCAGCGATAGATACACGGCGGTAAACAGGTAAAAGGAGTAAACAATGCCCGGCATAGGCGTCACAGCATCGGCCGTGCGCATAATGCCGTTGATGATCCAGGGCTGCCGTCCTACTTCCGTCACCGTCCATCCTGCCTCCACCGCCAGGAAACCCGCGGGTGTGGCCAGCACAAAGAGTTTGAGCAACCATTGTTTTTGCAGCCATTGTTTCTTTTTCCAGACAGCTATAAAATACAACAGTGAAATAGCCAGCATCAGCATGCCCAGGCCTACCATCACCTGGAATGCATAATGGGTAACGGCTACAGGCGGATGGTCTTCCGGTTTTATCTGGTCCAGCCCCGTTACTTCCGCATTGAAATCGTCATGCGCCATGAAGCTGAGCATACCGGGTATTTCAATGGCAAAGTGTACGGTTTTGTTTTTTTCATCCGGGATGCCGCCAATGATCAGGGGCGCCCGCTTTTCAGTTTTAAAATGCGCTTCCATAGCGGCCAGCTTGGCTGGCTGGCGGCGGCCTACGTCCTTTGCGGAGATATCCCCGCTCAGGGGCTGCAGCAGGGCGGCCACGCAGGCAAATACTGCCGCTATCCTGAATGCCTTGCCATGAAACTGCACGTGACTGCCCCGCAGGATCATGAGAGCATGCACACCTGCCACTGCAAAACCGGTAGCTGCAAAAGCAGCAATACACATGTGCAGCGCCTGCGAAAACCATGCGTCATTAAACATGGCCTGTATGGGATGGATATTGAGATACTGCCCGTTGATGTAATCGAAACCGGCGGGACTGTTCATCCACGCATTGGCCGCCACCACCAGGATGCCGGACACCAGCCCGCTTACCCCCACCAACACGCCGGTGCCCCAGTGAAACCATTTATTAAAACGATCCCATCCATACAGGTAAAACCCCAGTGCGATGGCCTCGATAAAGAATGCCGTGCCTTCCAGCGAAAAAGGCATCCCGAAAATAGGGCCTGCATGCTTCATAAATTCGGGCCAGAGCAGCCCCAGTTCAAAAGAGAGCACCGTACCGGATACTGCGCCGGTGGCAAAAAAAATGGCCACGCCTTTACTCCAGGCCCTGGTCACGTTCTTATACATCACATTACCCGTGCGGAGCCAGATGAAGTGCGATACCGCCATAAAAAAAGGCATCACCATGCCTATGCAGGAGAACACAATATGAAAACCCAGGGAAAGGGCCATTTGTGAGCGGGCGGCTATGAAATCATTCATATAAGAGCTGTTTATACCTGGGATAACTGCCTGCAAATACGGCCTATCCAGGTACGAAAATAATACGCGTATTTAGATTATAACATGATTTATTACAGGAATACCGGTACTGTTTATCCGGCAAGATTTGCCGCAGGCGCAGGCCATAGCTATGACAACAATATTCCCTGCTGTTTCTCCTATCCCGCCACGTTACCAGCACTATGAAAATCGTTGCCACCAGGCAGGCCGCTCATAAGCAATGGTAACATAATAAGTCCAGCTTCCCATAACAAATGCAGCCACCCCGCACGTTGGGCATTGTTATTTACCCGGCACGGGCTTTCTCATGATAAAGTAAAATGGCTAAAAATGCTGTTAAATCTGTTCTAAAAGGCCGTCCGGGCAGCAATGCAGCCGCGGCCAATGTGTTTAAACTACACTAATTGCGTATCTTTGCAGTATGAAAATGAATAACCAGGACACTTTGAAAATTGCGGAGATCAAAGTGGACCTGCTGGAGCCACCTTATACTTTTAAGCTGCACCAGTTTGCCCTGCCCAAAGCGCAGGCCGCCCTGGACACGGTAAAAAAGTACCACCCTACACCAGCGCAGGTGCAGATCATGGAGTCTTTGATAGACCAGATCAACGCCCACGCCGGTTCCATAACAGAACTCCGTAACGACCTGAAGCAGTTCGCCCGTGCGTTGAACGAAATTTCAAATAAATAGACTGCTTTTCTTTTTGGTGAAAGCCTGCAAGTGCCTTGCGCTTGCGGGCTTTTTGTTGTGGGAATGGCTCCTTGCGGTGAAGTGGCGTTCCTGTTTTGGGAGGTGCCCTGTTTGGGGCGGCGTTCCTGTTTTCTAAAAGCCGCCCCCTGCGCCCGCCTCCGGGCGACAGTGGCACAATCTTTATGTTATGCCCTCCATGAAGCATCCACTGTTTTTTTGTGGTACCAGCAATATGGTGTTTGCAGAGCCAAACAAGGCGGCGTTTCCCCTTGCTTTCCAGGACAAACCGAGGCTCACTTATTACGCTTCCCGCTTTAACAGCCTGGAGGTGAACAGTTCCTTTTACAAAGTACCCAAACCCGCTACAGTAGCCCGCTGGGCCACAGAAGTGCCGGAGCATTTCCGCTTCACATTCAAACTATGGAAAGGTATTACCCATGTACGCGGCAGCGTGCACCAGCAGCACGATCTGCTGCATTTCCTGCGGGTTATTGACGAAGCAGGCCAGAAGACCGGTTGCCTGCTCATCCAGTTTCCCGCGTCTGTCGGGGCCGATCATGCACCGGTATTGGAGCAAATGCTGGGCACCATTGTACAGGCAGGCAATAAGTACAGGATAGCCCTGGAAATGCGGCATACCAGCTGGTATACAAAGCGCATTTATGCACTTGCCGATACGTATCGTGCCGGCATCGTGCTTCATGATATGCCCAGGTCCCTTTTCCAGGAAACAGCCACCGCGGCACCCTTTGTCTACCTGCGCTTCCATGGTCCGGCGGGCGATTACAAGGGTGGTTATACCGATGCGCAGTTGCAGCAATATGCCACGCGCATCCACACATGGATGGGAGAAGGAAAAGAAGTGTATGTGTATTTTAACAATACCATTGGCGATGCATTGCAGAATGCCATCACCCTGCGCAGCATGGTTACAGGCGGCTGAAAATTCAAATGCCCGGGCCCAGGGGTAGAGGATGCCGAACAGCTTGCTGAGCTCCGGATACCGTCAAAAAAGCGGGCATGCGATCAGTTTTTGAAAATTCAGATCCCTTCCGGGCCAAAGGTGGAGATGTCGATCAGTTTTTTCAGGTTGGTGATGAAGATAGTGCGTCCCCGGGTTTCCACGATGTGGGCGGTTTTAAACTCCCGCAGCAGGCGTACTACATTTTCCTTGGCAGTGCCCACCATATTGGCCAGGTCCTCCCGGGAAATATTAATGCTTACGGGGCCACGGTGGCTGTTTTCCTTGTATTTTTCCCGCAATACAATGAGGGTAATAGCCAGGCGCTCCCGCACAGAACGCTGGGCAAATATGGAAATACTGTTGGTCAGCACCGTGTATTCATGGCTGAAGGCCCGCAACAGGCGGCGGGATAATACGGCGGAGGTATCCAGGGTGGCCAGGAAGTCTTCCCGGGGAATGAAGGCCACCCGGGTGTCTTCCAGGGCGGCGGCTGAATCGGGGAAGCGCTCCTCTGCCAGCACGGCGTGGTAGCCCAGCAATTCGCCTTTGTTGGCCACATAGAGGATATGTTCTTTCTGGTCGCGATCTGTTGTGAAGCGCTTTACCCTTCCTTCGCGGATAAAGAAGATGCCCAGTGGAAGGCCTCCTTCGCGGAAAAGCAGGTCGCCCTTGGCATAGCGCTGCTCACTCATGTGCAGGCGCAGGCGCTCCTCGTCTGCCTCCGGAAGCTGGTGCAGGATAGACCCGGACCTGAGGTCCCACTTATCGATAGGAAATAACCCTTCCAGGCTCATCATCCGGTTTTTGGGGAGAAAATTGACAAAAATCAACTACTGGAAGGTACATTAAAAGTATCTTTGCAGACACAAAAGTTATCAGACTTTTTCTCAGCATGCCATGGGTCGCTTACTATTCCCAATGCCTGGAAAAACGGATGCACCACATCCAAGTTTGCTTTAAGACTATGCTATCAAATACACGTGTAAAGCCTGCGGCATTCAGCAGCGACGCCGCTTTCGATGCTGTATACCCGGAGCGTATCCGGGAACTTTCAAAACATCACTGGACGCCGCTTTCCATAGCCCGGAAAGCAGCACAGTTCCTGGCCCACAAACCCGGTGCGTCTATCCTGGACATCGGCAGCGGGGTAGGTAAATTCTGCCTGGCCGCGGGCTATCACCAGCCTGGCGCCCGCTTCTACGGGGTGGAACAGCGGGAAGCCCTGCACGAAGTGGCCAAAACCGCGCAGATCAGCACCGGGGTACAAAATGTAGAATTCCTGCATGGCAATTTCACTCAGCTGGATCTGAACGCCTACGACGGCTTTTATTTCTACAACGCTTTTTTTGAAAACCTGGACCAGCAGCGGGCCATCGCCAATGATATTGCCCACTCCGTGAGTCTTTACACCTACTATTCCCACTACCTGTTCAAAGCATTGGAAAATGCAAAGAGTGGTACCCGCCTGGTGAGCTTCCACAGCCTGGAAGATGAGATCCCGCAAAGCTATCACCTGGTAGACATTTCAGACGACCAGCTGCTGAAGATGTGGATCAGGCGATAAGGATGTGGAGCGCATTGTTACCCCCTCCTACTCATACCATTCAAATACCAGGTTACCAATTACATTTACCAATCCCTGTGGCACTCCTGTAATGCGCCAGCCTTTGGGCGTGCAGCGCAGTACACCCACATGCTCATGATTCAGGGTGATGTCCAGTTGCTGGCATACACCATGCGCACAGCTGGACATGACCGGGATGGCCACACCTTCGTAGTCCTTATTACGGTAAGAGAACGCCAAGGGAATAGGTACCGTTTTTTCCGGTTCCTGCTCCAGTTCCGTGATCAGTCCCTGCAGAATGCCAATGAGGTGCTGGCGCTGGGCCTTGTCAGATGCACTCCAGGAAGCCTTGCCGGCACGCTTGTGGGCCAGCTTGAACTTGAGGCCCACCATGGAGGTGGTGTAATCGTCTGCGTTGAGTTTTTCTACGTATTGGTGGGAGAGGATGAACCAGTGATACCCCGTACCTACAGGTACTCCACTGCCCTCCGGCGCATGGCCGGCGCGGCGCTTGGTCACCGCGTAACTGATTTCCCAGCGCTCCGGTGTTACCTTGGTTTCTTTCCAGATGCCTTTATCATAGTACCATTTGTGGCTGTGGCCAATCTGCATGCCGGTATATACCTGGCCTTTGTATTCCTTGAACTTATCGTAACCGGTAACAACCTTCCTGCCAGTGGTTTTGGTGGCCTTCTTGGCGGTGGGTTTCGCAGCTGGCTTTGCAGGGGTTGTAGCCTTCTTTGCAGCACGTTTTGCGGGAGTAAGTCTCCTGGTCAAAGGTGCGGTCTCTTTCCCGGCGCGCTGTGGCTTATTGCTGCTGGCGGTTTTCCGGGTGGCCCGGGTTTTTGTTGCTGTTGCCATAATATGCATTTATTCCATGCTGATGGCTCAAACGGCATGCCCGTACCAATGCAGACACTGCTGGCCCGGTTTATTTTCCCCTTAGTTTCCTTTTGTGATTAGCCCCCCATTCGATCATCGCAGAAATAATGGGGGCAAAGGTGAGGCAGTAGTCAGTGGACTCATATTCAATAAGCACGGGGGTTTCTGCGTACACTTTGCGGGTAATGATCTTGTTCAGCTCCATATCCTTCAACTCCCGCGAAAGCATGCGGGTAGTGATACCGGGGATGGCCCGTTCTATTTCCTTAAACCGCTTGTTGCCATTGCAGATGGCATTGATGATGGGAATCCTCCACTTTCCGCCCAGTACGTAAATAGTATCCTGTAAGGCCTGCATTTCCTTGGCTGCGTCGCGAAACGGCAATGAGATTGACTTATCCATGTCTTTGTTGTACTGGTATACTCAGGTATACCAATATCAAAGTTATACCAAATCGATCAATAACTTTGCTGGCAACATAAAAATCAACAGCTATGGAAATGTTAAAAGGCAAAGTGGCCGTGATCACAGGCGGCAACAGTGGCATAGGATACGCCACTGCAAAGGAGTTGAAGGCAGAAGGCGCACAGGTGGTCATCACCGGCCGCCGCCAGGAAGCAATAGCGCAGGCAGCACAGGAGCTGGGGGTTACGGGCCTGGTAGCAGACCAGGGAAAAGTGGCGGACATAGAAAAGCTGGCCGTCCAGGTAAAGGCGCAGTTTGGCAAAGTGGATATCCTCTTTATCAATGCCGGCGTGATAGACAAATTCCAGGTGGAAGCAGCCACGGAAGCGCAGTTTGACGGCATTATGGACATCAATTTCCGTGGGGCCTATTTTACGTTAAGCAAATTCATTCCCCTGCTTAATGATGGCGCGTCGGTGATCTTCCTCTCTTCCAATGCAGCACAACTACAGATAGTGGGTTCTTCCGTTTATTCCGCCAGCAAAGCAGCACTGAACGCGGTAATGCGCACCGCCGCACTGGAACTGGCGCCCCGCAATATCCGGGTAAACAGTGTAAGTCCCGGCCCCACGGAAACAGAGATCATGAAAAAAACGTTATCTGGAACGGAGCTGGATGCCGTGCATAACTGGCTGCTGGAAAGGCTGCCCCTGCGCCGCATTGGCAAAGCAGCAGATGTGGGCCGGATGGTGGTGCACCTGGCTGGTGACAGTGCCAGCTTTATTACAGGATCTGAGTTTATCATGGATGGGGGCATGCTGCTGGGGTAAGCAGCACGTGCCAGGCACAGGCATTGCGCTGCTGTTAAATAAATACAAAGTCTCCCCGCACATCGGGAAGACTTTTGTATTTTACACACATGAAGATCCATCAACACGGCGTACGGCTTCCGCAGAAACCGCGGGGCTTTCACCTCATTACCCAGGAGGTGCGCCAGGTGCTGTCGCAATACGCCGATGTGCAGACCGGCATGTGCCAGGTATTTATCCGTCATACTTCCGCTTCCCTGACCATCAACGAGAATGCAGACCCTACCGTGCGCAAGGATTTCGAGATGTATTTCAGCAAAGCCGTCCCTGAAAATGATCCCCAGTATTTACACGATGATGAAGGGCCGGACGACATGCCCGCCCACCTGAAAGCCTCGCTGCTGGGCAGTTCCGTGATGATCCCCATTGTGCAGGGGCGCCTGGGACTGGGCACCTGGCAGGGCATTTACCTTTGCGAACACCGCAACGATGGCGGTCCCCGTGAATTGATCATCACCGTATGGGGCATGTAGCGATGAAACGGCTGGCGATCTTAATAATGAGTTTCGGGGTGTTCATTACCATTACCAGGGCACAAAGCCCTGAACCGGTAAAAGGCATTCACTTCTTTACGGGCAGTTACCAGGCGGCCCTGCAAAAAGCCCAGGCGGAGCACAAACCTGTTTTCATAAACATCTATGCCACCTGGTGTGCACCTTGCACCCTGCTGGAGTCTGTCGTATTCACCAATAAAAAAGTGGGTATTTACTACGATGCACATTTCATCTGCCTGTCGCTGGATGGGGAGCAAGGTGAAGGCGCCCAACTGGCACAGGATTTTGGCATCCAGGGTTACCCTTCCCTCATTTACCTCAACAAAACGGGCACTACCATGATCTATGAGGCAGGCTACCGCGGGCCCAGGGCGTTTATAAAAACAGGAGCAGGTGCATTTGCGCGGCTGGTAAATGCGGAGTAGCCCACTTTCGCCCTATTCACTCCTTACCCTGAAAATGACCTCATGCTCCCTGCTGGCAAATGCGCAGTAACGCGGCGGCACCCAATTCCTCCTTACCCTGAAAATAAACTGCATGCTCTCTGCTGGCAAATACCCAGTAACGCGGCTTTCGACCCGCTTGGCTCCTCTACCTCAAAATAATAAAAGATAATTTTGTCTTTTATTAGAAAATGTATTTAGCTTTGTTTCATCAAAGAGCCCCTGCTGCTGGCAGCGTTATTTTTTGAGGCCCGCTGACGGGTAGAAAAAAGGGGCCCTTTGCCTCTTACAGGAGCAGGCGATAAATCGTATGGATATGCACATGTTAAAAGATATTGAAGGACGGGAGGACATTGTGTGGCTGGTGGATAACTTCTACGCTAAAGTGCGGGAAGATGCCTTACTGGCGCCGGTGTTTGCCTCGCGCATACACGATACCTGGGATGCACATCTGGAAACGATGTACAACTTCTGGAACATGGCCATTTTTGGCGTGCGTGACTACCAGGGCAATCCCTTTTCCAGGCACGTGACCCTGCCCCTGGAAGGTGAACACTTCAACCGCTGGCTGCAACTCTTTTCTGCCACGCTGGATGAGCGTTTTGCAGGCCCGGTTACCGATGACGTACGGCGCAAGGCACACGGCATTGCCGCCACTTTCCAGGCGCGCATGAACATCCGCCCCCAAGACACCGTTTTCAAATCATAGCATTCGTATTTGCTACACCCACCGATAAACATATGCAGGATATTCTGACAGAAGAAGATATTACAACGCTGGTGCACCAGTTCTATGGCAAGGTGAGAAAGGATGCCCTGCTGGGGCCCGTATTTGAAAAGGTGATCAACGGCAACTGGGGCCACCACCTGGGCATCATGTGTGATTTCTGGAGCACCCTGTTGTTGTATTCCCGCCGCTACCCGGGCGACCCGATGTCTAAACATATGCCCATGCCGCTTAAAAAGGAGCATTTTGATGTCTGGCTTACCTTGTTCAAATCCACAGTGGACGAACATTTCAGCGGCCCTACCGCTACGGATGCCAAACAAAGGGCACAAAACATTGCCAACCTTATGAAGGTCATGAAGCAAATTCCTTTACAATGACCCCCTTTATAAACCAGTGGCCGTGCTGCTTTCCTGTTCTGGCGCGGCATGATAGCCGGGAGGGTGCATCTTTGGCCAAAGCAAATTCTTAGATCATGTTTTCGAAGACTTGTGAATATGCCATTCGTGCCATGATCTTCATTGCACAAAAAACAAAGGACGGCAGCCGTGTAGGCATCCGGGAGATTGCGAATGGGATAGACTCTCCGGAACATTTCATTGCAAAGATCCTGCAGGACCTGGGCCGCAAAAAACTGGTCGATTCTGTAAAAGGCCCCAATGGTGGCTTTTTCCTGGACACAAAAGGGCGCAATGTATCACTGGCTGATATTGTGAAAGCGGTGGATGGAGATAACATTTTCTCTGCCTGCGGGCTGGGATTGAAACAATGCTCCGACAAGCATCCCTGCCCCCTGCACCACCAGTTCGTAGATATCCGCAAGGGCATTTCCCAGTTGCTGCAAAACAACCGCCTGGGCGATCTCCAGGAATCGCTGGACCAGCGCCTCACCTTCCTGAAACGCCGATAAAATCTTTTGCTCAAATAAAAAATAAAATGACCTGTAAAGGGCCTACAACAAAGGGGCCTGGGGCATGGCAGATATTGATCAACTGCTAAAGGTTTCCTACATCCTGCAATGGGAAACGGAGGCCCGCAGCGGGAGGAAAGATTGCTGTTGCCAAATACCACTGTTCCCAACGGGCCCTGCCCCATGGTGCACTGGCAGCAGTGCGTTACTTTTTTTGTGTAGGATTCCAACTATTTCTTAAGGCAAAAAATACAACCATGAACACCGGAAAAGTTGTACCTTAGTTGGGATGAACATTAAGAGCAAGGATAATAAAAAAACCGGCGCTTACTGTTTGTGCAGATGAAGTATTTCCTGATATAAAAACCAGGGACGTCATTATTCTCAACCCGTCTTATATTGTAGCATCTTTATTTGGGCCGGTGTTATGCACAGAAAAGAAAAATGGCCCAAGAATGGGAAGCCATCTTAGCGCCTTACAGATAATTGTATACCCATTAATATTCGCAAGCCGCCAGGGATAACCTGGCGGTTTTTACTTTCTGTTCATTTCCAATGCTTTTCCAGCCACGCTTTCAATACCACCGCATTTGATAACGCCTCTTCCTTCGCAGCATACACTAACGTAAAGATATGCTGCCTTGCATGCGCTTCCATAAACGGGTGCAAGGCTTCATTGACCTTCAATTCTGCTTCATATTTTTTACGGAATTCGTCCCAGCGGGCAGGATCATGATCATACCATTTCCGCAGTGCCCCGGTAGGCGCCAGGTCCTTTGCCCATTCATCTATCTTTGCCTCCTCCTTGGAGATCCCGCGGGGCCAGAGCCGGTCTACCAATACCCGGTAACCGTCTTCCTTTGCAGCCGGTTCATATGCGCGTTTCAAATAGAACTGTGGTTTCATAAATTGTGCTTGTTCCCGTTTAAATAACACAGAAATTACCACTATTCCCGCACATAAAAATGCCTGCGCTGTTTCCCCCTGCATTGCGCTACATTTGAATGTATGGAACAAGATCAACTGGATAACCCGGTATGGGCGGCCCTCCAGGGCCGGCATGCCGCATTTGCTGAAGGCACCCACACCGTAAAACGCTATAACACTACCACTTTACCTTTCCTGGGATTTGACACCACAAGCACGCAACCGCTTGCTGACATTGCCCCCTGGGTGGGCGGCCATGCCATTGTTTACGCAGTAGGCCCCATGCCTGCACTGGCACCGGGATGGCAACTGGAACAGAGAATGAGCTGTGCACAGATGGTCTGTGAGCAACCCACTTATCCTGTCATTACCCATCCTATTGAACTGCTCGGCCCATCAGACTATGCAGACATGCAGGCGCTTACGCACCTGGTGCAACCCGGCTATTTCCTGGAAAACACACCGGCCCTGGGCCGTTATTTTGGCATTAAAGATAAGGGCAGGCTGGTGGCCATTGCCGGGGAGCGCATGGCACTGCCGGCTTTCACAGAGGTAAGCGCCGTATGCACCCACCCGGACTATACCGGCAGGGGGTACGCGCATCAACTGGTGGCGGCCGTGTGCCGCGATGTTATCAAAGATGGTTTTACCCCTGCACTGCACGTGGTAGGCACCAATGCAAGGGCCATTGGCATTTATGAACGGCTGGGCTTCCGCACCCGCCGCGAGCTCCCCTTCTGGCGGCTGCGCGCACCGGCGGGCCAGCACTGATTTTTGCCGCAAATTCTGTGATTATTTAGCTACATTAGCAAACAGGCCTCCGCCGAAGCCGATCATACCATTCACACAACAGCTGCTGCTAACTTATTGCATTATGAAAGCGATCCTGAAGAAGGCGGTCCCCACGCCCGAAAGTTCTTTTAACGTGCATAAAGACGTAGGCCCTGAAATGCTCAGCGCCTGGCATTACCACCCTGAAATTGAACTGCTGCTCATTAAACGCAGCGCAGGCACCTGCCTGATCGGTGATTTTGTGGGGCCTTTTAAGGCCGGCGATGTGTACCTCTTTGGCAGCAACCTGCCTCATACCTTCCGGCATGAAAGCAAATATTTATTCCGCCCGGAAGATAAGATCGGGGAATCTGTAGTGGTGCTGTTTCCACCAGATCTTATGGCCCGCCATTTCGGCAACCTGCCGGAGTGCAAAGCCATCCTGAAACTGCTGGAACTGGCCAACCAGGGCCTGCGCATGCAAGCCTCCAGCCGAAAGAAGGTAACGCCCCTCCTGGAAGAAATGCTGCACGCCACCCCGTCGCGCCGCCTGGTGCTGCTGCTCTCCGCCCTGGAATGCATAGCCGGGGAGCGGGATTATGAAACCATTTCCAGCAGCGGTTTTTTCCATACTGCCAATAGCCTGGACCAATCGCGCGTGCAGACCATTTTTGATTATACATTCAGCAACTTTCACCGGAAAATATTGATAGAAGAAGTAGCGGCGCAGATCTCCATGAGCAAGCATTCCTTCTGCCGCTTCTTCAAAGCCAAAACCAAAAAAACGTACCTGGATTTCCTGATCGAAGTACGGATAGGGCATGCCTGCCGCCTGCTGCTGGAAAACAGTGACCTGAGTGTGGCGGAGGTCAGTTATATGTGCGGGTACAACAACCTTTCCCATTTCTACCACCAGTTCAAGGAGATCATGCAAAAGAATCCGTTGGAATATAGAGCCCAGTATTTAAAAAAAGACCGGGTATTGATCGCTATCTAAACTTCCAGCTTACAGTATGATAAAGGGCGCCACTTGCGGACGCCCCTGTGTTTTTTCTATGTGTGTGTATTAAAGGAAAAATTTACGGGGCCTTTCGTTTGTAACCAGTGATCACAAAGAACGCCAATAGACACACGTGAATAATTTAGTATGAGAGCATTTTTTTGTGGGATATTAACATGGGGGATGTTCCAGGTCCTGTGTCTCAGGACCTAGGTCCTAAGTCTTAGGTACTGGTCATTCAACTTTAAAAGTTAAACATGGAAGCCGCTTACTTAAGACTGGCTTCCGAGATGTGGGCCCTCCGGGCTATTTCCCAATACCCTTCCAGAAATTTTCTTTTGTTGCGCGCTGGCGGATAAAGTGTGCAGGAATAAAATCAGGACGGTACTACCGCATGCAATAAAATTTTCCATACGGTAAGATGTGGATTTAGATAAGGACAAAAGTAGCGGTGGGGTAAAAGCGATATTGATGCTATTCCGTCAAATTATGATGCAGGGGCTCAGGGGTATCAATAAAAAAGCCCTTCCCTGTGTGGGAAGAGCTTTGCTGCAAATAATTTTCAACTTTTAATTTCCAGGTTACAAGGAAATTAAAAGCACTATTTCCAGGTTTCAAAAATTGCGGAGGGCTGCAGGGAAAGTTGTTTACAGTTTTTCCACGGTTACGGCAGTGCCGTAGGCCAGTACTTCTGTTACGCCGTCCATGACTTCGTTGGCATCGTAGCGCATATTGATGATGGCATTGGCCCCGCGCTCTCCTGCGTGTTGTACCATCAGTTCAAAGGCCTCAGCACGGGCCTTTTCGCAGAGGTCCACGTAGATGGACAGTTTGCCACCAAAGATGGCCTGGAAGCCGCCGGCCACGTTTCCGAGCACGGAGCGGGAGCGTACGGTAATGCCGCGTACCACGCCATGCTGGCTAACAACGCGGTAGCCTTGCAGTTCAATGCTGGTAGTGATGAGATTGTGATCCATAGTGTGCAGTTTTGGGTTTATGCCCAATTTACAACAATTGCGCGTTCCTGCCGGCAAAATGGGGCGAAAGGCCCCTGCACTTCCGGATGTATCCACCTCCTTCCACAGGCAAATCACCAGGGTATTTCACCGCTTCCCGGATGGGTCTCTTCACTGAAAAACCTGCCGTTCGGGCCATTTTCATCGATAAGGGCATACTTCACGATGCGGCGCCCGGCTGTTGCAACGTCCCCACCATTGTTCCCCGTAAAGTCTGTTTTCGTATACCCGGGGCATACTGCATTCACCTTAAATGGTGTATTCCGTAATTCATAAGCCAGGTGCACGGTGTACATATTCAATGCCGCCTTGGATGCGCCATATGCAGCATATTTTCCATAATCGTAAGCGGGCCAGGCAGGGTCGCTTTGTAACGTTAATGAACCTACGCTGCTGCTTACATTCACAATTCTCGGATGGGCCGCTTTCTGCATCAGGTCCAGGAAGGCCTGTGTCACACGTGCCACGCCAATGACGTTGGTGTTAAATACTGCCAGGAATTGTTCGGGAGATGCTGCTATTGCGGTGTAAGGCGCTCCCCCGCTAATGCCCGCGTTATTG
The DNA here is from genome assembly GCF_003071345.1 of Chitinophaga parva. Lineage (NCBI taxonomy): Bacteria > Pseudomonadati > Bacteroidota > Chitinophagia > Chitinophagales > Chitinophagaceae > Chitinophaga > Chitinophaga parva. The sequence continues at coordinate 1,139,617 of NZ_QCYK01000002.1, read as the reverse complement.
ATGAGCACATCCAGGCAGCCTGCCTTACGCCCGATGGCTGCCCGGGCAGCCGCCACCGACAACTGATCCGTTACATCCAGTTGAACAGCTTCCACCTGGTTGAGCCCCTCCGTATTAAGCCGGGCCACGGCTTGCATGCCTTTTTCCAGGTCCCTGCACCCGATGTACACGTAAAATCCCTGTTGCAGGAGTTGTTTCGCAGTTTCAAATCCGATCCCTTTGTTAGCCCCGGTTACCAATGCAGTTTTCATTTTGATACGTTTTGTTGAATGCTTTAAACAAAACTAGCCGTTAACCAGGCACGCGCATTTACCATTTGGTAAATACCGGCTCACTGCATGTTCCTCCTGATCCGGCTTAAAGACTGCTGGGTAACGCCCAGATAAGAAGCGATATAAGACAGCGGGACACGCTGTATAAGGGTAGGATAATTCTCCATAAATTCCCGGTAACGTGTGGTGGCATCCTGGGAAATAACAGGGCCCTTCCTGGATTTCTGGTACATGCACAGGTGCACCATTTTGTGCTTGATCGCATCCCACCCTTCTACTAAATGGGAAAGCGCTTCCCAATCTTTCTTTTCAAATGCGATAAGCCTGCACGGTGTACAGGCCTGGAGATATTCAGACGACCTGGTTCCCGCTTCAAAATGGATATAATCTGCCACCAGGCTGTTTTCCGCGATGAAGCAACGGGTGACCTGCTCTCCTGCTGCATTGTAATAATAGCCCCTGATCACGCCCTCCAAGATAAACCCAACCTGTTGTGGGATGTGCGCTACTTTTGAAAAGTATCCATCTTTGGGAAGCTCCATGTACGAAGCATGCTCCCGTATATGGGCTATGCCTTGTTCATCCACTTGCCCAAGCTTCAGTATGTAAGCTATCAGTTCATCCATATGCCGCTCCGTTACCATTATGTTAGCGCCGTTGGGGGATTAGGGGTTAACCCCGCCTCCATCAGGGCTATTATCCTTTCTTTGCTTTCACCAGCCTTGCCACCTCCTTCACTAACAGCGGAAATCCCGGCGTAGGCATGCCACCATGATCATACCCCTGTTCTTCCAGCAGGCGGGTGGTGGTATTGCCACACAGCTTCATCATGCGGAGCAGGTAGGCATTTTCTTCATAGCGGCCCAGCAGTTCCATTTCCCGGTCGCCGGTGATAAGAAGCATAGGCGGGGCGTCTGCGCGCACAAAATACAGTGGCGCCATATTATCGATGATGGGTTGTGTGCCCTTAATACCTCTTTCTTCGCGCACCGTGAAGTGGGTGATGCATTGGCCACTAAAGGGAATAAGGCCCGCGATACGGTTGGCATCAATATCATACTTAGCCAGGTAATGCTTGTCCAGCCCCACCATCATATCCAGGTAAGCGCCTGCGGAGTGGCCGGAGAGGAAAATGAGGGAAGAGTCGCCGCCATACTCCCCAATATGGTTAAACACCCAGGCAATGGCTGCCGCTGCGTCTTCTATATAAACAGGTGCTTTCACTTTGGGCGACAGGCGGTAGCCCACGCCCACAATGGTGTAGCCTTTGTCTTTGAGCGCATTGGGAATTTCTTTCTGGCCACCGGTAATGCCTCCCCCGTGGAACCAGATGATCACCGGCGTTTTTTCAGACGCATTTTCCGGGTGATAAATATCTATCACACAACGCGCTGCGGCATAGGCATCGTTCTTATATATCGCATCGGGATAGTAGCGGATGTTTGGCGTGGTCTTGTAGGTTTGTTGGGCATTGGCAGCAAAACCCGCCAGCAGCAAAATAAAGAGGGCAATTTTTTTCATATCGTGCATTTAATTTCCGTGCAGGGCAGCGCCCGGCAGTACTAAGATAATATTTTGCACACGCCATAGAACGTTTTTCATGGAATTACCTATATTCAAAGTACAAATCACCCTCCCATGCTATTCGGCGACAATGAACTGCTACAACTGGAAGCCAGTCTGCATCCCAACGGGCATGTAACCCTTTTGCAATGCTGTTTCCGCAGCAATGGTAAAGCCATTGGCAATCCCGGCGCGTCCAGCGTGCTCACCACCGCGCTGCCCTTGTTCCGCCAGCTGCTGGAGGCCAAAGGCACGCGCAAGGTGCCTTTTAACCTGGACTACCTCACGGGGGACATTATCAACTCCCTCATCTCGCTGAACTGGGACGTGAACCCCAGTTCTTCGGTACATTGCTTCAACAAGGACATCGCGGAGCGCCTGGAAGTGAATGTGCAGGGACTGCCCAGCTTTGACGGGTTTCATTTTTTCGTTATTGAAGAAGGTGGCTATGAACGCTTTCTCTGGAAAGATATACAGGCTAATAAAGGCTACGAGATAAGATTGCCCAAAGACTACCTGTATAAAACACTGACGGCCTTTTTGCAGGCCGTGCAGGACTCCACTTACCTGGCCGTAAAACCAGGGGCTGCATTGAGCCGGTAGCGGCACTGCATACAGCAAGAAACGGGTTGTACCCCGCTGCAAACAACCGTACATTTGCCTTATAAAACTGACAGCAAATGGCTACTACATTTTCCGAACTGATGGAACAGGAAATGCGCCTGCACAAGAACGTGCTGCTGCATACCCTGCAACAGTCCCAACTTACGGAAGTGCCGCACCACTTCCCCGTGATCCCGATGACGGACGCGGAATACAAGACCCTGCACATCCGCTACAGCGCTGTAAATACGCCTATTGGCAAAGTACTACTGGCCGCTACGGACAAGGGCATCTGTTTTACCGGCTTCTGTGATGTGGAAGATATTGATGCGCTGGAAGACCTTCGCCAGCGCTTCCCGCACGCCAGCTTTGCAGCGCAAACAGACGCCTTCCAGGACACTGCGCTTACCCACATCCTGGAACCGCTGCACAATACCCGCATACTGCCTTTCCACCTGCATGGCACGCCCTTCCAGCTCGGCATCTGGACACGCCTGTTGCAGATCCCGTTTGGCGCGCTCAGCACCTACAGTGATATTGGTGAAGGCAAGCTGAAAGCCAGGGCCACCGGCACTGCCGTGGGAGCAAACCCGGTAAGCTTTTTCATTCCCTGCCACCGTGTGATCCGTAGCAACGGGGAGTTTCACGGTTATTACTGGGGATTGGAAATGAAAAGAAGGTTGCTGTATTTTGAAAGCCAGCATAAACAGTAAAAGCGCAAGAAACAGGTTTTCAAACATTCCATCCCACACTAGTTTTACGGCATGGAATCATACAACATCCCCACTACCCTGGCGGCCCAAAACTGGGAAGCCCTCCATACACAGCTCCACCAGCAAGGCTTTGCCCAGGTGCAGCACCTGCTCCCCGGAGCTGCCTGCAATGCGCTGATGCAGGATTACCAGGCAGACCAGCAATACCGCAAGACCATCAACATGCAGCGTTACCGTTTTGGCAAGGGTGAATATAAATACTTCCACTATCCGCTCCCTTCCCTGCTACAACAATTGCGCGAAGCAGTATATCCTTACCTGGCGCCGGTGGCAAACCAGTGGATGAAAGCCCTGCGTATACCCATCACCTACCCGGGCACCCACGCGGCATTCATTGCACAGTGCCACGCCCATGGCCAGTTACAGCCCACCGCGCTGATCCTGCAATATGACGCGGGCGGTTTCAACACCCTGCACCAGGATCTTTACGGCGATATATTCTTTCCCCTGCAGATAGTACTGATGCTAAACCAGCCAGGCCGGGATTATACCGGCGGCGAGTTTGTGCTCACGGAGCAAATACCGCGTGCCCAATCCAAAGCCAGCGTGCTGCAACCGCAACAGGGAGATATGCTGATCTTCACCACTAATTTCCGCCCCATAGCAGGCAGTAAAGGTTACTACCGCGCAGCCATGAAGCATGGCGTAAGCCCCGTGCACAGCGGGCAGCGCTACAGCCTGGGCATTATCTTTCATGATGGGCGCAACTGAGGTTTCCGTAAATTGCCGTAGATCAAAAACCCTTTCTGTATGCCAGACGCCATTCAGCATCATAATCCCGACGGGCTTTTCAAAAGCCCGGCCTTCTCCCAGGTGGTGACCACACAGGGCCCGGGAAAAACAATTTACATCGGCGGCCAAAATGCCGTGAACGCCAGCGGTGATATTGTAGGCGGAGGCGATATTGCTTTGCAAACAGACCAGGCCATGCGCAACCTGCTTACCGCACTGGCCCACTGCGGCGCCACTTTTGCGGATGTGGTAAAAGTATCGGTGTACCTGGTACATGGACAGGATGTGCGCCGCGCTTACCAGGCCGCCCAGAAACACATGGCTAACCAGGGCCCCCCACCGGTTGTTACAGGGCTGATGGTAGCCGCATTGGCCAATCCTGGCTTCCTGGTAGAGATTGAAGCCATTGCCTATTTGCCGGCTTAGTGGCTGTAAACGGGTTTTGCAGATAGGGATGCCCTGCAGCGTCAGGGAATGAGCACGATCTTGCCCCGGGTATGGCGTTGCTCCAACTCCTTATAGGCGGCCTGTACTTCGCTCATGGGGTAAGTGGCGGCAATGGGGATGGTGAGCTTTCCTTCGGCCATCATAGTGGCCAGTGCCTGCATGACGCCGGCATTGGCGCCCGCGGCATTACCGGCGGTTTTGGTACCGTATTTTTTAGCGGCTTCAAAATCGATGATGGTGTCTATGTTCTCCGGTTTTATACCAAGCCTGATAGCCATGTCTACATATCCCCCGCCGTAGAGATCGATGAACACATCTTCTTTGTTGCCGGCCACCAGCTGCCGCAGCTTATGTTCCAGGCCATTGCCATATGGCACCGGCGTTACGCCTTGCTGTTGCAGCCATTCCTGGTTGTCTGGCCCGGCTATCCCGATCACCCGCAGGTTCGCATTCCTGGCCAGCTGGATCAGCACAGAGCCCACTCCGCCGGCGGCGCCGGAGATGACCAGCGTTTCCCCATGGCTCATTTTCATGGCCTGCAGGGCGGCAAAGGCCGTGGTGCCCGCCACGAAGAGGGCGCCAGCCTGTTCCCAGGGCACGTTAGCGGGTTTTAACACCAGCTGGTCTGTAGGCACCGCTACAAATTCCGCCTGGCTGTTGCGGCGGTTGGAGAAGCCAATCACTTCATCACCCACTTTAAAGTCTTCTGCCGATGCGCCTGCGGCCACTACTACGCCCGCAAAGTCGCTACCCTGGCCTGAAGGGAATGTGGAGGGGAATTGTTGCGCCATTTTACCCTGGCGGATGGCGGCTTCGCCGGGATTAATGCCGGCTGCTTTTACCTGCACCAGCACTTCTTCCGCATCCGGTGCGGGTTTGGGTACCTCCCCTATATAAAGCGCCTCAATGCCGCCAAAACGGTCATAGCGTACTGCGCGCATTTTTGCATTTTCCATGGTCGGATGTTTTACCAGGAATGTACAAGAATTGTTCCGTGCGCTTACACAGCCAGTAATACTGCTACATAATGGCACAAGGCGCCCACCAGTACCAGTGCATGCCACACTGCATGGGTATATTTATACCTGTCCCATACGTAGAAGAATACCCCCATGGAATAGCAAATGCCACCCACCACCACCATCACGATCACGCGCAGGGGAATACTTTCAAAAAAGCGGTTACCACCCACCACCATGATCCATCCCATTACGAGGTAAATGACCACAGACACAATTTCAAACCGCCCGGTAAAACGCACCTTGAAAAAGATACCCACCAGCGTAAGTCCCCATAAGGTGGAAAGCAGGGCAATACCAAATGGATTGAACAAATAGATGAGCAGGAAGGGAGTATAGGTACCTGCTATCAGGAAGTAAATACTGATGTGGTCAAATATAAGGAAGAGCCGCTTCACCGCGGGTTCCAGCGAGAGGTGGTAAACGGTGGAATTGACAAAACACAAAATGAAACTGAACCCGTAAATGCCGGCACCCACCACGCCCGCGGTGTTGTTGTGTATAGCTGCAATGCTGGTGAGCACCGGTAGCGCTATCACACCAAAGATCACGGCTGCGGCGTGTATTAATCCATTTACTATTTCCTGCTGGCGCGTGTAAGTTTGTTGTACAATGATTCCCATATTCGACTGATTTTCCTTACCGCTAATTTACCGAATCAGCGCCGTATTGCGCTTTATCAATTCCTTACACCGGCCCTGTTATACCGGCGCCGTTCCCACTTATATTTATCCCTTGCTGTAAACCGCCCTGGAAAACCAGCTGGTTTCCGCCAGCACAGCGTATCCTACCTGGGCCAGGATGAACACAACCAGGTAGTACATGGATTTGATGTGCACCCAAAGCATGGATTCCACGAGGCTTTCCGGGCCATGCACCCGCATGTAGCCGGTGTACAATGCCACGGCCAGGCCGGCATAGAACAGCATATACAGCCACCCTTCCACGCGCTGCAGCATGGGAGCGCTGCGTGCAAAGGGTGGTGTATAGCCAGTGCCCCGCAATTTGGTGAGCACCACGCGCAGCAGGTACAATGCAATGAGCCCGTAGCCCGTCGTCACATGCCATTGGCGCAGGGGCTCCCATGCAATGGTGATGACCATGAAACAAACACAGAGCGCAATGCTCCAATGCAGGTATTTATGAACAGTTGTAGCTTTCATGTGCTTTAAATAAAAAGGTGAAAGATCAGGCATCAGAGCGCTGGCGGATAGCGCGCCATACGCGGTGCCGGGCCACTGGAAGAAGATCGTAGAACAGGACAGTCATTAACAGCAGGGGCACTGCGTAAAATATTTTCAGTTCCAGCTGGTAGTATGCCAGTGCGCCGATAAGGCCCCCTATAAAGTAACAGGCCAGGATGGTAATGCGTACGTACAGGCGGTCCCGTAACGGAGTAGACTTTTCTACCCCGGGATGCAAGTGCTCCGCGGTTTCCGCGCCCAGGTCTGTCATCAAACCGGTGAGGTGGGTAGTTTTGATCAGGCCGCCGGATATTTTGCTTACGGTACCATTTTGAAGCCCCATGGAAAAGAGCAGGCAGGCAATGATAGCCTGGCTATGCTGGCCATGATACCAGGCATCTGCATAAATGGCCACGAGCAAAAGAATGAGTGCTTCAATAAAGATAGGCGTGGCGTGCGCCCGGTACACGCTGATCTTTTGCAGCGAGTGTATGATATAGCTGGCAATGAACGCCCCGGAAAAAAAGGAGATCAACCATACAAAAAGTGAGATCACATCACGTTTGTCCACATCAGCGATGTGCTTCACCAGGTTTGCCATGTGGCCGGTCACATTGGAAGAAAGCGCAAAGAACGCTATCAGCCCGGCCACGTTCACTAATCCGGATACAAAGGCAGTAGATGATGCCAGCATTAAATTCTCTTTGAGCGTACGGGTATTACGAACATTTCTCAGCATATAATTGTGTTTTCGGTGTGTATGTGTAAAATGATGGCACGGCTCTCCCCTGTCCACCGTGTAACGTACGGTGGAAAGAATAAGCATGAAGAGTCCGGTTGCAGTGCAACAAATGTTTACGCAACAGGCAAACCGGTGGCTGTGCCACGTGTAAATGTCAGCTTAAGCAGCAGGAACTATAGAAGATAGATCATGCGACCTTGGGCGGGCGCAGCAGATCTTCTACGTAAGGATGTGGGAGGGTATCGGAGTCCGGTAAATGGTAGCTCCGGCTGAAGCCAAACTCTGGAACAGTGGTCAGGAGCGGCCTTTCGGGTTCGTGAAAGTGAAAATGTAGTTCGAGGCTGAGGTCTTCTTCTGCCGGCTGGCAGGGAGTGGGTGGGAGCTTGTCATCATCTTGCGGGCGCTGCACACGGTCTGCGGCAACACCGCTTCCCGATCGACGCTCGCAAAAATGCTCAAAGACGTATTTGATCTTTACCAACTGTGTGAGAAAGGCATTGTCAAATACGACCACTGCAAATAATATGTGAAACAAAAGTCGTTTCATGTGAGCAAAAATAGGGGAACCAGTTTTTTAGTCCAAGTTAAATCATTGCGTACTTAGAACATTAACAGTTTTTTGGCAATCCTAATGAAAATCAATTTCAATGTTTCCGTCTTGGGGAAATGCAGGATTTCCATTGTAAATAACTCCACGCTGTATGGCCGTTTATGCGTGTATCAAATACAGAACCAACTTTTGAAGGCGAGGCAAAAAAAGTTTTTATCACTCCCCATTGCCATCCACCGTAAGCACATCGCTCATATAATCCAGGAAAGGCCGCATTGCTTTAAACGTTCTATTTGCCTCCTCCAGGAAATTATCTGCCAGCACCTGCACATCGGTAAAATCCCGGCGTACCAGATACTGTTTGTAGCGCAGCAGGTCCACCGCTTCGTGCTCTGCGGGAAAGCCTTTCGGGGCGTTCTTCAACTGCTCTCCGCGCAGCGTGCCAAAGTATTCGGCAAAAGTTCTTTGCTTTAAGATCTTGCGCAGCGGCGTGGCATCAAAGGCAATGTCATCGCGCACACGCTTCAGGTCATCTGCCGCGGGGGCCCAAAAGCCGCCCGCCATGAATGTATTGCCTTCTTCGATATGAAAATAATAACCACCCCTGCGCTGGGCAGTAGCGCGGGTGAAGTGGCCGCTCCAGTGGGTTTTGTACGGCGTTTTATCATGCGAGAAACGGGTATCGCGGTAAATGCGCATGAGTGCCTGTTTGCCGGACGCGGTTTCTATGACGTCATGCGTATTGAGTTTGGCCAGCAAGGATGATGCAAAGTTTTCCATGTGCTGGAGCTCCTGCTGGTACACCTCTTTATGGGCATTGAACCATTCGCGGTTGTTGTGCTTGCGCAGTTGTGCTAAAAAAGCAAAACCGGAGGCGGGGATCACTGCCATTTCTTTTTTGGACATTGTAACCAGGAATTAAAAAACTGCTGCAAATATACGCTCAATGCTGCCAGTAAATATTCCTGTTTTCCAATGGTACTGCTGCCTGCGCATGCTTTCCCTGCAGGCATACCGTATAATCTGCCGCCGCACGCACCACGGGAATGCGGGCGCGGTAAAGTTGCATGGGCTTTGCAGGCACGACGGCGGTTTTCTCGGGGCTGGGCGTCAATTGCAGCTCATGCTCTGCACGGGGCAGGTTGTCCACTGCATCTGCATACAGCATTACTTTAACCGCATCTGTGCTCAGGTCTGCCAGGAATACCGGCACCTCGAATACATACTCGTTGCCTTCCTGTTTTACCTTGGCCTCCCCTATTTCCAGGCGGTCCCACGCGCGGTCTGTAGCTTTCCTCCACTGTGCCACGGAGCGGCCCACTGCTGCATGATCTGCCGCACGTTGCTGGTAGGCGCGGGCCCCGGGTAGATAATATTTCAGCGTGTATTCGCGCACGGCGCGGTTGGCGGAGAATGCAGGGGTATGTACGGCCATGCTCTGGCGCATCATTTCTATCCAGGCTTCGGGCAGCTGCGCTGCATTGCGTTGATAAAAGGAGGGCACTACCTGTTGTTCCAGCGTAGTGTAAAGATCTTCTGCTTCCAGGGCATCCTGGTGGTCATCATCATCATGATGTTCCAGGCCATCGCCCAGGGCCCAGCCGGTTTGCGGGGTGTAGGCCTCTGCCCACCAGCCATCCAGCTCACTGAGGTTAATGCCCCCATTCACCAACACCTTCATGCCGCTGGTCCCACAGGCTTCCCAGGGGCGGCGCGGTGTATTCAGCCATACATCCACGCCACCGGTCATGTGCGCAGCCATGAGCATATCATAATCCGGCAGGAACACTACGTGCGCGCTCATGTTGTAGTCGTGGATAAACTGCAGCCAGTGGCGGATGATGCCCTTGCCTTGTTCATCTGCGGGTGGTGCCTTGCCGGCAATGACCAGTTGCACCGGTTGTTGGTAATTCGTGAGCAGGCGCACCAGGCGGTTGGGGTCGCGCAATAAAAGATCAGGGCGTTTGTAGGGCACAAAGCGGCGGGCAAACCCAATGGTGAGGGTATGTTCATCAAACAGTGCGGGGTTGCCGCTTTGGCGGCGCACATAACCCACCAGGGATTTGCGGGCCTGCTGCCGCATGGCCCACAGGGCGCTTGCCGGCGCCTGGAGGATGGCGGCCGCGGGCCCCTCCCCTCCATTCTGCCAGCCGGTCTCTCCGCCTACCTGGGCCCAGAAGGCGCCCGCCGCACGGGATTCCCAGCTGGGTACATGAATGCCATTGGTCACGTATCCTACGGGAATGTCTTCGGGATTCCAGCGGTTAAAGAGGGGCTGGAACAAGCCTTTACTCACTTCGCTGTGCAGGCGGCTCACCGCGTTTACAGCGCCGCTGCCATTAATGGCCAGGTAGGCCATGTTGAAACGCTCATTGTCATCGGCAGGGTTCTGCCGGCCCAGGGCCAGCAATTGATCTACAGACAATTGCAGTTTTTCCGCGGCATACGTGCCCAGGTAAGTGGCCATGAGCCACGGCTCAAAGTGATCAAAACCGGCTGCCACGGCGGTATGCGTGGTAAAGAGATTGCCGGCGCGCACAGTGGAGAATGCGGTATCGAAAGAAACTTTTTCACTGGCCATGAAGCTGGCCGTTCTTTCCAGGATGGCCAGGGCAGCGTGGCCTTCGTTGAGATGGCACACATCCGGCTGTAAGTTTAATGCTTCCAGCACCCGCCAGCCACCGATGCCCAATACTATTTCCTGCTGCAGCCGCATGGTGCTGTCGCCGCCATAAATCTGGCTGGTGATGCCGCGGTAAAAAGGCGGGTTGGCCGGGTCGTTACTATCCAGCAAAAAGAGCTTAACGCGACCGGCAGTCACCTCCCAGACCCGCAACCAGAGTGGTGCATTGGGCATAGGTACTTGTATGCGCAGCCATTCGCCATTCTCCGTGAACAGGGGCTTGATGGGCAGCTGCCCCGGGTCATTGTAAGGATAATAGGCCTGTTGGTTCCCGCTGGCGTCTATCACCTGGCGGAAGTAGCCCTGTTGGTACAGGAGGCCTATGCCGGTTACCGGTACTCCCAGGTCACTGGCGGCTTTCAGCTGGTCGCCCGCCACGTTGCCCAGGCCGCCCACGTAGATGGGCAGGGCTTCCGTAAGCATAAATTCCATGCTGAAGTAGGCAATGCCTTTCACGTCGCTGGCCCCCTCCTGCCTGGAAAACCAGGTGGGCGCAGCATGTGCCGCCTCCCTGGCGGCTTCCAGGGCATCTATCTGGGTGCGCATCTGCGGGTCTGACAGTTTTTGTTGCAGTTTGTCGGTAGCCATGGTCTGGAGGATCACCCAGGGGTTGTGGGTCTGGCTCCATAGCTGTGGATCCAGCTGCTGCCAAAGTGCATCTGCTTCATGATTCCAGGACCAGCGCACATCCAGGGCAAGGCTTACCAGGGTTTGAAAACCGGGAATTTCATTCTTGTGCATAGTGTAAGTTATGGGTAAAAATTGATCGGCTTTCTACAAGTTGCATTTTTATACCGTCCGGCTGCCGCAAAGACCGCTCCACTAGCGGGTGAAAAAAGATGAAGAAATTATTATATTCCGTTATCTTGCGCGCTTACCTGTACCCGTAGCATCGTAGCGGGTTTATCTAACCGGAACGGAAACCGTAGCACGTTATGAACCAATTGCAGCCTGGCCTTTTGCAAACACGCCGGCATTTCGAGATCCTGGACGGCCTCCGGGGAGTAGCCGCCATCGTAGTCGTTGTTTTCCACTTCCTGGAATGCGTGTATTCGGATTATTCCAGGAACATCACCGGCCACGGATTCCTGGCGGTGGATTTCTTTTTCTGCCTGTCCGGCTTCGTGATCGCTTATGCCTATGATGGCCGTATGGAGAAACTGGGCGTAAAGGAATTTTTCAAATCCCGCCTTATCCGCCTGCATCCATTGGTATTCATGGGCGCGGTGCTGGGTATCCTCACCTTTTACCTGGACCCGCTGAGCACTTACCGGTTCCACTACAGCGGAGGGTACATGGCCCTGCTTTTCCTGGCCACGGCCCTGCTGATACCCGTACCGGTAATGCCGGAGCGCCTGTTGAACCTGTTTGTGCTCAATGCGCCTGCCTGGTCCCTTTTCTGGGAGTATATTGCCAATATCGTATATGCCCTGGTGTTATGGCGGCTGAAGCGTGTATGGCTGCTGGTCATTGCGATCGTAGCTGCGGCGTTACTGGTGGCCATGTCCCTGCATTACAATACGGTAGGCATGGGCTGGGGCGGCCCCAGTTTCTGGGGAGGTGGCGCCCGCCTGGCCTGCGAGCTCACCGCTGGTATGGTGGTGTACCGCTACAAATGGATCATCCCTAACCGCCTGGGCTTCCCGGGGCTCACATTACTGCTGCTGGGCGCACTGATGATGCCCTACTTTAAGTATAACCTGTACGTGGAACTGGCCCTGGCCATCCTGTATTGCCCGCTGCTGGTGGCCCTGGGAGCCGGCGCCGTACTGAAACCATACCTGCAGCCCCTGTGCCGGTTTTCCGGCGCCATCTCTTACCCGCTGTACATGGTACATTACGGGTTTATCTGGATCTTTTGGGAATACATTGTGCTGCATAAATCCAGCATTGGAGAGATCACGTGGATCGTAGTAATGGGAGTGCTCCTGCTCGTTGCTTTTGCTTACTTCATCCTGAAAGTATACGATGAGCCGGTACGCCGCTATTTTACCAACCGGCGCAAGGCCGCATAAACACCGGCCCAGCCTCCCGCGTTTGTAACCTGACTCCTGCACGCATAAAGTGGGGCTGCTTTCTTTTTACGCATGAAAGAAAATCCGCAGCCCCGCTTTCCTTTCCGCTTTGGCCCCTGGCCCTATTTAGCCTATTTTAGTGCCGCCAATCACCACACCCATGGAAGCACAAGACCTGCAAATTTTTATTGCTTTATTCCAACAGGCATGCCTGCGCTGTTGGGGCCAGCTTCCTGCCACACCACTGGATGCCGCTGCCAGCGCGCACATGAGCCATGTCGTGCACCAGCGCACAGGGTTGTTCCTGAGTGCCCGCATCATCCAGCACTATGCTGCTTTTGCGCTGGCGCAGGAAACGCCTGTCACCGAAACACCTTCCGGCGCATCGCTGGATACACTGGCGCGTTATGTAATGGATGCGCCTTACACCACGGAAACGGAACGCAAAACGCGGGAAGGATATTTTCCTTACTGGCACTTGTTCAAGGCGCAATACACCACCGGTACCACAAATGAAGTGGAAGACAATTCCGTGCCGGCACGTACCGTCACATCGGAGCCAGACAGCACCGGGTCGCAACGCATACGCCGCAGGGCACTCGCGGTGGGCATTGTATTGATCGTACTGGTACTGCTGGCGCTGGCGCTGCTCCAATAACTGTTGCCTGCTAAATAAATGTATATGTCATCCAAAGACAACGTTGTAAAAGATCTCCGGGAGCTATACGCCATCCTGGGCCTGGAACAGGTAGACGCCCACGCCGGCTTCACGGTGCATTACCTGCAGGATACTTTTAAGCAGCTCCCCTTCCGCTCCCAGCCTTTCCGGCCTAACTATTTCAGCTTTCTTTTTATCCGCGACGCCTTTGGCCAGTACACCATTGACGATCTGCAGTTTGAAGTGCGCCCGCTTACCGTCTACTTCACTAACCCGGGCAACTACCGCGTGTTTGAATGGCACGCCATCCGGGACACCTGCCTGATCACCTTTGACGAAGCCTTCCTGAAAGAATACGTACATGCCGATGTGTTCCAGCAATTCTCTTTCCTGCTCACAGAAACCATGCAGCCCCGCCCCCTGCAGCCCTACGAGTTTGACACCCTGGAGCAACTGTACCGCTACATCCACCGGGAGCAATACGGCAATTCCCCTTACAAACAAAAATTGATCGGGGCACTGATGGCATCCCTGTTGCTGAAAATAAAGGAATACTTCTTCCAGGATTATAATCCTATTTATGAGGGCAACCGCAGCTCTGAAATTGTAAAGACCTTTAAAATAGACCTGGAGCAACACTTCCGCGACCTTACCGCCGGTAGAACAGACACTCCGCTGCGGGTACAGGATTACGCAGATAAACAGGCCCTGCATGTCAATTATCTCTCCAATGTGATCAGCACCAAAACAGGTAAATCCGCAAGCACCTGGATAGCGGAAAAGACCATCTCCGCGGCCCGGGTCATGCTGCAAAATCCGGCGCTGTCAGTTAAGGAGATCACGGCCAGGCTGGGTTTCCTGGAGCCGCCCCATTTTAGTAACTACTTTAAAAAACACACCGGCATGAGCCCTGCCGCCTACCGGAAACAGCACCCGGAAACCCGTTCTTAGAAATTTGCAACTATCCCTGTGATCCTTGTACGCACAAGGGCCCGTTCATGACGCAACTTTGTATCACAAAAACAAACAGTCATGAACAAAACACTCTCCAACAAAGTAATCCTGGTAACCGGCGCCTCCCGCGGTATTGGCGCCACCATTGCCACCGCTGCCGCTGCCGCCGGCGCCAAGGTGATCGTTAACTATGCGGGCAGTAAAGATGCCGCGGACAAAGTAGTGGCCAATATCATTGCCGCCGGCGGAGACGCACTTGCCCTGCAGGCAGATGTAAGCAAGGCTGCAGCCGTAAAGGCCCTCTTTGACAATGCCATTGCACATTATGGCCGCATGGATGTGCTGATCAACAACGCCGGCGTGGTCGTGTACAAACTGATCAAAGACACCACAGATGAAGATTTTGAACGCCAGTTCGACATCAACGTTAAAGGCACTTTCAATACCCTGCGCGAAGCAGCTACCCACCTGGCAGACAATGGCAGCGTGATCAACTTCTCCACTTCTGTGAACCGGCTGATGATGCCGACCTACGGCACCTATGCAGCCACCAAAGCTGCTGTGGAGCACCTGACCCGCATCTTTGCCAAAGAAGTGGGTGCCCGCGGCATCAATGTAAACTCCGTATCTCCCGGCCCTACCAACACAGAGTTGTTCACCTTTGGCAAATCTGAAGAGGTCATTGCCAGGCTGGCATCCCTCTCTGCATTCAACCGCATTGGCGACCCGGCAGACATTGCCAAAGTAGTGCTCTTCCTGGCCGGCGATGATGCCAAATGGGTATCCGGTCAAAACATTGGTATTAACGGCGGCATGGCCTGACCTTTTTACAACTTATAAATCTTACAACATGAACTCCTTACAAAATAAAGTGGCCGTAATCACCGGCTCTGCCCGCGGACTGGGCAAAGCAATTGCAGAACGTTATGCGGCGCTGGGTGCAGACATCGTGATCAACTATTCAAAAGACAAAGCATCTGCGGATGAAGTGGTAAGCAACATCAAGGCCATGGGCGCCCGGGTGCTGCCCGTGCAGGCGGATGTGAGCAAGGTGGCGGAGATCCGGCACCTGTTTGCCGAAGCGAAACAAACCTTTGGCAGGATCGATATTGTGGTGGCCAATGCCGGCATTGAGATGGTGGAAACGCCGGTGACCAACTTCACGGAAGAACAGTTTGACAGGGTATTTTCCATCAATACCAAGGGTGCCTATTTCACTATGCAGCAGGCAGCCCTGGAGGTGGAAGACGGGGGACGTATCATTTACATTGCTTCCAGCACCACAGCCTTCCCGGTGCCTGGCATGGCAGTGTACGGCGGCAGCAAAACCACGCCGCGCTACATGGTGGAGGTACTGGCAAAGGAAATAGGTCACCGGGGCGTTACCGTTAATTCCATCATACCCTTCGCGGTAGACCATTCCGGTATATTCGCGGACCCGGCCGCCTATCCCGAACTGCGCCAATCCTTGCTGAACAGTTGTCCCATGCACCGCCTCGCCGAAGTGGAAGATGTGGCCAATGTGGCGGAGTTCTTTGCAAGTAATCTTTCTTCTTTTGTGAACGGACAGCACCTGCTGGTGAATGGCGGTGCAAACCAGTAATGATATTACGTATTACGTATTAGGTAGCAGTTCACAGGTGGTATTTTTTTTCAGGGCGATCACCAGGCAGCCGTCACTCACTTTGGGAGTGATGGTTTTGCCGTTTTGAGAGAACCTCATCCCTGGTGGCACATCACCTGCCTTTATGCGCAAAACGGCATCTGTAGTAGCTTTGAAGCGGGCCTTGGTGATCACTTTATCCCTCCAGCTGGCGCTCACTTCTATACCACCCCGGGCGCATAACCGGCTGAAACTTCCATCCTTCCATTGATCCGGCAATGCGGGTAGCAGTTCAATATATCCCTGCTGGCTTTGCAGCAGCATTTCCGCAATACCGGCCGCACCACCAAAATTGCCGTCGATCTGGAACGGTGGATGCGCGTTAAAGAGGTTATTGAATGTACCGCCTCCATTGCGCATGTTGATATGGTCTGCCGCTTCTACTGCCACGGGCCGCAGTACGCGGTGCAGTAATTTAAATGCGCGGTTGCCATCATGCAGCCTTGCCCAGAAATTGATCTTCCATGCCAGCGACCAGCCAGTGCCATCATCCCCACGGCCTTCCAATGAAGCGCGGGCAGCATTGGCCAGCGGCGTGCCGGCTGCTATTTCATCACCAGGATACAAGCCCCACAGGTGCGATAAGTGACGATGGTGCGGCTCCACTTCCTTGTACTCCTGCAGCCATTCCATGAGGCGCCCGTCTTTGCCTACCTGGTTGGGCGGCAATTGTACTACGGCAGCTTCCAGTTGCTTGCGGAAAGCAACGTCTGTGTGCAGGATATTACCCGCCTCTATAGTAGCATGAAATAGCTTCCGCAGGATCTGGTTGTCAATGGTAGGGCCTGCGCAAACACTGGCCTGCTGGCCGTTTGGCAACAGGAACGTATTTTCCGGCGAGTTGGAAGGCGCCGTGACCAGCCAGCCGTGGGCAGGCTCTTTTACCATGGCATGCAGGTAAAACGCCGCGGAGCCTTTGAGCAGGGGATACAGGCGGCGCAGGTAAGCCGTATCTCTTGTAAATTCATAATGAGCCCACAGCATCTGGCACAGCCAGGCGGAGCCAGTGGTGAACGCACCCCAGGTGTAGCCTTCTCCCGGCGACGTATAGCCCCAAACGTTGGTAATAGGATGTGCTACCCAACCGGGGGCATCGTAATAGGCCTTGGCGGTGCGGGCACCGGGTTGTACCAATCCCTCCACCAGCGTTAGAAAAGGCTTGTTCAGCATAGGCAGGTTACCCACTTCCAGGGGCCAGTGGTTCATCTGGATGTTGATATCCAGGTGGTAATCCCCATTCCACGCAGTGGCCACCTTGTTGGCCCAGAGCCCCTGCAGGTTGGGCGGCAGGATATCCGCACGGGTGCTGGAAATAAGCAGGTAGCGGCCGTACTGAAAGTAGAGATTGGCCAGGCTGTTATCATTTACGTCATTCTCAAAAGTACGCAGGCGCTCATCGGTGGGCAGGTCGTCTTTGCCACCACCACCAATGTCAATGCCGGCCCGCCCGTACAACGTTTGATAATAGCGTACGTGGGCCCGTTGCAGGGCGGTGAAATCCATTTGCATAGCGCGGTTCAGCACCTGCGCGGTGAAGGTCTTATACCCTGGCCTTTTAAAGCTGGTGCCCAGTGAAATATAGACCGTAGCGGCATTGGCATTGCGCAGCTGTAAGGTATTACCCACGGCCTGCAGGCTGCCTCCCTCCTGTTGTATGTGAACACGGCCCATGTATTGCACGCCTTTGCCATCGGTGCCGTTGTTCAATTGCCCCGTCATTTGCAGCTCGTTGCCGGCAATCACCGTGGTAAAGCGTTCCGGGCGATCCATGCCCAGTGTGAAGCTGATCTTATGCGCCTGGTCTGCCGTGAGGTGAATGGCAATAACATCTGCTGTGAAGCTGGCCAGGTAAGCCCTTTGGTAGTGCACATTGCCGAGTGTAAAATCCGTGTGGGCAACGGCGCTGTCCAGCAGCAGGTTGCGGGTATAATGCGTGGCAGTCGTATCTGCCGTGCCGTAGTCATAACGGATATTCATGTTACCAAAGAGCTGGTAGGCGCCATACTGGAGGTCTTTACCATCCGCTTCGCCGGAACCGGGGCCTTTGCACACAAAGTGCTGCGCCATGATGTCCTGGGCGGCTACGTTGTCTCCTTTCAGTAGCAGGTCCTGTATCTGCTTAAGATAAAGATGCGCGTCTGCCTTATCCGCGTCTTGTGGACTGCCAGACCACATGGTGATGTCATTGAGTACAATCTGTTCACGGGTAATGCCGCCATCCGGCGTAGCGCCAATGCGGCCATTGCCAATGGGCGTGCAATCTTCCCAGATCTTTGCGGGTGATTTATACCAGAGTTTCAGTTGCTGGGCGCGGGCCGCGACGGTGATGGCCGTGAGCAGGGCCAGCATGCATATTTTTCTAAGCATGACGTGGATTTGGTAGCCGTAAGATAAGCGGTGGGGGCGTTGGGTGGAAGGATGCGATCAAATTGTACCAGGAATGCGCAAAATAAGCTCATTGCGCTTTCAGAACAGAATTACCCCTCCACTATAACGCCGTTCTTTCCCCTGGCTCCAGCATTTGCAGGCGTTCAGCAATACCCAGCGTGGTAAAAGATTGCCTTAGCATGTCTCCCGTTTCCGTGTAGTGGGTCCATCCCTCAAAATGCACAGGGATAATCTTAGCCTCCGGGAAGGCAAAAGCAGTATCCAACGCATCATTGGTACTCATGGTTAGGCTGAAAGGGCCACGGGGCTTGGCCGCGCCGGCAAAGATGAACACGTAGGCGGGATCAGATTTCTCCGCTACGGACCGGACGCCATCATAGAAAACCGTATCGCCGGTGAGGTAGAACTGGCGCCCTCCATACGTGAGCAGGAATCCCACTACATCACCCGCGATCCTTTCTATACCGGCAGGCCCGTGACGGGCAGGGGTAGCGGTGATGGTGATCAGCTCCCCGGTGGGCGTGGTAACGGTAACGCTCTCCCAGGGTTGCAGACCGCGGGCATTGCCCTTCAGGCGCTCCGCTCCTGTAGCAGTGGTAAAGGTTTGGGGAACGGTAGCCAGCAATTCCCTGCCTGCATAATCGAGGTTATCATCATGTTGGTCATGACTGAGTAATACCATGTCTATCTTTCCCACGTCTGTGATCACGGGGCCCTCTGTTTTGGAATAGGCGGGGTTATTATTGATCATATAAGAAGTGCCTGCGGGATCGAGGGTAGGATCGGTCATAATACGCAGGTTACCTACTTCCAGGATCACCGTGGGACCACCAAGGTAGGTCACATGGATCTTTCTATGTGGCATGATTTCCAGTTTTGATAAATGGCATAAAGGGGCAGTGGCATACAGCCAAATTTAAGCATTCCTACCTTTTTACAAAATAAAGCCGTTTAAAATAAGCATGATATATGGAGGTCATACATTCAAAGGATAAAAAGTTTTCTCCCTAAAAACTGACGCGCTGAACAAAGTAATTTGACTGGCTGAGCAAAGCCGCTCTATAACCGCTATCCTAGTTTTGTAACATAAAATCACTCCGCATGTTACAACCAGATAATTACGACGGCGCTTTGCAACGCCCATTGTCATCCGGCTTTGATGCCGCTACCACCGCTGCAACCGTGATGCAGGGTGTAGATCTTTCCGGCAAGACGGGCTGTTATCCGGCTTAGGTGGTGTATATGGTGAAAACGCAGACGTAGCGGAGCTGGACGAGGGGCAAATTGAACATAATTACGACGATCCGGCTTCCCTGCGCGGGGTACAGCCCTACTCCGTGAGCGCGGCTAATGCCCAGCGCTTATGGGTCCTCAGCGAAACGATGACCGGGCAGGCATTCCCTGTAAGATAGCAGCACATGGATTTTGAAACACAATACATAGACGCAGACATCAAGCTATCGGTGCTCAAAGGCAACTTCTTTACCACGGAAGTGATGTTTGAGCATCACATGCTGGTGTGGCTGATCTCCGGTGAGGCAACCATCATACAAGCGGATGGGCGGCACGTTTTTCACGGGAACGATATATTCCTGCTGCCCCGCAACCAGCTTACCACGGTGATCAGCCGTGCCAAGGATGGGCTTCCACACAAATCAGTGGTCATGCACCTTACCACGGAAAGGTTGCGGGCGTATTATGCGGAGCATCCTTTGTCCGGCGGACGCCCACACCCCCTGGATAAAGTGTATCATTTCCGTAAACATGCATTGCTGGAAAGCTGCCTGGCCTCCCTGATCCCGTATTTCAACCTGGAAGGTAATCTACCGGCAGATATTGCCAGCATCAAAATAAAAGAGGCCATTACCATCCTGCGCACCATAGACAGCGGTGTGGCATCATTACTGGCGAGCTTTGAAATGCCCGGCAAGATTGATCTTACGTCCTTCATGGAAAAGCATTACATGTTCAACATGACACTGGACCGCTTCAGCTATCTCACCGGTCGTAGCCTGGCCACCTTCCGGCGTGATTTTAAAAAGTTGTTTTATACCACGCCGCAAAAATGGCTTACAGAGAAGCGGCTGGAACTGGCCCATTACCACATTGCGGAAAAACAACGCTGCCGGTGGAAGTGTACGCAGAGGTGGGGTTTGAGAACCTCTCTCACTTTTCACACGCATTCAAGCTCCGGTTTGGGTACCCGCCTAACCAGTTATTGGAGCGTCATAAATAACAGGAATGGTCTTCAGTAACAGCAACGATCACCCTGGCATTCTATCCCAATTTTCTTTCCAGGCCTTAAATTCGGATGGCCTGATCCGGTAACGCGCAAAATTACCGTCATGGAGGGAAAGTATCTCCGTGCTTACCACTTCAATAAACCTTTCCTGCCCCTTTTGAGAGCCCAGGGCTGTTGCGGCATGAATAACTGCTTCGCTGGCTGCTTTCTGACCCATTGCTCCAATGACAACACGGCGAACGATCTCGTTGATTTTTGCCCGTTGTTGTTGCTTGAACAGGTCTGGTTCTCCAACGGCCTGCCTAATCGCCGCATAGCTATCTGCAGACCGTTGGTATGCCCACATGAAGATTTCCTTCAGCAGCCTGATATCGTTGCGCTCATAAACTGCCAATAGCCCTTTGACGTATAATTCCTTGGGCACCCCTACAAAAGTTAAAGGCGATAGATTTGCCTTGAATAACGGAATATTGGCAGCCAACCGGGAGACGCGTTTATTTACATCGTCAAACGGTTGCAAATAAGGCAAGTGTACCATGATAAAAAAAGACCGCTCAAATGGATCTTCAATAGCCTCCGCCTTGTCCAGCATGAGGTCAAAAAGCTCCTCCAGTTGCTGAGTGGTTGCGATGGGTTTGTATGTTGACTGTGCTATTCCCACCGCATGGCTCCGGATCCGTCCGGATGCCGCCGCAGGTAACAGGTTATTGGAGAGGATGGCATGGAGGTTCTTAATTGTGTAACTGTTAAACCCTATATCATCTTCTCCATCCACCAAAAATTCAATGGCATCCTTATGGTTCAGGATCATAGTGGTTTCTACCAGGGACTTTCCTTCCATCATACTACCCTGTTCAATCAGGCGCTTTGTATCCAGTAAGCTGTAAGTATTTCCTTCCAGCCTGCTGGAGTTCCATGAAAGATCTATCAGCAGGCGTTGCAGCACCTGCCGGGCGTATGTACCTGCTGGTTCAAGAAGATGCGTGGTTACACCTGTTGTAGCCAGCAATTGTTTTTCCTGGTGTGTCAGATAGCTTGTATGATTAGGGGTATATGATTTCAAAAAATCCGGGTTATAGCCTGCTGCCTTCCTGTTCCTGGCAGGAATGTCAAAATAAGCCAACAATGACCTGCTTTCTCCACTAAGATTTAATGACCGGTCTTCATTAAAGCGCGCGCCTTCTTCTTCCAGCATGAAGGACATGTCTGCCAGCACTACGGGAGATTCATTTTTATATATGCGCTGCTTTTGTCCACCCTCCTGGCTTATTTCCTTCAGGTCAAGAAGGCTGCTTATCCGGCGCTTCAATGTCTTGTCACTAACCTGAAACGAAAGCCGTTTTTTCAATTGCTCAAAGGTCAATCCGGTGTAGGAATCCCTGATCATGTCTCTGATCTCTCTTAGCTCAGCGGCAACCGCGTCCTTTTTAGACATTTTTCATCAAAATTTTGTCTAATTTACTTCTTTTGTCCAAAACTTCTCTCCCCCAAACCAAATTTTGTCCAAATTTATTTTTTTTGGACAAAAAAGTGGCTATCCATCACGAACCTCCATGCTGCTGGTATGCCCAATTTACCGCTCCACCGTTACGGGCAGGATATCCTGCCGGCCATGCAACACTGCCTCGCCAATATTCATTTCTTTATATACATCCAAATTATATTTGTTAATAGTCCTACCAATTGTTCATAATTTTTAAAAAGTATTTACTTTAGCGCCCATTGGTACCCGTAACACATCGTTTCTATCCTACCCCGATTGTTTTATGGCCCCTGAAAAACCAGTTTCTGCGATCTCCTTTTGACAAACCAATCTGTAAGCGTCTGACACCGCGCTGTAACTGTATTTTGTTATGAACCCTGTTAATCAGCATTTCACACTTGTTGTTGGCATAGATTCCCATTTTACTACAACGCCGCCTTTCAATCCATTGCACCCGTTCATAGGCATGATCGCCGACCCGGTGGATTACATCCCTTTTATCGGCGCTTCCGTGTTTGTAAACCGCGTACCCCGTGGCGTATCAGACACCAGTGGATTCCTGTTCTCAGGGCAGCATATACCACTGGTGGGCGCATTCGCGGAAGCACCGCTCATTGCCCATGAATCTGTGAATTTCTTCGGGAGCCTGCACACCTTTGCAGAAGGCAGGAGACTGTCGCCCTGCGTTTACAGTGTTATGTCCTGCAATGATGTGGGCATCCCGCTATCTGCGCATGCAGGTGAGAAATACACCCCGAAATTTTCGTTGTTTGCACCCACGTCCTTTAGTATTCCAATTCCAAAGGGCAACCCCGTGCTGGTAGGCGGGCCAATGGTGCCCGACCTCACCGGTGCGGCTATTAATCTGCTGGCATCTTATGGCTTCAGTGCATTGCTGAAGAAAGCCGGATCCTTCTTTAAAAAACCTGCAAAACAGGTAACAGACGACCTGGGATCCACCCTGGAAAAAGAAGCAGATAAAACCATCCATTGCGGCGACCCGGTAAACGTAGTGACAGGCGTAGTACAATACACCGGCTGCGATTTTGAACTACCCGGTCCCCTGCCACTGAAGTGGGAGCGCGCATGGTACAGTGACAGCCGCTATACAGGCCTGCTGGGCCATGGCTATACCATTCCTTTCGATACGCAGTTGAAATGCTGCGGTGATTATAATGCCGTGCTGCTGCCAGATGGCCGTGGCGTAGGCTTTCCACTGCTGCAACCGGGAGAACAATATTATCTCCGTACCGAAAAGCTTACCTTGAAGCGGGAGGTAGATCACTATCAACTGGTACAGCACAAAACAAGACTGCGTTATCTCCTGAAACCGCATCCCGAAAAAACGGATGAATACCGGCTGTCCGCCATTTTCAATGAACAAGGTTTCTCCATCAACATCGCCTACCACCACGATCAACTGGCTTACATACGTGATAGTACCGGCCGTATGATACACGTTACCACAGACCATAAACACCGCATTACCGCCGTGCGGGTGGCAGAGAAAAGCGGGAAAGTACATCCGCTGGTGCAGTACATGTACAATGAAGCAGGTGACCTCTGCGAGATCAAAGACGCACTGCACCAGGCTACCCGGCTGGTATACGAAGCGCACCGCCTGGTTAAAAAAACAGACCGTAACGGGCAATCTTTTTACTGGCAATACGAAAATGGCCGCTGCATCCACAGCTGGGGCGATCATGGCCTGCTGGAAGTAAAGCTTGACTACCACCCCGGCTATAACATCATTACCGATGGCCTGGGCCGCAGCACTACATATCACTATGATGAGCACCATCTTATCACACAGATCACCGCAGCCGGTGCACACCGTTTTATAGACTACACCGCGTTTGAAGAACGCTTCCGCGATATAGATGAAGCAGGTCACGTTACCGGTTATAGTTATGATGAACGGGGCAACTGCACCAGCATACAACGGCCGGATGGCGCGCTGGAAAAATTCATGTACGATGAAAACGACCGTGTAACCCTGCACACCGATGCAGCCGGCCATCACACGGTGCGGGTCTATAACACGCAGGGATTGCTGCAAACCCTGATCCGCGCGGATAACGGCATGACCACTTACGAGTACAATGCAGACCATTTGCTGGCGGCTATCTGCGAAGAAGATGGCCGGCGCACTACTTTTAAATATGATACCGCCTATAACCTCACTGCGCTTTGCCGCCCGGATGGCAGCACAGACACCTGGCATTACGATGGCCTGGGCCGCTGCATCCGCGCCGTCAATGCGGCCGGCGGGGTGCAGTCATTCCTGTACGATCTGCTGGGCCGTGTAACCCGCATCCAGCAACCAGATGGCAATATTGTGTGGCTGGACTATAACGCTTATGACGATGTAATCAAAGCACAGGACAGCCAGCACGATGTGCACTTTTCTTACACGCCGCTGGGCAGCCTCCACCAGCGCAAGGAAGGCCATCGCACCCTGCAATTCCTTTACAACGGGCAGGAAGAGTTATTGAAAATCGTGAATGAGCACCATGAAGCATACCGCTTTCAACGCGATGACCGGGGCCGGATCATCAGCGAAACAGGTTTTGACGGCACTACCCGGCAATATGAACGACTGGAAAACGGATGGATAAAACAAGTGACGCACCCCGGCGGCCGGCACACGCTCTACGAATATGATGCTGCCGGCCGCGTGGCGAGGTGCGAGTACAGTGACGGCAGTTGGGAGATCTTCAACTATAATAAGAACGGGCAGCTTATTGAGGCGACGAACGAGCAGGCCACCATATCCCTTGAGCGCGACAACATGGGACGAGTGGTACTGGAACGCAGCGTGGTGGCGGGCCAGGCACATACGGTGCACAGTATATATAACCGCCAGCATCAACGAACGGCCATCCACAGCAGCCTGGGAGCCGCCATACACCTGCATTACACGCCTATGGGCCAGGTAGCACGGTTACAGGCGGACATGGAGGATCAGCATTGGCAGGCGGATTTTGGGTACAATGTCTTGGGCCTCGAAGCGGAGCGCTGGCTGCCGGGAGGGATTATATCGTCATTTGAATATGACCATGCAGGTCATCCGCTCCGGCATAAAATACACAAAGGAAATAAAGACCTGCGTAAACGCAGGTATGCCTGGAATGCCAATGAACGCCTGGTGTCTATGCTGAATGAGCTGAACAACGGCCAGGTAAATTACACCCACGATGATTTTGGTAACCTGGCCATGGCGGAATTTGAAGACGGCCGCAAACAATACAAATCACCCGATGCCGTGGGTAACCTATACCGCAACCCACAACGGGAGGACCGGCGCTACCACGCAGGAGGCCAGCTGGCCCGGGCAAACGGCTGGACGTATGCCCACGACGCTGAAGGCAACCTGCAGCGCAGGACAAGTGACACCGGGGCTGTATGGCAGTATACTTGGTGCAGCAACGGCATGCTGCGGACGGTAACGCGGCCGGATGGTGAAGTTATTTCTTTCGAATACGACGCCCTGGGCCGCCGGGTGAGTAAGATCGCGGAAGGACAGGTCACACGTTGGGTATGGGACGGTAATGTGCCGCTGCATGAATGGCGGTACGCACTGGATGCCCGGCCTGCTTGCACACTGGACGAGATGGGGCAGCTACAGGTAGCAGGGACTGAGCCGGTGGAGGGGCTTATTACATGGGTGTTTGAGGAAGATGGGTTTGCGCCTGCGGCGAAGCTCAGGGCCTCGGGGAGTGATACTATCGTTACAGATTACCTGGGCACACCGGTAGAGATGTATGATGCGCAGGGTAATAAAACATGGGGGTGTGAGCTGGATATTTATGGCAAAGCACGTACATTAGGGATGGGTGAGGCAGGAGATTGTCCATTCAGGTACCAGGGACAGTATGAGGATGTGGAGACGGGGTTGCATTATAACCGGTTCAGGTACTATTCCGCAGAAGAGGGTACTTTTCTTAGTAAAGACCCAATTAAAATAAGAGGTGGGTTAAACCAGTATAAATATGTCTCCGATACTAATGCACAAATAGATCCATTAGGACTTGAAGGAACATATTTATTCAGAGGAGATGATTACTATACTGGAGGCAATGTTGGCACGCCACTAGGAGGAAATGCAGATATCACAACGCCGTGGGAACATGTCAGGAGAGCTTCTGATGGAGAAACCAGCCGCTTTACATCCTTCTCTGAGAATAAAGGCAAAGCACAAAAGTTTGGCAAAACACGAAAAATTTTCCGTGGCGACCTCGAGCCGCTTGAAAAAAATGGAAAAATAAAAATCCACACGCCTGAATCGGTCTATGATGCTATGAAAAACAGTGGCAATAAAAAATTAATGAAAGATGCAAACAACGTCAAAAACATCATGAAAACAAATATGGAAATTCTTATTGAAGGCGAGATTGACGGAACGTTTTTCAAAGCTTGCAACTAATCTTAAAAATATGCAAATAGCCGAAGCAGCCAATACATGGGAACCTGCATTTTATCTTTTGAAAGAAAAAAAATATGTTATTGAGCCGGAGCTTGATGAAAGTGAAAATATTGTGGGATGGAGCGCAAAAAAAGAGGATTTGATTGTTTATGCCGCCAGTCCTCTTTCCCTTTTAGGATTGGTAACGTTAGCAGAAACATATGGGGAAAATTGGCGAAAACTTGATTGCCGGGGACTGATGGACCAACTAATCGGTAACGATTAATAGTTTCGCAATAAATAAAGCAACCACGTCCACCTGAAAGAATTAAAATTCCCTGCAAATTTTTACTACTTTTAATCCACTTGCCACTGAAACCAAAATCCAGCGGGTGTGAATGATGCTGCCTACCACTAATGACACCGATGCCTCGCTGCTGCAAAGCCTCGCCGCCGGAAACGCAGCCGCATACCGCCTGCTCTTCGAACGCTATTGGGACGCCATCTACTCCTCCACCCTCCAGCTCACCAAACTGCCAGACCTTTCAGAAGACATCACCCAGGACGTATTTGCCATGGTCTGGGAAAAACGTACCCAGCTCACCGGCATCGACAACCTCCAGGCCTTCCTCTTCGTAAGCGCCCGCAACAAGATCTACAGCCGCCTGCGCAAACTGAGCAGCCAGGACCACTATGAACAATACCTCCGCCAGTACTTCCAGGAAATCCGCCACCAGAGCGGGGAAGCGGCCATCTACTCCCGGGACCTGGAGCTGCAGGTGCAGCGCGCCGTACAACAACTGCCTCCCCAGCAGCAACGCGCCTTCTGCCTTAGCCGCTTCCAGGGACTGGACCATGAACAGATCGCCCTCATCATGGGCGTATCGCGCGTTACCATCAAAAGCTACTTGGTACAGGCACTGGCCACGCTCCGCAAGGTGCTCTCCCACTACACCCTCCCCGTGCTGCTGGGCATTTTCCTGGGCCATTAATTTTTTTTCATTTCCGGCACCTCCCTTTTATCCACTCGTGCGTCAATGTTAATGTACGGCCTCCCAAATGCCGCAACACCACGTTATGGAATCATCCACCCTTGCAGCGCTGATCAGGAGATACATTAATGATGAACTGACTGAAACAGAGCTTTCCGCGCTGCTGGAAACCCTCCGCACCGATGAACACCGCGAACAGTGGGATACCGCCATGGCGGCCCTGCTGCAAGATACCACCGCCCACGGGCACACAGACCCGGCTACCCTGGAAAAGGTTTGGGAACGGTTGCAACCACCCCCACCGGCCATCCATCGCCCCCGTTCTTTACATACCATCCGCAAATGGGTAGCCGCTGCCGCCTTGCTGGCAGGGGTAGCGGCCGGCACTTATTATTTTACACAGCAATACACACCTCCTGTAAAACCGGCCAGCAAACCCGCCACCAGTACCTCCCTGGCTGTGAAGCCCGGCACCAACAAAGCCGTGCTCACCCTGGCAGATGGTACCCAGGTACCGCTGGACAGTACCGGCAGCGGTGCCCTGGCCTTGCAAGGCAACAGCCGGATCACGCAGCAGCGCAACGGGCAACTTACTTACACCGCTAACGGGAACGCATCAACGACCTTACAATATAATAACCTCCATGTGCCCCGGGGCGGCCAGTTCCGCATTACCCTCTCTGATGGCACCAAAGTATGGCTGAACGCCGCTTCCGACCTGCATTATCCGACCAGTTTTGGCCCCGGGGATCGCCGCGTGGAACTGAGCGGGGAAGCTTATTTTGAGGTAGCACAGCAGGCCAACCATCCTTTTAAAGTAGTTGTGAATAGTTCAGAGGTGCAAGTACTGGGCACCAGCTTCAATGTCTCCGCTTACGGCGACGAAGCCTTTACCAGGACCACCCTGCTGGAGGGCGCGGTAAAGGTGAAATCCCTGCAGGGAGAGGCCCGCCTGCGCCCCGGCCAGCAGGCCCAGATCCACACCGGTGGCCAGATCACGGTAAAGGACGATGTGGATATGGATGAAGTGGTGGCCTGGAAAAACGGCTACTTCCAGTTCAACCACGAGAAGATCAGCGGCGTCATGAACCAGCTTTCCCGCTGGTACGACCTGGATGTAACCTACCAGGGCACCATCCCGGACCGTGAGTTTGGTGGCCACATTTCCCGCAGCAGCAGCATTGAAGACATTATCAGGATATTGGAGCTCAGCAAGATCCACGTTAAAGTAGACAACAAAAAAATCACCGTTATGCCATGAAACAAAACATTCACGTTATGAAAAAGTAAATCCAAACCAAACCACTTTGCTGCCTAAAAAAAACCGGAAGTGTTGGAGCACTCCCGGCAGGTATTTGGGCAACAGTTGAAATCGTTCCGCGACCTCACCACACCTGGTACATTACCGGGAGGGGATTCTATTACCCAAACAAATCAAAAGTATGAATTTTAGTGCTATCAGGCGCCCGGCTTTTCAACCACCCGGGCTGGCCAAAACATTCCTCGTTATGAAACTGACTGCGATCATTTTATTAGCCGCATGCTTGCAGGTAACTGCAAAAGGGTACTCGCAGGATATCACCCTTTCAGAAAAAAATGCTCCACTCAAAAAAATATTCCGGCTTATTGAAAAACAGACCGGCTACGCCTTCTTCTTTGATCACAGCCTGGTGGACCAGGCGCCCAATGTGAGCATAGCAGCAAAGGCAGCCTCCCTGGAAAAAGTAATGAGCCTCTGCCTCCAGGACCAGCACCTCACCTACACCATAGTGGGCAAGAACGTCGTGATCGAATCGCGCGATGAAAAGGCTGCGCGTGCCGACGCGCCCGTGCTGGCCATGATCAGGGGAAAGGTAACGGATGAACAGGGCAACCCTTTACCCGGCGCCTCGGTAATGGTGAAAGGCAGCAAGGCAGGTACGGCTACCGCGGCAGACGGCAGCTTCCAGCTCAATGCGCCCAATGACGCCGTACTGGTGGTATCCTACCTTGGTTATGAAAATAAAGAAGTGGTGGCCAATGGCAATGCACCGCTCACCATCGTGCTGAAACTGTCTGTAAACACCACCACCGAAGTAGTGGTGATCGGTTACGGCACGGTGAGGAAATCGGACCTTACCGGCGCGGTATCGCAGGTAAAAGGCGCTGATGTGACCAGCCAGCCCGTATCCAATGCCATGCAGTCGCTCAGCGGGCGCGCGCCCGGAGTACGCGTGGTGCAAACCAATGGCGCACCCGGTGGCCCGGTAACGGTGCGCATCCGCGGTACTAACTCTATCCTCGGTGGCAATGAGCCGCTGTACGTCGTGGATGGCTTCCCGTATGATGGCAACCCTGACTTCCTGCAACCCAGCGATATTGCTTCCATGGAGATCCTGAAAGATGCTTCTTCCACCGCCATTTACGGCTCCCGTGGCGCCAATGGCATTGTGATGATCACGACCAACAGTGGTAAAAAGAACGACCGCACCCGCGTGGATTTCAATACCGGCTACGGCATCCAGTCCGTAACCAAGAAAATGAAGCTCCTCAATGCACAGCAATATGCCAAGCTGTATAACGAGCAGGCGGCCAATGATAACCTGGCGCCTTACTTCACCCAGCAACAGATAGACTCCCTGGGCTCCGCACCGGGCACAGACTGGCAGGACCTGGTGCTGCGCAATGCACCTTTGTCCACCACCTCTGCTACAGTGAGCGGCGGTTCTGAAAAGACCCGCTTTTCCGTATCTGCAGGGGCTTTCCTGCAGGACGGCATCATCCGCAATTCCAACTTTAAAAGATATTCCCTGCGCAGCAGCATTGAGCACGATATCAGCAAGATCTTCACCGTGTCTTACAACGCTACGCTGGTACAATACGGTGGCAACGAGCAAACCAGCCTGCTGGGCAACCGCGGCAGCGACGTGGTATCCGGTATGCTGATGGCGCCGCCCACGTTGTCCCCTTACCTCCCGAACGGTGGATACCGCCGCCTGAACACGGCTTATCCTTTTATTTCCAATGCCATCATCAACCCGGTGATGACCATCAATCAAACGTCTAACCAGTTAAAACGCAACCGCGTATTTACCAATGCAGCCATCACCATCAAGCCCCTGGATGGCCTGGCCATCCGCATCTCCGGGGGATTGAACAATGCAGATGACCGCCGCGACCAGCATTCCAATATTGAGCCGTCTAACAACTCCGTGGGCAGCGCTTCTGTAAGCACTGCGCAGACCACTAACCTGCTCAACGAAAACGTGGCCACCTATAACAAGACCTTTGGCCGCCACGCGATCAACGCGCTTGCGGGTATCACCTACCAGGAAAATACCAATACCACCTTGCTGGGCTCCGGCATTGGTTTCCTGAGTGATGTAACCGGTACCGGCAACCTCCAGAGCGCCGGCACACCGGGCATTCCCAGCACCAGCTATAACAAATGGGCCATCATCTCTTACCTGGCCCGCCTCAATTATACCCTGGATGATAAATACCTCTTTACCGTGAGCATGCGCCGGGATGGTTATTCCGGTTATTCCAAAGGCAACCAGTGGGGCAATTTCCCCTCCGCCGCTATTGCCTGGAGGGTATCCAACGAGCCCTTCCTCCGCAACTCCCAGGTGATCAATGACCTGAAAGTAAGGGCCAGCTATGGCGTGAGTGGCAGTAACGCCATAGGCGCTTATCAGACCCTGAACCTGCTCACTGCCTCCACCACCGTGTTTGGCGATGGCCAGCATATCGGGTATGCTCCCGGCAGCCAGCTGCCCGGCGATCTGAAATGGGAAACTACCTACCAGGGCGACTTTGGTGTGGATGCCAGCTTCCTCCACGGCGTACTGCACGTAACGGCAGACTTCTATGACAAACGTACCAAGAACCTGCTGAACACCGTGTCCCTGCCGGCTTCCATGGGTTACCAGACCACGGTACAGAACATCGGTGAGATCAGCAACCGCGGTATGGAATACGCCGCAGATGCTACGGTATTGGACCGCGCAGTACATTGGAATGTAGGCGCCAATATTTCCTTTAACCGCAATAAAGTGGTGAAACTGTACAATGGACAGGACATCTACGGCACCCCTGTGTACACCGGTTCTATCAATGATTATGTGAACCTGTTACGTGAAGGACAGCCTTTTGGCATCTTCTACGGTTATAAAGAAACCGGCTACACAGACAAGGGCACCATCCAGTATGAAGACCGCAACAAGGATGGCCTCATCAATGCCGCGGATAAAACCTACATCGGCAATCCGAATCCTAAATTCATCTACGGTTTTAACTCCGTGGCCACGTACAAAGGATTTGAGCTGACCGTGTTCATACAGGGCTCCCAGGGCAATAACATCTTCAACCTGAACCAGGCCGCCACGCTGGACCTGGGCATGGGCCTGAACTTGCCGGCCGCCGTAGCTACAGACCACTGGACACCGGACCATACAGATGCGAAATACCCGAAGATCACTAATACACTCTCCGGCAATATTTCCAACCGCTTTGTAGAAGATGGTTCTTACCTGCGCTTCAAGAACATACAGCTGGCTTACACAATTCCTTTCAAGGGCGATGCCATGAAGTGGTTCAAAAAAGCACAGGTATATGTGAGTGGGCAAAACCTGATCACGCTGACCAAATACTCCTGGTACGATCCGGAGATCAACGCCTACACCGGCACCAGCCAGGTAATGCAGGGCATTGACTACACCACCTACCCGGCCTTTAAATCCGT
This sequence comes from Chitinophaga parva, assembly GCF_003071345.1. Lineage (NCBI taxonomy): Bacteria > Pseudomonadati > Bacteroidota > Chitinophagia > Chitinophagales > Chitinophagaceae > Chitinophaga > Chitinophaga parva. The sequence continues at coordinate 1,107,526 of NZ_QCYK01000002.1, read as the reverse complement.
GACCTTCGGCATCCGCTGTGGTTTCTAAATCTTTCACCGTTACAATTCCTCGTATGAGATATAATCTTGCATTCATATGCTGCCTGCTCTTTTGCACTTCCTGCTCCAAGCTGCTGGAAGAAAAACCGCAGGCCATTGCAGCCAGTAATTTTTATAACACCTCCGCAGAAGTGCAGGCAGGCCTGAACGCCATCTATGTACCCCTGCGCAAAGACGGTACCATGGCGGCTTTGTACCAAACCCAGTTAGAGATCTACACGGAGTATATGTATGGCCGGGGCAGCCATGCACCGCTGAATAATTACCAGGGACTGGACAATACCAACATTACCCGCATCAATAACATGTGGAGCGGCTTTTACGAAGCCATCCGCGATGCCAATATCGTGATCCAGAAAACCCCGCTGGGCAAGAACATCAGCCAGGACGATGCTACGCACTTTATTGCGGAAGCAAAGTTCATGCGCGGCCTGGTGTACTTCCACCTGGTGCGCAACTGGGCAGGTGTACCCCTGCGCACGGAAGCCAACATGGAGCAGCAGGACCTGCCCCGTGCCAGCCAGGATGAGGTGTACAAGCAAATCGTGGACGACCTCACCGCTGCAGAAACCGGCCTGCAGGAAACCGGCCGCTTGCCCGGCGCGCCCACGAAATGGTCTGCCAAGGCCGTACTGGCCGATGTGTACATGAACATGCACCAGTATGACAAGGCGCAGGATGAAGCCAAACAGGTAGTGGAAAGCCAGAAATTCCGCCTGGTGAACGTGACCGTAGCCAGTGATTTTGATAACCTGTATGGTCCGGATGTAGAAGGATCGCCGGAAGAAGTGTTCTTCCTGAAGTTTTCCCGCACCCCCAATAACCAGGGCTTCACCTTCCCCATTTATGCGCACTACCCCAACTCCGGCTACTATCCTCCCGGTGGTTATTACACTTTTTACAGCGATACTGAAAAGAATACCTTCGTGAAAGCGTGGGATCACAACGACCTGCGTTATATTTATAACTGGTATTCCCAGACATTCGGCCTGGGCGCTACCACTATCCTCAATAAAAAGTTCAGCGATAAGACCACCACCACTTCCGGCGGCAATGATTACCCCATGTACCGCTACGCAGATGTGCTGCTCTTTTACGCGGAATGTGCGGCCCGCGTAGCCAACGGCCCCACGGCGGATGCCATGGAAAAACTGAATATGGTGCACCGCCGCGCTTATGGGAAAAACCCGCTGCTGCCCGATGCCACCGTGGATTTTAAACTGGCAGACTACCCCACCCTGGATGCCTTTGTAAACCTGGTGGTAAAAGAAAGAGGTTACGAAGATTGTGCAGAAGGCAAACACTGGCTGGACCTGAAGCGCCTGGGTACTGTAAAGCAGGTGATCAAAGCGATGAAAGGCATTGATGTGGCAGACAAACACCTCCTGTGGCCTATCCCGACAACAGAATACAATTACAATAAAGCCATCGACCCTGGTAAAGATCAAAACCCGGGTTATTAATTCCAGTTATCATGCTATTAAAGAAACAATTCATCTTTGTACTAGCCCTGGTGTGCAGCGCCACTACCAGCCTGTTTGCAGCGGCGCCACCCCGCCAGGTGGACATCTGTGTGTACGGCGGCACCTCCGCCGGTGTAATTGCAGCCTACACGGCAAAACAATTGCATAAAAGTGTGTTGCTCATTTCGCCGGACAAGCACCTGGGCGGCCTTACCTCCGGTGGCCTGGGTTATACGGACATTGGCAACAAATACGCCATCACCGGCATTTCCCGCGACTTCTACCGCCGCGTAGGCAAACATTACGGCAAGCTGGAACAATGGATCTTTGAGCCCCACGTGGCCGAACAGACCTTCCAGCAATATATCAAAGCGGCCAACGTGGAAGTGCTCTACGAATACCAGCTCGCGGATGCCAAGAAAGAAAACGGCAACATCACGGAGATCACCCTGACCGGCCCCCACCCCCTGACGGTGAAAGCCAAGGTGTTCATAGACTGTTCCTATGAAGGCGACCTGATGGCCAAAGCCGGCGTGTCTTATACCGTGGGCCGTGAAAGCAACGACGCCTACCACGAAACCTACAACGGGGTACAACTGCGGGAAAAGCACCAGTTCCCCGACGGCATTGATCCCTACAAAACACCCGGAAACCCCGCCAGTGGCCTGCTCTGGGGCATCAGCGATGCCAAACTGGACCCGCAGGGCACCGGTGATAAAAAAGTGCAGACGTATAACTTCCGCATTTGCCTGAGCAACAAACCGGATAACATGATCCCCATCACCAAACCGGCGGACTACGATGCCTCGCACTACGAATTGCTGGCCCGCCTGCTGCCTAAGATCAATGCAAAGAACCTGAATGCCATCCTGAAGTTTGACCTGATGCCTGATGGCAAAACGGATATCAACAATAATGGGGCCTTCTCTACAGACATGATCGGCATGAACTGGAACTACCCGGAGGCTGATTATGCCACGCGCAAAAAGATCATTGCCGCGCATGAAAGCTACACCAAGGGTTTGTTGTACTTCATAGGTCATGATGAACGCGTACCGGCAGCATTGCGTACAGAATTCCTGAAATGGGGCTACCCCAAAGATGAATACCCGGATAACAACCACTGGACACCGCAACTCTACGTACGCGAAGCAAGGCGCATGATCGGCGATTATGTGATGACACAAGCCAACTGCGAAGCCAAAGAAACCGTGACAGATGGTGTAGGTATGGCCGCGTACACCATGGACTCCCACAATTGCCAGCGCATTGTGGTGAATGGAATGGTGAAGAACGAGGGCGATGTGCAGATAGGTGGCTTTGGCCCTTACCCGGTATCGTACCGCGCCATTATCCCCAAACCGGAAGATTGTAGCAACCTGCTGGTGCCAGTGTGCCTTTCGGCCACCCACATTGCCTACGGTTCCATCCGCATGGAGCCCGTGTTCATGGTACTGGCACAATCTGCTGCCACCGCCGCCGCCGTGGCGATAGACGCACACGCCAGCGTGCAGCAGGTAGACGTGAAGAAGGTGCAGGCTATGCTGATCAGCAACCCGCTGGCAGACAACAGTACACCAGAGATCCTCGTGGATAATGACGATGCCACGCACGTGACCATCACCGGCGACTGGGCCAGGGATACCCGCGGCTGCTACGGCCCCAACATGTTCACTGACAACAGCAAAGGCGCCACTGAAAAGAAGGTGCGCTTTACGCCGGAAGTGAAGAAAGCAGGCCGTTACCACGTGTACACCTATGTGCCCCGCCTGCAGGGACATGCCGCCGTAACCTTGTCTACCATCAACGATGGCAAGACGAGCAAAACCGTGAAGATCTTATCTGAAACCGTAAAGGTGGAAGGCCAGACCTCCGGTGAGTGGGCAGACCTGGGTACTTACCAGCTGCCTGCGGGCAACCAAGCCTGGGTGGAGATCAGCAACACCAAGGCAGATGGCGCCGTAGTGGCGGATGCCGTGTTGTTCATCCCGGAAAAGTAATATAACGGAACCGGTTTATAACAGAAAGGGCTGTATCAATGTGATACGGCCCTTTTCATTTGAAATGTATAATGTGCTTCCTGCGTTATTCCGTCCGCATGCTCTTCACGGGATCTGCCAGCGCGGCTTTGATGGCCTGGAAGCTCACGGTGCAAAGCGCGATGGTCACTACCAGTAGTGCCGGCCCTGCGAAGATGGCCCAGTTCAAGGTAATACGGTAAGGGTAGTTCTGCAACCATCTATTGGCCGCCAGCCAGGCCAGTGGCGCGGCAGCGACAAGCGCAATGAACACCAGCTTTATAAAATCGCCGGAGAGCTTAGCGGCAATGTGCTGCACGGAGGCACCCAGCACTTTGCGGATACCGATCTCCTTGGTACGTTTTTCTGCCGCCAGTACAGACAGTCCAAATAAGCCAATGCAGGAAATAAAAATAGTCAGTACGGCGCTGAATAAAATGATCTGTTTCCACTTTGCCTCTGATTCATAGGCACGCAGGTTCTGCGCATCCTTAAATATATATTCGTACGGGCTAAGCGGGAAATACTGGTGAAAATCCTGCTCAATATTTTTCAAGGCCGTAGTGGCGGTATTGGGTTTTATTTTGATATAGAACATACCGTACGGGTTGGTGTTCTTCATGGTAAACAGCTGGGGCCTTATCTGTTCGTTCAGGGCGCTAAAATGATAATCTTTAATCACCCCGATCACCGTGTAGATATGATTGTTCTCAAAATTGAAATTCACCGTTTCCCCCAGCGGGTTTGTCCAGCCGGCCTTCTTTACAAAGGCTTCATTCACGATAATTGACTGCACAGAATCAGCGGGATGGTCTGCAGAAAAGTTGCGGCCCATGATGAGGGGGATCTTCAGTGCAGGGAGGAATGATTCATCTACCGTTTCATAGTTAAAGCCGATGGCAGAATCGTTCTTTAACCGTGCGCCGGTCATCCAGTTGCCGCCATTTTTAGGCGCCACCATGGCTATCTCGGGGTGTTTGAGCAGCGCGGCTTTGAAGGCAGCTGCTTCCGTATGGCGCATGTTGTCTTTGCTCACCAGCACTACGTTGCTGTCGTCATATCCCAGGTCTGCCTTCGTGAGATAATCAAACTGGGCATAGATGGTGAAGGTGGCAATAATGAGGAAGGACGCGAGGGTGAACTGCAGCACGACCAATGACTGCTGCAGGTAGTTCTTCCCTTTCAGGTTAAACCGGCTGTAGAGTGTTTCCACCGGGCGGTAGCCGGATAATACCAGGGCCGGGTAAAACCCTGCCAGTAAACCCGTGAGCAGGAACATACCGATATAGCCTGCCACCAGTTTTGCATCCAGCAGGTAGCTGAGCGAGAGCCGCTTATTAGCCAGGTCATTGAACAGGGGCAGCACCAGTTGTGCCAGCAGCACCGCCAGGATAAATGCAATGCCGCACAGCAGGAAAGACTCTCCCATGAACTGTATCACCAGCTGGCGGCGGTCGCTCCCTACTACTTTGCGGATGCCGATCTCCTTGGCGCGTTTTACCGAGCGTGCCACCGTAAGGTTCACGAAGTTGATACAGGCTATCATCAATACAAACAGTGCAATGCCGGAAAGAATATAAGAGTAAATGGGATTGCTGCTGTGTTGCAGGCCATTCGTTGCAGAGAGATTAGTGCTCAGGTGCATATCCGCAAAGGGCTGCAGATAATAGGTACCCATAGGCTGATTGGGGTCCTGCTTATACCGGGCCAGCATTTCTGTGAAAATAGCACGTGCATCCCTTTCATAGAACCGTGTCATCTGGTTGGAGACCACCCTGGGATCTGCATGGGGGTCCAGTACCACGAAGGTGCTGAGGAAAAAAGTGAACCAGGATTCGCTGTTCTGCATCTGCTCTTCCTTAGCCGTGAAAGGCACCAGCATGTTATATTGAAGCGAAGAGTTTTCCGGGCAGTTTGCCGTAACGCCGGTCACTGTGAATGGCACAAAAGCATCCTCCTCCTTGATCATCATTGTTTTACCCACTGCGTTGGTAGTACCGAACTGCCGCTTGGCTTCGTCTGCGGTGAGCACGATGGAATGCGGTTGGCGCAGGCACGTCCCGGGGTTGCCGTTCAGCATCGGGAAGGTGAAGACCGACAGGAAGTTGGGATCCACAAACAACAGCTCTTTGCTCTTTATATCCGTACCCGTTTTGATATCGCGGTTGCCCGAATTGACGCGCACAAACTCCTTGATGCCAGATACGTTCTGCGCAAAACGGGGGCCTTGCAACAAGCCCGTGGCCGTCATATAATTCACATCTGCGCCATTGGAAGCTTTGGACACGACGCGGTAAATATTGGGGCCGTTCCGGTGAAAACGGTCAAAACTCACTTCGTCCTTCACATACAACAGTATCAGCATGGCGCAGGCCAGGCCAATGCTGAGGCCTGCCACATTGATGAAAGCATAGGCCTTATTGCGCCGGAGATTGCGCACAGCGATCTTAAGATAGTTGTTTAACATAGCGTAGCGGTAGGGTAAGCCCAACCGGGTTCAATGGATATGCCAATTCCGCGATGGCCGGCCCATGGCGGCTAAGCGGGGTGGGCGCCATGGGCAGATTGTCCGATTGCGGACAAGGGCTGTGCGGGGATGGACAGGGTTCGCCTGTTACTTCGCCTGCCCTTCCGGCAGCGCCCATTCCGGGCGGATGTAGTGGCAGGTATACCCATAAGGATTTTTCTGCAGGTAATCCTGGTGCTCCACTTCTGCATCCCAGAAATCGCCGGCAGGCACCACCTGCGTTACAATGGGTACGGCCCAGATATGAGCGGCGTCCAGCTCCTTAATGAGCGCTTCGGCAGTTTGCTTTTGCGCATCGTCCATATAAAAGATAGCGGAGCGGTAAGAAGTGCCTATATCATTTCCCTGGCGGTTTCTCGTGGTAGGATTATGGATCTGGAAGAAGAACTCCAGCAGTTTGCGGTACGACAGCTGTTCAGGATCGAAGATGATCTTGATACCTTCCGCATGCGTACCATGGTTGCGGTAAGTGGCATTGGGCACATCCCCGCCGGTATACCCCACCCGCGTTTCAATAACCCCCGGGAGTGCGCGGATCAACTCCTGCACACCCCAGAAACAACCACCTGCTAATATTGCTGTTTGCGTTGCCATATATCTTTGTTTTCTGCCTGGAAGGCAGCACGATCTGTGCCAAAGACGGTATTGCCATATTGGCTTGAACAGACGGGGCCAGGAACGGCAAAATTGACATCCTCCCTCTAAACACTTTCTTTGCCCCGTGGCAGGCAGAAGATTGCATTATCCAGGCATAATCACTATTTTAACCGCCCGGCAGCCTGCTATACAATTCCACGGCTGTGGCAACCAGTCTCAAACAACAATCACACGAACGGAAAACTATGAAATTTACACATCGAATGACCGCCAGCCTGTTGCTGCTCTGCAGCCTGTCTGCCGGAAGCTTTGCCCAGGGCAGGCAAATCGATTTCACCTCGCCGGACGGCCAGCTGAAACTGCACTTCAACCTGGCAGATAAGATCTACTACAGCGTAGCTGCCGGTGGCAAGGAACTGCTAAAAGAAAACCACCTGGGCCTTACCCTGGCCAATGGTACACTGGGCGAAAACCCCAAACTGGTAGCCTGGCATACCATCAAAAAGCAGGAAACCATCACTCCCCTTGTGCCCATGAAATTCTCCACGGTGAACACGGAGTACAATGACCTGCAGATGGACTTCAAAGGCTATTCGGTGGAATTCCGGGCGTATAACGATGGTTTTGCCTACCGCTTCATCCTTAAGCAAAAGGGGGATGTGGAAGTAATGAATGAAGATCTCACCCTCAACTTCCCACAGGAAGCCTTGCTGCACCTGCAGCAGAGCGGAGGCTTCCGGACCTCTTACGAAGAGCCTTACCGGCACGTATCTTCCACGCAATGGAAACCGGAAGACCACATTGCCACCCTGCCAGCCCTCATCGATACCAAACAGGATTATAAAATACTGGTCAGCGAGTCCGACCTACATGACTATCCCTGCATGTTCCTGAAAAGCGGCGGCAGCAACGTAGCGCAGGCCACCTTTCCCAAAACACCGCTGGAATTTGGGCCGGACGGGGACCGCAGCCTGAAGATCACGAAAGCAGCGGACTACATCGCTAAAACAACCGGCACCCGCAACTTCCCCTGGCGCTATTTTGTAGTGGCGCATGACGATAAGCAACTCCTCGAAAACACGATGAACCTGCGCCTGGCAGGCCCCAGCGTGTTGAAAGATGTATCCTGGATCAAGCCCGGCAAGGCCAGCTGGGAGTGGTGGAATGGCGCCGCACCCTACGGTCCGGATGTGAATTTTGTGTCTGGTTTTAATACTGATACCTACAAGTACTTCATCGACTTTGCATCCAAATATGGCATCCAGTACATCGTAATGGACGAAGGCTGGGCAAAGACCACCGAAGATCCTTTTACCGCCAACCCGAACGTGGACGTAAAAGAACTGGTAAAATACGGCAACAGCAAGAACGTACACATCGTGCTCTGGCTTACCTGGCTCTGTGTGCATAACCACATGGAGCTGTTCAAAACCTTTGAAGAATGGGGCGTAAAAGGCGTGAAGATCGACTTCATGGACCGCAGCGACCAATGGATGGTGAACTATTATGAAAACGTAGTGAAGGAAGCCGCCAAACACCACATTGTAGTGGACTTCCACGGCGCCTTTAAGCCTGCGGGCCTGGAATTTACCTACCCCAACCTTCTCTCCTACGAAGGCGTGCGCGGCATGGAACAAATGGGTGGCTGCACACCGGACAACAGCCTGTACCTGCCCTTCATGCGCAATGCCGTGGGGCCCATGGATTACACACCCGGCGCCATGTTCAGTATGCAACCGGAAGACTATGCATCTGAACGCCCCAACGCCGGCAGCATTGGCACCCGCGCCTACCAGATGGCCCTTTTTGTGGTGTTTGAAAGTGGCATTCAGATGCTGGCAGATAATCCCACGCTGTATTACCGCAACCCGGACTGCACCGAGTTCATTGCCTCCGTGCCGGTAACCTGGGATGAAACCAGCGCCCTGGCAGCAGACGCAGGCCAACTGGACGTTGTAGCCAAAAGAAAAGGCGACAAATGGTTCATAGGGGGTATTACCAACAACCAGGAAAAAACGAGGGATGTGAATATCAACTTCAGCTTCCTGCAGCCTGGTAAAACTTACACCATGACCTACTTTGAAGATGGCATCAATGCCGGTCACCAGGCCATGGATTACCGTAAGAAAACCATCCAGGTAAAACGGGGCGATAACTTCACGATCCACATGGTGCGCAACGGCGGTTTTGCGGGCGTAATTGAATAAGCATGAACCGGAACTTCTTTCTTTTTATCACCTTGCTGCTGGCCATTATGAGCCAGCAGCAAGTGTTTTCACAGGGCCGTAATTTCGATAACAACGGCCATAAAATGATCCGCTTCAGCAAAACCGGTGACGCCATTGACGCGCACGACGGGGAAATAGCACAGTTCAATGGGGTTTACTACCTCTATGGTACCAGCTATGATTGCGGATTCCAGTGGGGCAATAAAGCAGCTCCCTTCTGCGGGTTCAAAGTTTACACCTCCACCGACCTGGAAACCTGGACGGACAAGGGTTACCTCTTTGACGCCACCACACCTGTATGGCAAACCCGCTGTGATGGCAAGACCTATGGCTGCTTCCGGCCGCACGTGATCTATAACAAAAAGACTAAACAATACGTGTTATGGATCAACGTGTATGACAATGTATCCGGCTACCGGGTATTCACAAGCGCCACACCCACCGGACCTTTCACAGAAGTAGCGGAGCCCGCACTGGCCGTGAACAGCAGCATGCCCGCTGCAGGCCTCAACAACGGTGACCACGATACTTTTGTAGATGACGATGGTACGGCTTACCTGGCTTATACGGACTGGCGCAGTAATGGTTCCATCGTGATTGAAAAACTCAGTGACGATTACCTCACCGGTAGCGGGCAGGTGGTGCAGCACGTTACGCCCGGTGCTACAGAAGCACCTGGTTTGTTCAAGCGGGATGGCCGTTACTACGTCGTATATTCTGATCCCAATTGCGGTTATTGCTCCGGCACCGGCACTGCATACCGCACGGCTCCCACCCCGCTGGGCCCCTGGTCTGAAGGGAAAAAGATCAGCGATAACTCCTGCGGCGGGCAGCCATCATTTGTATCCGTGATCAAGCTCAATGCAAAGACGGTGTACCTCTACGGCAGTGATCTCTGGAACAATGCGGCGAAGAACGAGGCCCTGGCAGATTACTACTGGGCGCCGCTTACGTTTGCGGCAGATGGCTCCATTGAGCCCCTGCAATGTAAAGAAACATACCGGCAGCCTAAAGGTAATACAAGCCTGGAGGAAGGATTCCACCCGGTGGCGGATATCACGGATTCAACACAGCGGAAGGGAAGCTTTACAGGCTTTGCGGATGGCAAGTTGGCGAAAATGAGCATTACCCTCTTCAAGCTGGATAACCCGGACCAGCCGTTGGAAGTGCAATTATTTAAGACGGATGCAAAGGGAGAACCGGAAGGCAATGCACTTTACAGCGGGGAAATAGCAGCAGCGGAAATAGGATGGTCTCCAAAGAGCATATGGATACAGCCACGCATTCATGTGAAGAAAGGGGCCAATTACATCTTTACCTTGAAAACCCGCGCTGGCAAAGGCGCTTATGGCGTAGCGATAAAAGAAGATGACGGGAGGCCCTTGTTGAAATTTGAACCGTTTGTAGCCGTGAGGTCACGTAAATAATATCAGGTTGAAATATTTTAAAAACAGGAAAGCTGCAGACAAAGATGTTTGCAGCTTTCCTGTTTATATGCAATGTATAACGGTAAGGTAGCTACGCTGCTGTTACATTCAGCTTACGGTTGTCCGGCCGCAGCGCCCAGGATGCCACGATGAGCAGCAACGTAATAAACGCTGCAATGCTGTGCGCAAATGTATCATGCGCAAAGATATGCGAAGCCGCGGCACCGGACATCAGGAAAAAGAACCCGGCATATGCCCATTCTTTCAGCAGCTTATATCCCGGCACCAGGATGGCAATAGTGCCCAGGATCTTCCAGGTGCCCAGGATAAACATCATGTACAATGGGTAATGCAGCGCTACAAAGCCCACCTGGGCATAATCCGCCTGCAATACCTGGCTGATACCGCCAGACAGCATTCCCCAGGCCAGCAGGCCGGTAACGATCCAATAGAGAATTTTCTTTGTTTTTGCGTTCATAGTGTGTTTGTGTAGGATTATTTGTATTGATTCATTACTTCCTGTAGGCGGTCGTGGGCCATGTTAGCACCAGGGGCCATGCCCATGCGGATCATATCATCACGCTCTTTGTTGCTGCGGTAAATGGTTTGCGTGGTCAGCTTACTGGTATTATCCGTCAGTTTGGTGAACGTGTGAAATTCCAGCTGCACACTGGGCTCTCCCTGCTGGCTGTCCATCTGGAAAGTGCGCACCAGGCGGACGGGTGCTTCAATATCATGGATCACTCCATAGAAATTGAAGGTTTGTCCGCTGGGGTCTTTCACGGTGTAATGCCAGGCGCCCTGGGGCTGGGCGTCCAGTTTTTCAACGGTCATTTTTGCATAATCATTGCTCATCCATTGGGCCAGCAGCGTGGGGTCTGTATGTGCCCGGAAGAGCAGTGCTACGGGCAGGTCAAACTCGCGGTTGATAAAGAGTTCCTGTTTTCCCGGTTCAGCGGTGATCTTGGTACGGTAATCCATAGCGTGTGTGTTTTATTTTTTAAAAGGTTTCATGATCTCTTCCAGCTTGTTGAAGCGGTCGTCCCACATTTTTATGAAGGGCTGCAACCAGTCCTGTACTTCTTTCATTTTTTGCGGATTAAAGTGATAGTAGATCTCCCGGCCAGCGGTTTCCTGCTTCAGCAGTTCACATTCCGTCAGGATCTGGATATGCTTTGAAATGGTTTGCCGGGAGGACTTGAATTGCTCCGCAATGGCACCCGGCGTCATGGCGCCCAGCGCTACCAGCGTAAGAATGGCCCTCCGTGTCGGATCGGCAATGGCTTGAAATACATCCCTTCTCGTTTCCATAATATGCAGCTATATGACTGCAAATATACGTGCAGCCATTTGACTGCACAAAATTATTTTTTCACTTTTTTATAAAAAGCAGTGAAAAAGCCCGCCTTTTTAAGGGCTGGGAAAAGGCTCATACCTGGAAGGAAAAGCTCACCTTTTTAAAGAACAGGGAAAAATTTGAAGAAAAGTGAAAAACCAGCCCTGGGAAGTGGCCGGTTCAGCAGTGCTTCGCTCGCCTGGGCCACATGGGCTGGGCTTAGGACAGGTGCCACATGACACCTGCCCCTATTCCGGGGCTACCAGCATTGCCCCGGAACCGCGGCACAAGCCCCAGGCCCATGATAGTAAACGCCGCATTTCTAATAAAGCCTTTCTTGCTATATTCGTTGCACGCATGGCTATTATTGTTTCTCCAGGGATAAACGGGTCTTTTTCCAGCTATAGGCAGGCTTTATAACATTACGGGGATGATCCATAACCAGCCCGCCGGCACCGCGCCACATGCAATATCTACTACATTCCGCCGGAAGGCCTTCCGTTAACCTTTATAAATTGTACCGGCTCTTCACAAGGAGTAGTAATAAGTTTTAACTATTAAATCATAGAATTAATAAATTTTATTTATCGAAGGAAGGCGCCTACTTTTACCGGGCAATTGACACAGACCACGTTTCAATCATATTCGCTCACTTCTTTTCAGACCATAAAAATTTTACCATGGCAAACGAGTCACAAGACATCAGCAAATGCCCATTTCATAATGGCACGATGAAAAACAGTACTGGCGGCGGCGGTACGCGCAACCGGGATTGGTGGCCCAACCAGTTAAAGGTGAGCCTCCTGCGCCAGCAAGCGCCCCAATCCAACCCGCTGGGCCCTGGTTTTAATTATGCCGAAGCCTTCAAAAGCCTCGACCTCGACGCCGTTAAGAAAGACCTGCATGCACTCATGACCGACTCGCAGGACTGGTGGCCGGCCGACTTCGGGCATTATGGCCCCCTGTTCATCCGCATGGCCTGGCACAGCGCAGGTACCTACCGCGTTACAGACGGCCGTGGTGGCGCCGGACAGGGACAACAACGTTTTGCGCCACTGAACAGCTGGCCTGATAACGTAAGCCTGGACAAGGCCCGCCGCCTGCTCTGGCCTATCAAACAGAAATATGGTAACAAGATCTCCTGGGCAGACCTCCTGATCCTGACCGGCAATGTGGCCCTGGAATCCATGGGCTTCAAAACATTCGGTTTTGCCGGCGGCCGGGAAGACGCCTGGGAACCCGATGAATCTGTATACTGGGGCGCTGAAACCACCTGGCTGGGTGGTGACCTCCGTTACGCCCATGGCTCACCCGGCGTGGAGAAAGACCAGGCAGTATTGTCTGCCGATGAACCGGCAGACGGCGACATCCACTCCCGCAACCTGGAAAAACCACTGGCGGCGGTACAGATGGGCCTCATCTATGTAAATCCTGAAGGCCCGGATGGCAACCCTGATCCCATTGCGGCCGCACGTGATATCCGTGACACTTTTGGCCGCATGGCCATGAATGATGAAGAAACCGTAGCCCTCATAGCCGGCGGCCACTCCTTTGGTAAAACCCACGGCGCCGCACCGGCCAGCTACGTAGGCAAAGAACCGGAAGGGGCCGACCTGGACATGCAGGGCCTGGGCTGGCAAAACAGCTTTGGCAGTGGTAAAGGAGCAGACACTATCACCAGTGGCCTGGAAGTAACGTGGACCACCACACCCACGCGATGGAGCAATAACTTCTTTGAGAATCTTTTTGCCTACGAATGGGAGTTGACCAAAAGCCCCGCCGGCGCCCACCAATGGGTAGCCAAAAATGCAGATGACATCATTCCGCATGCGTACGACAAGAACCGCAAAGGCAAGCCCACCATGCTGACCACGGACCTGTCACTGCGCCTGGACCCTGCTTATGAAAAGATCTCCCGCCACTTCCTGGAAAACCCGGACGCATTTGCAGATGCTTTTGCCCGTGCCTGGTTTAAGCTCACCCATCGTGATATGGGGCCACGTGCCCGCTACCTGGGCAAGGAAGTACCGGCAGAGATACTGATATGGCAGGACCCCATTCCCGCAGTAGATCATCCGCTGGTAAATGATAGCGATGTAACAGCGCTCAAATCCACAATACTCGGCACCGGCCTTAGTGTGGCTGAACTGGCATCGGTGGCATGGGCATCTGCCTCCACCTTCCGTGGTTCCGATAAACGCGGCGGTGCCAACGGCGCCCGCATACGCCTGGCCCCCCAGCGCTACTGGCAATCCAACAATCCTGCACGGTTGCAGAAAGTGCTCACGGCACTGGAAGGTGTGCAGCAGGCATTCAACAGTGCTGCTACCGGCGGTAAAAAAATATCCATTGCAGACCTGATCGTACTGGGTGGTGTAGCCGCCGTGGAAAAAGCTGCTAAAGATGCAGGCCATGACATTACCGTACCATTTACACCCGGCCGCATGGATGCCTCCCAGGAACAAACCGATGTAGAATCTATCGGTTACCTGGAACCCCTCGCAGATGGTTTCCGCAATTACCGCAAAGCTAAATTGCCCGCATCTACAGAAGCTATGCTGATCGATAAGGCGCAACTGCTCACCCTCACCGCACCGGAACTAACTGTGCTGGTAGGTGGCATCCGTGCACTCGGCGCTAACTACGATGGCGGTAACGATGGTGTATTCACCAAGCGCCCCGGCCAGTTGACCAACGACTTCTTCGTGAACCTGCTGGATATGCGCACAGCATGGAAGGCGGTGTCCGCAGACCGTGAGTTGTACGAAGGCAGCGACCGCACCACCGGCGAATTAAAATGGACCGCCAGCCGCGCGGACCTGGTATTTGGTTCTAATGCTGAACTGCGTGCACTGGCGGAAGTATATGCCAGTGCGGATGGCCAGGAGAAATTTGTGAAGGATTTTGTAGCCGCATGGAATAAGGTGATGAACCTGGACCGTTTTGATGTGAAGTAATAAGTTCAACACGATAAATCAGATTGAAAAAGCCCCCGGTCGCGGGGGCTTTTTTCGTTTTCTGCGGTGCTGCCTGTCAGGATCATTACCAGGCAGCGACTAATAGCAGGTGCCATATTTTCAATCTATACACGCAAGTAATGATCAACATGCTTTTTCTCCTGCCGGTAAGGATTACCGGGCCATCACTCCACTGATCTTACGGCTTGTGATGCTCTCCGTGGTGATGGGGCTGTTCCTGGTGGTGTACTGCGTATTTCACATCAGTAATTAATGATGCCCTTCAGGCGCATAAATCTATTTTATTCACACTAGAACAGCCTTTTATTTTACTACACCCTGTTTTTTCTACATTAGTACAGGAACCCTTGCAGAAGTCGTGTCAAAAAAAACATTACGGGCACCTAAATCATTCGTAACGTATCCTGATTTTGTTATACCTTGCCCCGGAACAAGAGCATCTGCCCGCCAGCCAGCCAGATTTGAAATCGCATCACAAACATTAATTGCTGCAATCCACGTATGCCAGCAGTGATCTAATTTATTGAGTCATGTTTTTGTAGTTGTCTGAGTATGGGATACATTCACTACACGGACCCGGAGTTGTTGCAATTACTCAGGGAAAATAACCGGTCCGCCTATAACGAGATCTACAACCGGTACTGGAAAAAAATGCTGCTGGTGGCCTGGAACCACAGCAGGAATGAAGAACTGGCCAAGGATATTGTCCAGGAAGTATTCATTACCCTCTGGGAAAAGCGCCAGCAGCAGGATATCCAGGGCCTCTCCGCCTTCCTGGCCACCGCCGTCAAATACCAGGTATTTAAACATTACCGCAAGGAACAGCGCCGCACCGCACTGGCCCGGGAAAACTATACTGTTGAAACAGCCAGCCAGGACGAGGCCCTGCTGGAGGCCCGTTTCCTGAAAGACCTGATAGACGGCATTGTGGAAGAAATGCCGGAAAAATGCCGCCTGGTATTCCATTACAGCCGCAACCTGGGCCTTAATAACCATGAAATAGCCGAGCAGACAGACGTTACCCGCAAAACGGTGGAGAACACCCTCAACAGGGCCTTGCGCATTATCCGGGGCCAGCTCAGGAACCATGGCATCACCCTCTTTGCCATTGCCCATTTCTTCTTCAAAAAATAATTTTCAGACGGATAGGGTGCAAGCATCCTTTTATGGGCACTATCTATTGACAGCGACCAAATCAGCAACCGGTGTGCAATGGGTAAGGCCGGCTTACGCAATGCCACACCTTGTTAAATGACTTCCACGTTTTACCTGAACAAATGGATCTACAGAGAATTAATGAATTGATCAATAAGCTCGGCAATGGTACTGCCTCCCTGGCAGAACAACAGGAGCTGATGGATTGGTACCGGGCCACCGGCTACCAGGACGCTGCATTTCCCGGCAATGAGGAACAGGTACAGCAGGAATTGCTGCAACGCATTCATCATGCCACCGGCCTTCATCCGGTGCGTTCTCCCCGTTACCGCAAATGGGCGGTGGCCGCTTCCGTGGCCCTTTTGTGTGCTACCGGCGCAGGCCTTTATTTATCCCGGCGCCATGCCACACCCGTCACCTATGCCACCACGGCGGTAAAGCCAGGCAGCAACCAGGCCATCCTTACGCTGGCCAATGGTAAACAGATCGTACTGTCCACCACTGCCAACGGCAATATTGCCACACAAGGAAATGTACGTATTACCAAAGCAGCCAACGGGCAATTGCTGTACGAGGTAACAACCGGCAACACCGGTGCAGATACCACAGCTGCCCTGGCTTATAACACCATCAGTACACCGGCCGGCGGCCAGTATAAAATAGTGTTACCGGACCAGACCACCGTGTGGCTTAATTCTATGTCCAGCCTGCGTTTCCCGGTATCGTTCTCGCATACGAAGGAACGCCGTGTGGAGCTTACCGGTGAAGGATATTTTGATGTGGTACACAACGAGGCACAGCCCTTTAAAGTGGTAACGGGTGCTTTTGTAACGGAAGATATCGGCACGGCCTTCAACATTAAAGCTTATGCGGATGAGAACAACATCAGCACCACGCTGGTAAAAGGCGCCGCACAGGTAACCGCCGGCGGTGCGCCGGTGCTGCTGAAGCCTGGCCAGCAGGCCCGCTACCAGGGCGGCATCAGCGTCACTGCTGCCAACGTGGAAGCGGTGACCGCCTGGAAAGAAGGCTACTTCCGCTTTGATGATGATGCGCTGGAAGATATTATGAAAACCATTGCCCGCTGGTACAATGTGCAGTACGTATTTGAAGACGAAAGCCTGCGCAAAGAAACCTATGGTGCAGTGACCACACGTTTCAGCAACATCGCCACGCTGCTGAACCTGATGGAAAAGGCCGGCACGGCCCGTTTCAGAATAGACGGAAATACCATTATCATCAGTAAAAAGAAGGAGCTGCACAGCAATCCCTGATTCCTGGTCATCACATCATTATCAACCGCCTTCACGCGCCAGCCTGCCTGGCGCGTGCGGCCCTACACGTTCCACACCTAAACAGCGCTTTTATTACATGTGCATTCCCCTTACGTCCACGAACGGTAAGCCCCCGGGCTTCAAACTGCAATTCCTGCGTTTTATGAAAATAACATTCCTGTTGCTACTGGCCACCCTGCTACAGGCCCACGCCACCGCCTTCTCCCAGAAAATAACGCTGCATGAAAAGGGCATTACCCTGAAGCAGTTCTTCGTGGAGGTGAACCGGCAAACCGGGTACAACGTAGTGTGGTCTTCCAAGAACATCAAAGATCTTCCCAAACTGGATGTAAACTTTGATAACACCTCCCTGGAAACCGCGCTGGGCGAGGTATTGAAGAACACGTCCCTGCGCTACAGCATTGACGAAAAGAACATCATCATTGAACCGGCACCTGATGCCGGCATCACAAAAAAAAATCTGGCGCCGGCTCCCCCGGCAGACGTCACCGTAACCGGTAACGTGCGGGACGCCAAAGGGCAGATCATGCCCGGTGTAACGGTGATGGTGGCAGACAATCCTAAACAAGGCACCGTGACCGACGAAAACGGCAACTTTGTGCTCACGGTAAAAGAAGGCACGGTACTACGCATCTCCTCCATCGGTTTTGTGACACAGCTCTTCACAGTTACCGCTACCAACAAGGCGTTGAAAGTGGTGCTGCAGGAAGACATTCAGCACACAGAGGAAGTGGTGATCACCGCGTTTGGTAAAAAGGAACGCAAGGAAGCCATCGTGGGCTCTGTAACCTCCATCAAACCGGAAGAGATGAAGATCCCTGCCAGCAACCTTACCACGGCGCTGGCCGGGCAGGCGGCCGGTGTAATTGCTTACCAGCCCACAGGCCAGCCCGGGCAGGACAATGCGCAGTTCTTCATCCGTGGTGTTACCACCTTTGGCTATAAAGTGGACCCGCTCATCCTCATTGACAACATTGAGCTGAGCACCAATGACCTGGCGCGCCTGAACGTGGACGACATTGCCAGCTTCTCTATCCTCAAAGATGCCAGTGCTACAGCATTGTATGGCGCACGTGGTGCTAACGGGGTGATCCTCGTCAACACCAAGGAAGGTAAAATGGGCAAGCTGTCTATCAATGCACGCATTGAAAACTCCCGCTCACAGAACACCCGCTCTTTGAAGATCGCAGATCCTATCACATACATGAAGGCGTTCAACGAGGCCACCCTCACCCGCGATCCTTCCCAGCCCCTGCCCTTCAACCAGGACAAGATCAATAACACCATTGCCACCATGCACCATGAGCCGGGCTCCAACCCTTACGTGTACCCCGCGGTGGACTGGCTGAAAACGCTGATCAAAGACCATACGAACACGCAGCGTGGCAATATGAGCGTAAGCGGGGGTAGCCCGCTGGCACGCTATTATGTGGCTGGCTCTTACAACCTGGATCATGGCAACCTGGTGGAAGATACCCGGAACAATAACCACAACAACGTAAAGTTCCAGAACTACCAGTTGCGCTCCAACGTGAACGTGAGCCTGACCAAGACCACAGAAATGATCATCCGCTTCAGCGGTACGTTCAGCTCTTACCAGGGGCCGCTCACTACGGATGGTTCTTTCAGTTCTGATATTTACAACCTGGCGCTGCATACCAGCCCGGTATTATTTCCCGCTTATTACCCGGCAGATTCTGCGAACCTGACCACGCAACATATTCTTTTTGGCGCGCCCCCCGGCACCTTTAACGCCACACCTTTCAACAACCCGTATGCCTTGCTGCTGCGCGGACATAAGACTTCTTCGGAATCGCGGGTACTGGCACAACTGGAGCTGAACCAGAAGCTGGATGCGGTGACCAAAGGCCTTACCTTCCACGGTATTTTTGAGACCAACCGCTATGCTTATTTTGATGCCAACCTGGGTTACAATCCTTTCTACTATAACATCGGCTCTTATGACCGCAAGACCAATGTCTATACGCTTTCCTGGCTGAACCAGGAGCCCGGCGCGGCTACGGAATACCTGGGTTATTATCCCGGCACACCGGTGATCAATACCGGCGCTTACCTGCAGGGCAATCTCGATTACGTGCGCCAGTTTGGCAACCACAACCTGTCCGGCACCCTGGTAGGTACCATGCAGCAAACGGTTTATTCCAACGCCTCCTCGCTGGTAAATTCATTACCCCACCGCAACATGGGCCTTGCCGGGCGTGCAGCCTATAACTACAAGAGCAAGTACTACATGGAATTTAACTTTGGGTACAATGGCTCTGAACGTTTCTCCAAAGAACACCGTTACGGCTTCTTCCCCACCATTGGCGGGGGCTGGATGCTGTCTGAAGAAAAATTCTTTGCGCCACTGCTGCCCATCCTGAGCCGGGTGAAGCTGCGCGGCAGTTATGGCCTGGTGGGCAATGACAATATCAGTGACCGCCGCTTCTTCTACAGCTCTGATGTAAACCTGGCCAGCGGTGCCGGCGCGGAGTTTGGGACCAACCGTGGCTACAGCCGTCCCGGCGTATCCATCAACAATTACCCCGACCCGGAAGTAACCTGGGAAACGTCCCGGCAGATGAACCTTGCACTGGAGATCACTACACTGAAGAAACTGAACTTTACCGCAGAATATTATAACTACAACCGCTACAATATCCTGCAGAGGCGCTCTTATATCCCCACTACCAACGGGCTGGAAGCAGATATCTACGCCAACCTGGGCAAGGCCAACGCCCGCGGCATTGACCTTTCTGCGGATTATAAACAACAGGTGAACCGTGACCTGCTGGTATCTGCCCGTGGCAACTTTACGCTGGCTGCCAACAAGTATACTTACTACGAAGAGCCGAACTATCCCGAGCCATGGCGCCACACGGCGGGCCATCCCATCCGCCAGGGATACGGGTACATTGCGGAGCGCCTCTTCGTGGATGATGCAGAAGCGCAAAGCTCGCCCCAGCAGCTGTTCACCGCCGACAGTAAGGCACCCCGCGGTGGTGATATCAAGTACCGCGACCTGAATGGCGATGGCGTGATAGACCAGCGCGACCAGACCTTCATTGGCTACCCGCAGGTGCCCGAGATTGTGTATGGCGCCGGCTTTTCCGTGCAGTACAAAATGTTTGACCTCTCTGCTTTCTTCCAGGGACAGGCACGCGTATCATTCTTCATTGATCCGAGTAAAGTGAGCCCGTTCATCCAAAGCCCCGATGCTTACGTGTACGGCAACACCCAGTTACTGCAGGCCTTTGCAGACAGCCACTGGTCTGAAGACCACCAGGATATTTACGCACTGTACCCGCGCCTGGGCACTAATGGCAACGAGATCACGAACAACCGGCAAGCCAGCACCTGGTGGCTGCGCAATTCCGATTTCCTGCGCCTCAAATCCGCGGAGATAGGCATTTCCCTGCCGCCCCGCATGGCCAGGCGCTGGGGGCTGCGCAATGCCCGTCTTTACTTCAATGGCCTGAACCTGATCACCTGGAGCTCCTTTAAACTGTGGGACCCCGAACTGGGTGGCAACGGCTTTGCCTACCCTATCCAGAAAGTGTACAACGTAGGTCTCAACGTAAATCTTTAATCCACGGCAACATGAAATCGTTTTATACCGTCTTATGCATTACAGGCCTGCTGCTACTGGGCAGTTCCTGCCAGAAATACCTTGATGTGGTACCACCGGATGTAGGTACCCTGGACTATGCCTTCAGAAGCCGCAATGAAGCCGAGAACTATCTCTTCTCCTGCTACAATGCCATCCAGGGTTTGAATGATATGAGCCGCAGCCCGGCCTTCACCACTTCTTCGGAACTGGTGTACCCGCTGAACCTGCCCGGCAATCCACTGAACATTACCGGCTTTTCACTGATCACCGGTACGCAGAACACAAACAGTCCTGGTTTGAATTACTGGGATGGCGGCGGCAACGGCATCAACATGTGGCAGGCCATCCGCAAGTGCAATACCATGCTGGAAAACATAGATGAACCGGCAGACCTGGGCGCGGCCGAGAAAGCACGCTGGATTGCCGAAACAAAATTCTTAAAGGCCTATTATCACTACTATCTCTTCCGCCTGTACGGGCCTATTCCCATCGTGGACAAGAACCTGCCGGTGGAAGCCACGCCGGACCAGGTGCGCGTAAAACGCCGCCCGGTGGATACCGTGGTAAATTACATTGCCGGCCTGCTGGACCAGGCTATCCCGGACCTGCCGCCTTCTATTGAGAACCCGGCCAAGGAACTGGGCCGCATCACCAAACCCGCCGCCATGGCCATTAAAGCAGAACTGCTGGTAACGGCAGCCAGCCCGCTGTTCAATGGTAACACGGACTATGCATCGTTCAGGGATAAAGACGGGCAACTGCTGTTTCCCGCCTATGATGCTACCAAATGGCAAAAGGCCGCCGATGCGTGCAAAGCCGCCATCGACCAGTGCGAAGCAGTGGGCCTCCACCTGAACAACACCTTCGCGGCTGCACCTAACGTGACCAACCTTCCGGACCAGATCCGCCAGGAGCTGGTGTTCCAGACCGCGCTTACCCAACGCTGGGACCTGAACACAGAACTGATCTGGTCACTGAATGCCATCTGGCATGGGCAGGAATACTGCATTCCCCGCATGACACAGCTGGCTAACCAGAACGACAATGACAACCCCGCGTATTTTGCTGCGCCCATCTCCACAGCTGAACTGTTTTATACAAACAATGGTGTGCCCATTGAAGAAGACAAGAACTGGGATTACAATGACCGCTACCAGTTACAGGATGGGGATGCTGCCAATGCGAACTATATCAAACAGGGATATACCACCATTAAGGCACACTTTAACCGCGAATCCCGCTTCTATGCCAGCATTGGCTTTGACGGCGGCATCTGGTTTGGCAATGGCATCCTGGATGGCAGCAACCCACATTACGTATCGGCCCGTGGCCAGTCTTCCCTGGCAGGCCCCAAGACTTTGCAAAAGACCAACATTACCGGCTACTGGCCCAAGAAACTGGCCAACTACCTGACTGTGTATGACAATGGTTTTAACTGGACGGATTTTTCCATGCCGGTCATGCGCATGGCAGGGCTGTACCTGCTGTACGCAGAGGCGTTAAATGAAGTGAGCGGCCCTTCTGCGGAGTGCTATGCCAACATTGACAAGGTGCGCAACCGCGCCGGCTTACCAGGTGTTGTGGATGCATGGGCGCAGTACTCCAGGAACCCGGGCAAACCTTCTACCAAAGATGGCCTGCGCGCTATCATCCACCAGGAACGCCGCATTGAACTGTGCTTTGAAGGGCAGGCTGGCTGGGACCTGAGAAGGTGGAAGGAACTGCAACTGGTACTGAGTGCGCCGCTGAAAGGATGGAGCATTTACGAAGACCAGGCCATCAACTACTACCGTCCCAAGAACGTGGCTATTCCGGTATTTGGTACGCGTGATTACCTGTGGCCCATTTCTACTAACAGCCTGGTGGTGAACAGTAACCTGGTGCAGAACCCGGCCTGGTAACCCGATTTTTAAAACGCTTTACACTCCGTTATGAGAACGATCAGAACATTCCACTATAACACGATGATCATGGCGCTGGCAGCTGTGACCAGTGTGACATTGCAGGCCTGCCAGAAAGATAATTACCGCCAGCCACCCTCCGGCGGCAACAAACCGGGCGTAGTGACAAATGTACGCACCCAGGCGCTGAACGGGGCCGTGGTAGTGCGTTACGACCTGCCCAAAGACCAGGACCTGCTGTATGTGGTGGCAGATTATAGCATCCGCCCGGGTGTGAACCACGAGATCAAATCCAGTTATTTCTTTGATACACTGCGGCTGGAGGGATTCCATGATGCGATCGACTACCAGGTGACCCTGAGAGCCGTGACCCGCTCCAACAAAGAATCTGATCCCGTGACCATTACCGTGCACCCGGACACGCCTTATTACACGCTGGTGCGCAAATCACTGCAGGTAGGCGCGGACTATGGCGGCATCAATGTGCAGGCACTGAATACGACCAACAGCGCCATTGCCATCAACACGCTCACCATTGATCCGGCTACGAACAAATTTGCCATTGCCGATGAACATTACACTTCACTGGATACGATCAACTATGCGGTGCGCGGCTTCCAGCCGGTGTCCACCAGGTTTGGCGTGTATGTGACGGACCGTTTTGGCAATATCTCCGATACCCTGATCACGGACCTTACGCCCGGTGTGGACCAGGTGCTGGACAAGACCAAGTTCTTCAACTACATCATGCCCAGCGATGCATTTATTGGGTATGGCGGCGTGGTGCCCAATATCTTTGACGGCAACACCACGGAAGATAACAACGCCAATGCATGGCAAACCACCATTGGCACCAGCCAGCGCCTTATGCAGTGCACCTTTGGCCTTGGCCCTACCAGCTACAAGCTCACGCACTTTATGATGTACTTCCGCGATTATGGCTATAACAACCCAAAGGATTTTACGATCTATGGGTCCAACACAGACCATCCCGCAGATGCGGTGACACCCGGCAATGTACCGGTGGGTACGCAAACCGGCGACTGGATAGCACTGGGCAATTATCGTGTTCCGGACCCTCCTTCCGGGCTGCCACAGGGACAAACCAATGCGGCCGACAAAGCCTACATGAACAACGGCATTGACTTCAGCATGCCCAAGAACCTGCCGGCCGTGAAATACATCCGGATCGTGGTGACGGATACCTGGTTTGGACTGGACTACACGATCATCCGCGAAGTAACTTTTTCCGGCGCTCCGCAATAACTACAAACCGTAAAGACAATGAAACACACATTCCGCAACCTATCATGGCTGCTCTTTGCCGTAAGCATCCTGGGCTGCTCCAAGAAGAATGAAGCCTATAAAGACCTGCTGGCCGGCGGGGAGATCTACTACCCCGGTATTATCCAGCACGCCGGCTACCGCGCCGGTAACCTGCGTACCATGCTGGTATGGAATCCCAGCCCGGACCCCAAGATAGCGCGGTACAAGATCCTCTGGAACAACGGTCAGGACTCCACCACCATGAATGCCACCAGTCATAACCCGGAAGACACGGCCGGTATCATTATTCCCAACCTGGCAGAAGGCACGTACAATTTCAACGTGTATTCGATAGACTCCGTAGGCAGGAGCTCCATTGCGGTGAACATTAACGGCGTGCGCGTATACGGCCCCAAATACCAGGGCGGCCTTTTCAACCGTGCTTACAACGCCGCCACGCCTTACCTGCTGGACCTTTTGCAGGGCAATGTGCGGGTGCAGTTCAATACACCAGACTCCATCAATACTGGTACAAAAGTGATCTTCACCGATAATAACGACCAGGTGGACACGCTGGTGCTCCCCGGTGACAGCAGCGGCATTACCCTGCCCAACTTCAAATTTGGCACCCAGGTAACTTTCCAGTCCAGCTACATTCCCCAGCGCAATGCGCTGGACACCTTTACCGTTGCGGCAACCAGCACCTTCCCGGACATTACCCGCGCGGGTGATGTAACCGCGGTGTTCATCAAGAATGCAGGCAATCCTTTTTACCGCAGTGACAATGGCAGCGGCAAGTGGGGCCTGCCCAAAGACTGGCAGGTGAATACCAATGTAGTGAACCAGAACAATGACCAGGGCGGCGGATGGTCCACCGACAACGGTGGCTGCATCCATTTTGAAGCAAAGAACTGGGGCGATGCACCGATGCTGAACGGCAAGGTGTACCAGTCCTTTACCCTGCCCGCCGGCACGTACGACCTGGATGTAACCACCGCTGGTTATGGTGGCACCATAGATGCCAACGAAGTGGTGGCCACCGGTACTTTCCTGCCGGATATTGACAACCTGGATGGCAATGCCACGATCCTGGCCCGCTACCATGGTGACCAGAACAGCATAGGCGGCACCCACACGCTCACTTTTACCATTCCGCAGCAAACCACTGTCACCTTTGGCTGGGTGGTAAGCGAGCAAACTTATACCTATCTGCAGTTTACGAAGGTTGTACTCCGGATACGGTAGCAATCCAATCCCGGGAGGCCGCTCCAAAACGGGGAAGCGGTCTCCCTTTTTTAAACCCGGAAACTATGCGGCAACCGGCATCTCCCGCCGGCGCCATATTCTTTTTATAACATTCTCTTCATGAAAAGCATTTATCCTTTATTCGGCCGGATGTGCCGGATACTTTGCCTGCTGGGCATTCCAGCGGTAACGCATGCACAACTGGACCGGGTGGACCTGGGCAGCAGCTCCCGGCAGGACTGGTATGTAAAAGCTGCTGCCGGCACCACCACCGCCAAAGATCCCGGCATAGCCCTTACCGGGTGGACCAAGGCCATTGTGCCCGGCACCACCTTTGGCTCTTTTGTAGCGGCAGGACTGGAGCAGGACCCCAACTTTGGCGACAATATCAACAAGGTGGACCGCCGTAAATACGACCAGGACTACTGGTACCGCACTACCTTCACCATACCCGCGGCCTATGGGCAGAAAAGGACCTGGCTGAATTTTGATGGGGTGAACCGCAAGGCCAGTGTTTATGTAAACGGGACCCTGGTAGGCAGCCTTGATGGCTTTATGACCCGTGGGCATTTTGACATTACCCGCCTGGCGAATGCCGGTGCGGAAAATACACTGGCGGTGCTGGTAAGCATACCACGGCAACCGCTGGCCAATGCGGGCAGCCCCAATTACCTGTCCAGCGCAGGCTGGGACTGGATGCCCTATGTGCCAGGCCTCAACTCCGGCATTACAGACAAGGTGTACCTGACCAGCAGCGGCGATCTTACCCTGCAGGACACCTGGGTGCGCAGTGAGCTGCCCACCAATGCAAAGGCCTACCTGTCTGTATCCACCCAGGTGCAGAACCATACCGGCAATGACATGGATGCCATCCTGGAAGGGACCATCATGCCGGGCAACATCCGGTTTTCCAAAAAGATCCGGGTAAACCATGGCAACGCCAGCGACATCACGCTCAGCAAGCGGGATATGGAGCAACTGGTTGTCAATAACCCCAAGCTCTGGTGGCCCAATGGTTATGGTGATCCCAACTGCTATACCCTGAACCTGCAGCTGCGGGTCAATGACCAGGTAACTGATGCACAGACCGTGACCTTCGGCATCCGCCGTTACAGCTATGACACCACGGGCAATGTGCTGCATATTGCCATCAATGGTACACCGGTGTTCATCAAAGGGGGCGACTGGGGTATGTCTGAATACATGCTGCGCTGCCGCGGCGCGGAATATGACCTGAAGATCCGCCTGCACAAGGACCTGAACTTTAACATGATCCGCAACTGGCTGGGCTCCGTGACGGACCCGGAATTTTATGAAGCGTGCGACAAGTATGGCATCATGGTATGGGATGAGTTCTGGCTGAATGCCAATTCCAACCTGCCGGCAGATCTCAACGCGTTCAATGCAAATGCTATTGAAAAGATAAAACGCTTCCGCAACCATCCGTCCATAGCTATTTGGTGTGGGGAAAATGAAGGCTGGCCGGAACCACCGCTGCGCAACTGGCTGCAGGAAGATGTACGTGTGTTTGATGGTGATGACCGCTATTATCAGTCCAACTCCCACGCGGACAACCTGACCGGCAGCGGCCCGTGGGGCGCGCATGATCCGCGGTACTACTTCACGGCCTACCCCACCGGCTCCGGCGGTAACCTTGGCTGGGGGCTGCGTTCGGAACTGGGCACCGCGGTATTTGTGAACTTTGAGAGCTTTAAAAAATTTATGCCGCAGGACAAGTGGTGGCCCCGCAATGAAATGTGGAACCAGCACTACTTTGGTCCCAACGCTTTCAACGCCGACCCTGACGGTTATGACCGTATGATCACGGAAGGTTATGGCAAGCCCAAAGACATTGAAGATTATTGCCGCAAAGCGCAATTTGTAAACCTGGAAAGCAACCGGGCTATGTATGAAGGCTGGCTGGATCACATGGGAGAAGATGCATCCGGCATTATGACGTGGATGAGCCAATCCGCCTATCCTTCCATGGTGTGGCAAACGTATGATTACTACTATGATCTTACCGGTGCCTACTTTGGGGTAAAGAAAGCCTGTGAGCCTTTGCACATACAATGGAACCCGGTAGATAATGCCATCAAGGTAATAAACACCACGCGGCAGGATGTGGATGACCTTACCGCCACTGCGGAGATCTACAACCTGGACGGGCACATTGCCGCGCAATACACGCATACTGCCGTGCTTAGCTCCCCGGCCCACAGCGCGGCTACCGCCTTTGCGCTGGACTTCAACACGGACCACCTGGACCTGGCAAAGGGCAAAAACATCGCTGCCTCTTCCGCACCGGATGCCGCGGCCAATGCCAATGATGGCAACCCACACACCCGCTGGTCCAGCCGCTACAACGATGACGAATGGCTCTGCGTGGACCTGGGCAGGGAAGAAGTAGTGAACGGTGTAGGGCTTACCTGGGAAGACGCTTATGCAAAGACCTTCAAAATAGAAGTATCCAATGACAACGAACACTGGCAGCAGGTATACAAAACAGATAACGGCCACGCAGGCCCCATGCAGCTCACCTTCCCGGAAGTAACCGCCCGCTATGTACGCATGCATGGCATGGAGCGCGGTAGCGGATGGGGCTACTCCCTGTTTGACTTTGCAGTGTACCAGGGCGATGTGCCCAGCTCCGGGCTGAGCGATGTGCATTTCATCAAGCTGAAGCTCACGGACAGCCATAACAAGCTGGTGTCTGAAAACCTGTACTGGCGCGGCAATAAACGGAAGGACTATACGGCGTTGAACACGCTGCAGCCTGTAAACCTTTCCTGCACGTATACCACCAGGGAAGTGGGCAACCGGACGTTTGTGAATGCAGTGATCAAAAACCCCGCATCGTCAAAATCCGCCGCCTTCGGCATCCGCATGAACGTAACCCGCAATGCAGACGGGCAGCAGGTACTGCCGGTATTCATCAGTGACAACTACTTTACGTTGATGCCCGGTGAAACCAAGACGGTGCAAATGGAATATGACAACACCCCGTATAAGCACGATAGCGTGAAATACAGTGCAGCACCATATAATAATTACATTGTACATTGATCAATGTTGCTTACTACATGGATGTGGTGAACACGAAAAAGCCTCCGGTTGCGGAGGCTTTTTTTGTTTTACAGACATGCCCTACTCCAACCGCTTCAACCGGAACAACAGCTGCTGCACCGCTTCCTGGAAATCATCCAGAATAGCCTGGGTGAATTTTTCAGGGAAGTCCTCGCGGTTCTTATCCACGTAAGTGTAAAATTCCTCGATGTATTTGATGTAATTCTGGGGGCGGCGGGTTTCAGGGATCACGATCTCCAGGGTGCCCATCACGGCAATGGAGGTTTCCACCAGCCGGTCTGTAACATCAGTGAGGGTGTCAATGGCCTGGTCCAGGGAGATGTGGGCCTCATAGCTACCCCGCCCGGTGATGGACCAGTGAATGAGTTTTAAATTGTTGCGGAAAGAGATGATCTCCCCCAGGAAGTCGATCACCGTTTGTTTTTTGTTTGCCATATGCATGCAGTTTTAATTGATAATAGTGCGTTATCCTCACCGCTGCGCCACAAATACCGGTCCATACGGTAGCGCCGGCAGCAGATATACCATAACGGCTTGGGCCTTAACTTGGCAAAGAAGTGAGCGCGGCTTCGGCAACCTGAGATAAGGGCACCTTGGTATAAATGTAAAAGCGGCTGCTTCCCACACAGGAAACAGCCGCTTTTTGTTATACAGGGCATTTACATTTTGGCGTGCGCTTTATCCGGGTAGTTGTTGAAGAGGATGAGCATCCGCTTATACACTTCAGGATCCCGGTCTTTACGGTTCTCCCGTTCACCGGGATCTTCGGAGATATTGAATAGTTCTACCTGCCGCTGGTCTTTTTGGGTGATGATGCGGAGCTTCCAGTCACCATCCCTTACCGCCTGCAGCTCGTTATTGTGTACGTAATAAAATGGCTGGTGCCGGAAGCCCGTGGCCGTGCCGGTGAGCAGGCCCGCAATGGATTGTCCATCCAGTGCTACATTACCGGGTAGTTTGGCCCCGGCCCACGCTGCCAGTGTGGGCAGCACATCCAGGCAGGTGACCGGCTCCCGGATCACGCGGGGGGAGATGTGCCCCGGCCAG
Source organism: Chitinophaga parva (assembly GCF_003071345.1). Taxonomy (NCBI): domain Bacteria; kingdom Pseudomonadati; phylum Bacteroidota; class Chitinophagia; order Chitinophagales; family Chitinophagaceae; genus Chitinophaga; species Chitinophaga parva. The sequence goes on along the minus strand of NZ_QCYK01000002.1, from coordinate 1,078,307 downwards.
TATACAATGAAAGGCTCGCGGGTGCCGCCTTCGTAAGTAGTGGCCTTGGAGCCGCGGAACACGCCTGCATAACCGGTATGATTGCGGTGGGTCACGCCATCGCCTTCCATACGGGCATCGTAATTATTCCAGGGGCCGTTGTCACTGGAGAACATCAATACGGTGTTATTTTCCAGGCCTTGTTCTTTAACCGCCGCCCAAATGGCTGCTATCCGCTGGTCCATTTCATTGATCACGATGCCCAGCTCTCCTCCTTTGGAAAGATCACCTTTCTGCTGGGCGGCAAACCATACTGGCAGGTGGGGCATGTTGAACGCCAGGTACAGGAAGAAGGGTTGTTCCTTTTTCTGCTGCCGGATGTAGCGGATGGCTTCCTGGCTGTAAAGGTTCGTCAGGGAGCTATCTGCCGGTCTTAAAACTTCCGGCGTATAATCCCGGTATAGTTTAATGGTGGTATCGGTCTTAACGTAAGGTGCGCGGTAATCATGGCTGTACAGCAGGCCGTAGTAACTGTCAAAGCCATGTTCCAGGGGCAGGAAACCCTTTTTATCCCCCAGGTGCCACTTACCGATCATGGCGGTGTTATAGCCGGCGGATTTCAACACATTGGCAATGGTCAGTTCATTGGGCAATAACCCCATGGAAGAGCCGGGGCCCAGCGGGTAAGGGATGTTATACCGGGTGGGATACCGGCCGGTGAGCAGCGCGCCCCTGGAGGGAGAGCAGGTGGGCGATACCACGGCATAATTAGTGGCGCGCACCCCCTCACTGGCCAGTTTATCCAGGAAAGGCGTTTCTATCACCGGGTTGCCGTAGCAGCCCAGGTCCGCATATCCCAGGTCGTCTGCCAGCACAAAAATGACATTGGGCCGTTGCTGGGCCGGCGCTTTCACCGGGGAAAATGCCGCCAGCAGCAGGAAAAAGATCATTATACTGATGGGACGATTGAAATGAGTAGGGTGCTTCATAAGCTGACAGCTCTTATTTTGTATGAGATCGGGTTTAGGTCCCCTAAAGTACACATCCTTGTTTACCGTTGCAATCCATCTTATAACACGCAACCAAAAACTACCCTTCTTACTTACCACCATCCTTGCAGCCCTTGCATTGCACTCACCCGCTTACGGCCAGGGTAATACCCGGCCGGAAACCCTGGATATAATGTCCTCCCCTTTCAGGCCACCCCAACCCGGCGCCGGAGCACCAGCGCCACAATATTTACGCATGAGCCTGTACCTTTTTACGCAAAATGTGTTATGATTGCATTAAATATTATTATCCCGGGAATGCTGCAATAGCCCCAGAGCCTGTAAACTATGAGGTCCACGAAACGAAAACAGGCGTTAGATTTTGACGCCATGATTGAAGAGCGAATAAAGTCAGAGGGCAATAAACGCTGTCCTGTATGCAGATCGGTACTGCCCGGAGATCATACTGGCCCTTGCCTGGTATGTCACCAGCTGCCCCCCAAACGGAACTTTTTCCTGAGGCTGTTGCTTTTCTGGAAAAAGTAGTCAGCCGGCTACTTGTCCTGCCGGTTCCTGGCTGGCTTCGTAGTTGATGTGTGCTTCCGCTATTTCTGTGAGCAGGGCATCTGCTTCATCTTCTTCGGCCAGGGTATCTTCCTGGATGGCGGCTACGTCATCCAGCTTCAGTGTGCGGGCCAGGGACACCAGGCTGCCGTAAGTTGCAATTTCGTAGTGCTCCACCTTCTGTGCGGCAATGATGAGCGTCACGTCCCGCTCTGCGCTGCCAGTGGGTGCCTTATCGATCACGCGCCAGCCTTCATCAAAAAGGCCCTGCAAGCCTATGCTTTGCCTGGGCTCTGCCGGCATGCCCATGGCGGCAAACACCCGCTCCAGGCGTTCCACGTGCTCCCTGGTTTGCACCCGGTGCTGGCTAAAAGCGTCTTTCAGCTCCGGGCTGGTGGACGTTTCGCTCATGGTATCCAGTACATCCAGGAAAGTTTGTTCTCCCCAGTACAGTTCTGCCAGCATGGAGGAAAAATAAACCTGCAGGCGGGATTGCTGGTCAGCGCTGATCTGCTGTTTTGCTTTCTTTTTTTTAGGGGAATTCTTTTTCATCGTTGTTAATTTAATGCTTACAATAAAAGAAGGCCGGCGGCATTGATGCCCGGCCTTCGTAATTCTTGATCCGTTATCAAATCTGGACGCTAGGCAGATTTGCTCGTTGCTTTCTTACGGGTGGATGCTTTCTTGCGGGTAGCCTTTTTTGCAGCGGCTTTCTTGGGCGCTGCTTTTTTTGCGGACGCCCGTTTGTGTGTAGCCTTCTTTGCGGCTGCTTTCCTGGGCGCTGCTTTCTTTGCCGCGGACCTCTTTGCGGTAGCTTTTTTAGCGGCAGCCTTTTTAGTCGTCGCTTTCTTTGCTGTAGATTTTTTAGCTGCTGCTTTCTTAGGCACCTTTGCTCCTTCCTTGCGGGCTTCAGAAAGACCAATGGCGATGGCTTGTTTACGGCTGGTCACCTTCTTCCCGCTACGGCCGCTTTTCAGCGTGCCTTCCTTCTTTTCATGCATGGCGCGTTCTACTTTATCGCCCGCATGTTTGGAATACTTTGCCATGTTGTTGAATTTATAGTTAGGAATTAGTAAGTCATCCTATTTCATATCAACCGGCATACCAATTTTTTTACCTCCATGCCGTAAAAGCTACGGTGGAGCTGGCTTTAGCGGGATGTGTAGGTATGCTGGCAGCATTCCAGCAATGCATCCAGCAGGTGTTCCGTGTAGTACAATTGTACTTCCATCCCCTCCTGTTCACCTACCGTTATGCGGCCTGCTTTGATCACCTGGTCATTGCAGGCAATCGCATAAAAGGCAAACACAGTGTCAATATGCTTCTCCGGCATTTTGGCGGCATAGCCGGTAATTCCCAGGCCATAGCTGGCGGAAAAATTACGGGCTACCTGCAGGGCCATTTGCGCTGCCACCGCGGGCGATACACTGTTGCATGCTTCTGCCTCAATGGGCTCTACAAACAGGTGGCGGGCCTTCTGGCCCAGGTTATACGCTGTAATGCCGCCCTGGAAGAATTGCGCGGCGCCGGTGGCTTGTGATAATGCCGCCTGCACATGGCCGGCCGTTACGCTTTCTGCCACGGCAATGGTTTCATGATGCTGTACCAGCATGTCTTTCAGAAGATTGATCTTTTCAACAGGATACATTGTTTCCGGGCTTTTAAGGAGCATGTTCCAATTCCGTACCACCCCTGTTGGCACAGAACTTTCATACACTTTCTCAAAACCACCCCACTTATGGACAAGCGATACCAGACCTTCCAGGTAGCCGATTATGCGTTGCAGGCACGTTACGAACAAATAGGCGACGCTAATACAGATCAGTTAAAGAAGCACCTGCTGGATGCCGTAGGCTCCATGTTCTTCGCCATAGACAAGCCTCCCCTGCAGAAATTATTTGCACAACTGGAGGTGCTGGGCGTGGGTGGTCCGTGTAAAGTGCCGGTGGTAGGCTCACTCCCTTATGACCGTGCCGCCCAGGTATACACAGCCCTGGTACGTTATCCTGATTTTATGGATAATTACCTGGGCAAAGAATCTACCTGCCACCCCAGTGATAACCTGGGGCCATTGCTGGCGGCGGCGCAATTCCGCCCTACCGGTGGCCGGGATTTTCTTACCGCTATGGCGGTAGCTTACGAAATAGCATGCAGGCTCACTGAAGAAATACCGGTGATGACGGAGGGCATTGACCACACCCTGTTGCTTTCTTATTCCATGGTGGGCGGCATGAGCCGCATGTTTGGGCTTACGCTGGACCAGGCGGCCAATGCACTGGCTATTTGCGGATGCTCCATTGCCCCGCTGGCGGTGAGCAGGGCCAGTTATACCAGCGAGTGGAAAGGCATGGCCTCTTCTATGGATGCACTGGACTGTGTAAACAATGTGCTGCTGGCCAGGGAAGGTATGACAGGGCCCATTGCTTTATTTGAAGGGCCTAAAGGTTTCAAGGAAGTATTTCACATGAACCTGGATTATGAGTGGAGCAAAGATAAGTTTGAGTTGCTGCACCGCTGTATATTGAAAAGTTATAACGCGGAAGTACATACGCAGTCGGCCATCTATGCAACGTTAAACCTGCTCAAAGAACATGAAATTGCCACAGCGGATATTCTCAAAGTGAATGTGACCACTTTCCTCACCGCCTATCACATTGTAGGCTCGGGGGAATATGGAGACCGGAAGATCGTGAAAACAAAGGAACAGGCAGACCACAGCCTGCACTACCTGATTGCAGTAGCTTTACTGGATGGGCAGGTGTACCCGGAACAGCTGACCCCGGAGCGCATTCACCGGGAAGACGTGCAAACCTTGCTACAAAAAGTAGAAGTAAACACCCATTTCCCTTTGCACAAACCCGTAATGCTGGCGGGTGTGCTGGATAAATACACGCAGCGCTACCCGGACAAGGTGATGGCGAAAGTGGAGGTGATCATGAAAGAGGGCCATATCTTCAGTTATGAAACGGAAGACTATCCCGGTTTCTTCACCCAACCGCTAAGCTGGGAACAGGTAGAGGATAAATGCAGGCGCCTGATCGGCCAGCGGCTTACCACGGAGGAGATGAAAGCGCTGTTTACATTTATCCGCACGCTGGAAGAGCAGCCGTCTATGGAGCCGCTGCTGGCGTACCTGTGCAGGTAGCTGGCCAGTACAGGCCTTATAACACATTCGTTTTATTTTACATATACATACTTCATATATCAATACTTTACATTTACTTTGCGCCCGTGAATGACCTATCATTGTGGTAATCCGCCATCTCCCGGCAGGTCTGTGACGGCCCGGGAAATGTAAGTTCCTGTTCCCAAAATACTGTACGCTTTTAATCACCCGTTTCCATTTTTAAACACTTATTTTTTTATCCCTTTGATTTATGAAAAGACTATTTGCACTGATGCTGCTTGCTGGCTCCTTGTTTGCTACCGCCACCTCCCAGGCCCAGGACCTGGTAAAAGGTGATCTCAAGTTCCTCAAGGACGTAAAAGAATTACAGGTAGTGTACGTGTATGACGACGTAACCGTAGGTAAAGACGGCAAGGAAGCCAACTACGTTAAAAGAAGAAAAGCAGAGAAAGAATCCAAAACACCCGGCTCCGGCGACACCTGGGAACAATCCTGGTATGGCGACCGCAAAGCGCATTACCAACCTAAGTTTGAGGAATTGTTTGATAAATACGCAGACAGGACCCTGAACGAAGAAGCGGGTGCCAGATACATGATGGAGGTGCACACCAAGTTCATTGAAGTAGGGTACAACGTGGGCATCTCTTCCGGCAAAGCAGCCGTAAGCCTGGAGATCTATATCTACGATACGCAGGACACTTCCCCGAAAAGAAAACCGCTGTGCAAGATCATGATGAACGATGTATCTGGTGGTAAAGGCCAGTTTGCCACCGGTATCCGCATTGGCGAGGCATATGCCAAGGCCGGTAAATCACTGGGCAAATTTGTGCACAAGAAAGCAAAGTAATTACCGCGTAAATAGAACGGCCACGGTACATGATGCCGTGGCCGTTCTAAAAAAAGATCATCTCTGCGGATGGCCTTTTTCATGCACATGACCACTATCTAAAAATTTCTCCCAGCCTTTTATCCAGGTCATCGCCGCGAAGATCCATGGCTACAATGCGGCCATCCGGCCCTACCAGGAAATTCCTGGGAATAGCGTGGATACCATATTTCACCGCTACTTCATCATTGAAACCCTGGAGGTTTGAAACCTGCGTCCATTCTAATTTATCATGCTTTACTGCTTCCAGCCACCGGTCACGCGATGCATCCAGTGATATGCTGAGGATGTTCAGCCCTTTGTCCTTGTATTTGTGATAAGCCGCCGTCACGTTGGGGTTTTCCGCGCGGCAAGGGTGGCACCAGCTGGCCCAGAAATCTACCAGTACGTACCTGCCTTTGTAATCTGACAGCTTCACCACTTTATTATCCAGGCTGTGCTGGGAAAAGGCGGGGGCCATGTTGCCTACCTTGGCCACTTTACGGCCTTCCAGCAGTGCTTTCAGCGTCTTTACACGGGTGTATTGTTTCAATCCGGGGCTTAGTATATCACAGAGGCTGTCTGCCTGTTCTGTAGTAAGATCATACGTGCGGATCACGGTTTGTTCCAGCAGCACAAAGCTGTACCAGGAAGCGGGATGCGCTTTGATGAAGGCCACCGTGCGCTCCTTTTCAGATACGCCCTGCTGCATTCTTCGCTGCGCGGCAAAAGTGTCTGCATCCTGCTGCACGGGTGATCCCTGCAGGTGCAGGTCACTGAAGCGGGGACCATGTGCTATTGTGGTATGGCCGGGCATAACGTAGCATTGGGAAAATCCTTTGAAGCGGCCCTTGCTGTTCGGCAGGGACCTGTCTTCCAGGGTAATGGCTGCCTGGATGGCCCCGTCTTTCATGGTACCTGCAAAGTGGTAAGTGTTGTTCACCAACACCGCACTATCCCGTTGCCCGTCATCATTGTCCTCGTAAGCGAGGTATACTTTACCGGTAACGGCAGTATCTGATGCGATCTTTCCATCAATGGTAAATGCCTGCTCCACGCCGGGGATCACTGTCCGCAATTTCTTTTGCAGGTCTTCCCCGCGCAGGTTCATAGCGATGATCTTACCGGAAGGATCGAGCAGGAAATTTGCCGGCACGGAATTGATATGATAGCGCAATGCAGACGGGCCATTCCACCATTTCAACTCAGATACCTGGGGCCATGTCATCTTATACTCCGCGATCTTTTTGATCCAGAGATCTTTTGAATCCGGGCGGTCCAGGGAAATGCTGATGATCTCGAAGTTGTGGTCTTTGTAAGCATCATAGGCTTTTACCATGTTGGGGATCTCCGCTATGCAGGGCGCGCACCAGGTGGCCCAGAAATCCACCAGCACATACTTTCCTTTGAAAGCCGCGAGGGAGATGTTTTTGCCATCCGGATCAGGGATGCTGAAACCGGGTGCGACATCGCCTGTTTTCAGGGTGTTCATGCCTTTAATGCGGGTGGCCAGTTCTGTGCCGGTAGCAGATGTTCTCAGTGCGGGCGCCAACTGTTTGAACAATTGCTCCGTGGTGGCGGCGTCTTTGCCGCGGACAGCGTATTCATTCAGTTCGTCCAGGGCCACGGCGCTGGCGGGATGTGTTTTCACAAACTGCGCAATCACGTGGATCTTGTTTTCCAATACCAGCGGGGAGAATTGGTAGTTGGCATCTGTTTTATTGGGTGCTTGCAGTGTGTCCAGGAAGTGATAGAACAGGGTGTTATAGGCTTCCAGGTCTTTATTCAGTTTGCCGCCCACCACGTGAAAATGATTGGAGGCTGCATCGTACGATACATTGATGATACCTGGCTCCAGGTAGAAGAGGTAAGAGTGTTGACGGCCACTAAAAGTAGCCAGCAGCTGGCCTTTCTGCCGGTCTGCATACACGGTGCCATGGATGACCGCCTGCCCGTTTGTGATCACGCCGCTATCCCGGCGGGCGCCGTTCTTCAGGGTATAGCGGGCCAGTTCCACTTTTGTAACAGGCGTATTGCCCGCAGAGAACTTAACGGTGAAGGGCTGCGTTGCCTGGGCCAGCGCCTGCAGGCTGCCCAGTGTAGCCAGTGTAAAGAAGATATGCTTTAACATAAACATTGTTTAGTTAGTTTGTGCAACAGGTTGTACCAGCCTGGCCAGGTCCCAGAAGGCGTTGATGCCGCGGATGTTCACCGCTATCACCTTGCCCTGCGGGTCCAGCAGGAAGTTAGCAGGAATGGATGCCACCCCCCAGTCTACCGCGGTCTTGCTCTCAAATCCCTTAAGGTCCGATACCTGTGCCCAGGTCAGGTTATCCTTGTGGATGGCCGCCAGCCAGGCTTTCTGGGAGGCCTTCAGGTCCAGGGATACGCCCAGGATCTCGAAACCTCGGTCTTTCAGCTTTTCGTAGGCGGCCCGCAGGTTCGGGCTTTCTGCACGGCAGGGAGCGCACCAGCTGGCCCAGAAATCTACCAACACATATTTGCCCCGGTAGGAAGACAAGGTCACTGCGTGACCGGTAGTATCGTACATAGTAAAGCCGGGGGCTATTTGCCCTACGGCTACATTGGCGGCCCCACGCAGCAGGATGCCCAGTTGTCTTACATCATCGTACTTCGTGAGGGAGGGCGACAGGGTCCTGTAAAGGCTATCCGCCAGCTTGCCCCCAAACTCTTTAGCCTTGTCCTGCAGTACCATGTAACTCAGCCAGTAAGTGGGATGTTTGAGAATAAATCTTTTTACTGCGCCGTCGATATCCCCACTGGCCTTTACATCGGCCTGTATCTCTTCCATGCCTGCCTGCATTTTAGAGCCGGTGATCTTTGCTTTTGAAAAGGGGTTACTATGTGTAACGGTGATATGGGTAGTGTCCAGGAAAAGACCTATGCTGCGGTCTTTGTACTTGGACAGGTCCACACCGCGCACTTGGTTCATGGGCACATCAAACCATTCAATAAACGCGTGTGCGCCGGGTTGGTCCATCACGCCGGAGAAGTGGTAGTGGTTGTGGTCCAGCAATACGCTGTCCCTTTTCACTCCTTTACCTATGATGTATATATATCCCTGTTGGATGGTGTCTGACTGGATAGTGCCGTCCAGCGTAAATTTCAGCTCCTGCGCCCATCCCAGTACAGGCATGGCCATGGCGACCATCGCCGCCCATAATATTTTGTATTTCATGTTCCGTTTTTAAGATGTGGTTATTGCAGTACTTCCTGCAGTTTGGCGGTGAGTGCATCTCCCCGCAGGTTCCTGGCGATGATCTTACCGGAGGGGTCCAGCAGGAAATTCATGGGAATGGACGTGAGATCGTAGAGGTTTACCACCTGGCTGTTCCAGAATTTGAAGTCACTTACCTGGGGCCATACCAGTTTATCTTTATCAATCACTTCCAGCCATTTCTCTTTAGCCCCCGGCCGGTCCAGTGATACGCCGAGTATTTCAAAGTTGCTGTTGTGGAAACGTTCGTAGGCTTTCTTCACATTGGGCATCTCTGCCATGCAGGGCCCGCACCAGGTAGCCCAGAAATCTATCAGTACATATTTGCCTTGCAGGCTACTGAGGGGGCGGGGCTGGTCCCTGGCATCGGGTAGGGAAAAGTCCGGGGCTTTGTTGCCAATGGCGGTGGCGCGCATACCTTCAATGGTGGCGCTTACCTGTTTGCCTTCCTTACTTTCCTTTACGGCATCGTCCATCTTATTAAACACTGCTGCCAGTTCATCCGGCTGCTTGTAACTCCGCACCAGGTTAAGCAGCTGATCCACCCCAATGACGCTGTGTGAATGCAGGGCCATATAGCGGCGCACTGCTTCCAGCACCAGGGGCTGGGCGTCGGGGGAATAGGGCGTTAGCTTTGTGGCCGCTGCCTGCGTGGCGCTGGCGCTATCCAGCAGCGCGGTTTCTATTTTTACGAATGCCTGCAGCTCCTGGTTCAGCGGGGTGCCGCTACGCCGGTCCTTTGTTTTATCGCCCATCACCTCCAACTGGATATTGCCGGGCTCCAGGTAGAAGAGCATAGAATAATCGCCGGGCTGTGCATACACGATCACCTGCGCCAGGACGCGCTGGTCATACGCGTTGCCTTTGAAAGTGAACTGTCCGTTCTTTACAAAAGTAGTATCGCGTTTTACCGTATTGTCCGGTGCTACGTAGCCAAACAACGCCCCGCAGTTCTCTGCCCGGGTGGTATGGCCGGTGATGGAAAAGGATTTGTTCTGTGCCAGCAGTGCTGTGGGAAACAAGGCCCATAACACCATCCAGTGCTTTTTCATGCTATTGTTGGATTAAGTGATTAAAGTAGTGGTGCAGGTTTTGTATTTCGTTTATGATCTTGCTACCCATGCTTCCAGCACGCCGGTGGCAGCATGTACAAACAGGTCCGCCTGCACCAGGTGCAACCAGCGCTGGTAGGCGGCCGCATCCTCCATGAAACTGAAGGATGCCGGTGATGCCTGGTCCTGCCTGTCGGCGGGGAGTTTTAATAGTTGGTTCAATGCTTCTAAATTTTGACGGCGGGCGTCCGCAAACTGCAGGTAGGCGGCTACTTCCAGCGGCACCATGGCGGTATCATGTGCTGCCAGCCACTTGCTCTTTTGTGTAATGGCAGCATACAAGGTATCGTCCATCATGCGGTGCACCTTGGCTTTCAGCTGCGCTACCTGCGGGGCGCCTTCCCAGCGGGTGATGTGTGCCGGCGGGATGGAGTCCCAGGGCAGCACCTGCGGTCTTGTGGCCTCTCGGCGCTTGCCAAACTGGTAGAGATCCGGCAGCAGGAGATCTGGTGTAACACCCCGGTACTGGGTAGAGCTGCCGTTTACGCGGAACAATTGTTCAAAGGTCACTTTCACATATCCCTGCTCCGCACCCACGGGGAACGGCCGCTGTACCGTGCCTTTGCCAAACGTAGGACTGCCGCAGATCACCGCCCGCCCATAGTCCTGCATGGCCGCGGTAAAAAGTTCTGCCGCGGAAGCGGTCTGGCTGTTCACCAACACGGCCAGGGGGCCGTTGTAAATCGGCTGGGCGGTAGTGCTTTTCAGCAGTGCAGGCTCCAGGTCTTTTCCTTTCAGTTGTACCACGGCTTCGCCTTTTACCAGCATGCCTACCATGGCCTGCACTTCCAGCAAAGAGCCGCCGGAGTTATTCCGCAGGTCAATGATCAATCCTTCCACGTGGCTGCTATCCATGGATGCCAGGGCTTTGGCCAGGTCATCCGCGCAGTGGAAACCACGCACCGTATCCAGGTAAAAAGCAGGGAGCACGATGTAGCCATACAAGTGATTGTTCCGGTGGATCAGGGCGGTGCCCAGGAGCATGTTACTTTTCATCCGGTCTGCCACGGCGCCCATGGCGGAAGGCGCAGCCGCAGCGGCCGGGGGAAAATAATCAGTGTGCGGGTCCATCTGGTGGCAGATGGCGCCCGCCAGGATATTAAACAATTCCGGCGTGTTGGTCAGCGCCAGCAGTTTATGATAGCGGGCGGTGATATCTGCAATGGCTTTCTGGCGGGCAGTAGCTTCCTGCACGGCATCGCTGCTATCGGCCAGGGAGCCTTTTTGCAACGCGGAGCGGTATTGCAACGCCAGGTATTTGAGGGACATGGACCTGCGTTCGTGCCACACCTTTTCCGTAGCGGCATAGCCTTGCCCTGAACCACCATCCGCGCGCACCTGGTCATGGGCATGGTACTGGAAAGGTTGCAGCGCCAGCATGCTATCTGCTTCCAGTGCAGCGGCCAGGCGATGCTGGTACAGGGCTGTTACCGCGGGCAGGAAAGCAACGGGCGCCCGGCCTTCCAGCTCATCATCCAGGCGGTGCTCAAATGGGCGGAGCTGGTCCAGATCTTCCTGGCAAAACACGTTATCCGACGGGTCCAGGGTGTGCAGGAAAGTGCGCCACACCTGTGCGGAAAACGCATCGTCTATGTGAGCCGGATGATAGTGATGTGCTTTCAACACCTTTCCCAAAGACACCAGCAGGGTATCCTGTCCCGGTTGCATACCGGCGGTGGCAGTGCTCCACCGCAGCCATGACACTCCCAGCACGGCCATCAGCCATGCAAATTTTCTTCGCTGCATTTGTTCCTGTTTTTTTTATCTGTCCCGGTAGCCCACGCTGACGATCTTGCCAAACCCTGTCCAGGAGTTGGTCTTCACCAGCGGTGCATTGATATCGGAGACGGTGAATATGTCAAGTGTTCCGTTACTGTCTTTAGGACCGGAGGGATCGTAAGACCCTACCAGCAGTGATTTTGTCCAGGCCACATAGTTGGCTTTCCCGTAGCGGGAAGCGATATGCGGGAAGGAAAGGCAGGAGATCACGCGGCTGCCATAATCTGCCATGAGAAAGCTTTGCCGCAGGTACATATCGTACTCGTACAACTTGCCACCCACGCTGTAGAAAATGTAATTATGATCCGGGCTGGCGGCAAAGTTGGTAGCCTGGCCAATGTCTGTGCCCGTCATTTCTTCATAGTAGGTCTGTGGCTGGCGCATGAGGAAGTTGAGGAGGAATACCTTGCCTGTACCGGGATCTTTCAGCACTGCATAGGTATTGGGCTTAATCCCTGCTTCCGCATAATAGATGCACTCCATATACAGCAGATCAAGCCCGGTGGGATAATTCAATGCGGGCAGTGCATCCGTTACCGTTACTGCGCTGGCATTGGCCACGGATACAAAGTTCTTCTTGTCCATGTTATACATCACCGCGCTGGTACCGTCTGTAGCCACATAGGGCGATACGCGGAAGGGCGTGCCGCCAGTCGCATACGCGTTCAGCGGGCTGTAACGGAAGGCATAACCGGCGGAGGTTGAATAGCTGTACATATTCTGGTCCGGGCCATACATGTATAGCTGGTAGCTGTAAGCGCCGGTAGTAATGCCGGTGAGGCGGCTGGCCACCAGGTTAGCAGGCACATTACCCACTACCAAATAGCGGATGTTATAGGTATCATTCCAGGCAAATGTTTCCTGGTTCACACGGTTGGTGCCCGCGCTGTTCAGCACAAAGATGCCGTAGTTCTGCGCGGCCACGTTGGTACCTACATACGGCATGCACAACACCTGGTAAGGCGCGCCATCCATGGGAATGGTGGAGCCCATTTTTTTGAACACATCCGTATACTGGTTGAATACATTGCTGGCCTTTAAGTAAGACAGCATATCCATCCTGGACTTGCCATTCACATCGCTCAGCACCAGGAAGCCTTCATATACTTCGGTGGATACGGTGAGGGTGGTCTTTACATGTACCATCACCTTGGTCTTGTTATCCGTCACCTTGTACATAAGGGTGTAGCTGCCGGGGGGCATGGTGATCTTTGCGGCCAGGTTGCGGGTGGTGGCCAGCAGGGAATCGTCCGTAGAAAACACGGAGGTGCTTTTGCGGTAACTCCACTCGTAGGTATAGGCATCGTCTGCCGTTACGTTCTCTGAGGAAGTGATGGCGGGGATTACGCGGAGGGTGTCGTTGTAAAACGCCGTGTAGCCGTTCGTGGTGTCAATGTTGCCCAACTGCACCATGTTGATGGGATGATAGTCATAGTTCCCGATGTCCTTGTAACAGGCGGAAAGCAGGCAAGAGATCAGTGCGAGTAACCCGCTGTAGCTGCATATTTTCTTGGTCATAATTAACCGTTGGAGGGTTCAGAAATTTGTTTACAGGTAGCCTGCTCCCATGGTCATGGGAGTTACGCCATCTTCATCATACACGGTCTGGCCGGCCTGCTGCTGGTCATCCAGGTAGCGGCTCATGGTAATGGCCCAGGAGGCGCAGCGGGCGGCCATATTCAGGTCATAGATGCCATTTACTACGTAGTCCAGCGGCATGCCTGCCACCTGGTTAATGAGGCGCAGCTTCTTCACGCTGAACGTGCCGAAGTAAGTAGCCAAAATGCTGGTCCAGTAGTTGCCTTGCGTGAGCTGGTCCGAAAGATTGATCTTAAAAGACAGGGCGTTGACCGAATCCAGCGTACCGGTAATGGCTTTGATATCTGTATGAAAATTATGATCCGCCACCAGGTTCAGGCGCAGGAAAGGTATATTGGTCTGCAGGTCTGGTGTGCGCAGCAGCTTTACGGCAAAACTGTCTACCAGGTTGCCGGCCCGCAGCACAAACTTTTCAGGCATCTCGTAGTGTACATTAGCCTGTGCCGTGCTGGTAGGATCTACCGCGATGGTAAATGACCGGTCCGTGTTCACCGGTGCGCCGGTCACCGCCACCTGGATATTGATGGTACTGTCCTGCACCGTAGCGGGGCTGTAGGCAAAGGAGAAGTTCACGCTGTCCTGCTGCAGGTTGCTGCGTTTATAGAAAAAATAAATATTGTCGTCCGCGTTATAGGTAAGCAGCGTTTGCTTTTTACAGGCGGCAAAGGCGGCCACCATGGAAAACAATATCAATATGCTGATCGGCTTTTTCATTTGTCAGGTTTTAGTTGTTAACGCGGGGAAGTTTCCGAAAGTGGCAAGGGCACTACATACACCGGCGCCACGGTAGCGGTGCCGCTGGTGCCGCTGGGAATGCGGGCCACGTTATTGCGTTTATAGTAGTAGAACAGCTGCCCTTCTCCCCAGAACTCTTTCTGGTATTCCTTCTGGATCTCCGTTGGAATGCTGGCGGAGGGGTCCAGCGGGGGCAGGCCGCGGTGGGTCCTTACACTGTCCAGCAGGGACAAGGCCGCAGCAGGATCTGTTTCTGCCAGGATGTAATACATTTCCGTTTTGCGGACCAGCGGTTGTACAAAGCGCCAGGTTTTGGTGTTATCTGCAATGTCTTTGAACTTATCGAAAGACAGGAACCCATTCGGACTGCTATTGAACCAGTAATTATAACGGTAGTCGTTCTTGTTGGCTTCAAAGACCTTGTCCACGTTCGCGTTATTCACCGTGATCACCTGCGTGGCCAGCAGCGTGGAGCTGAAGGAAGCATTGTAGGTGGTGTACATGTTCTGGTTGTAGGAGCCAAACAGTATTTCAGGGGAATATACGCGGTCTGGTGCATTGGCGGCGGTAATAGCGGCGGGAGTGGTCCAGGGGAACCATTTTTCCCCTTCCGCCAGTACTGCTGCGGCAGCGTCATGTGCGGCGGTGGTATTGCCCATCCACAGGCAGGCGCGGGCTTCCAGGGCTTTCACGGCGTAGTAGTTCAGGCGCTGGTTGCGGAAGCCGGCGTAAAAGTCCTGGGCATTGTTGACGCCCTGGGTGATGATAGGATCCGCCGCCAGCAGTTGTTCCGCCTGGGAAAGATCCAGCAGCACGCTGTCCATCACCTGGCTGGCCGGCAAGATGTCCTGCGCCTGGCCGTCTGCCCGGGAATAGTACGGGATGGACTTTGCATCCGGTGCAGTACTGTACACCGGGCCAAAGAGGCGGAGCAGATCAAAGTGCACCATGGCGCGGATGGCCAGGGCTTCCCCTTTCATCTGGGCGGCATGTGCTGCGGTAAGCGTGCCGGCGGCCTGCATGCGGTCCATCTGGGGAATGAAGGCATTGGCATACAGGATAGTGCCATAAGCCTTTTGCCACAACTGTTCAAAGGTGGGCATCACCAGGGTATTGGTATATGCGTAGGTACGCAGGTACGTATAGTTATTGGTACCACCCAGACTGGGGGGCGCAAAGCGCTGGCCCATCAGCTCAATGGAAATGGTAGTGAGATTACTGCCATACAGGTTCCCATCTGCCAGGTAATTGTAAATGCCGTTGAGGGCCGACTGTGCCGCCTTTTCATTACCGAACACCTGCTCACCGGTGAAGGAAGATTCCGGCTGTACGGTCAGGTATTTTTTGCAGCCGCCCATGCCCACCGTGGCGGTAAGTAAGGCAAGCCCTATTGCGAAAGATGTTGTTTTCATTCCAGGAGGTTTTAGAAAGATGCATTAAGACTGAAAGAAGCGGTCCTGTCGAACGGATAGCTGGTGCCCCGCTCTGTTTTGATACTCTCTATCCAGAAGATGTTGTTCAGGTAGAAATTCAGGCTGAGCGACTGCATTTTTAATTTCCTGATCCATCCTTGTCCTACGCGGTAGCCGAGGTTGAAGGACTCTCCGTCAAAGTAGTTGTCTTTCTCCACGAAGCGCGATGACATGGGTGTGCTGCCGGTGGAGGTGATGGATTTGAACTGGCTGATATCACCGGGGTTTTTCCAGCGGTCGTAAAGGGCGCGTTTGTCCTGGTTGTTCAGCAGGTTGCCGATGTTTTCCACCTTGGTGTACAGGGCGCTGTTCAGCTGGTACCCGCCCATGCTATAGCGGATGGCGGCGCCGAAGATGAACTGCTTATAGTTGAAGGAAGTGTTGATCACCCCCTGCATGGCAGGTCGCGTATTGCCCACCCGCACTACATCTGAAGGATTGTAGTCAAAGGTGAGGGTACCGTCTTTTGCCTGGAACAATTCATTACCGGTAGCGGGATCAATACCCCTGGAACGCACGGCCCAGATATCATCCGGGCTGTAGCCGTCTGCATAGCGGTTAAGGCTGTTCAGGGCGGCGGTACCACCGCGGTTGCTCAGGCTATCGCTCTTCTTGTTGAGCAATTCCAGCTGGTTGCCCAGGCCACCGTAGGTGCTTTTGTAAGCGCTACCGGTGATGCCGATGGTCCACACGATCTGTTTCTTCAGGTTATAAATGGGCGAGAAACGTACGTTGAATTCCCAACCGGTGGTGGTGAGGTGGCCGAGGTTGATCACATAGTTGGCATTCACACCGGTAGAAGAAGGCAGGGTGCCGCTGGTGCCAATGGCCATGGGATCTGTAAGCTTGCGGAAGTAATCCACCGTACCGCTGATACGGGAGCCCAGGAAACCGAAGTCTACCCCGTAGCTTTCCTGGCGGGTCTTCTGCCATTCCAGGTCAGGATTGCCGAGGGACACCATGTTGAGGCCCTGACCAAAGTTGTTCTGTCCCTGCTGGAAAGAAAAGGTGGACGTAGAGGTGAACTGGCCCAGGTTCTCATTGCCCGTAATACCAATATCGCCCCTGATCTTTAAGAGATTGATCCACTTCACCTGCCTCAGGAACTGCTCCCGGTGCAGGTTCCAGCCGATACCACCGGATGCGAATGGTTTAAAGAGCCGGTTAGAGCCAAACACACTGGCGCCATCCAGGCGGTAGGTAGCGTCTACCATAAAGCGGTCGTCAAACACATAGTTCACACTACCCAGAAAGCCTACGCTGCGCGATACCACGGTGAGCGCGTTGGGCCGGCTGAAAGGCGTGTACTGGAAGGCATAGGAAGGATTGCCATTGGTGCCGTAGGGAAAACCTACCGCGGAAAAGCTGGCCATCTCGCTCCGGTTCTGCTGCATTTCCGTACGCCCGTTGGCGTTAAACCGGTGCCTGCCTACTACTTTTGCCCAGGTGAGCATGAGGTTCATGCTGTAGGAAGTAGTGGCCGTATGGTTGCTGGTGTAGCTGCCTTTCTGCGTGGGGTCTGCCCCATCAAACTGTGTATTATCCGGGGGCACGAAGAGGACCTGGTCCTGCGTGCCGCGGGCCAGCTGGATACCTCCCTGCACGCGCAGCGTGCGGCTAATGGTGTAAATGGCAGCGAGGTTGTCGTAGAAGTTGAAGTTAGGCGACTTGTTAATGCTGTACAGCGAGGCATTGTACAAAGGGTTCACCAGGGTGAGGCCGGTGGTGTCCAGGTATTTGGGAATGCTGCCATCGTTCAGTCTTTTGCGGTAATAGGGACTTGCATTTACAAAGTCGGAAAAGTTGCCATAGGGAGAGGCTACCGCGTTGCCGCCGGTTACGTTCATCTGGTTGGTAACGTTAATGGCGTTCTTGCGGTACGTGAGGTTGAAATTGCCGCTCCAGGCGCTGCGGGAAGAGCCTTTCATGACCCCGTTCTGCATGCCGTAGGAGGCACCTGCATTGAACATCAGGTCACTGTTACCACCGTTCAGCTGTACGGAATGGCGGTTGCTCAGGCCCAGTTGTACGGGCTCGCTGAGCCAGTAGGTATTTATGCCGGATTGCACAGCGGCCATGCGTGAGGCATAGCGTTGGTCTGTGTTCCACTGGTCTGTGGGCTTATAGTACACCTGTGAGAGCCTTTCAAATTCCAGCTTTTCTGCGGCGTTCATCATGTTGTAGCTTCTCAGGTCGGGCATATCCAGGGAAAGGTCTGCCGTATAGCTGATGCGCAACTGCCCGGGCACGGGGCGTTTGGTTTCCACGACCACCACCCCGTTTGATGCCTTCGCGCCATACAACGCAGTAGAGGCGGCGTCTTTCAGGATGGTCACGGAGGCCACGCGGTTCATATCCAGGTCGTAGATGGCCTGCAGCGTGCTCTCAAAACCGTCCAGGATGAAGAGGGGCTGGTTAGGATCGGCGCTGAACTGGCTGTTAAGGTCCGTGTTGCTTACACTGGTGCGGCCGCGGATCTCGAAGATGGGCATGGCATTGGGATTGGCGCCCTGTGCATTATTGGTGACCTGTACAAAGGAAGGGTCCAGTGTTTTCAGGCTTTCCAGGATGTTGCGGTTGCCAATGCTCTTCAACTGGTCGCCCGTGAAAACGGAGGCGGCACCGGTGAAATCTTCCTTGCGGCGGGTGAACATACCAGTGCGGATGTCCACATGTCCCAACTCCAGCGCCTTCTTGCGCATCGTGGAGGAGAATTGCAGCTGGTAAGCGGTTACGTTTATCTCTTCCGTTTCAAAACCAATGCTGGTGATCACCACGGTAAAAGGCGGCGTCACATTTTCCAGTGTTACATTGCCATGCTCATTGGTCATTGCGCCGCGGCGGGTGCCTTTGATCATACAGGTAGCGCCGGGGATAGGCAGCCCGTCTTCCGACAGCACGTTCCCGTTCACATTCATCCCGCGGGCCAGTGCAGCATCTGCAGTGGCGCGGTTGCGGGAAAAGAAGATAATATTCTTCCCGTCCACCCGGTAATTGATGGGTTGTCCTTCCATGATCCGGTTCAGGAAATCTGCCAGGGCCATGTTGCTGGCCTGTATGCTTACCGGTTTGGTATCCTTCAGCAGGTTTTCATTACCAAACACACCGTAGCCGGTCTGTTTGCGGACTTCGTTAAAAATGGTGCGCAGCGACGCATCCTTGGCGGCGTAGGTGATGGTCTGCGCATGTACCTGCGGGGCCCACCCCTGCAGCACGAATGCCAGTAATACAAAAAGCTTCATCACGGTGCCCGGGTGCCTCTGCTTACCTGTGCGCTCGTGCTGGCAAGGCAATAGTGCGGCCCCGGCGCGCGGCCGGTGACTGGCAAAGATCATGTTCATTTACATAACTTTTTAGGCGCTGCCAACTGGCGTTGACAACGGATCTTGGTTGATAATAAAAACAGGAAGCCCGTGCCCTTCCGCGGAGGGCAGGATGATCCCGAAACATTGCTGTAAAAACTCCAGTTGTGGAAAGGCTGCCGTGGTGGTTTAGGGCAGCACAATAAGTTTGTTGCCTTCTACTTTAAAGTGCACGCCGGAATCCTCCAGGGCGGAGATAACGCCCGACAGGTTAGTATCCCTTCTCAGTTCCCCGTAGAAGCGGATATCCGGCACTGCGCCTTCATACACTACCGATATATCATACCACATTTCCAATTGCTGCATCACATCCGGTAAACGCATATTTTCAAAATTGAAATAGCCATTTTTCCAGGCAACAACCTGGTTGACATTCACATTACTGATCACATTCATAGTGGCACCTGCCCTGGCCTGCTGGCCGGGCTGCAAGGTAACCTGTTGTCCCCCTTCCTTCACGCGCACTGCGCCTTCCAGCAAGGTGGTGCGGGTTTCACCGGCGGCATTGTCATACGCATTGATATTAAAATGCGTACCCAGTACCTGCACTTCCATTTCATTCCTGGTAACGAAGAAAGGCTTATGTGCATCCGGGGCAATTTCAAAATACCCTTCCCCGCTGATGCGCACCCGCCGCTCATTGCCGGTGAATGCCACCGGATAGGTAAGGGAGCTGCCTGCATTGAGCCACACGCGGGAGCCATCACTGAGCGTGATGTCTACCACCTTGCTGCCACGAGGATTGCTCAGGGTGTTGTAAACCAGCTCCTGCCCCGCCCCACCGTTCGTCTGCTCATAAGCCACCTGCCCATCCTGGCGGGTCACTACGCGGGTAAACTGGCCTGTAGCCAGGCCCTGGCGCAGGCTGTCTACCGCCACTACCGTCCCATTTGCCAAGGTAATGGTAGCACGGTTGCGCACGGGCGCCGCCTTATCCGCCACCGGCTTTGCAGCTGTGGTACCCTGGGCCAGCTGGTGCTGGCGGGGCTGGAGCAGCAGGAACCAGGTGGTAAAGCCCAGCAGGACCAGCACTGCGGCGGCTACACTCCAACGCAGCAACGTTTTGCGGCCTTTCATCGCCACTACCGGTGGCGTTACCGTTTGCACACCTTCACCATTTGCATGCGCCAGCACCTGTGTGCGTACGCGGTGGTCTGCTGCGGGTACCAGCACGGCATCACTGCTTTCCGCGCCCAGCGCTATGAGTGCAATGATGTCGGGATCTTCCATGAGCTGTTCGTAGACCGAGGGTTGCGCTGCGATGAAGGCGTACAGCTCCCGGCCCTCCGCTTCGGTGAGGGTATTCCGGATAAAGCCGGACAAAAGTTCTTTATAATATGCGTAGGATGGTTGCATACTCACATCAATGACTTGGAATTGAAAAAAAGGGTTAATCGGAATATTGACTTTTTTTAAAAAAATTTTCCCAGCAGTAAAACGAGGATGGAAATGCGGGCGTTTTTGCGGATGTACTCCCGGAGCAGGGCGTTTGCCTGCGTCATGTGCGCTTTCACGGTATTGGTGGACAGCTGAAGCTCCCGGGCCACTTCTTCGTAGCTCTTCTTTTCCTTTTTACACATTTCATATACGCGGCGGCGCTGGGGGCTGAGGGAGCTGAGTGCTTCCTCTACCAGGGCGTCAAAGCGTTGCAGGTCCAGCTGGCTGCGTTCCAGGGATGCGGAATCATCCTGGTAGTGGTTGAATAACTGGTCTACCAGCTGGCGGCTCACGGCCACCTGCTTGTTAATGTCTATAGCGCGGTTATGACAGATGCGCAGCAGGTATTGACGGATGCCTGTTTTGATCTCCAGGCGGTGGCGCACATCCCAGAGGCGGATAAAGGTATCCTGCAGAAGATCTTCCGCCTGCAGGGGCATCTTTACGATGGTGAGCCCATAGCGGTAAACGTCCATGCGGTAGCGCTCATACAGCTCGGCAAAAGCCTGCGGGTCGTCGCTACGCAATAGCCGGAGAAGGTCCCCGTCGGCATAAGCGGCATAAATAGATCCCAATGGCGATGGTTTTAAATCAACGCCTAAAATAGAACAAATATCTGATTGACGGGGATGGGAGGGATGAGCGGAGCGCAGGCGCCCTTGTTTTTTTACGGCAATGCGATGGCGGCGTACATCATACCGCCGTACACGGAATGCACTTCCCCGATCTTCTCCACGGTTTTCCACCCGGCCTGTTGCAGCAAGGGTTGCAGCTTTGCAAAACTGACCGGCCAGGGCACCCATTGCTCTACGGGGGTATCTTTATCGTACTCCACGATGAGGAGCGGGCCTTTTTGTGCGCCGTTGCGGTAATAGGTTTCCAGCTTTTTGAGGAAGGCGGGCTTGTCTTGCACGTAGTGCAGCGCATTGGCCATCAGGAAACCATCCACTTCCGTGGGTAAGGGCATGGTCAGAAAATCTGCCGGGAAGGGAATGAGCGATACGCCATTCACCGTATCGCTGTGTAACCTGGGCCGGAGATCTATCCCGTACAGCGCGCTGCGCCTGGGCAGCAGGCGGGCCAGGGCTTCCGTGAAAAGCCCATCGCCACAGCCGAGGTCAGCCCAGCACACGGGGCTGGATGGAATGGCCGCGCGCAGGGCGGGATGATCCAGGAGATGGATGGCTTCTGATAAACGCATGCGGCGAAGATAAGGGGCGCCGCGGAAATGGAAGAAAGATGCGCAGGTTTGTACAGGAATTTTTGTTAATATCGCCGCGACCTATAATAACTACGACGTATGGCATCGGGCATCTTTGCAATCCTGGACGATATCGCAGCGCTGATGGATGATATTTCCGTTACTGCTAAAGTGGCAACACAGAAAACAGCCGGCATCCTGGGAGATGACCTGGCGGTGAATGCAGAGAAGGCAACGGGCTTCGTGTCCTCGCGGGAGCTGCCGGTGCTGTGGGCTATTACAAAGGGCTCCCTGTTAAATAAACTGATCATTATTCCCATTGCCTTATTGTTGAATGCCTTTGTACCGGTGGCCATGAAAATTGCACTGGTATTGGGCGGATTTTACCTGGCCTATGAGGGCGTGGAGAAGATCATTGAGTTCCTCTTTCACCGCTCCCATGAAAAGCCAGAACCGGTAACGGCGGCCACCCCGCAGCAACCGGACCTGGTAGCGGAGAAGGGAAAAGTGAAAGCGGCCATTGCCACGGATTTTATTCTTTCTATCGAGATCGTGATCATTTCACTGGGGTCTGTGCTGGATAAGCCGCTGGCCACGCAGGCGCTCACGGTGGCTATCGTGGGTGTGCTGGCTACGGCCGGGGTGTATGGTATTGTGGCGCTGATCGTGCGGATGGATGATGCAGGGTTTGGGCTGATCCGGCGGTCACGTGGGAAGGGGATCTTTGCCGCGATCGGGAGGTTGCTGGTGAAGGCGTTGCCAGTGATCATCCGCATACTGGCGGTGGTGGGCACGCTGGCGCTGGTGCTGGTGAGTGGAGGCATCTTTGTGCATAATATTGAATACTTACATCATGTACTCCCTGGGGTACCGGCGTTTATTACGGAGCTGATAATGGGGCTGGTTGCGGGGTTAGTGATGGTAGGGATGGTGAACCTGGCGAAGAGGATCGTGCGTGTGGTTAAGGAGAGATAGAGCAGCCCCGGTGGGGTGAACATGCAACGCGCCGTTTTGAGAGAGACGGGGCGTTGCATGTTAGGCTAAGGCGTGGTAAATACGCAGAATTACTGCGCCATTTTTAACTCCTGATCTCGCGCCGCATAAAAAGATAATAAGATAAGGCGAAGCAAACAGTTGTTGCTGCCAGTAGCCCGCTTACCTGTGGCCATACGATCATCAGGCTTTCTTTAAAGGGCAGCGGGGCCGGTACAGCGCCTGCCATCTGCTCCATGGTAACGGGGCCCAGGCTGCGCACAGAAGGCATGAGCAGCGTGGTGGTGGCATCCGTGTAAAGCTGGCTGGGCGCCACGCGGAGCAGGTCCAGGATCATATTATTATAGGCAATCACCTGGTCCTGTGAAAGGATGCCTGGATCTGCCGGCAGGATGGCCCGCACCACCAGCTTTACGATGATCTGGTAAAATACCGTAAGGAAGATCCATATGCCAATAGCCGTTAATGCCGCCGTGGCGCCCTGCTTGAACCGTACGGAGAGCAAAATGGAAAGTCCCAGCCAGAAGCCCACATACACCACACTTAACACCGTGAAAGCAAGTATGCGCAGCAGTTCCTGCGGCTCCATGCGCACGCCGGTAAAAACAAGCCCTCCTCCTATCATCAGCAGTTCCAGTGCCAGGAAGAAAACCGTCACCACCAGGCACGCGCTCACAAATTTGGCCAGCAGGAGATTGTCGCGGTACACCGGCTGCGCCATGATCCTGGCCAGCGTGCCATTTTGCTGTTCCGCATTCACCGCATCAAAACCAAGGCTGATGCCGAGCAGTGGCCCCAGGAAACTGATGAACACATGGAAAGGTGGCACCACGTTGTCTGTAACGGTGAGCAGTTTCAGGTAAAGAAAGTTGTGGTCCGGATCGTTCAGGTTGCCGGTGGCGGCGCCGATGGCAGAGAGTGACACGTACAGCGAAGCAATAAAGGTGAGCGCGATCAATGCCATCAATACAATGAGGCGCCAGCTGCGGATGTGATCTGCCACCTCCTTACGCACCATTACGCGGAACGGTGAAACAGTTGTATTGGAGCTCTTGTTATTGCTCCCTGTGTTTTTTAAAGAAAGTCCTTTGAAGGAAACCGGCAGACTTTTCATGGGTAATGTTTTCAGCTGCATTGTTTTCAAAATACTTTTGGTAGATCTCATCCAGGCCGTAGTCTTTTTTGTGCACGCCCGTGATGTCACAACCTTTTTCCACCAGCAGCCGCACAATGGAAGGCGTGATATCGCGTTCACAGGAAAAGGTGGCCACATGATCCTGCACCGCTACTTCTTTTACGCCATCCAGCGCGGTGAAGGCTGGCAGGAGCGGCCATGGCTGGGCAATGGCCTGCGCCAGTGTTACCGTGGTAACGTAGCCTTCCCGGGCCAGTAAGTTGCCAGAAAGGGTGTCAATATTGCCCTCCACTTCCAGTCTGCCATTCACAAAAAGACCTACACGGTCGCACACCTGCTGCACGTGGTGCAGGTGGTGGGAGGAGATCAATACAGTAAGGCCCTGCTGCCTGCTGAGTTGCCTGATCAATGCAAGGAAGTCCCTCACACCGCTGGGATCAATACCCAGCGTAGGCTCGTCCAGGATGATGACGGCGGGTTGTTTGATCAGTACATCCGCAAGGCCCAGGCGTTGTTTCATGCCACGGGAAAAGGTGGATGTTTTTTTATCCATATCACCTGCAAGGCCCACCAGTTCCAGGGTTGCGGCGGCCCGTGCTTTTAGTTCCTGCTCTGCCAGGCCATTCAGGCGGCCAATGTAGAGCAGGTTTTCCAGCGCGGTCATGTTATCGTAAAACCCTACGCTGTCCGGCATGTATCCCACGCTGCGTTTTACCGCGATGGGATGGCGGGTAGCATTATGCCCGCATACATGCACCGTGCCGGCAGTGGGTTCCGTAAGGCCCAGCATCATGAGGATGGTGGTGGTTTTGCCGGCGCCATTGGGCCCCAGCAAACCAAATATTTCCCCCTTGCGGATCACCAGGTCCAGGCCATCTACCGCTTTTTTCTTTCCATAGCATTTCGTCAACCCTTCCAGTTGTATGATAGGATCGTTCATCTGTAAAATGATCTGTTTTGTTGTTGCGGAATGTATGTGTAACAAGGCATGCTGTTACCTGCGGCCGTACCTGCGGATGAGGTAATACACCAGGCCCAGTGCCGCGAGGATCACCAGGATGCCGATCCACCCCGCCAGCAGGGAGGTTTTCACGGTAACGCGGAAAACAGCTTGCGCATTGCTTTCCGGGTTGCGTACGTTGAAAGTGGTGGCATAGTCGCCGGCGATGGTTTTGTCCGGCACACTCATTTTGGCAATCACCTCCTGCGACTTGTCGGGGTCCAGTTGCGTGATCTTGGCCGGGTCAAAGGTGCATTCCCATTGAGAAGGTAACTGGGCGGAGATGTCCAGGTCTTTCAAAGGCAGGGTACCCGTGTTCTTCACCGTGAGGTGGATCTCCTTGTGCGCGCCGGAAGTAACGTCATCGCTGAGGCGGCCGGTGGGCGTGGAGAGATCTACACCATAGCTTCCTTTCACCACCGCTTCCAGTGCCAGGGCCAGTGTGTCCCTGCCGGATACCGCGCGGACGGGCACCGTGTACTTACCAGGCTTGGTGCCGGGCGAGGGATTCATTTCAATGGAGATGTCCTCTGATTTTGCGCCCAGCAGGTTGAGGGCGGTAACCGGTGTGCCCTGGACCCGGAAGGCTACCATCCAGCCGGGCGGTGCACCGGCAGACAGCTCATAGACCACGGGCGTGGTGGCGGCGTTGTGCAGGGTGGCATTGAAGCGGAATGTTTCATTGACCGCCGCTTCGATGTTGATCAGCCGGACGGTAAATTCGGATTTAGCATCCGGGGCGGAGGCGGGTTGCTGCGCCTTCAGCATGGTGTGCCCTGTAAAAAAGACGATGCATAGCAAGTAGCGCGTCCAGTATGACTTGCGCGAGCGGGTAGGTAGAGATTCTTTTAACATGATCCAATAACTAAAATTTATAAAATGATAGTTTTCAAAAAATGTCAGTGGAATGTTGTTACCAGTGAGTGTGGTGGAACGGGGGCAAATTAAAAATGGACGGAATATTTTGGAAGTGGGCCAAAGAATTTTAACAAGTTTTTAAGGACAGGTAAGGGATGCCTTTAGCTGGTGTACCCCGGAACAGCTCGCGGCAGCGGGATGGTTGTTATAAAATGGCGCAAACGTTTGCCGTTGTTTAAGCCACCCGTTTACAGTAGGTTTCCTGCTGACACCTTCCATCCATCACCAGGGAAATCAATGACACACGTGAATATACTACGCCATAAACGCCCGGAACGGGCCACACGCACCTTTGCACTCCTCCTGCCACTGCTGGCAATGCTAACAGCAGCCCAAGCGCAAACCAACAGCCGGCAGGTCATTAATTTTAACAACGACTGGGAACTGTTCCGGATAGATTCCGCACAGCAGTTAAAAAGGGCGGTCAATACCCGGAACGGCAATTCGTTCGTATCGCAGTTCAACCAGGAAACGGTTACCAGTAAGCGGTTGCCGGCAGACAGCATCCGTGCGCAGGAAACACGGGAAGCGCTGTATGGATTTTCCGTGGAATACCCGGCAATAGCGCAAGCTGGCTGGGAGCCCATTTCATTGCCCCACCCTGCCCGGTATGAGCAGGAGCTCAATCCTAATGTAAATGGATTCACCGGGATCTGTTATTACCGCAAGACATTCCATCTTCCGCCCGGCAGCGCGGATAAACACAACTACATCCGGTTTGAAGGCGCCATGCATACAGCCACCGCCTGGATCAACGGGCGGTTCATCACCCAGCATGCGGGGGGGTACCTTCCTTTTAATGTTCCCTTAGATGGCAACGTGCATGACGGCGCCAATGAGATCATTGTAAGGGTGGACAACCGGGATAATGTTAACGTGCCACCGGGTAAGCCTTTGGCACGCATGGGCTTTTTGTACTGGAGCGGTATTTACCGCGGTGCATGGCTGGTAACGACGGACAAAATATTTATCACCGATCCAACAGATGCCAACACCGTGGCGGGTGGCGGTGTTTTTGTACGGCCGCAGCACATCTCCGCACGCAGTGCCGAAGTAGTGATCCGCACACAGCTAAAAAACCTAGCTGCACAATCATCCCCGGTTATTTTAAAGCAAACGTTGATCAATTCCGCCACGAAGGCCCGCTTAACCAGTGTGGTAAAAATGACAATAGCCGGCGGTGCTACGACAGATACCACGCAATCCATCACGGTGCCGCATCCTGCACTTTGGTCGCCGGATGCACCTCACCTTTACACCGTGGTTACGGAAGTGTGGCAAAACAAGCGGCTGGTGGATGAAATGCGCCAGCAGGTGGGCATCCGTAAACTTTCGTATACCCGTGCAGGTGGGTTTGAGCTGAATGACCGGCCGCTGCGCATTGTGGGCACTAACCGGCACCAGGATTTCCCGTTTGTGGGCAATGCCCTTACAGCGGCCATGCAGCAGCGCGACCTGAAGCGGATCAAGGAAGCAGGGTTCAATTTTGTGCGCTTATCCCACTACCCGCAGGACCCGTCTGTGTACACCTTTTGTGATTCCATTGGGCTGATGCTGGGCGATCCTATCCCGGGCTGGCAATTCTTTAATGCCAACGAGGTGTTTTCGCAACGGGTGTTCTCAGACATCCGGCAGATGATCCGGCGCGACCGCAACCACCCGTCCGTAGTGATGTGGGAAGTGAGCCTGAATGAAACCTACCCGGCAGACAGCTTCCGGATCGCTTCTTCACGGGTTGCCCATGAAGAATACCCGGGCGATAATTTCTTCACTGCCGGCGATACATATGCCGCCAAACATACCGCCTGGGATGTGCCCTACAATAGCTGGGAAGATCCGTTTGGAAGGCCGCAGGATGTACAGCCGGAACAACCAGGTTTTGTCCGGGAGTATGGTGATTATGAATTTGGTGGAGACCGCTCTACCACGCGCGTGACCCGGGCGGATGGTGAACAGGCCTTGTTGCAAAGTGCCTGGAACTTTCAATGGGAACATAACCTGCTTTCCGGCCCGCAGTATTATCCCTGGACCATTGGCGATGCCACCTGGGCATTCTATGACGGGTTTGAGGCTACGCATAATACTACTTCCAACTGGGGCTCTGTGGATATTTACCGCATTCCTAAATTCAGCTATTATTTTTTCCGGAGCCAGTTGCCCGCGCTGCAACCGGTTTTTGGTGCGGCCAATAAGCCGATGGTGTATATCGCTAACTGGTGGACGCCGGCGGACCAGCCCGGGAAAGTGGTGGTGTATGCCAATTGTGATGCGGTAGCATTGTACAGGAACGATACACTCATCCGGCAGCAACAGCCGGATCATGGCCCTGATACGGAGTATGGTGATTTTGATAAAGGTGGCCATCCTTTTGATGGAGGCAATGCCAGGCATTTAGCGCATCCACCTTTCACGTTTACGGATATACGCTGGCAACCAGGCACGTTGAAAGCGGTGGGGTATATCAAGGGCAAACCGGTGGCAGAGCAGGTTGTTCACTCACCTGGTGAAGCTACCCGGGTAGGGCTGCAGGATGATACGGAAGGCATCCCGTTGCAGGCGGATGGTGCAGATGCAGTATTTGTGCATGCACGGGTTATGGATGCGAATGGCACTGTTATTTGTACGGATAATGCAACGCAGGTGGCGTTTAGTGTGCGGGGTAATGGCAGGATGATCAGCCCGGCCGTGGTAACGGTGCGGGGTGGTATTGCATCTGTGCTGGTGCAGGCGGAGCGTGGTGGAGGTATTATTACGGTGACAGCAAGTTCCAAGGGACTGGGGAATGCTGATTTGCGGATCAATACTGTAAAGCAATAGGAAAGGGCGTTCCTGACGAACGCCCTTTCCATTTTATAAAGCAGATGATCAGCCTTTGATGAACGCCAGGATATCCGCATTGATGGTGGCAGCTTCCGTAGTAGGCATGCCGTGCGGGAAGCCCGGGTAGGAGATCAGTTTTCCATTCTTCAGCAGTTTCACCGCTTTAGGCGCCGCATTGGCATAGGGCACGATCTGGTCGTCTTCCCCATGCAGTACCAGTACGGGAATGTCAACGCTTTTCAGGTCTTCTGTAAAATCCGTTTCTGAAAACGCCTTGATACCGTCATAATGGGCTTTTACACTGCCCATCATACCCTGGCGCCACCAGTTGTCGCGCACACCCTGGGAGATCTTTGCGCCCTCGCGGTTATAACCGTAGAAGGGAATGGTGAGGTCCTGGTAAAACTGCGCGCGGTTAAAACCGGTACCCTGGCGGATATCGTCGAATACAGCTAAAGGCACGCCATCGGTGTTCTTATCTGTTTTGAGCATCAATGGCGTTACAGCGCTGATCAACACCGCTTTTGCCACTTTACCTTTTCCATATCTTGCTGTGTAGGCGATCACTTCGCCCCCGCCCGTAGAATGGCCCACGTGGATGGCGTTCTGCAGACCCAGGTGGTCGTAGAGCTGGGCTGCGTCTGAGATGTAGGTTTCCATGTCATGGCCTTCTGATACCTGGGTGGACCGGCCGTGGCCGCGGCGGTCATGGGCTATCACGCGGTAACCATGTTGCAGGAAGAACATCATTTGTGCATCCCAATCGTCGCTGGACAAAGGCCAGCCGTGGTGGAATACAATGGGCTGCCCGGTGCCCCAGTCCTTGTAGTAAATTTCAGTGCCGTCTTTTACTGTGAATTTCATGTTGGAAATTTTAGACTGGTGTCTATACTATTTGCACGCCAAGAATTAATTTATTAAAAATCAACTACTTATAAAACAAAGAAAGGATAGCTCGTTTACGACATTTCGTAAATTCGTTAAATAATGCGGAATCGTATCATCATCCGGCAGGTGAACTTAACAGCCATGCCATAATCCCTGGCCAATGCTAGCCCCAGGGAACTTCAACTGCCTCCCCAAACCAACCGACCCCAACCAATCGCTGACCGGAGACCAACAGGCCATCATTTTAAGCCCCCAATTTGTGCGCCACTGCGGTGGTATATCATGGAACGGAAGTTAACTTCAATTCAGCGGCTTTTTAACCCACAATTTCAACCGTTAAAATCAGCTTGCCAGGTCAAAATAGTCTCAAATAAATCGTCCATTTTCAAATTCAGTATCTACCCATCCCCTATTTCAAATTTAAACTCCCAGCAGCATTGATCTCTTATCATTAACCCTTAAATATGTTACGTAACCATGAATTTAGAAATGCTTTCCAAATTTCGGTATCCGTTCCCCACACTTAAAAATCCCTTTTCAGAGGCACTTCAGGAAGTAACAAACAACGAGTGGATAGACAAAGAATACCGCTGGTTATATTATAACGACGAATCTACGAGGTTAAAGTACAAGAAAACAAAAACAGCGCACATTGCCTCTCAATGGTTTCCTACGGCGAGCTACGAACGACTACAATCTGTATGTCGCTTCATGCTCTGGACGCTCTATAATGACGACATGTACGAAGAGGTCACCCCTGAAGAGATACGGCTGGTTCACACACAGACCATTGCAATATTGAATGGAACGGTAACCGCGGAGAAATCCGGCCTGCCACTTGGTCAGCTATTATCCTCTTTAAGGGAAGAACTATTAAAATACCTCTCCCCAACGTCATTGCAGCGTTTTGTTGTCGCTCTCAGCAGGTATTTCAGCGGGCTTGAACAAGAAATAGCTTATAAAACCAGGAGAACTTTCCCGGGTATTGAGGAATGCCTGGCCATCCGGGAAGACTCCCTGTGCCTCCGGCCCTTTCTGGAGCTGACAGACATAGAAACTGAACAGCCCTTACCGGATGAGATACACGATCATCCGGTAATACAACGCATTATTTCACTTGCCATACGGATGATGGTATGCTTTAATGAGGTACAGTCGGTGATAAAAGATGAAGCTACAGGCGGCATATATTATAACGTGGTGAAGGCAATTCAGCATAACCGGAATCTTTCCCTTGAAGAAGCTTGTTTAGAGGACTTACGTATTCATAACGAATACCTGAGAGAGTTCATACACCTTCAGTCCTTTCTGCCTGATTTTGGCCGCTGGCATGACCTGGTAGTAAATCGCATACACTATATCAGTATGACGCTCAGCGGCTGGAAAGCCGTTTCTTTTAACTTACCGCGCTACAATAGCAAGGAGGGGTTCCCATCTCTCGAAACCATCAAACAAAAAAACAGTAAAGTCGGCAGTTGAAGCCATCAGCTCGCAAGATCACCTGCAATACGACATTAGTCAGTGAAAGCCAATTGTACCTCCACATTTTCTAATAATTATAAATTTTTAGCATGAAACAAAAAGATGTTCCTGTTTTGCAATACCCCTGGCCATATGAAGTTGGCCCGTTCGCTGAATCATTCAACCAAGAGGAAATTAACTGGATCGACACGGATTATACGTTCATGTCCGAAACAACAAGGCGTAAATACAAGGGGCATGGCTTAGCACAGGCAACATCATACATGTTCCCGGGTGCAAGGAGCATTGAGCAAATACGCCCCATTGCCAGGTTTATGATATGGTTAACGTTATACGATGATTACCATGAAATTTGCCCGGTTAATGAATTGGCCGGTATCCGGGATCATATCATAGCGGTAATGCTTGGCGAGAATCCCAGGCCGGATGATATTGGGCTATTAAGACAGGTCGCTTTGAGCAGGGAAGAATTCCGCCCCTATGTTAATAATAACTGGTTTCAACGCTGGGCGCAATCTTTCTATGATTATACTACGTACGGAATCATGGAAGAAACACCTTACAAACTATCCATGCAATTCCCCACTTTAAATAACCTGTTGCTGATCCGTGAATATTCAATCTCCATGTATCCATATGGAGACCCGGTCGAGCCTTCCATTAATTTTATTGTACCCGACCATATTTCAAGGCATCCGGTTATCAAGCGATTGAAAATGCTCATGTGCCGCATTATGGCGATCCAGAATGACTTTGCATCGATAGAAAAAGAGCTGGCGGTCGCTACTGAGGTGCTCAACGTAATTCTTGTAATCAAACATCAATATAAGATCTCAATAGAAGAGGCCTTAACTGAGGCAATGCGTATACACGACGATTATGTAGCAGAATTTGTAGAACTACAAAACAATCTTCCCGACTTCGGCTCATACCAAAAAGACATTGACCGGTTTGTTCACTATATGACTTTGATGATTTCCGGTTTGGGAGCATGGTATCATAAGGGTCGCTCTACGCGTTACAAAGCACCGGGTGAGTTTCCTAAACCCGAATATGGTCACGGGGTATAGCCACCGGAAAAGTATGGGAGTTTATGCGAGGGCAGGTAAAAGATACAGTGTCGGGATACACAAAATTTATGGGCTTGGCTGAAAGCCCACAATTTTGTGCAAAAAGAGGTTGTCTCAAACGAGACAACCCTCTTTTGTCCGGGTACCTGACTTCCGTTTAAGTATAAAAAATCTCATCACTTCCTGCCTCGAATCAAATCCAATGTATACTGAATCTCCGGATCTTTTCCTGCATGGATATACTCCTCAAATGCCTCAAACGTCAACTCCTTATCCGGCACACACCCCCTCCCTTTATCCTCCTTCGCTTTCATAAAATATACTTCGCTCATCGGAACAGTCAACTTACTTTTTGTTTTAGGCAGCGTATACGTATTGAACCAGGCCGCCGTAGTGGAAGCCTCTCCGCTACCGGTTTCGGTGCCCACCAGCACACCGCGCTTGTTATTTTTAACCAGCGCAGCAAAGTAGGTGGCCGCGCTTACCGTGCCACCGCTGATCAGCACATACACATTCCCTTTAAAGCTATTCTTATCGGGCGGGTAGTTGGAAATGGAACCTTCCGTCAGGCGTGCATTGCCATAGTAAAACCCTTTTGTGCTGTCGTAATCGAACCGTTGTTTAAGGAAGTTCTCGGTCTGTTTTACTTCCTCCTCTCCCATTTTGGTTCCGTAACTATTCAACAGGTTTTCCGGATCATGCATTTGTATGTTCTTGGTGCGGTAATTGAAAACATTGTCGAACGGGCGTAAGGCCACAAAGGAATACAGCAACGCAGACATATTCGGGTTGCCGCCCCCGTTGGACCGGATATCGATGATAACGTTGCTGATATTGCGTTTTTTCACTTCCGCGAAAAAATCGCTCAACTCTTTGTACATCGCATTTTCCTGCAGCATGAATGTAAGCACGGTGAGGATGGCGGTAGATTCCTGCTCCTGGTATTCCTTCGTTATATAGGCACGTTTCAGGAAACTATTAAAGGGCAGCTCTCCCAGGATCCGGTTGTGGTAGCCGGTTTTAGCGTCTACCGCTTTCAGGTTTACCGTAGTGGAATTTTTAGCCCCATACTCCTTGTATACTACGTCGTAGCTGGCGGCTTCCGGGAAAATGAGGCTGATGAACAAACTAAGGTTTGTGGCGGTGCGATCGGCGCCCGTTCTGATGAAGCCATCGCTATAAGTGGCGTAGCCGATCTCACTGAGCAGCTTTGCGGCGGGCATTTTATTAATACTCAATATCTCCGCACCGAAAGGAATGGTTTCTCCTTTGGCATTCACAATGATCCTGTCTTTAAAAGTGGTGGTGGCCAGCGGAAAGTGATTCATTCCATACAATGCGTCCACCACACGCTCCTCATCATAATCCAGTTTCAGGTGCACATCATTAAATAACTGTATAGGAGAATACCGTAAAGCGCTTAGCAGCGACGGATCTTTATCCAGCCGGTTCATCAGGGAATCCATTTTATGGTTAAACGTAACGGTATCCGTAAACTTATAAGGATTGGGATGCTGCCGCTTCAGCAGCTCAACTGCATATTTAAAATCATCCTTCAAATCCTGCCTGGTAAAGCCGGTGAAAGGCTGTACCTGGGCCATGGCAGATGTGGAGAGCAGGGACATAAGTATCCCTGATGCAAATATTTGCTTCATGTTATTGGTGATTTAAAAAAGTGGCATATTGCCGCGATAGGATCAGGTGAGCGTTTCCCCGCCGTTACATTTTATTGATAAGCGCAATAATTCCCTCGTTTTCGATGATCATCATACCCTGCCGGTCTTCGGTAATACCTTCGTGCAAAACATAGGTATACCGGGGCACATTTCCTTCCAGTACAGTAGGCATAAACCGGAACTGCACATTGGGCAGGTCTTTCAGCGCTTCCCCTACTTCAATGATATGGGTGGATACAATGAACAGGCAATTGTTGTATTCGGAGAACCCTTCCGTAACCGCCAGGGTTCCATCAAAGGCGTCTTTCACATTGGTGCCCTTAAACAATTCGTCAAACATCAGCAGCAGGTGCTCGCCGGTAGCTGCCGCCAGGGCCGCATCCTTCACCCTTACCACTTCTGCATAGAAATGACTGTAGCCCATGGCGATGTTGTCGGCCACGTTGATGCTGGAGAAGATGCCATCGCGTACCGAAAATATCATTTCCGAAGCTGCTACCGGGAAACCGATGTGCGCCATGTACATGCCGATGCCGATAGATTTCATCCAGGTAGACTTACCAGCCATATTGGCACCGGTAAGGAACAGTACATTGCTGCCTTCCTGCATTTGCAGGTCGTTGCCCACGGCTTTCGCAATGCAAGGATGCCGGAGATTCCGGGCATGGAACAGGTTTTCTTCTTTCTCCACCGCTGTTGGATAACAAAAATTCCGCTCCCGCGACACGTGGCCAACGGCGATGTATACGTCTGCTTCAGCAATGAACTTCAGCACCTCCTTCATGGCTGCGTTGTGTTTGTTGCGCAGCAGGAAATCATACGCCGATACGGTGCTGGTAGACATCGACTTGTAGATGTCGCTGTCCAGGATCCTGCGAATATCCTTCTGATGCATGATATCCAGTAAGGATTCCACCCGTCCTTGTAAAGGACTGTTCTCCCGCTTCAGCAACTCCAGCAATCCATAACACTTTTTCAGCGTTATGATCGTTGCCTGCAACTGCAGTAACGTGTTCTTGTAACGGGTGTCTTTGGTGAGGCCCGCCAGCACCTTTTGCAGGTACAGGTCCACCGTTACCGCCCATTGCGAACGCTCAGCCGTAGTGTCGATATACTCCCGCATGAGGGCAACCTGGTCAGCCTCAAAAGGAAATGTAACACCCTTTGCTGCGAAAAATTTAAAGATCGCTACCCGCTGGTTGATAGCGGCGGCATCGTTCAGCGGATGGGAAAACATCTCATCCATCAGCTTTTCGCCGATCCGTGTTCTCACTTTATTGAATAGAAAATATACTGATCCCTGGCGGAACTTCCCCATCAGGTTCAACTCTCCTACCGATTGGCGATCTATTTTAAAACTCATAATTGCTTTTTTAACTTTTTCCCGCCTTTGTTTCCCTGCTTAAGAATGTCCATTATACCTTCGTTATTAATAATGATCATTCCATGCTTATCATTGGTAACGCCTTCCAGCAGGGTATACGTATACTCAGGTACAGCTCCGTTCATGATGGTAGGAAGAAAGTAAAACGCGGCGCTTTCACTTTTCCGCAATTCGTCCGCCGCTTCTATAATATGGGAGGAGATGATGAACTTACTGTCTTTCCGGTTCATAAACGCATTACAAACAGCCAGGGTTCCTTCCAGTGCATCCTTCACATTCGTACCCCGGAACAATTCATCGAACAATACAAACAGTGATCTTCCTTCACTGAGCTCCTGCCCTATTTTCTTCACCCGCAACACCTCTGCGTAGAAATGGCTGGCGCCTATGCCCAGGTTATCAGGCAGATTGATCGTTGTATATACGCCATCCATCACGGAAAATTCCATGGCCGCCGCGGCTACCGGGAATCCCATATGCGCGATATACACGGCAGTACTGAACGAACGCAGGAAGGTGGATTTGCCGGCCATGTTGGCTCCTGTAAGAAAGACCAGGTTACAGGAAGGCGCCATATATAGACTATTGGCCACCGCGTTTTTTAAAAGTGGATGGTATACACCGTCCACTTTTAAAATGCTGGTTCCCTTTGGATGCACCACGGGGAATACCATGTTGTGTTTCAGCGTAACCTGGGCCACGGAAACATACACATCGATATGATAAATAAACTGCAGGAGTTGCAGTACTTTCTGCTTTTCCTTATTACGGATCAGCACATCGAAAGCGGTAACAGCGGCAAAAGATATCCTCGCATTGGGCCTCTCGTTGAACACCGGTAGAAAAGCCGGGTCGTTCAACACCCCGATAGCTGCCAGCCGTTCTTCCTCCAATTCTTTCACCCCGGTTATTTCCGCTGACTCCAGGTACTTCCTGAGCGTGTGAAAAAGATCGATGATCGACATGATTCCATTCTGTACTTCCTTTTCACTGAGCGATACTTTTGTGCCACCATCCGGGTTATCATCGAACGAAATGTATTTCTCTGCCTGGTCCAGCATGGCGCCATCGAAAGGGAAAGTGGCCTTCATTTTCACGAATGCAGTAATAATATTGATCCGCTTGATGATCGCTTCCCGGTTGTTCAGCGGCTTCCTGAACATAGCTTCCATGATGGTTTGCCCGCCACGGGTATGGGAATGATTATAAATATCGTAAATGCCCTTTGTGTCTGCCTTCGAAAACAAGCGCAGATCATCCATCGTCTGCATATCTGTTTGCAAATACATAATTATATTTTTTATAAACCAATTAAAGTACCCGCTATTTACGTTTTCTCCTTACCAGGATCACGATACCTGCCACCAGGATGAGGGCCGGTATAATGTATTGAAGGAGCAACTTCAATGTATTGGCCGGGGTCTTTTTGATCGTAACCCATATATCTGTAGGTACCGGGAAATTATGGTAAACAGGGTACTTGTTATCCACCGTGTAGCTGTAGAACGCATTGCCATAATCCTTTCCGTTGCCCCTACCAGCAGACATCATATCCGCATCGCTGGAAATAATGATCCGCTGTGCTTTGTTGCCGATCTTACGGGTAAGCTGCAGACCGACCGGATAAGGCGCCTCCTTCCTGTAGTCGCCCTCTGTGGCATTGAATACTGGCGCTGCGGAATCAACTACCAGGAGGCCTCTTTCTACCCAGGTCGTTGGATTGTTGGGTATAGTAGTGATCTGCTCTACCTTAAATCCTGTGGTATCGGAATAGCTTAGTACACTGGCGCCGGCGATATTGGTATAACAGGCCCTGCCGATACCATTTCTGAAGTAGAAGAACGGTTGTTCATCAGCCATATCCGTACCTATCTTAGAGATCAACCCGGCAAACTTGTGCGGCAGATCCTGCGGATTGACCTGCACAATGGTACCTTCATCCGCATTTACTCCCACATGATTGAGGATAGGGTTCATGATAAACTGCTTGCCTGGTTCAGAATAGAACATAGCATCTCCTCCATTGTCAATATAGTGTTTAATGCTATCGATAATAGACTTATCCAATACCGTTTTAGGATCGGCGACCACCAGTGCGCCATCGGGCTTTATCACACCAGGACGCAGGGCGGAGATGGTGTCGAAATTCAGTCCCATATTGATCAGCGCATTCCTATTCCCTTTAGCCATTGCATGAATGCCATATTCCCGTTCGCCGCTCTTAAGGGGTGAACGTTCATAGTGCCCTGTAAGGAATTTAATTGTGGGCGTTGTATCATTTATTAAACGCAACAGGCTACCGGAAACATTTCTTTCACTTGGAAAAACTTCCGGGTCTTCGTAGGTTCTCAGGAACGTCTTTCTCCCTTTATACTCCACCTCCATCAATAAACCCTTTTTCTCCGATTCCAGGTCGATCATGCTCCTGATCTCCGCAGGTTTTTTATAGATAGCGAGATCGGTCTTATACATTTCCGCATACTTCTCTGCTATTTCGTCCAACGATTTGCCCGGGTACGCCTGGAATATGGAGCTATCGCCATGGTTTATATCGTAATAATACACATAGTTAAACTCCATGTTTGTATAAAAGCGGCGATACTTGGCCCAAAACTTCCACAGGTAGTTATTACGCTCAGTGGGCAATCCATTACCCAGGTTATACCCTAACAGGTTAGTGTACAGCGTTACCTTCAGCGGCGATCCATCCAACTGCTTTATTACGCCCTGGGTGTTTTCATGCAGCGTATTTATCTTACCTCTTGTTACATCACAATAGCCAATGAACCCGTGAATGGAGCTAACCACCAGCAGCACCACCGTTACTGTGAATGCCAAAAAGTACCTGCCTGCTGACACGCGCCACGGCTTCGACTCCGTAACGGATTTCATTTTGATGGTGGTGAATATGATAAAAAGGGAAGTAATACTGAGGAAGTAAACGAGGTCTCTTGTTGTAATAAGCCCTCCCAGCAGGCTTTCTACTCTTCCCGAGCTGGAGAGGTACCAGGTAACATCCCGCACATAATCCGTTCCCTGGAACCACATGGCTAAACTAGTGAACAGGGTAAGCACCACAAATGTTCCGATGCCGGCAACGATGGGGTACGAGGTTAAACTGGAGATAAACATCCCTACCGCCACATACATGGCCGCCAGTAAAAAGAAGCCCAATATCATGGCGAGGGTAAGCGGGAACTCCACGTTCCTGATAGAACAGAGTAATACCACGATCACACTCAAGAAGATGGCGATCATCAGGCATACAAAACTATACACACCCAGGAACTTACCCAGGATGATCTGCCGTGTTTTTACCGGCGAGGAATGCAGCAACTTAATGGTGCCGCCTGCATATTCCCGGTTAATGACCCCCATGGTCAATAACGGAATGTACAGAAAGAAAATTGTCAGCACCGTGTCGAGCCCTTTGCCGATCACCAATTTGGTTAGCGGGCTATTGAGAAACCCCGGAAAAAGACTCCCCTGTAACTCCAGCATCATATCTTGCTGCAGCGCCGTATCCGCCAAGTTGCCCATGATGATGCCCGCATTAGACATCAGGAATAAAATCAATACAAACCATGCGATCGGGGAAAAGAAAAAATACCGTAATTCCGCCCGCGCTATATTAAAAACTACTTTCATTAACGTAAGATTGAAGAAGCATTTGATGATAATTGTTTGAATACATCGTCCATACCGGAAGACTCTGTTTGAATAGCAGTGAGTCTCCAGTTCTTCTCTGCACTCTTCCTCACAATTCTTTCCGCCAGGTCATCGTTGGGCTGGAACCAGATCCTGCATTTGTTATCCGGCAGCAACTCCACTTTCTGCACATCTTCTATGGCCATCAATTCTTCAGGCGCAGGCATGTGGAGCATCCTGGCCACCATGGTATTAGGTTGCAGGATATTATTGAAGGCATCGAGCGAATCGGAGAACACCACCTGCCCTCCTTCGATCATGATGATCTCTTTGGCAAGCAGGTTTATTTCGGATAACACATGTGACGACAACAATACGGCACGGTCCTGCGCAATTTCTTTTATCAGTTTTCTTGCTTCAATGATCTGGTTAGGATCGAGGCCGTTGGTAGGCTCGTCAAGGATCACCACTTTGGGTTTGTTAATGATAGACTGCGCAATACCTACGCGCTGCCGATATCCACCCGACAGGTTTTTTATAAGGCGCGACCGCATCTGCGTAATGGATGTTTTTTCCAATACTTCATCTACGGCACTTTTTATCAGGCGTCTATCCATCAACCTTAACTGCGCAGCATATTCCAGGTACTCCTGCACGGTAAAGTCCATATACAGGGGTGCCTGCTGTGGTAAAAAACCGATCTGTTTTTTATATTCAATAGGATCGTCTTTGATATTCAACCCATTGATGGAAACATTGCCTTCCGTTTGCAACAGGGTGCCGCAAATGATATTCATCGTGGTAGACTTACCCGCTCCGTTTGAGCCCAGCAATCCGACAACACCGGTATCATTGATCTCAAAATTTACTTCGCGTATGGCCCAGGTACTGGCATACTTATGCGATAGGTTTTCCACCTTTAACACAGGTTGCATATAATGTTACTTATGATTAGAAACTTGGATTAATAATGACCGATACTGGTTGCCCTGGCCGAAAAAACGCTTTGCGAAGTCCAGGTGCCCGTTACCAGCATGGTACGCGCCTTAAACAACCAGTTAGGATTGATCGTAGTAGTGCCCGGATAAATATTTGCGTCGGAAAGGGTGGCCAACGTGACACCTGTAGCATGATCCCGTACTTCGAAACGAAAGTTCTGTACCGATGTGCTGATAGGCACTCTTATAAAACCGGTCAGTTCTTCATAGGCAAGATCGGTAGCCATAGATCCGGGCACCGGCTCCAGTTCTAACACATCGATCGACCGGTTATCGAAGAGATTAATGATCCGGAGGTTGGCCACACTATCATCCACGTTGCGGGTAGGAAGGTTTTCTTTTATGGTCTTCTGTTTTACCGCCGTTGGGCTACCGTACACAAAATGCGTGAAGATGCCGCCAGGTTCCAGTTTGAGGTTGGTTTTCAGGAAGGGTTTATCCGGCTGCAGCGTATCGTTGTTCCTGAACAGCGTAAGCGGCAGGTCCATTTTATCGGTGGCATAATCAAAAGAGTTGCCAGTGCCTACATAAGAAAGCCTGCTGTAGTATTTGGGCCGTGTGGTCCCAAAATAGGTGGTAAGGAAGGAGGTATTATCGTTAATGCCATTCACGATCGTCAAAGACGCCGGAAATTGCGCTGCCGGTACATCCTTCTTACAGGAAGTAACGAGCAACAGGATGCCTCCCGCTAACACACCTGCTTTGAAATATTTTTTGAAGCTGAATTGAAACATCTTTCTTGATTTAATGTTGATCACATTTTAATTGTAGCCAATATTCTGGGAGAGATTGTTATCCCAGCGGATCTCGTCCGGAGGAACCGGGTAGAGCAACTGGTATGGATTCCACGGCTGTTTGTAAGAGATCACAGAAAGCACGTCTGTGGCCTTGCTCGTCCTTTTCAGGTCCAGCCAGCGGTGCCCCCATTCAGCAAACAACTCTACGCGCCTTTCCTGCGCGATGGCATCCGTTACCTGCTGATCGGTTAACGTATAAGGCAGACCGTTTAATCCCGCGCGCGTCCTGATCGTGTTCAGATCATCTATCACGGCATTTTTATTGGCCGCGCTCCGCAACATGTTCGCTTCTGCCCTTACCAGGTACATTTCCGCGAGCCGCATCACTACATAATATTCGGACAGGTTGCCTCCTGTTACACGGTTGTTTTGATTGATCTTGTACTTGTTCGGTGTAAAACCGGCAGGTACATATTGATCGCCGGCGATGACCCTGATCCATGCAGTTTTCCTGTTATCGCCCGCCTCGAAAGCATTCATCAGCATCGGTGCGAGGTAACGGGATGTCATGCTATACCCTTCGGGCGTGGCATTGCCGCGTACCCCATTAGTGTTGGTCTGCTTCAACTGGAAAATAACTTCCCGGCTGGCCATGCTGAACACATTGTCCAGGGTTTCCAGTTGGAACAGGTCTGTGCGGCCAATCACGTCGTTAGCATTCTGATAAGCTTTGTCGTAGTCTTTGGTAAACAGGTATACCCTTGCCAGCATCGCCTTCACATACCATTTATTGATCCGGATGCGCTCTGTGTTGTTACCATCGTAATTTTCGGAAAGATACCCCGACGCTTCTTCCAGGTCGTTGATGATTTGCCGGTACACAGTAGCAGGATTGGCGGAAGGAAGCGTTTGTGTATCGTTATAATCGATGGATAAGGCGAGGGGCACCTTTTCGAACAAATTCACCAGGTAGAAATAGCTCATTGCTCTCACGGCCAGCGCTTCGCCCAGCACCCGTTTCCGGTAGGCCTGCGTAAGCGCTTCGGATGTGGCGCCTTTCACTCCTGCTATCAGGGCATTGGCATTGAAAATGCCCTTATAGGCCGTCTTCCATATTTTCGGGGAATAACCCGTGGTCTGTAATGTGAGCCTGGCGGAGGTTTCCGCATAGTACTGGTATCCTCCGCTGAGCGAGGGTGCATATAATTCGTCCGCGGAGTGCCCGGCGGCCAGCGTAATGCCACCGGCACTGTATAGATCGCTGCCCAGGTCCCCGTTTGAATAAACTTCGGCCGTTCCACCGTTGATCAGGTAAGAATACAAGCCATTAAGGGCAGTGCCGGCTTGTTCATCGTTCTGGAAAACCTCGCTGGTAGTGATCGAATTTATCGGGTCCTTTATATCCAGCATCTTATTGCAACCTGTTACCAACAGGCCAAACAATAACACCCCGGCTGCAATTATATTGATAGCAAATTTTTTCATACGATTGATTTTAGAAGCTTAATCTCAGGTTAGCGGCAATTCTCCTGATCTGCGGCGTAGTGCCCAATTCAACATCCGACATTCTGTATTGCGAGAGTTTGAAGATCTTTGATGAATTCACGGACACCGTACCCTGCTTCATTCCCACCTTCTTTATCCACGCTACAGGCAGCATATAGGCCAGGCTAAGGTTGTCAAGACTGATATAGGCGCCTTTGGCATAGTAGCCATCCGATCCCGAAAGTCCGCCGTTGTAAATGCTGGAATACCTTTGGTACAACGCTTTGTCGCCCGGTTGCTTCCAGTGCCTGTTTGCGATCTCGTCGTACAATACCCCGTTAGCCTGACCGCCATACCCCTGGTCAAGCAACTGGTCGGCAACCATGGAATTTTCGAAGCTGAATTGCGCATCCAGTGACAATACCCGCTTAAAGTCTACCCGGAAGCCTGCGCCACCGAAATATTTGGGATTGAGGTCTATTACCTTATAATGATCGTCCAACTGTGTATCCGGGTAGTTTGTACTCATCCCGGCCGGCATGCTCCCATCCCCGTTATGGTCCTCGTACACCGCTGTTCCCTTCATTGGGTTGATGCCGATGTAGTGTGAGTAGGACTTGGCAGTTACGGACTGCCCGATCTTGTAGGTATCCTTATAGGGAGAATCTTCCAGCCCCGGGAAAGCCACCAGCGTATTCGTGTTCCTGCTTACCTGGAAACGTGCGGTAATACCCCAGGTATTGGTGTTTACGATCGTTGCATCCAACATCAACTCCAATCCCCTATTGCGGATCACTGCGGGCCAGTTGCCCGTTACAGCAGCAAAGCCTGTGAATGCCGGCGTGGTAATGCTGGTGAGTTGTTTCCCGTCGCGGTTGATGTAGAAGTTACCTTCGATGTTCAACCTGCTGTTAAGAAATCCCAAGCGGGCACCCACCTCGAACTTGCTGGCGCTGGACCAGCTATATTGCTGGTTAACGGGTTGTACGAGTGTGTAAATCGTTTGGCCATCGTAGTCCGGCAGTTTGTCGATGGCATCCGTTGGAACATTGGACCAGCGCGAGAGATATTGGTAATCGCCCACATTGGCATTGCCC
Organism: Chitinophaga parva; assembly: GCF_003071345.1. Lineage (NCBI taxonomy): Bacteria > Pseudomonadati > Bacteroidota > Chitinophagia > Chitinophagales > Chitinophagaceae > Chitinophaga > Chitinophaga parva. The sequence goes on along the minus strand of NZ_QCYK01000002.1, from coordinate 1,035,517 downwards.
ATCACGCCATAAGTAGACCTGAGCTTTACGAACGACAACCAATTCATGTTAGCCTTCTTAAACCATTCTTCGTTTGATAAAATCCATGAGGCGCCTACAGATCCGAAGTTCCCGAAACGGGACCCGCTACCGAAGCGCGACGAACCATCTCTCCTGCCATTCAGGTTAACCATGTACTTACTTTCCCAGTCGAAAGAAACCGTTGCCATCAAAGAGGCAATTTTCAACGGAACAAAATTATTCATGGATTGCAACATCTGGGCATTGGAGTAGCTTTTGAGGAGGTTATCGTTAGAGAACATGAATGCCATCACCGATGTCAGGTCCTGGTCTGCATAACTATAGTCTCCGGCCACAGAAGCAGATACCCTTGCGCCACCGAACAATTTAACGTAATTGATACTTGGCCTTACCAGCAGGCTTTTCCCGGAACCATTACTAAAAATGGAGTAGTTAAAGGGATTGTACAAGGGATCTTGCCCGGCTTTAGGGACATAGTTGCCGCCTTTATTGGAGAAAAATTCCCCGCTAACGCGAACGCCCGCTGTGAAGTCTTTGAATATTTCGTACGTAAAACCAAGATTGGTCTGACTTTTCAGCGTTTGATTTTCTCCCCAGCTCTTAACATTCTTGAATGGATAAATGCTCCCAAGCTGGTTCCTGTATGGAACAAAATTATATCCTCCGCTCGAATCATACATCGATGGTGCATTGGGCGCCAGCGAGAAATAGTTTATCGTAGCGGCGGTTTCATTGTTGGAATAAGTATTGTTGGCAGAAAGTTCCACCGTGAACTTGCCGTTCGGGCTGCGGTGATTGAAAGACAGGCCCGCCGTTAAACGATCGTTGCCCCTGCCCTGGTTGTACATTTCCGTGGTGGAGGTATATCCCACACTCACGCGGAATGTATTGAGCAGCAGCCCACCTTCCACACTCAATTGCACATCGCTCGACTGCTCATTTTTGAAGAAGGCGCGTTGCCAGTCGGTATAGGCTTTCTGGTCCCAGATGGTGAGGTCCGGGGCGCTCAACTGGGTAGGCAGCACTGCATCATTCATAAATGCTTCCCTTCTTACTGCCAGGTATTGCTCTGTGTTCATCATATTCATGTAATGCTGCACACCCGAAAATACTTTGGAGTAGTTTACATTAAACCTGGTAGGGCCTGGCTTTCCCTTTTTGGTAGTGATCATGATCACCCCGTTTGCACCCCTGGAACCATACAACGCGGTGGCATCCGCATCTTTGAGCACGTCTACGCTTTCAATATCCAGCGGGTTGATCATATACAGCGGATTTTCGGACAACGAATAACCGCCCTGAACAGGTTGATTTGCACCGTATGGATTCACGGATAAAGTGGCAATGGGTAATCCGTCCACCACATACAGCGGATCTGTATAACTGTTCTCGTTCAGCACATTACGTCCGCGTAACTCTACTTTCCTGGCCCCGGCTGTGTTGGCCGACTGGCTGATATGGAGGCCGGGAACACGGCCTGCGATGGCATCCAGCACATTTACGACCGGTTGCCTTTCGATATCACTGGCTTTCACCGTGGAGATATTGGCCGTGCCAGTTCTTTTATTGGTAGTGCCCAACACCGTGATCTGTACTTCATCCAGCTTGTTCGTGGAGAGCACCATCTCATTGTTGTATGTCCTGCTGGCAATGATCTCCTCCGTAATTTTAAACAGATGATCCACATACCCGATATAGCTGATCCGCATTTGATCGCCCAGCCTTACCGGCACCTGGGCCGCCCCGTTTCCGGCGGTGAGATAGTTCCGCTTGTCGGTAAGATTGCTAATAGTGGCACTGCCCATCGGTGTATACCCGGGGGAATAGACATAGATATTTATCAACTCCTGTTTTGCCGGCATCGTATCGACGACAGGTTGCTTGCCTTCAACCAGTTTGAACACTTTCTGGGATACCAGGATGTTCTTGTCGATGATGGTGTAGGTCAGCGGCTGGTTCTCGAAGACCTTGTTGAGAAATACAGCCAGGTCGGTTTCCCGGGCATTGACAGTAACCGGTTTGGCCACCGATAAAACTGCAGCCTTGTACAGGAAAACATAGTCGGTTTGCGATTCTACCGAAGCAAACACTTTTTCCAGTGCAACGTTTTTACCATTAAAGCTGATGTTCTGTGAAAGTCCCCTGGCAGATACCTGCAACAGGGCAGCGGTAAGGAGAAAGAATGTTAGTTTCATGACTAACAGCGATTTGGTTGAGCTACGTTTCCTTGCATAGGGATCACGCATGCAATAAAAAATAATTTGCATAGATTTGCATAAATCCGCTCCCCCTACATAAGGGGCGGAATGTTTAAGTAAACAAATAAGCAGTCTTTAAACCTGGTTGATTATTACCCTACTTGAACATCTACCGGGAGTGTCGCAAGCACTTCCGGTTTTGTTTAAGCAAGGTTTGTTACTATTCCTATCTTACATACAAAGTATTCCCCTTTAATTCGAAATTCACATCCATCGTTTCCAACACTTTCAATACATCAGACAGATTGGTGTTGCGGTGCATTTTTCCTTTGAAGATCACATCCTCCGGTTTTCCAACGTATTGCACCTCTATATTGTACCATCTCTCCAGTTGGCGCATTACACTATATAAATCCTGGCCGTCGAAATTGAACAGGCCGTTTTTCCACGCGATAATTTTATCAGGATCGGGCGTTTCCGTTACAGTAAGCGTAACCCCTTCCGGTGCACCCGGCTTGCTTAAAACCGCTGTTTGGCCGGGCACCAGCACCTGTGGCTTAACGGCAGGCATACTACCTTGCAGCGGTGATATTTTCACAGCGCCGGTCAATAGTGTGGTGCGGATGGTCTTTTCGTTGTCGTAGGTGTTGAGATTAAATGACGTACCCAGTACTTCCAGTTTCATCTGGTCGGTTTCCACTATAAAAGGCTGCCAGCTTTTGTTGGCCACTTCAAAATAGATCTCCCCGCTGATCTTCACCCTTCGCTCCTGCCCTTTGAAAGCGACCGGGTATTGTATAGAAGATGCTGCATTGAGCCATACTTCCGTTCCGTCAGGCAGTGTAAGGTGGTACTGGCGGCCTTTAGGTGTGGTCATGGTATTGAGCGCCGCACCGTCTGTAGCGGCAGTAGCATCGTATGTAAGTTGGTTATTGTTCAGCGAAATCTGTGTTCCGTGCTGCGTAGCGATCCTGCCTTCGTTCAAGCTATCCAATACCAGTTGAGAACCGTCGGCCAGTGTGAGGATGGCGCCGTTTTTACCCGGTGGAATGTCGTGCTGGGCGTATGTGTGGCCAAACAGGTCAGCATGTTGTCCACGATGGATGAGCAGGAAATAAGTGGATACGCCAAACGCCAGTACCAGCGCAGCGGCAGCCGCCCATTTCCAGGCGTGAATACGCCGTACCCGGTGTACGTTTGATGTAGCAGGCTTGTTGGCAAGAAAACGTTCCAGCGCGACCGTTTCATCAAAACGGGCCATGGCGCGTACGTTTTGCTGTTGTACGTCAGGGTCGTTCAACTCCATCCATAACTGCCGGTTCTCGTCGCTGGCGGCAATCCAGGCATCCAGCGCATCCTGCTCCCCGGCCATAAGCATGCCCTGTTGCGAACGGGAAATAAGCGCTGCAATGATAAATGGATCGTTCGAAGAAGACGCCATGACAATCGTGTTTATCTTATTACAACACGGTATGCCGATCGTACTAAAGGAATCGAAAAAAAAATTATGGGTGGTGGGAAAATAATAAGAATAAGGAGAATGCAAGCGGGGGCAGGCGCATTCTGAGCAGTTTCATGCCCCTGGTTTTCTGATTTTTAACCGTTTGGAGGGAAATGGAAAGAATTTCGGCGATCTGCTCGTTTTTCAACCCCTCCACGTAACTCATGCGAACGATCTTGCCGCATTGCTCGGGCAGGTTGCTGATCTCGCGGTAAATTAACCTGAAAACCTCCATCCGGATGATGTCCAGGTCCTCCGCGGTGGCCGTCTTTTCCTGTTCCTGGAGAAATTTAGCCTGGCGTTCCTTACTATGCTGCGCCCCTTTCAGGAAATTAAGGGCCGCATTACGGGTAGCCTTGTACAGGAAATCCTTTATATGCCGGAGATCCTCGAAGGCGTATGGCTTCTGCCATAATCTTTCGAAAACGTCTTGCACAATATCTTCTGCATGCCCTGGCTCGCCGATGACCGTTTCGGCGTAGCGGCATAGTGCGCTATAATACTCTTTAAATATATAAGAATAATGTAACGTATCGCCCGAAGTCAATCCATGCAAAAGTTGGCACTCGTTATGAGAAGATTTCTGTGACAATTTTGCACCCCGATTTTAGTTGAAGTGTAAAAATAATCAAAAAATCAAGCTATAAAAATGCAATTAATGGCGGAACCTTGGGTTTTGCAGGGAAGCAGGGTTGGATGATCTATGCTATTTTGGCGTTTCCGGCCATCCACCAGATCCCGGGAAAAACAAAATAAAGAAGCCCGCGCAATGCGCAGGCTTCTTTATTTTCCTGTAATCCTTATGGCACAAAACTCGAACTTTTGTATATCGGTCTGTTTAAGTTAGCCGAAATTGCGTTAGTTTAAGAGTACTGCAAGCTGCTCTTAAACTAACGGCAGTGAGTAGCAGTTGACGACATTTTCGTTATGTATCGCTATGTTCAATTCGGCTATTCTCTATTGTCGACCTAGCGCTGCGAACCTGAAATAGGCAACAAGTGCTGATAGCATAAAAACTACCATCAACACTGGGAGCATTTTGTATTCTTTCTTCCTGCCGTGAACAACCATACCTGCTAACATGACTAAGCAAAAGGCTGCCGCTGCCACAGGTGTCATAATTGGTGTAATGCCCGAAAGCCATGGTACTATAATGCCGACACATCCTAATAATTCCAGAACCCCTAAGATCCGAATTGGTATTATAGAGCTGCCCGGTTTCAAATGTCCGTCTGCGATGTGCTTTTCTTTACTTCCCGCAATTTTTCCATAACCAGGCAAAATAAAAAATGCAGAGAGAAGCCCTTGTATTATCCACAAAATTGTATTCATCTTTTCATTATGAAGTTAAAAATAAGCTATGGAAAGTGCTGATTGATGAACACAGCAAGATGTCCGGAAGGATTCCAGGTGGCTCATCGAAAGATCCTACTAAATAAATCCTTCTTCATTCTTAACTTCTGATTAACCTTTTCTGGGCTGGTCTAACCAAAGGTTGACATCTTCCATTTTATGGAGCAATTTGTGATAAACTAAGCAAATATAATAAGAGACTATGCGACCAAGCGTATCGCAAATACAACAAATTTAAACTATTTGCTGACGTCTTTTCGGCAAAAGACTATAGCGATTAAAGGTTGGTGCAATCCGATTCGGATTTTCATATTTTAGTAAAAGCTGGTTAAAGGTTTTCAACTTGATCTGTGAAGCTGTATAAAGTACGGAAAGAATTCGGGGCCAAAGGGGTTCAACTAAAAAGAAAACCCCGCGACTAGCGCGAGGTTTGAAAGCTTTCTGTGACCTCGGTGGTACAAATGTCGAACCTTTTCCTTTATGATCTAAAAAAGCTGACGACTATACCTCAAATTAAAAACGCATAATAATAATTGATAATCAATTATATAAAAATATGAAAAACAAAATATATTTTATCAATTTACATTTTTTTTGTTTAACACGATTAATGAAACTATATTGAGTAAATAGTTACTAAGATTATTGTTTAATTATTAATTCCCCTAATTTTCCTAACGTCCCTAAACATTTCATGACAATTTATCCCAATAACGTTATATCCCTAAGACAGAATCTATTTAAACTGAGATTTTCATAAATGGAAATACCTTCTCATGGAGCAGTAGCACCCGCTTTAGGGTACTATTATCAAGCTATTTATGCTTTAAAACTGTTGCTTGAATCTGAAGAACCCGATGCTTATGTGAGCATTGAGACGCTTGATGACGTATACTTTTCAGATGGGTCAAAAAAAGAACTGCATCAACTTAAGCATACCGTAGCAGAAGATGCCAAAATCACTATCAAAAGCGATAATCTGTGGAGAACACTTAAAGTTTGGTGTGATTACTTAAGTAAGAATGATCCTGGTGGTGGATATTTCGTTCTATCTACGGTGGCCGAAATTGGTGCCAAGGACACGTTGCAAGAATTACTGACGTTTGGAAGTAACCGCGAACAATTTGAAAAGGATCTATTAGAAGAGGCCGAAAGAGTAATTGAAGCCCGTAAAACGACGGACCTGGAAAACGTTGAGAAGAAACTTCAAGAAGCAAAAGATAAACCCCTCCCTTACGACAAAAAATATAAAGGTTGTCTTGCATTCAAGAGTCTTACACCTTCCAAAAGAAAACTTCTTTTGCAAAGAATACGTCTAAACCCCGGTCAGTTTTCAATGACTGAAGCGAATGAAATGGTAAGTAGTTATATAAGGAAAACAACCCAGCCACAGAATATTGGACCTCTTTCCGAATTTATTCTTGCTTGGTGGGATAGGGAAGCCGTACGATCACTGACAAATGAACGACAGGAAAATATCTTTCTTTCCGAACTTCAAGAATTCATTAGTCGAAAAAATGCTGAACTTTTTGATGACGGTTTTACCGACGACGCCTTGCAGATTTCCCTGCCACCAATAACAAACCCCCATCCTGTTCATGCAAAACAACTTGAAATTATCGATGCTTCAGACGTTCAAAAAAAACGTTCATTTACAACCGAAATGAAGGCGAGAATCCAACGAGAAATTTGGATAAATAAAAGCTTACCATCTGCTAAAAAGCTGAAGAACTACGATGAACGATTGGTTGAGGAGTGGTCATATAAATTTGAAGAAACAACGGTAAAAAAAGACTCTCTTTCAGATGATGAAATAAAGGAATATGGCCGAAAGTTACTTGATTGGACCCACAATGAAGCGCATCAGCAAGTCGCTTCAATTTCTCATCAATACAACAATCCTGATCTGGTTCGGGGAAGCTACCAAATGCTTTCGACAAAACGCAGTGTGGGATGGCACTGCAATTTTTTAACTCTCATTCCGGACGCTACCGAAAATGAATAGTATAGACGTTTTTTCCGAAACAAACCCAGCTTTTTGTTCGCTGGTTTTACTGAGTTTTTGTGAGGGATACGAATTAGCCGCCGAGACCACCGTACCCTTTCCATTATTGATTCTTCCAATTCCCATCATCCTTTCAGGCGACCTTTTAAAGACGTTTGATGGGACGAATGTTAAGACCGGATTTTTCTCTTGGATTAAGAATAATCCTGTGATCTTAATTAAAATGACAGAGCGAATTGAAGACTCACAAGACTTCATCAAACCGGCAATTGAATTCGCGGTTAGTAAAAGCGTCATAGGCTTTACTCCTTATGGTGAGGTTAAAACACATCGGGAAAACGTACTGAACTACTCTAATGCAAACGGTGCATCGCAGTATTTTAAACTTGCCAATCGGTTAGGTCATTGGCTCGGTGAGATTAAGTCAGTAAAAACAATTTATAATCACTTAGGAATTCATGTATGAGCAGATGGAATATTAGCCACTTGGTGTACTATAGTACGCACAATGAAAAAAGGATTATAGAATTTAATGTTGGCGATACGACAATCGTCACAGGTGGATCAAACACTGGGAAAACAGCAATTATTGACACTATTGATTATTGTCTAGGATCGTCTTCTTGTAAAATCGCAAGTTTCGTAACTGATAGAGTTAGTCATGTTGCTAGCAAATGGGTGAATGACAAAACAGAAATCTTAATCGCTCGTGAAATTGGCACAACCAAAACGATATCGGATCGCATGTTTATCGAGTATGGATCAAATATTCTTATCCCCGAGTCAGCGACTGACTTGAAAGGTGCAGCCACGAAAGAGCAAGTTAAATTGGTAATTGAACGGTTGTTTGGATTTCAAAATGAACTTGAAGCAACTAAAACATCAGGTAAGGTATCAATCAGAAATATTACGCCTTTTATATTTTTAGACAAAGACGTTATTGATAGCAAGAAGACTTTGATGCACGGATTGGACGATATTTTTTTTAGCAAAAGCATTATTGAATCTTTACCATTTTTTCTCGGTGCGATAGATGCTGAAGAACTGGATGCCATAAAAACCATGAATGGTTTGAGTAAGGGTATTGAAAACGAAGAGAAGAAGAAAATCCAGTTTGAAGGTCATGAAAACAGCCTCATAGATAAATGCAGATCTTTGTTGTCTGAAGCTTCCCAATTTGGGTTGATTCCGCCTGAATCAATCCCAGACACCAAGGATGAAATGATAAAGCTACTCACTGTTATTTCTTTACAAGAACCAAAGGTTGTGGTTCAGGAAAATGAAAATATTGTCAAGGAATTACAAACGAGAAAGACAGTGATATTGTCTGAACTTAATGGTTTAAGAAGAAAGAAAAATGCGGCTACACAAGTTAATACAGTTACCACTGATTTCGACAAAATATTGGACAAACAACTTGCGAAACTAGATGTACGGAAGTATTTTAAACATGAGGAAACTCATTGTCCTGTTTGCAACAATCTTTTCACAACTCCCAGCGATCTCGCCATTCAAATTGAAAATTCGATAACCACTTTAGAGAAGGAAAGAACTGTAATCAGGAATCACAAACCGGCGGTAAGTGCTTTTATTAGGGAAACGGAAGAGCAGATACAAAACGCACAAATACGACTTGCTGGAATCGAAACGGAGGTAGTCAATCTTTTAAAAGAATCAGAGGTGCTAAAAAAACAATTTGACGACAACCAACAAGCCACAAGGATAATTGGCCGCATTTCATATTTTTTAGATAATCATACAGAAGTAAGTGCCTTTGATAGTGAAAGACTTGATCGCTATACTAGGGAATTAAATGAGCTGAAGAAAAGATATGGAAAAAGCCACCGGGAGGAGAGAATTCAACTAGCCGAAAATTCGATTTCCCGTTATGCAACCGAAAACCTAAGTGTACTTCCAACTGGCTTCCCCGCAACTAATGCTACAATAAACTTTTTGTCAAAGACTCCAAAAATCATAATAACAGACGTAGAAAATGTTAAGCGCGAATTTGCAAATGTTGGCTCGGATGAAAATTATCTTAGCATTCATCTTGCTTTTGCATTTGCTTTTCAAAAGTTTTTCCGTCTTGAAAAATCACCGGTGCCAGGGGTATTGATTCTCGACCAGGTAAGTCGTCCGTATTATTCCAATGAGACCAAAGAAGAAGGCAATCGACAGGAGGAAGAAATTGCAGACGATGAAACTGACCTGCATAAGCACTTCGATTTCATTTTTAATCAAGTAGCATCAGAACATGGATTACAAGTGATCGTAATAGAACATGCCTATCTAAAAAATGATCCAAGATTTGTAACTGCTACAAAATACCGGTGGCCAAAAAATGGACAAGAAAAGTTGATTCCGTCCGATTGGCCGACAAAAAATAACTTTTAACATTTTTAATGCCCCACTCTTAACCTCAAGATGACTAACGAAAATGGAAAATAGAGTTTACTATGGACAATATTCCCTAAAACACTGGCTTGACCTTATTTTAAAGCAAAACATCATCCTTCCTGACTACCAACGATTTTTTGTTTGGAACGAAGGAAAGGTCAGGACACTAATTAATGCGCTTAAAAATAAACAGTTTGTTCCACCAATAACGATTGGAGCCTTCAACATGAATGGTACCATGAAAAATTTAATTCTTGATGGGCAACAGAGATTAACTACCATTTTGTTAGCACATTTAGGATTGTTCCCCGACAAAGATTTTTATAAAGGTACTATTGAAAGACTCGCGGACGAAAACGATGACGACGTTGATGTTGAAGAACAGTTTGATAACATACTCAAATGGAATTTTAAAGAGCTTACTGCTAAAGGAAATAATAAAGATGTAATTCTCGGAAAGATAATTGAAGGTAATTATAAAGTAATAAATGATTTTGGAATTGATGATGATTTTTTAAAGAAGACGTTCTTAGGTTTTTCTTATCTCGTACCGCAAAACGATGATCAACAAATTCAGCAAAAGTATTATTCATCAGTATTCAGAAGTATAAATATTGGAGGTGTAAAATTACTTCCACAGGAAAGCAGGGAATCGCTCTATTTTTTGAAAGACGGTTTAAAGGATTTTTTTGGCCCGGCTTTCATCAAGCGTATAACAATAAGCAATTTCAGTTCAGAAAGCCCTGTTGACTTTCTTCGATTTATAGCCCTTTTGTCACAATACAAAAAAGAAGAGCAGTCCACCCATATAGCTGGGGGCTTCAAGTCTAAAATGGAAGAATATTACGAAGAGTACATCTATTCAGTTGTGGGAGGAGAAGATAAAGCAACTAAATTTGTGTCATTCGCTCAGCTCTTTCCTGATGGTAATTACCAAGTTAGATTGGAAAGATTGAATAGCAGCATTATTGATTTAAGGCTTCCCACAAAGTTTACTTCCATAATTGAAATGGATACTTATTTATTTGGAATGGTGTATATTATAGTCTTTGAGAATAGGTCCATAGATATTAGTAAGCGAGACCATCTCATTGCTGAAATTGAACTTAAAATTGCAGAATTTAAAAATGTGGCAGCACACAAGAAAGCGCCAAGTGCTTTAAAATATTTAAGAAATCGTATCACTTCCTCTATAGAAATATATAATAAGTATTTGCATGGATAGACATATGGATTTTATTCTTTCCCCCATCACTGAAATTCTTAAAGATGCAGTGGCGGCAAGTACTGGTATCGGTGTTGGTATCGAGGCGTTTCCATTAACGGAATATGTAATGCAATCAACATTCTTAAAAATGACTGGATTTCACGAGCAAAAAATGAAGTGCATTTGTTGGGAACTGGCAACTGATGATTACGAATATCGTTACGATCTTACTCGCAAAGCAATGGGGGAATTTTCAAGTTACAATGAAAAATTGAAAGTTTACAAAGATTTGCTCTCACAAATAAAAAAATATACCAGCTTTACGGTTGCCACTGAAATAGGTAGATCTGAACTATTACGAACAAGTCGCGAAGAAATTGAAGTTATCTTTAAAGGAACTGTACTGTTATCCTGGACCCAGGAGGCATTTGAGCAATATGAAAACTTAGTGAGTATTTACCAGGATAATCACTTTGCCACTGATGATGGTACATTGCTCGCTTCAACTAGTTCCCCGATATATTCCTTACAAACAGTCTACCAAGACCATTTATATAAGCATAGGAACAGATGTGCTCACAATCTACTATCCTACCAGGAAAATCTACCATCGCTCAAAACACTTTTAGACAAAAACTATCATTATAACAATTATTATTTGTGGTTTATGCTACTGAATTTAATGGACAAAATCTACAGAAAACTATATAATAAATACCAAGAAGCGTTTGAAGATCGTTAGCGATTACTGTAGCAAAAAATAAATAGTGTTAATTTGATTGTTACAGCAATTTAGCTACTAGTCATTTCGTTAGAAAGACTAACCGAGTCCTCGCTTAAGTAATTCGGTTTTTAATTCAACCACTACATATTCCATAAAATCTTTTTCTGCCAGCTTATCAAACAATTGTAAATATTCCTGCCGAATAGCATCGTCTAATAGGGGATTCTGCGCAACCAACGTTCTGTATTCAGACGGGTCATCGAATATTTCTATAATCTCTCTAGTTATAAATACCAGCGAATGGTCACGCATTTCATGCTGGATGCTGGCTTTCAAAAATTCCTTCGGATCTTTGTTGATTAGATAAATTTTCATTTTATCGACCAGGGATGGTTCAAACCGCCATTTCTCATAATAAGTGCCTGGTTCATTAGCAGGTATGCGATAATATTCCCTTGCTCCCCAAAACAGCCAAAGTGTTTCTTCGCTCAACCCATGACCGCTATCAGCCATTTTTGTAAAATAAGACAGTTGATTTGTTGTAAGTTCGCTTGTCGGTATAACAAAATTGTCACCTTTCTTTTTTAGATGATAGATTAGTTCATTTTCGAACAGAAAAGGCGGCATTGCCATACTTAGCAAATTGGTGATAAAGTCTTTGTAGGTGCTAATGTCCTTTTTGTAAACTTTATCTGTTATATGATTATGATAGTTATAAATCTTGTCTACTAGCGCCCCATAATCAAAGCGGAACTTTCCTTCTTTTTCAACAAAGGTTCGGCCAAAAGAAAATATCCAACTAATAACCTGCTCAAAATGGTGCCGGTTCTCAGAAATATTTTCTTGCATCAATCTTACCATCAACTCCTTGTGTAATCCGTGGTTCGCGCAATATGCCATGTATTCGGCCATTTGTCCAGCTTCCATAGCAGCTTTAAATTCCTTATCGGAAATATCTTTCTTTGACAGCCGGTAACGGAAATAGATTTCGAAGTACAATGGATAGGAAATTAAATTTATTTTCTTAGTTTTTGAGTGAGTGCTTACTTTAAATAGCGACATGAATAAGCCGTCAAGCACGGACGTGTCTTCGACGGTCAACCACTTGAATTGCTCAATATGCTTTTTGAAAAAGGATGTCTCATTTAATCTTTTATCGGCATCCTCATTCTTTATCATACGCGGCGACAGGTATTGTTCATGTGTAGACCTTACTGGATTCTCAGACAGGAATAAGTCGCGTTGCGTATAAATCAATTCGTAGATTGAAGGAAAACGAAATTTGATTAATTCAAGTATTACCAAACATTCAAAATCCACCTCCTCACCAATCAACCTATAAACGATTCTGAAGCTATTGAGGAAACGTACAACATCGCGTCCTTGCCGTAAAATACTATTATATGCTTTTTCATAACTTCTTCGAAAATCATTCTGGATCATAATATTTTCAAATGCCGAATAGTGTTCAGGCGACACCATCTCTTTGATCCGATCCTGAAGTATAGTCAGCAAATCGTCGGCCTCGCGTTTGGGTAATGGGATTTCTAATTGAAAGATCTTGTCGAGATAATTCTGGCCACCTAATTCGCTGATTGTTTTCAGCGCTTCATGGATATAAGCCTTATCATAAGCAACCAGATAAAACACATTGGAAAAATCCGCGGTATTACGAATCAATTTCAATACCTCCATTACTTCGGAGGGGTACAGTCGATCAAGATCATCTATGGTGATCACAATCTTGCGGTGAAGGCCGTGCAGCATTTTGTTTATTTGCTCATGCTCACCCGAACTTTGTACCGATCCTCGGTTCCTGAAAAAAGCTAACCAGTTCATCCAGTTTAGCGACCGAGCGTCAAAACTAGCCAGTTTACGGCCATAACTGTATACCAAAGAAGATATCGTTAGGTCGAACTCGGCCACTTCACGTGCCAGAAGGTCAAAAAATTCCCGGCGTATGGTTTCCGGTTTTCCTGTAGTCCAGGGATTAAAAGCGATCTTCAGTACCTCTTCGGACGATAGCTCAAGGTTGATCAAATTTAAAAAAGACGTTTTTCCACTACCGTACTCGCCGAGAATGCCAATTGCAAAGGATTTACGATTTTTGGTCAATTGGATGATGCGTGCGATTTCCGCCGCTGCTGTTTTGCGATTGAAATGATCATCTTCCAATTGTGTTACCGCATTATCTTCGATGAACCCCTGATTGTCGATTATTACCTCGTTATCAGCAGCCTTTCGCCGTAGTAGAAAATTGAGCGGTAAGGCCAGAGTCATTACTAGAGCGACCAAATCCCAATAAGCAAATCGGGGAAACAATGTCATAAAAATAAATGACCAGTAATTATTCGTACGCTGGAATCCATAAAACACCAGTCCAAATAAAGTGAGCCTGAAAAGCAACTTTCGTTGCTGCTCCTTTGCTATCCAAATCACTGATATCAGTAATAATAATAATAGGATAATGTCCGCCCATATGCCACGCTCGAAAGATATAAACAATGGTCTGACTATAATAGCATCAAGTAATTTGCTCACTGGTAGGCGGAATAAAAACAGTAAAGCTGCGAAAAGTGCTACGCCCAAAAAGGGGAAAGTATGGCGGTTAAATTTCAAACGCAATTTTTTTAAATAAAAATAAAGTTTTACGTCCAATATCTTATAAAAACGTCAAAATTGAATCAATTTGATTTATTAATTAAAAACCATCATCATGAATTCAGCCTACTTATATGTCAGGGTAAGCACTGACGAACAAAAAAAGAAGGGGTTTTCGCTTATCGAGCAAGAAGAACGTCTGTTAAAGCATTGCGAAATAAACCAGATCAAGGTCAAAGGAATCTTCAGAGAGGACTTTTCCGCGAAGGATTTCAATCGGCCGGAATGGAAAAAACTTATTAAAACTATAAAGAACAACAAGCATCGGTCTCCGGAGAATATCTTATTTATTAAATGGGATCGCTTTAGCCGCAACATTGAATATGCCTATCAAATGATTGGGGTACTGAGAGGCCTTAATACGCAAGCAATGGCCATCGATCAACCAATAGACTTTGAGGTTCCTGAAAGTATTGTAATGCTTGCTGTCTATTTATCCATTCCCGAGGCAGAAAATAATAGACGGGGCATGAATACTTCCGATGGTATGCGGCGGGCAAGGAAGATGGGGAGGTGGCCAACTAAGGCTCCAATCGGTTATACAAATCAAATTTCACCTGAAGGTAGAAAGATTATAAAACCAAAACAACCCGAAGCCGACATTATCAGGTGGTCATTCCAGGAGTTTTCAACAGGTAGATATACAATCAGCCATGTGAGAAGGATGGCCAATCTCAAAGGACTTACCTGTGGTAGAAATAATTTTTGGAAGGTGCTTCACAATCCATTTTATTGTGGATTAGTATCTGTTCCTGCGACTAAAAATGAAGAATAGGAATTCGTTAGTGGAGTCCATGAACCACTAATTTCTCAACAACTTTTTCAAGAGGTACAGGGCATACTGAATAGTCGACGTACGCAGAATCCTTTTAGACTGAAAACGAAACCGGTTTTTATTCTGAGAGGATTTCTAATGTGTCCATTCTGTAGCCGGCGATTTACAGGAAGCATATCTTCAGGAAGGCGCGCAAAATATCGGTATTATCATTGTCTAAGTAGCAGGTGTAAAGGTCGTGTCAGGGCTGATATTCTTGATGGCGAATATGAAAGCCTCTTAAAGAATATAACACTTAGGCCAGAAGTGCATGAATTGTTTGACCTCGTGTTAGAAGACGAAAACATCTTTACAGTAAAAAGAGAATGCATTAGCGAACGGAGAAGGCTTCTGGAGGACATTTCAAAACAAGATTTGTTAATATCGAAAGTGAGAAGCCATTTCCTCCAGAACAAAATTGAATTCGATGATTTTAGCGCGCTAAAAAAAGAATATAAGGAGATGTTGGAGTTTCTCAATTACCAATTGTTGGCTGTAGACAAGCGATTAGCCGGTTGCCAAACACCCAACGACATTGAAGATATGAAGCGGAGGGAAAACAGCATTTTTGAATTATATAAAAATCAAGATGTAGCAGGTAAACGTTACATCATCGATTTATTTACACCGATTTCAATCAATTCCATCACGAAAGAATTAAATCCCCTGCAAATAAATCTAGCAATATCAATGATAACTTCTTGTAACGACCGATAGTTTTCATTTCTAAAACATTAATCCATGCAGCAAGCCTCACATAAAAAAACAGGCATTTTTTCCGATCGAAAAGTTTCCACTGATCAGGCCATTAAAGTTTTAAGAAAGAACGGTATAGATGCGAATGAAAAGCAAGCCAAAGTCATACTGGATTTTCTCTACTTCCTTGCTAAAATGTATCGTGGCCAGGCTTCCAGTGCCCCATCTGATAGTAGTATTCCTGAAAAGGAAATCGAACACAAAATCATTATTTAAGATGCTTATTAGCTCATCCAGTTAATTGCCGCGAAATAAATCACATGTTTCACAAAATATCGAACCGCTTCTATAGCTAAAAAATAGACGCTTAAATTATTGTAAGACAATAGGTTACTAACAATAAAAAAGGAGACAATCAAAACTGATCGTCTCCTTAAGTGAACCGGTTGGGACTCGAACCCAAGACCCATACATTAAAAGTGTATTGCTCTACCAACTGAGCTACCGATTCATTCCCGTTTGTGATTGGGAGTGCAAAGATAGGAATTTCTCATTCCACTCCAAATTTTTCTGCAATTATTTTGCACCTCCAGGCCCAAACGTAACGTGGTAGCGGATGTTAGGGTCATCGCCCCGCGAAAGATCAAACACATGCAACGGGTAATACCGTCCCTGCACCCAGTCGCTCACCATGTTATCATAAAACGGAGATCCCGGGTTTCCACTCTGCCCGCCCGGATAAATACCATATGCCGCCGTCTGCGGTGTCAGCTCCACCACCATCCGCCAGCTAGGCCCGTGACCTTCTTTCGTGGCGTTGATAATATGCCGTCCCCCGCCGGTGCGCAGGTGCTCCCGGCTAAACGCAGGCAGCCTCGCCAGGTGCTGTATCGTAGTACCCCTTGCCAGGCCCAGCGCCAGCGTGCCGGCCTTATCCAGGGAATCTGCCTTAGCCGCCGCCTGTAAGAACGACTGCTGCACCAACTGCGATAAATTCTCATGCTGGGGCGTGCGGTTGTCATCTACAAAATGCATAGCACTGTCCCGCAGCAGCCATTGCAACGTAGTAACCGCTGTGGGCCGGCCTATGTTCACGCTGTCGCCCCGCTGCAGGTCATCATTCCAGATGGCTGCTTCCAGGTCTTCCCACCAGAGATTGAACACCTCAGCAGCCTTGCTCTTGGCATCAGCTACCAGGTTCCAGTGGGCCACCAGGTCGTAGTATTTTGATTGTGTAGTATTGAGCAGTGCGGGGGCGAAATGTTTTTGTAATAACGGGATGGCGGCACGGGCAAACAGGTTGGTGTTGTCTGTTTGCAACGCTTTCATATCATCGGCAGTGATCTGGTCCATATGCGACAACTGCTCGTTGATGCGTTTACCGCGGAACACGTCGTAGTAGCCGATCACGTTGTAGGGGTACGTACTGTCGGTGGGGTTTTGATTGGCAGAGGAAATGAAACCGCGCTCGGGATTTTTGATATGCGGGTTCTCATCCTGGGGAATAAAGCCCTGCCAGTCGAACGTAGTGTCTGTGCCGGGCATCAGGTAGTGCCCCTGGTCTTTCCAGCGCAGGGGATACTGGCCGTTGTGCCAGATGGCAATGTCGCCATCCTTGCTGGCAAAGGCAAAGTTTTGCGTGGGGCAGGAAAATGTTTTGATGGCATCTACATAGTCATCGTAGTTTTTTGCGTGGTTCAGTTTCAGGAAGGTTACGATCTCGTTGCTCGGATCATGGGCTTTCCAGCGCATGGCGATGGCGCGTTTGTCGCCGTTATCCTGTGGAAAGTTGTCATCAAACATTACGGGGCCCCAGCGGGTGTAGGCCACGGTATCATGAATGGTGGCCGCGCCACGCACGCCAATGGTTTCTACGCGGGGCTGTGTAGGCTGGTACTGGCCGTTGAGTAAATATTGACGGCCATGGTCATTCAGCTGCACCAGGTAATAATCTTTCACGTCTTCTTCTGCATTCGTTACGCCCCAGGCGATGTGGTCGTTGAAGCCGATCACCACGCCGGGTGCACCGGGTAGTGATGCACCGTATACATTCATGTCCTGCACTTTGAGCTGCACTTCGTACCACAGGGATGGCAGGTGCAAACCCAGGTGCGGGTCGCTGCACAGGATGGGCGCGCCGGAGCGGGTCTTGCGGCCACTCACGGCCCAGTTGTTGGAGCCATTATCGGGATCGGGCCGGTCTGCTTTGAAGTGCAGCAATTGTTTTACGCTGTCCATGATGGCAGGTGGCGGTGCCACGGCTTTTACTGCGGGGGCGGGAAACGCGGTACCAATGGGCACGATCGGGTTCAGTGTATCATTCCACCGGGGAAACATGCGGTCTGCATCCTGCTGGCCAAATAATTTGCAGGCGTTGGTGTAATCAAAATCATCGGCGTAGCCGGCCAGGTCGTCTGCCATGTATTTGAGCAGCAGCGCGCATTTGAGCGGAGTCCAGTCTTCCGGTTTATAGTCCAGCAGTTTGTATTCTACGGGCAGGTGGGCGTCATCGAGCTGATGGATGTACGTGTTGACACCGGCGGTGTAGGCATCTACAGCTTCTTTGGTCATGGGGTCCTGGTCCATCAGGCGCAAGGCATTTTCCGCGGCATAGACCATGCCTTTGCGGCGTTGGGTGCGGTCAAACTTTACAGTTACGGCGCCCAGGACCTCGGAGAGGCGGCCAGCGGCGGCGCGTGTTTGCAGCTCCATCTGCCACAGGCGGTCTTTTGCATGCAGGTAGCCTTCCACGAAATAAGCGTCGGCCAGGTTATCTGCAAAGATATGGGGTACCATGCGCTCATCCAGGTACACTTGCACCTTGCCTTTAAGGCCGGTGAGTTGCAGGGAATCGTTATAATCTTTACTGATAGGCACTGCATTTTGCCAGAAGCCCTGGGTAGGACTGAGCAACTTGCCCATAGGCGGGGTACTCCCCCATTTGTGGCCCAGGGCAAATATGAGCCCAATGGTAATGCACCCGCTGATGATAAAGGGAAGGATTCTCATATACTGAAAATACGAAATTTTATAGTTGCGCTACGCGCCGGCCTGCACGATCTTCACCAGCCGCACTACTTCTTCCGCGGTATTAAAACTGTGCAACACTACCCGCAGGCGCTCCTGGCCTTTGGGCACCGTGGGATGCAGGATGGCCCGCACATCCAAACCACCTGCCTGCAACTGCCCCGCCAGGCCACGGGCCTGTTCATTACCCGGCACTGATACAGGCTGGATAGCCGTGTCGCTGGGCAGGAGGCGCCCTTCGGGCAATGCCTGTCTTAACTGCCGGATGAGGGCCTGTAAATGCGCCCTTTCTGCCTTCATACCGGGGAACAGATCATATGCTGCGGTAATTGCCGCTATGGAGGCAGGTGGCAATGCGGTGGTATAAATAAAGGAGCGGGAAAAATTGACCAGGAAATCGCGCAGCAGTGCAGATCCCAGCACGATGGCACCATGACAGCCCACTGCTTTCCCAAAGGTATGCACGCGTGCAAAGCATTGCTGCGCCAAACCCAGTGCCTGCACCAGGCCCTCTCCTTGCGCGCCCACCACACCGGTGGCATGGGCCTCGTCCACGATGAGATATGCACCCAGTTGTGTGCACAGCACCGCCATCTCCGCCAGCGGGGCCTTATCGCCATCCATGGAATACACGGATTCCACCGCTACAAAAATGCGGCCGGCTCCCTGTTTCATTTTCTTCTCCAGGTCCTGCATATCATTGTGCACAAAGGAAAAGGCCTGTGCCCGCGATAAACGGATGCCATCGCGGATGCTGGCATGTATAAGGGAATCGTAAACGATGGTATCGCCCTTCTGGGGCACGCAGGAAAACAGGCCCACATTGGCATCATAACCGGAATTGAAGATCAACCCTGCCGCTGCCTGGTGAAACGTGGCCAGTTGTTGCTCTGCCGCTTCTATCCGTGCATAATTCCCGGCCAGCAGGCGGGAACCGGTGCTGCCCGGCCGGTGATCGCCTGCCTGCAAACCTGCTGCTATGGCGGCTTCCATGGCGGGGTTAGTGGCCAGGCCCAGGTAATCATTGGAACAAAAATCCACCTTCCCTGCCGGCAGGCGCAGGCTGCGAAAAGCGTGTTGGGCCCGGCGGGCTTCAAGCTGGGATTGAAGGAAATCTTCTTGCATGCGGTAAAGCTAATTATCTTTGCCGTACAATGTACAACGTACAACGTATAACGATAACTACGCGGTTATTGGGCGTACGTTGTACGCTGTACGTTGTACATTGTACAATTTTATGAGTAAACTCTCCATCCTCGGCTTAAAACTTCCCAGCGATCCTCGCTGGGTGGACCTGGCTTCCATCTCTTTGGAAGACGTATTGACGGACCACGCTTTCTGCGAACAGAAGGCAGCTACATCATGTATTTCACTGATCCAGCGCTACCCGGACCGGGACCGGCTGGTGACGGAGCTGGCGCCGATCGTCACGGAGGAATGGGGGCATTTCCGGCAGGTGCTGGCGGAGATGCGCAAACGTGGATTTGCACTGGGCAGGCAGCGCAAGGATGCTTATGTGAATGCCCTGCAGGCACACCAGATCAAGGGCGGGCGCCCGGACGAGGTGCTGCTGGACCGGCTGCTGATCTTTGCCCTCATTGAAGCACGCAGTTGTGAGCGGTTCCGCTTATTGAGCGAAGGGCTGGAAGATGAATACCTGCGGGAGTTTTACCGGAAATTCATGGTCTCGGAAGCAGGACATTACCGCCTGTTCATTGACCTGGCCAATGAGTACCTGCCGGAAGAAATGGTACGCACCCGCTGGCAGGAGTGGCTGAAGATAGAGGCGGATATCATGCATACCCTGGAAGTGCGGGGCGACCGGATGCACTAGTGCACCACCGGCGAATGGGTATCCTGCCATAGTACTTTTACAAGATAAGCCCCCAGGAACAAGTTGAAGAAGCAGGTATAGATACCAGGGAAATACCCATGTACTGCCGTACAAAAACCCACATGGCCAATCGCATTGCCTACCATTCCATACGTGATAAAGAACATAGCGATGAACATCAGCGGTTTTATGCCTTTGTATAAGCCGATGCCTCCCAGGATGAAAAGGAAGTAGGCACACATGTTGAACGTCACGAAAAAATTATGTGCGTAAGGCCTGCCGCCAAACAGCATGCCGAAGGCTACATCAAATCCGTAGGCGTGTTCTTCCGCAAAGTGCACCAACTGGAAACAGATGCCCAGCAGGTAAAGCGGTAACACCTTTGCCGGATCAGGATTGTGACGATAGCACGTGCGCCAGTACAGCCAGTACGCCACGGGCACGGCAGGGACAAAAGTAAGCACCAGGGAGAGGCCCACGGAAAGCCAGGAGAAAAGGACCACCATAACTGTGGCCATGATGGCCGGAAGGAGCAGATCGCGTTTCATCGGGTATTATTTTTTTCGTAACAAAATTAGCCGGCCCGCACCGGCCATTTTTTTACAAATGACAAAAAACGGCCTGGTTTCTGCCGCCGTCCTTATATCCTTCATCTTTCTACCCATGCACCACCTGTTACTTGCCTGCGGGCGCCTTACCACGCTTACGGAAGCGGCCCGGGAAGACCTGAAAACCTGCTGGACGCTCAAATCTTTTCAAAAACAGGATACACTGACCGTACAGGACCAGGTGTGCCGCAAGCTGTTCTTCCTGGAAACCGGGTTGGTAAAATTATATTCCCTGCGCTCAGAACAGCAGTTCATCATGCGCTTTGCGCCGGAGCATTCTTTTATTACGGTGATAGACAGTTTCTGCACGGGCAAGCCTTCCAAATACCAGTTGCTGGCCCTGGAGCCCACCACGGCGTGGATCATGGACCGGGAAGACGTAACGCGGCTATGCCGCCAGCATCACTGCCTGGAGCATCTTTTCAGCAACCTGTTTGCCGCGGCGGCCACCGCCATGATGGACCGCATTAATGACATGCTGGAAGATGATACCACCACCCGCTACCACCAGTTCGTAGCGGCGCACCCCAGCCTGCTGCAAAGAGTGAAGCTGGGCGAACTGGCTGCTTACCTGGGCGTCACCCAAACCACGCTGAGCCGGATACGGGCGGCCCAGCACCCGCGATAACATTTTTACCAAAAAAACTGATCGCTTTGTCCCGGATCCGGATGTCCCGATTGTAATACGGGAAACAAATCGCTATGTACATCACTTATGTTGTGGTAACCTTGCTGGCAGCGGCGGCCAATACGTACGCCGTGATACTGGATTTTACCCGGGACCCGATGATCCTGGGCAACATGGAAAAGCTTTCGCTGCCCATGTCCTGGCTCCCTGTGCTGGGGGCGCTCAAGGGCCTGGCCGCCATTGGGCTGGTGGCGGGTATTTTTATCCCACCGCTGCGGGTGCTTACGGCCGGGTGCATGGTCCTGTTCTTTGTGGGGGCTATCCTGGCCCATTTGCGGGCGCGGGATTATGCGCTGGTCTCGCCGGGTATTTTCCTGGGCCTTGCAGTGGGCGCCCTGGTACTGGCGCTGCAAACCGGCGCTCCTTTCTAAATCCTTTTTTCATCTTTAAACCTTTTTCCCATGAAAGAATTTGCATTGATCTTCCGCCTTGCGGATGTAAACGATTTTAAACCTTCACCGGAACAAATGCAGGAACGCATGAACTGGCTGAAAAATATCGCAGACCAGGGAAAGCTGGCCAACGCGGGCAACTCCCTGCTGCCCTTTGCAGGATCCGCTAAAACAGTAAGGGGGCGCAACCTGGTCACAGACGGGCCTTTTACGGAGATCAAGGAATTTGTGGTGGGCTACGTGATCGTGAAAACGGATACCATTGAAGAAGCGGTGGAAATGGCGAAGGAGAACCCGGTCTTTAAGTTAGGGGGCAATGTGGAAGTGCGGGAGATCCTGCAAAGAACCTGATCTTACAGGATGGGCTGCATCACGCACTGGATGCAGCCCTCTTTTAGATACGTTTAAAAATTAAACCCAACATTCACATAGAACCCCACCTTCCTCGACTGGTCTGAGTACATCCATGATACTTCAATGGGGCCCAGCGCGGAGCTGTAAGCCGCGCCCAGCGCATATCCGCTGAGGTAGTTGTACTTGGTGTGGGCTTTATCTGCATAGTTGTAGATCGCTACGTTAGCACGGGGTACTACGAAGAAGTTGTTTAGGAATTCATACTGGTAGCGCAGGCCCAGGGTGCTGATGCTGCCGGTCAGTACTTCGCCTTCATACATACCGGCAAAGGGCACCTGGTATCTCACCTGGTCTGTAAGGCCACCTACAATGTAGTTGTTCACCAGGTTAGGACGGTAGCCCAGGTTCACGGCTGCATTGGTAGAAAATTCAAAAGCGCCGCGACGGCCGGCGGGCACGTTGTAGTTCACTTTTAAGAGGAAACGTTTGTAGTCGTCAAAATTCAGGCGGCTGCTATCTTCCTGGGTGGGCTCCTGGTAGAAGTTGAAGTTGGGATGATGGCTGTACACCTCTCCTGCTTCCAGCGTGATCTTCACACCTCTCGTGGGAAACACGCTCCGGTTCAGCGTATTGAGGCCGTAATAGAAATAAGAATTCAACTGGCGGGTATGGCCGGCCACTTCGGGGTAAGGTGATATTTTGGGCTTCAGCCAGACGTGCTCCCATTGGGTGGCTACGCCAAACACCATGGTGTTGTGCAGGGAATATTGCAGGGCACCGCCGCCGGTGAGGAACTTACTGTTGTACTCCTGCAGTTGCTTGAAATCCTGGTAAATAGGCAGGTTGTTGTTTTCAAAATCGGTGTAGAGACGAAAGCCAATGTTGCGCTGGCGGCCCAGGAATTTGAGGAATTCTCCTTTTACGCGCGGGTATTCACTGACGGCCACCGTTACAAAAGCATTGGAATTTTTTACCAGGAAATTGCGGCGCGAAATACTGGCAATGGCGCTGATACCGGTGTAGGTATTGTAGTTCAGCGCCACTTTTACATAGGTGAGCGGCGTTTCTTCCACCTGGATGTTCATGAACACCCGACCGGGGCCTGCGGGGTCCAGGCTGTAGGTGATGTTCTTGTAAAACCGCGTCCCGTATACATCCTGGATGGCCTTGCGAAATTGCGCATCGCCATACCAGCGTCCTATTTTTAATCCCATTTTACCGATGAAGAAACTGGAATCGGAATGCACCAGGC
The DNA here is from genome assembly GCF_003071345.1 of Chitinophaga parva. Lineage (NCBI taxonomy): Bacteria > Pseudomonadati > Bacteroidota > Chitinophagia > Chitinophagales > Chitinophagaceae > Chitinophaga > Chitinophaga parva. The sequence continues at coordinate 1,011,785 of NZ_QCYK01000002.1, read as the reverse complement.
CTTTTACCTGCACGCCGGCCAGCTGCACCCGGTTGATCTCCGGCATGCGGCAGGGTATGGGCACGGCATCCGGGTAAAGTGCCCGCAGGGAATCTGCCAGGTGTTTGAAGACTGGGTAGTATTGCCGGCCCAGTTCTTTTCCTTTCTCAATGATGGAATCCACGCTGCCAAAGCTGGCCACGGAATATTCATGCATGGTGTGCTGGATAAAGATATCAGTAACCTTCCTTTCTTCCTTAAAATCCATGGCGTCTTTGTAGAAGCCCAGCTGGTAAATAATATCTACCGGGGTTTTCAGCTCATTGGCTTTGCGCAGGCCTGTCCCTACGTTACTGCCAATGGTGATGTCTGCTCCCATGTCTTTCAGGGTAAGTACCGGAAAGTTGCGCACCACGCCTCCATCCACCAGTTTTTTATCGCCTATCTGCACCGCGCTGAAGATGGAGGGGATGGCAATGCTGGCCCGCACAGCGGTCACAATATCGCCACTGTCCAGGGTTACCATATCGCCGGTGGCGATGTCCGTGGCAATGCATTTAAAGGGGATGTTGAACCTGGAGAAATCCCGCACATCCTGCACGGGCCAGAAGAGCTGCGCCAGCTGCAGCCAAAGCTCCTCCCCCACGATCACGCCGGATTCCAGTTTGGGTTTATTGCCCTGAAAGGGCACTTCGAGGGCGTATTTCCCGAATTCGTCTTTTTCTTCGTAGCTGATCTCACTGAGTAATGGGCGGTTGGAGAAAAGGCGTCCCCAGTTAATGCGGCGGGTCATGGCCTCAATGCTATCGGCCGGGTAGCCCACGGCATACAGCGCGCCTACAATGCTGCCCATGCTGGTGCCGGATACGTAATCGATCTTCAGGCCCGCGCTATCTATCGCTTCCAGGATGCCAATATGCGCCAGGCCCTTGGCCCCACCTCCACTCAACGCCACCCCTATGCGGGGGCGGTCGTTGTGGGTCTGGGCCATTACGGCCGGATGCATCCCGAGAATAAAAAGTAGCAACAGCAAACAGCGGTACACGCGTGCCTGAAAAACCAATTCCATCTGGCACTAAAGATAATGTTTATTGAGGTGCTTGCCCGCCAAAATATGCGGCTTCGGGCGATAAATCGATGAATGGGTGTGCGGCCTGTAATGCACGTACTTTTTCTGCATAACGGGCCAGGAACTGGCGGTGCTGGGGCGTTTCAGGGCCAAAGGGCCGGTGGGCCATGGCCTGCCTTATCTCCTGTACTGCATGCATCAATGACAGTTCCGCGGGTGCCAGCGCATATTTTGTAAAATGCTCCCATACATATTGTATCGCGGTGGCGTTGGGATGCACCAGGTCTTCCTTGAAAAAGCGGTAATCGCGCAGGTCGTCCATCACCAGTTCATAAGCGGGGAAATAATGCAGGCGGTCAAATTTATTGACCATATGATGCACCGCCTGCAGCAGGATGGCTTTACTGAGATTGTTTTCCACCACGCCATCACGCACGTAACGCACCGGGCTTATGGTGAAGATGATCCGCACCTTGCGGTTGCGGAAAAAGAGGCGGTGCATGGCATTGTCCAGCGCCGTGATGATCTCTTCCGCCGTGAGCATTTTCTTGTAAAACATGCTCCCCGGCACCTTGTGGCAATTCCCTGCCAGCTTCCCGGTTTCCTTGAGCTGGTAGCTGAAAGCCGTGCCCAGTGTGATCACCAGCCAGTCGGCTTCTTCCACCAGTGCCATGCCTTTGCGCTGTGCTTCGTTGATCTTTTCCAGCGCTTGTGCCGGTGTATACGCGGAAAAGCGGCTGTGATGGTCCCAGCTGTGCCACCAGTCGTCATGTTGGAACAAGTCGGCTTCCGTATACAGTTTGCCATCCAGGTAACTGTGCAGGGCATTGGTAATGCTGAGCGGATTGTACAAAATGCCATGCGGGTTTTGTGTTACGTGCAGCTTATGCTGGGCCAGCAGTGTGCCCATTTCTTCTGCAAAGCAGGAGCCCATCAGCAATATTTTATCGCTGTAGCGGATGGAAGGTGAAAGCGGGTTTATGGAGAAGGTGAGATGGAAGTTCATGGGAAAAAATTGTCTTAGGTCTTAGGCCCAGGTCTCAGGTACCAGGCGTTGAAAACAGCTGCCCCGCCAGCGCATACGCCTTTTCCCAGGCCTGCTGGTCCAGTGCCGGCGCTGCATTTTCTTTTTTAAGGAAATGCAGCAGGTTTTCGGTGGCAATGTTGCCTACCAGTTCATCCTTGGCCATGGGGCAACCGCCTATGCCGCGGATGGCGCTGTCGAACCGGCGGCAGCCCTGGTCCCAGGCGGCGCGCAGCTTGTCTTCCCACTGGTGGGGCGCCGCGTGGAAGTGGGCCCCGAATTCTACCTGCGGGTAAGCGGGAATGAGGGCTTTGAACAGGTAGCTGATCGTGGCAGGATCGGCCAGGCCTACGGTATCGGCCAGGGAAATGATGGGTATTTCCAACGCGGTGAGCTCATTGACCCAATGCATAACGATGCCGGTGTTATACGGGTCGCCATAAGGATTGCCAAAGCCCATGGAAATATATACCACCAGTTGTTTATTGTTCTTGATACACAGTTCCTGGATGGTCTGCACTTCTTCCAGGGATGCGGCAATGGTCTTGTTGGCGTTGCGCAGCTGGAAGGTCTCTGAAATGGAAAAAGGGAAACCCAGGTAATGAATAGCCTCATGCATCACGGCTTCTTCCGCGCCCCGTACGTTGGCCACAATGGCTAGCAGCTTGCTGCGGCCAGGCAATTGCGTAAGACCGGCCAGTACTTCCTTTGTATCGGCCATCTGGGGGATGGCCTTGGGTGATACAAAGCTGCCAAAATCCAGCGTATCAAAACCTACCTGCAGCAATGCATCCAGGTAAGCGATCTTTTCTGCCGTGGCAATGGGCCGGTGCCAGCCTTGCATGGCATCGCGGGGGCATTCAATGAGTTTCATGGCAATTGTTTTTAGGCCATCCTTTGTTTCAGTGCTTCGTATAAAATAATGCCGGCTGCCACAGACACATTAAACGATTCAAACTGGTTGCTCATGGGGATGCAGAATAATTTATCCGTAGCCTTGCGCAGGGCCGGGTAAATGCCTTTGTCCTCTGAGCCCATGATGATGGCTGTGGGAGCGGTCCAGTCCAGGTCAAAGAGTTTTTCCGTGGCCTCCATTTCACTGCCCATCACGGTAATGCCGTTGAGGTGCAGGGTGTCAATGGCTTTCAGGAGGCTGTTCACCCGGCAGATGGAGATTTTCTCCAGGGCGCCGGCGGAAGATTTCATGGCCTCTTCGTTCAGCGCGGCAATGCCACGGTCTGGTATTATGATGGCCTGTGCGCCGCAGCATACGGCGCTGCGGGCAATAGCGCCAATGTTACGCACGTCTGTAATACCATCCAGGATGAGGAAGAGCGGGGTTTCACCACTGTCTGTCACCTGGCTGATCACGTCCTGGAGGTCCAGGTAGTTGATCTGGGTGGTAAGGGCAATCACACCCTGGTGGTTGGCCGGGGTAAAGCTGTTGAGCTTTTCCACGGGTACCTGGTTGATAGGGATCTGCGCGGCCTCCGCGAGGGTGCGGATCTGCGGGATGGTATCGCCGGAGGCGCCACGGAGCATAAAGATGCGTTCCAGGGGCTTGCCGGCCTGGAGGGCCTCAATGATCGGCTGGCGGCCGATGATGAGGGCGGATTGTTTGGGTTTGGGTGTGCTGTAGCGGGAGCCTGCAGGCTTTGCGCCGGCGGGCCTTCCGGTTGGTTTGCCGGGACGTTTGCCGCCACCGTGCTGTTTTCTTTCTTCGTTCATTGGTGCAAAGAACGGAAAAAAAGGTGGTTTGCGGTGTGGGGAGGGTTTGGGTACGCAAGCAGGCCGCGGCTGTCCTACTTCCCTTCCAGCAGTAACAGCTTTGTTTTTAAAATCCCTGCCACGCTCACAGCATCTGTGATGATGCCTTCATTTACCATGGCATAGGCTTCTTCAAAGGGGACCTTTTTTATGTGCAGGGCTTCTGTTTCTTCGGGCTCCGCTTCGTGCTGGCTCAGGCCGCGGGCCAGGAAGAGGTAGCCGTCTTCATCACTCACGGAATTGGATAAATGCATGCGGAGCAGCGGGGTCCAGGTTTGGGCTACCAGGCCGGTTTCTTCCAGCAGCTCCCGTTTGGCAGCTTCCAGCGGGTCCAGGCCTTCGGGGCAGCCACCTTCGGGCAGTTCCCAGGTATATTGGTTCAGGGGAAAGCGGTACTGGCCCACTAAATAAATATGGTTGTCGTGATCCAACGCTACCACACCAGTGGCAATGTTCTTGAAATGCACCACGCCGTAAATGCCGGGATTGCCGGCCGGGTTCAGCACCTGGTGCTCTGTAACACGGATCCAGGGGTTTTCGTATTCAATTTTGTGAGACAGTAATGTCCATGGGTTCTGCTGCGTTTCCATGGTATCAAAAATAAGCAAGCGCCGGGAAATAGTGTGTGTATTACTTCAACTATTGGCGGAAAGAGAGGCTTATTTCCCGGCTGGCAGGCTTAGATAAATTGATAGCCATTTAAAGATCGAGGTAATAATAATAGCAATGTGCATCACGCTGGTAGCCTTTGTGCTCGTATACGGCCTGGGCGGGCGTGTTCACAATATCTGTTTGCAGCATCACCCAGCCGGCGCCGGTGTTACGGGCCATGGTGTGGGCGGCATCCAGCAGCAGGCTGCCGGCACCCTTGCCGCGGTGACCTTCTTCTATGAACAGGTCATTGAGCATCCAGGCTTTGCACATGCGCACGGAAGAAAAAACAGGATACAACTGTGTGAAGCCAATGAACCGGCCGTTGTCTTCTGCCAGCAGGATCACGCTGTCGTTTTGTTGCAAACGCGCTTTGATAAAGTCGGTAGCGCCTTCCAGGTCTGGCGTTTGGTGGTACCAGGTGCGGTAGGCGTTGAATAAACCGGCAGCTATGTCGAGGTGCGCGGGAGTGGCGGTGACTATGTTCATAAAAGCGATTACTGGGTTGCTGGTTAGATGTCATTTTAAAGTAACCAGATGCCCGTTACTGTTGATACAGCCTGAGCATCTGGTCTATCTTAATCTAAATCGTGTCGTTGTCAAAGACCTGGTGCAGGTGGCGCTGCAGGTGATCCAGGTAATCCGTGGCCAGGTAATGCAGGGTGGCGTCTTCGCGGGCGCCATTGAAATGCATCACCTTTTCCAGGGCCGTTGCCGGCACCTGGTCCAGGAGGTGCGCTATATGCAGGTTGATCAAATTCCATAACTGCACCAGCTGTTGCCAGTCTGCTTCCTGGTAGGCCTGCGCCTTCACCCAGTGATCCTGCTGGTACACAGGGCCGGTGATGCAATCCTCCGGCTGTTGCAGGCGTACAAAGCGGGCAATGTTGTTCACCGCGGAATCTACCAGGTGGCCTACGATCTCCTGCTTACTCCACTTGCCGGGCGCAGGGCACTTTAAGCGCTGCTCCGGGTTAAGGGCCAGTAAGCGGGGCGTGGCAGTGCCGGTGGCTTGCCGCAGGGCGGCGGTGGTAGCGGATAAAACAGGTGTCATTGCTGGTACAAATTTATCGGGTTACTGGACTAGTTTAGTAGTCCAAATGTTTTCATTTAAGTAGTCCAATCATGCCTGCTCGTAACTTTTCTGTTTGGCGAAAGAGCGGTTCACCAGGAACACCCCTCCGATCGTTACTGCGCCGCACAGGCCCATGAGCCAGGTGAATGATTCATCAAGGATCATCCAGCCCAGGATCACGGCTACGATGGGATTGATATACGCGTATACAGATGCCAGGGATGGTGGCAGGTTATTGAGTGCAAATACATAGGCGGAATACGTGAGTACGGAACCTATGAAAATGAGGTACAGCAAGCTTTCCCACAGATCGATGGTCAGCCCGTCGTGCGGGCGGTAAATGCCGGTGCACAGGCAGGTGAGTACCATCACTACCCCACTGAGCAGCATTTGCCAGCCGGCCCCGTAGAGGTAATTGATCTTTATGGCCCAGCGCGCCGTGAGCACGGAGCCCAGTGCCCAGAACATACAGGACGCGCAGCATAATAAGATACCGAAGCGGAACTGTGGATTGAGCAGGTCATTGATGTAGTTGTAAAAGATACCGGCCACGCCCAGGAAGCCCAGTACCATACCGGCAATGAGCATGGGCGCCAGTTTTACGCGCTTTACCAGGAAGAAGCTGAAGATGGTGACCCAGATGGGCACCGTGGCGGCAATGATGGCGCCCAGGCCACTGGGAATGTAGGCCATGGACCACGTGAGCAGGCCATTGCTGCCAAAGAGCATGATGAGGCCTATGATGAAAAGCCGCCCCAGCACGGGTTTCCCGGGGATCTTCTCCCCGCGCAGCAAGAAGAAGCCGGTGAGCAGCGCGCCGGCTGCGGCCATGCGCACGCCGGACAGCATGATGCCATGTAAGTGTTTTACGCCAATGTGAGAAGCCAGGAAAGTGGTACCCCAGAATATACTTACCAGTGAGAGTGCGATGTAGGCGGGTGTTTTAGTGGTGCGTTGCATACGCGGTAGCATTAAAAGTCAGCGTTAAGTAACAGATCGTCTTTTGTTTGCTGCAGACGATCTGATTGCTTACTGCGTTCAATCAACGTCTACAGGTATTGTATCATGTGGAAGCCCTCTATCATAAATCCTTCCCGGAAATAGAATCGGTGCGCGTGTTTATTGTGGGCGTACACGTCCAGATGGATGGACTTGCAGCCCGACATCTTCGCCTTTTCCTTTATCCAGTTGCAGAGCAGGCGGCCAATGCCCTTGGAGCGCCAGGCCGGGTTTACTACCACGTTGTCCATCTCGATGTACTTGCCGCAATAGAGCTTGGTAATGATCCAATAGCCGGAGAGGCCAATCACTTCATCTCCGTCATACACCGCCACCTGTTTGTATCCATTGGGGATCATGTCTTCCAGCATGGTGCGGTAAGCCACCGCCTGCAGCGAGGGATTGAGGTGCTGCAGGAGGGCGTGGTTCGCCTCCATATCGGCCAGGGTGGCCAGTTCGCGGATTACATATGCAGTGGTACTTACAGGCATTGTTTGTATGAGTTGCGTTGCATCGGTGGTGTGAATGTTTGATTGACGATACAAAAGTGAAACAATTTACCGGTTCAAAACAGATGCAGATATTTTTATTTTGACCAGATCAGATTCATGTTACAACAGGGATCTGTTATACTTCAAAGAGGGAATGCCAGCAGTAAAAGGTGGCGTAAGCAGCATGCGGCCCCCAATGGGCGGTAAGGCGCTTTACCTCGTCCAGCGCGGGTTTGCCGGGAAGGTGGTGATAGCGGCGCAGGGCCTGGTGCAGGCCTGCATCTTCCAGCGGGAGGGATTGCGGATAGCGGGCGTACTTCATCAACACGTAATTGGCCGACCAGTTACCTATGCCTTTGAGGGCCACCAGCGCAGCTTTGGCGGTTTCAAAATCAGGGGCGTCATCTACCAGCGCAGCGGAGAATTGGCCTTGCACAATCTGTTGTGCAAGGTTTTGCATGTAGGTGATCTTACCGCGGGAGAACTGCATTTCCCGGAGCAGCTCCGGTTGGGCGGCCGCTACCACGGCGGGTTTGGGGTACAGGTAATGGGTGCGGCCTCCATGCTCCACGCTATAACCGAGTGTTTCAATAAAACGCTTGCGGGTGGTATAGGCAAAGGCCAGGTTGATCTGCTGCCCCATCACCGTCCAGGTGATAGACTCAAACAGGTCTGGTACGCCCACCAGGCGCAAACCGTGATAATCGCGCACCAGCGGCGCCAGTACAGGGTCCGTTGCAGCAAAAGTGTAGAATGGGCGCAGGTCTGCATCCAGGTGCAGCCAGCGGGTAAGCAGTGCCTGTACCGGCGCTGCGGCTGCCGCCAACGCGGGTGCGGCCCATTCCATGGGCACAGGGTCCGGCTTTATCACATCCACATCCAGGTAGGCCGCGCCTTCCTTATAACGGATATCCATCAGCAACGGCACTTCCTGTACCGCGATCATTTTAAACAAATGCCCGTCTTCCACGTAGTGCAGGCACTCGCGCGTTGAGCGGCTGAGGAAGCGAAGTATCTCCGGGAAATTGAAGTGGGAAGGATGGGCGATCGGGATGCGCATGGTGGCTGGTTAATTGGACGGTTTAAGATGCGCCATTTTAAAGATCTCAAATAAATGATGTGCTTCATGGAGCACAAAAAATTCCAGCAGCTCACGAAGGGACAGGTGGCCGTAGAGCGGGTGCTCGCAGGTCTTGCCAAAATCCGATGCGGTGAAGCCCTGGGCCAGTTCCTGCAGTTGCAGCCGGCCTTCTGACAAGGTGGAAAGCACAGCAGGCAAGGGCAGCCCGCAAAGCTCCAGGAAAAAGGGGTCCACATCCCCTACGTACTGCTGCAATATAACAGGCCCGGTGCTTTCTGCTATGGCAATAAAACGCTGCCCGTACACCGGTTGGATGGCGGCCAGGTGGCATACCTGCTGGTGGATACTCCACTTACCGGGCCTCACCTCCTGCAGCAGGCGGCTTTCCGGCAATCCCTGTAGAATGTGCACCAGGGCCAGGTGCTGTGTGTTGAGGCGCTCTTGCAAAGCAGGATATAACATGGCGGATGGCTTTGAGGTGAAACGGACTTCAAATATCTGCATTACGCTTCAAAAAATGGTCCGCAATGTTTAACTGCCAGGGGGCAAAGGTGTAGCACCTGAATGGGCATTCCGTCTAAAATCGCGGAACAAACAGTTTTAAATTCTTTAGCTTTATACCAGATCAGAATTCACCGTTATGCTAAAGACCGCCGAACATTTATACCTGCAGGTAGCAGATAAACTGGAGCAGCTCATTGAAAAAGAAGTGCTCAAGATCGGGGACAAACTGCCCTCCGTGCGCGTGCTGAGCAAGGAGCAGGGTATCAGTATGAGCACTGCTTTCCAGGCCTATTACCACCTGGAATCCAAAGGACTGATAGCGCCCCGCCCCAAATCCGGCTACTACGTGCAGTTCAACAGCCGGCGCCTGCCCCAGATGCCCCAGGCCTGCACCCCGGTAAAGAAAGCATCGGATGTAAGCGTGGGCGATATGATGTTTGAAATATTTGGCGACATGAAGGCCAGCGATGTGCTCCGCTTTTCCATTGCCGCCCCCGCGGAAGGTTTGCTGCCGGATGCAAGGTTGAGCAAAGCCCTCACGCAGGCACTACGCACCACATCCGGCCACGGCGTGCACTATGATAGTGTGCAGGGCAATGAACTGTTCCGCAGGCAGATAGCGCGCATGAGCATCCACTGGGGCGGTGCACTGAGTGAAGATGATGTGGTGACCACCCATGGCTGCATGGATGCCCTGAAACTATGCCTGGGCGCCACTACCCAGCCAGGCGATACCATTGCCCTGGAAAGCCCCGCTTACTGCGGCGCCCTGCAACTGGCACACCACATGGGCCTCAAAGTACTGGAAGTGCCTACCAGCCCGGTGACCGGCGTGGACCTGGATTACCTGGAAAAAGCCATTCCCCGCTTTAAAATAAAGGCCTGCCTGTTTGTGACCAACTTCAACAATCCCCTGGGCTCCTGCATGCCGGACCGGAATAAAAAGCAACTGGTGGATATCCTCGAAAAATTTGATATCCCCCTCATTGAAGATGATATCTATGGCGACATGTACTTTGGCAAGGAACGCCCCCTGCTCTGCAAAACATTTGACAAAACGGGCAACGTGCTGCTCTGCAATTCTATTTCCAAATCACTGGCCCCGGGATACCGCGCGGGGTGGTGCATCCCGGGTAAGTACAAGGAAAAAGTGCTGCGCCTGAAGCAGTTCCAGACCATTGCCTGCACGTCCCTCACGCATGCGGCGGTAGGCCTTTTCCTGGAAAACGGGCGCTACGAGCACCACCTGCGCACCATGCGCAAAATGCTGCACACCCAGTGCCTGCGCTACCAGCAGGCCATTGCCGATTACTTCCCGGAAGACACCTGTGTAACCCGCCCCCAGGGCGGATTTGTGCTCTGGATAGAACTGGATAAACGCATAAATACCTATGAACTTTTCCAGCAGGCCATGCGCAAAAAGATCAGCATTGCACCCGGGCGCATCTTTACCCTGCAGGACCGCTATCATAACTGCCTGCGCATCAGTTACGGCACGCCCTGGAGCAAGCAGGTAGATGACGCGTTCAGGACGCTGGGGAAGTTGATCAGGAATATGTATTGAAGAACGTACAGCGTACAACGTACAGCGTACAGCGTACAACGTACAATGTCCCCGGCCCGCAACCGGCTATGTGCAATGATTTCAAAAAGCACTAAATTGTAGTCTCACAACAAAATCACCCAATAATGCAATCGTACGTTGTACGCTGTACGCTGTACGTTGTACAATCAATTAAACTCACCTCATGAAACAACTCATCAACTCCCTCCTGATCGGCGGGGTCCTGGCGGCTTGCAGCTGCAACCAGGGCGGTGCGGGCGGAGACGCCAGTACGCCGGATAGCGCGGCAGTAAGGGAGATCAACAAAGATGCTTTTGTAAAGCAGCTCTCCGTACTGGCCTCCGATTCTTTCCAGGGCCGCAAACCTTTTACCCCGGGCGAAGACCTGACCATCCATTACCTGGAAGACCAGTTTAAAGCCCTGGGCCTGAAGCCGGGCAATGGCAACAGCTATTTCCAGGAGGTACCCATGGTGGAAGTGAACACCAAACCGGACGGCCCCCTGGTGATCAAAGGCGCAAAAGGCAGCGTATCCCTCAAATACCTGGATGACTATGTGGCTACCACCCGGCGTATAGACACTACCGTTAGTGCGGATAATTCCGGGATCGTGTTTGCTGGTTTTGGCATTGTGGCGCCGGAATATAAATGGAATGATTACGAAGGGCTGGACGTGAAAGGCAAGACCGTAATGGTGCTGGTGAATGATCCTGGCTTTACAGACAGCACGCTGTTCAAAGGCCACACCATGACCTATTACGGCCGCTGGACATATAAATACGAGGAAGCGGCCCGCCAGGGCGCTACAGGCGTGATCATCGTGCACGAGACCGCGCCCGCCAGCTATCCCTGGGATGTAGTACGCGGCGGCTGGAGCGGTGCACGCCTGGAACTGCAGGCGGAAGATAACTACGCTTCCCGCGCTAAGCTGGAAGGTTGGGTGACCATCGATGCTGCGAAGAAGATCTTCCAACTGGCCGGTGTGGGCGATAGCCTCATGGAAAAGGCCCACCATCCGGGCTTTAAGCCGGTGGACCTGCACCTGACCACCAGCTTTGTGCTGCACAACTCCCTGAAAAAATCAACTTCGCATAACGTAGTAGCCGTGTTGCCGGGTACTTCCAAGGCGGATGAAGCCGTGATCTACTCTGCGCACTGGGACCACTTCGGCATTGGTGAGCCACGTGAAAGCCCGCTGAAACCGGGCGTAAAAGACTCCATCTACAATGGCGCCCTGGACAACGGCAGCGGTACCGCCGCGCTGGTGGTACTGGCCAAAGCTTTCACCACAGCCCAGCACAAGCCGGAGCGCTCCGTGGTGTTCCTGGCAGTAACAGGCGAAGAACAGGGCCTACTGGGTTCTGAATACTACGCTACCCATCCCCTCTTCCCAATAAATAAAACCGTGGCAGACCTGAACGTGGATGAGATGAATAACTATGGCCGCACCAAGGATGTAGTGATGATCGGCTATGGCCAAAGCGATATGGACGATTACGCAAAAGACGCTGCCGCCAGGCAGGGCCGCACCGTGGTGCCGGATCCCAAGCCCTTCACCGGCTCCTTCTTCCGCTCTGACCACTTCAATTTTGCAAAAGCAGGCATTCCCGCATTGTATTTTGAAGGCGGCCCCACTTCTGTAGATCATGGCGCAGGTTATGGCGTAAAAATGAAGGAAGAATTTGATGCCACCCGTTACCACTCTCCTTTTGATGAACTGGATAGCAGCTGGAACTTTGACGGTATGATCGAAGACACGCAATTGTTGTTCAGCATCGGCTTCCGCCTGGCAAATGAAAACAGCTGGCCGAAATGGAAGGCTGGTTCTGAATTTAAAGCGGCGCGCGATAAGAATGCACCGAAAGAGTAAATGATGTTTTCTAATACCAGAAAGCCGCTCTGTGATGGAGCGGCTTTTTTATTTGACCGGGATCATGGTATAGACCCCATATCCTTTCCCCTGTTTTTTGCATTTACTCTTTCCAAAATACGCGTGGCAATAGCATTCAATAACCGGGGATCGGCGCCAGTGGTGCTTACCGGCAGCAGGCTGCCGTCTTCAGCGGGTAGAAAGCGGATGTCCAGGTCTTCCAGGCGGGCGTTGTAGATCGTACCATCGGGCATGGTTTGGGGTGTTACCACCACAATGTAGCCCTTGCCATCCAGGTCAAAATCCAGGGTGAACTGTTCCATAACGATCGTTTTGGGTACGAATGCAAAATGCGGGCCTGCTACGTTTATTTTCCGCTATCGCTTCCGGTAGTATGCGTTATGCATTTGTTATCCCCCGCTCACGCTTGCCGGCATTGCCGTACCTTAGCCTTGTACAAAAGCATATTTTATGCACACGGATGTATTGATCATAGGGGCTGGTGCTGCGGGACTGGCTGCGGCTTATGAACTGGTTAAAGCAGGTAAAAAAGTAACAGTCCTCGAAGCGCGCAACCGCATTGGCGGCCGCATTCACACCATTCCTACCGAAGAGGGGCATATGGAGCTCGGCGCCGAATTTATACACGGCGATCTTCCCTTCACCCTTGGTTTCCTCAAAGAAGCAGGCATTAAATACGCCCAATCCGGCGGCAAATTATTCACTGTTAAAAACGGGCAACTCAGCGCCGGGGGCGACTTTATCATAGACTGGGATCTTCTGGAAGAAAAAATGAACGCCCTGGAAACGGACATTTCCCTGGAAACCTTCCTCAACACCTATTTCCCGGGCGATGAATACAGCCAGTTGCGCTATTCCGTACGCCGCTATGCCGGGGGCTACGATACCGCCGACCCTGCTGTGGCCAGCACTTTTGCCCTGCGCGATGAATGGCTAAAGGAAAATGAGCACCAATACCGCATCAGCACGGGCTATGGCTCCCTGTTGGATTACCTGGCAGACCGCGTTAAGGCCGCGGGCAGTGAGATCGTTCTCCATGCGCCGGTAAAAGAATTATCGTGGAAGGCGGGCCGTGTGCAGGCCATCTGCGACAGCGGGCCCGATTTCAGTGCCCCCCGCGCCATCGTTACCCTGCCCCTCACGTTGCTGCAACAGGCGGATGAACCGGGGCAGTTTCACTTTTCCCCGTCCCTGCCGGAGAAAACTGCTGCCGCCAGGCAAATGGGTATGGGCGCCATCATTAAATTACTATTCCAGTTCAAGGACGCTTTCTGGCAAAACACCCAGTACCGCTCCCTGGGCTTTATCATGTCTAACGAAGCCGTGCCCACCTGGTGGACACAATACCCGGAAGACAGCCCCATCCTCACCGGCTGGCTGGGTGGCCTGCCCGCGGAGGCTTACCGTGAGGCCAACGGGGAGCAATTGCTGCAGATAGGCATGCAATCCTTGTCCAATATCTTCTCTATCCCCGTGGAGGAACTGTACGAAAACCTGGAAGATGCCCAGGTGATGAACTGGACGGCCATGCACTATACCCGGGGCTCTTATGCATACGCCACCATCCACACGCATGATGTCCTGCCGGTGCTCACCGCGCCCGTGGAAAACACGCTTTATTTTGCCGGGGAGGCCCTTTATGAAGGCCCTGCCATGGGCACTGTGGAAGCCGCTTTCACCAGCGGGGTCACCGCTGCACAACAGTTGCTGGCGCACGCCGGCACGGCTGCCGCAAACCAGCCATAGTAGCGCCAGTGCGGACCATGACTTCACAAATGATTAACGTTGGCATGTGGCACACCATTTGGGACGCATTCGGGTAAACACGCACTTATGAAACGTCCCATCACGGTAAAGTTTGAAGACCAGATCCTCATGTTCACGGTAGACATCCAGCGCAAGGATGACAACATCGTATACCACCTGGAGCACGACAGCACCTTTGAAAAATTCCGCCAGGACCTGCCTGAAGATTTTAACATCATCAAGCAGCAAAACCAGGCAGGTATTCAATATAAAGACCAACCCCTGACCGGCCGGGGCCAATCCCTGGCGCAGGCCATCTGGGCAGTGCTGGAAGCGCATCCCCCACAGTTCAAGGGAGATGAAAAAGAAACGGTAGCTTTATAAAAAACAAAAATGCATGGAACAACAACACACCGTGATCGTAGCGGTAGATGAGCAGGACTATCACTTCCGCGTAAGGGCGCATCACCATGAAGGCTATACGGAATACACGGTAACGCCCGGCGAAGATGCCGATGCGGTGCGCAACCTGGTACCACAGGCTGTAAAGCTGATCTACCGGAATGGCGAGGTGACTTATGATGAACGCTTCCAGTCTGACGCAGAAAAGGCGCTCCAGTATGATATCTGGCGGGCGGTGAAAGAGCAGATCCTGGAGCAATAATTACGCACTTCCCGAAAACAAAAGATCCAACAGTGCAGCAATGCATTGTTGGATCTTTTATTAGAAACCGGTTGATAAAACTCTTCTGGAATTTGAAGTTGGAAATTGTGGTGCCCCTGATCCTGGAACTTGTTTGTTGAAAATTATAAAATCCTGGAAATAGCATCCGCATACGCACTCCCTATACCAATCATCTCCTGCCCAACGTACACCGCGTTGCGGTCTATTTTATCCACCTTGTTATTGGCCACGATGAACGAGCGGTGTATGCGCGTGAACTGCGATGCAGGTAACAGGGCCAGGGCTTCCTGCATGGTAACGCGGGAGAGCAGTTTTTTATCTTTTAAAACAAAGGTCACGTAGTTGCCGGCGCTTTCCAGGTACAGGATATCGTCCAGGAGGATCTTGTATTGCTCGTAACCACTTTTTACGAAGATATAAGTGGCTTCTGTATTCACCGCAGGGCCACGTTGCTTTAGCTGGGCCAGGTTCTCTACTTTGTTGCATGCTTTGAGAAAGCGGGCAAAGGAGAAAGGTTTCAGCAGGTAATCCACCGCATCCAGTTCAAAGCTTTGCACGGCATGCTCGGAGTAAGCCGTTGTAAATACCACCATGGGCGGGTCTGCCAGGCTAATGAGAAAGTCCATCCCGGAAATATCGGGCATTTTTATGTCCAGGAAGATCACGTCTATTTTTTCGCGCTGCAGGTGCTCCACGGCCTCAAATGCATTGGTGTAATAGCCCCGCACATCCAGGTAAGGTACTTTGGCTGCATGGGCGCGGATCACCGAGAGTGCTACCGGCTCGTCGTCAATGGCGATGGCAGAGAGTTGCATAGTTCTAATTTACAGTTTTTTCAGCATTAACGTCGATGGTAAGGTGCACGAAGAATTCCGTGGCCGTTTTGCGGATGCTCAGTTCATGATGGCCGGGATACAATAAAGCCAGGCGGTCTTTCACATTGGTAAGCCCAATACCAAAGCCTTCCCTTTCCGGGTCGTTTTCCGGGCGCTCATGCACGCTGTTGTACACGTCAAAAAAGATCTTTCCATTATCGCAGTACAGGCTCACGGAAATGCGGCTCCTGGAACGCAGGCTGATACCATGTTTGAAAGCATTTTCCACAAACGGGATGAGCAGCATGGGCGCTATTTCCATATTGCAGTGCAGCTCATTCATGTTCACATCTATCTGTATATCCGGCGATGACTGGGTACGCAGGCGCTGCAGGGAAATATAGTTCTGGAGATAAGCTACCTCTTTGGTAAGGGCTATTTTATCCTGGGAGTTTTCATGCAGCATAAAGCGCATCATATCTCCCAGGCGCTGTATGCCTTCACTGGTGTGGGGCGCATTTTCTACCAGGGCAGTGCCGTAGAGGGTGTTCAGTGCGTTGAACAGGAAGTGCGGATTGATCTGGGAGCGCAGGAAATCCAGGTTGGCATTGGATTTTCCCAACGCCACTTCCAGGTTACCCACCGTAGCGGCCTGGCGTTTCCGGTTCTGGTACAGGCGCCAGGTAAGGGGCAATAAAGCGCCCAGTTGCAGCACCACCGCCAGCACAGACAGCGGCCCCAGGATGTGGCCTGACAGGCCAAACATATTGCCAAGGAACAGGATGGAGAGCACCAGCGCGGGCACGGAATACAACAAGGTGGTGAGCGCAAAGGTGCCCCGGTCTTTGGGGCTATGATAGTCCGGCATCACACGGTACATCCACAGGAAATAACTGCCTGCCAGGTAGGGCCCAAACACTGCCACCAGCAAAGCCGCGGGGTTGCGGGCAAATTCATTGGCACAAAATACCAGCACAATAGCCCAGAAAATGAAGATAGGAAAGGCTTCCCGGGTGATCTGCCGGTTAAGCTGGTTGCGGTGCAGCAGTGGCATCACATAGGTGATGCACAGCCAGCGCGCGCAATAATACACGGCATACAGCACCAGGTAGAGGAAGGTGATATTGAACGCCCGTTTTGCAAAATACATGTGGGCGCCCTGCACGGTCTTGTACACACCAAACATGTAGCCGTAGAAATAAGAATCGGCCACCATGAGCAGGAAAAATACGTACAGCACCAGCGGGATCATGCAAAGCCCGCCCAGTATCCAGCGATTGCGCTCCAGGAAGTAGGGCACGATCACAAAGTGCATGCAAAGGAATGCCGTATAAGTAACCAGGATATGCACCACCACCGGGATGAGGTAGTGGATGTAATAATCGAACACCTGGTGGTACAATTCAAATTTATAACCCAGGGAATGCTGGGCACGGAATACGTTGGTAAATGCAGAATTGGACAAACTTGTAAGCAGGCAAAACAAGAACAGCCCCGTGGCAATGCCGAATTCAAGTTTCTTGATGGATTTCATGTGCGGCGATTATTTTCACAATGATACGTAAGGCTGTGAAAGTGAAGGCCGGAAATGGGGCGAAATGGGGCGAAAATGGGATGAATGAAAAGTGGGCAGCACCTGCCAAACCTTTTTTTCATAACTTAGAACACAATATTAGTGAATAAAAGGACCGCCGACCCTGAACAAGAAAGCGTTCCTGATTAAAACTGATACAACGGGGAATGCTGCAACATTTCCCGTTTTTTATTGCGATGGGCCTTAGGTCTCACTTTACGTTGATTGATCTTATCTGCTGCGGCCATTTTTTTACTGCTTCTACGTGCTTACAGCACCCTTACATTCCGCCAGTCCCCGCCGGAACCATTGCCTGCCCACAAGCCCAGCTGCGTGCCGGCTTTGATGTTGTCCAGCAGGTCTACCTGCAAGCATTGTTTGTCCGCTACAAACACCGTAACCTGTTTTGCCGTCACCACCACTTTTACCTTCACCCAATCATTGGGATCCGGGGCGGGCTCAATGGCGTTCTCATATTTGCCTGGAAACTGGTTGCGGAGCAGCTCCCAGTCATAACGGGGCAGGGAGATGTACTGTACGGAATGCCTGCGCCTTACCGGGTCTGCGGCGCGGAAGTTGAAGGGACGCAGGTAGATCGCATCATACGTGGTATCATTGCTGCCATGAAATGCAATGCCAACAAAGCTTTGCTGCAGCACATCCTTTCCTTTTACTTCAAAGCTGATGGTGCCCGTACGGAACGGCGGAAGCCGCAACCAGGCCACACCAGCGCCGGGCTCTTCATCCAGGTGGTAGTAGCTGCCATGTTCGGGCAGGGATAGCACGCGGTTAAATACATGGGTAACGGAAAAAAGTTGCGCCTGCGCGGTGCAGGCCAGCATACATAAGCAGCATACGTACAGTAATTTCATACGGGGCGGGTTTATTCGCAGGTCAAGATATAAAAAAGGAGTTGCCTGGTGGTATAAAGAAAGGTTAAATTATTGACACCGGCAGCGGCCGGGCGGGCAGTCCCCGGGGAATGCAGGGCGCACAAAAAAGCCGCTCCTTGCAGGGAACGGCTTTGACAAGCAGTATAAATTGATCAGGTAAACACTAGTCGAGGAACAGGCCGTAGTCGGCTGCCATTTTTGCCTTCGTCTCTTCAAAATTGCGGTGCACAATGCCTTTGATGCCAAGGCCGGCCGCCACCTGGATAAAGAGGGCACGGTCGTCCAGGTAAAGGATGTTTTCCGCGGGCACCTGGGCAATGTCCAGGGCCAGTTTGTAAATATCAGCGTCCGGCTTGCGGAAGTGTGCAAAGGCGGAAGATACGTAGAAGTCTACAAACTCGCTGAGCCCGAATTTCTGGATGCGGTATTCATTCAGCTCCCGGCCTTCGTTGTTCACCACGGCCACTTTGAGCTTGTATTTCTTTTTCAGCTGGCAGATCAGGTTTATCATATCCGGGAAGGCCACGGATTTTGACAGCATAAATTCCTTGAATGCTTCGCGGCTGAAGCTGCGGGGCTCAAAGAACACCAGGCGGTCCAGGTATTCATCAAGGGTGATCTTGCCTACTTCGTAGGTATCAAAAGTAAGGTGGTGGCGGTCGTTCATATCAGCCAGGTCGAGGCCATATTTCTCTGCGGCTTCTTTACGGGCGTTCCTGTCCCATCCGTTTGTTCCCAGCACGCCTCCAACATCCAGGAAGAAGGTCGTGATCTTAGTCGTACTTTCCATTTATTCGTCTATTTAGCTTGATCTTAAAATTAGGGATTTTCCCCGGTTGGAAAAGCATAATTGTACAATGTACAAGGTATCATGTACAATGTACAGTGTATTTACAGGGCAAATACCCGTAAGATCCTGGGAAGGGCTATGCAAATGAATAGTGCGCAGGGGCCGCGTTTTTATTTCGTTCTCACCACATTCTTTCCCGGGTGCAGCGGGTACACCTTGTTGTGCCAGTACAATGCTCCCGGCACCCCTTGCGGTAAATCTATCTCCGCCACCAGCGTGTTCTCATAATGATAATGCACTTTGATCATCCCTGCCGGGTGGGGCATCTCCCCTCCGATTTCGCGGATGCTGCCCAGGTGCGGCTCCACCTGCACTTTGGCAAATCCGGGCGCCATGCTCTTTATGCCCAGCACCGTGCGGAAGATCTCAATATTCGGGCTGGCGCCCCAGGCGTGGCAATCAGACCGGGACGATGCCACGTCCGACATTTCCGCCCATGTAGTGAGCCCCATGTCTATGTTCTCTTTCCACTTGCCCAGCCACTGCAGGTAATCGTCTCCGCGGCCTTCTTTTATGAGGGCCTCATAATAATAATATTTGAAATAAACGGAAGCCCTGGTGAGCGCCGTATCTGCCAGGAAGTGCTCCGTAAAATAGTGATGGCGGGGATTGTCCGTCACCACACCGGTGAGCAGTGCCAGGGCATTGGCATGCTCGGAAAAATGATCGTGGGCGGTGTTATCGGCCAGCAGGTTGCGCACCGAGTCCTTGTATGCCTTAAAGATAGTATCTGCCAGGCTTACGGCGCGTGATTGGTACTCCCCTGCAAAGGCCGGCATGCCCACCTGCTTTTCCATGTCTGCTGCCAGTTGATAGGCCCACAGCAATTGCAGGTCCAGCACTGCGGAGCGGCCATCCCTGCCTGCCGGCGCTATGCCTGCATCCCAGCCGGGCACCCAGTCCGTAAAGTTCCATCCCGGCAGGTTGCGCACACTCCCCCGGCCATTGTCCTGGAAGCTGTTAAAGTAGTGCAGGACCTGCCGCACACCGGGCAGTTTTTCTTTTACCAGGGCCACATCTTTGCCATAATAAAGATAGTCGTGCAGCATGCCAATGTACCACAAGGAAAAAGGTGGAATATATTGAGGGGTGTTAGACGGATAGCGGCTCTGGGTAACGCCTTCCGGGGTACGGGAAAGGTCCAGCAGGTCAATGGCGTTGCGCACCAGCCGGTCGTCTCCACTGTTGTACAAACTTACCAGGGCCTGTATGCGCGTATCGCCGGCGTATTGCAGCTGTTCAAAATATGGGCAGTCCATGTACGTTTCCACGGCGCAGAGGCGGGCCGTGCGCCAGCCTATGTCCAGGATCTTTTGCAGCAGGGTATCACTGGTTTCCAGCTTTGCCCTGCGTGCAAAGGGATAGCCGGTGAAGGTACCGTAAAGATCTTCCAGCACCAGGGGATCATTGCCGGTATTGATACTGAGTTGCAAATACCGGAAGGTCCTCCAGGACAGGGAAGTAAACGATTGATGGGCGCTGCCATCGGCCAGGATACTGTCTTTGCGGCCCCGCATAAACTTACCGGCTATCTCGTTGCGATTGCCTTTCACCGTGCCACTGCTGAACAGTGACTCGCCGTAACACAGCGTAATGCTTCCTCCCTTGCCCCCGCTGAAAGTGACCGTGGGATAGGCATTGGTGAGGTAAGACTGGTCCAGTAAAATAGTAGCTTTTGTATGCGCGGGGATGGTTACCGGTGCGTGGCCGGACAGGAATTGGTCCGGTACAGTCACGCCTTCTGCCCTGCACACGGTTTTCAGGCGCTCCTGGCGCAGCTCCATCTGGGGCAAGGGAGAAGGCAGCAGGCGCCAGTTAGCCGTTTCTCCAAATCCGAGTTTATATTTTGGGAACCCTTTATCCAGGGAGGTGGCCTCCGGCCAATGGCGGTCGTCAAAGCCGGGCTGGTCCCAGCCGCGCAGGTGTTGCTCCATATTTACCTGCTCACCGGGGCCTGCCACGTAATAGGCCGGCAGCACAATGCGGATAGGCGCATAGCTGCTATCCTGTATGCAGCGCCAGTTCTTACCCGTGTTGAGCACCTGTGCTCCGGGGCTGGCCCCTTGCAGGATGAAGGCCGTGCGCAGGGTCATGTTTGCTTCCGGGCGCTGGGGGCCTTCGTTCCAAACCTGCGCTGCTACGGCGTTCTGGCCGGTCTTCAGGTAAGGGGCCAGGTCCACCACTTCAAAACGCCAGTGCGTTACATCTGCCCGGGCCGGCCCCAGTGACACCAGGTGCCCGTTCACAAACAGCTTGTAGCGGTTATCTCCGGAGACGTACACGGGAAAATGTGCCGGCACGCTGCTGAGGTCCATTGTTCTGCGGAAATAATAGATCCCGTAATCCTGGGGCGGTGCGCCAGGTACGGCTATCCAGCTGGCATCCCAGCGTTTGTACAGCCAGGATGAATCCGGGAGCTGCGCTTGGGTGGTACTGGTCACAAAGAGCAGGCATAGCAAGAGCAGGATGCCGCGGGCACAAAAAGATGGCTTCATAACGTGGCGTGGTTGATGATCGGTAGTGGCAATGCTACGGCAATCAATATACGCAATTCACCCTTACCGTGCATCCTCCTCCATCCTGGTCCGGGTGCGGGGTGGCTTTGGGTTGCGCCCAAACTTCCAGGTGCAGGACAGGCGCAGCTGGCGGGTATCTTCCCACAGGTCCTGGCGGGAAGCATTATACAGGTTGGTGGTCTTCACCCGCTCTGAGGCAAAGATGTCATTCACATTGGCAGCCAGCGTCAGTTTCTTTTTGAGGGTGATCCATTTTATACCGCTGCTCATGCTCCAGATGGTTTGCTGCAGGTTAAAGTCTTCCTGGTTTGCCGTGGTAAGCCAGCCATCCAGGGAGAGGATGAGGGATTTGTTGCTATTGAGGAAAAAGCTGTTGGTGGTTTCCAGGTACATCGTGAATTTATTGTAGGCAGTGCTCACCCCTTTATACAGGCCGGAGGTAAAGCGGCTGTTGAACCCATCGCATTCCAGGCTGCTTTCCCACCAGTGGCCCGCGGTAAAATTCACATTGGTGCGGAAGCCGTACTGGAGGCGGTTGCCCAGGTTTTCCTGGCGGTACTGTACGGAGGTGGTGGCCGTGTCTACGTTAGATGCCTGGGCAAAGGTGTGCTGGTATTCCTGTACAAATACGCTGGCAGTAAATACATCGTTCCACAACCAGGAGGCCTCTCCCTTGTGGCTGAAAGAAGGCTGCAGGAAAGGGTTTCCTTCCGTGTACGAGGTGGGCGTGATGTACATGCGGAAAGGATTCATCTGCCAGAAGCCCGGTCTTTCTATGCGGCGGCTGTAGTTGATGGTGAAGGCATTTTTTTCATTCTTCCGGTATTTTACGTAGAGGGTAGGGAATAATTTGAAGTACTGGTTATGGTTCACCTGCAGGGTGGTGCGCGATACACCTTTTGTTTCCGTATACTCTCCCCGCAGGCCGGCCTGCAGCTCCCACTGCTTCAGGGTGCGGTTGCCGCTGAGGTACAGGGCCTGGGTATTTTCCGTATAGTCGAATACGTTACTCTGGTTCGGGTCTTTTACATACTGTTCCCCATTCCAGGCCGCATACACATTATCGCTGGTGTTGTTGATAAAAGATACTTTACCGCCAAACGTGAGGTTCACCACGCGGGAGGGCCACTCCACATCCGCCTTCACAGCGCTTACATGCACCTGCTGGGTGCCGCCGTTCTGCAGGTAGGAGTTGCCCGCAAATGCCGATCCCGGGCCGGTGAAGCGCTGGGTTTGAATATCCCCCCGCCGGTCGCCATCGCGGTTAAAGAAGTCACCGTCTACCAGCAGCTTGCGGCCGGCGGTGTCTATCTTCCATTCGTAACTGAAGTTCATCACATGGCGCAGGCCATTCACATAGGTGTGCGTGTGGGTGAAGAGGGAGGAGTCCAGGCCATGCTTATCGTTGTATACATGCTGCCAGGTGCTTTCATCCTGGCTTGGGCTGCCGTAGCCAATGGTGTACAGCACGCCCAGGAGGTGGCGGGGGGTAATGTTGTAATCCGCCCCCAGCTGATAGCGGCCAAAGTCATTCCGCACCAGGTCATTGTCTACCTGTTCCAGGGTTTGGCCCGGGTAGTAAGACTGGAATTTGTACACCGGGTGTATGTGGCCATGCATACCGCTGCCATTGGCATATACGTTCCATTTACCATTGCGGTAGTTGATACTGCCATTACCGGAATAGGTGCCATAGCGCGTAAGCTCATAGGCAGCCGTAAGATTGCCGTTCATACCGGCACGGGTGTTCTTCTTCGTGATAATGTTGATCAGGCCCGCATTGCCTTCCGCATCATAGCGGGCAGGCGGGGTGGTGATCACTTCTATGCGTGCAATGTTTTCTGCGGGGATGGATTTTAACAGGCCTTGCAGTTCCTCCATGGACAGCTCCTGCAGGCGGCCATTAAGCATTACGCCCACGGTGCTCCTGCCGGCAAGGGCAATATTGCTGTTGGTCACAATAACGCCGGGGGCTTTCTTTAATACTTCCAGGCCATCGGCGCCAGCGGTACCTACGCTGTTTTCCACGTTGAACACGGTACGGTCTGCGCGCTGCTCTACGATGGGCTTGTGGCCGGCTATAGTGACTGCATTGAGTTGCCGGGTCTTTACGGGCATGGAGTCCCTGCGGGCACTAAGGGTGTCCGTTTTTACCTGGGTATACGCAGTGGCGGTATACAGCGAGAAAAGCAGTACGAGAATGGGTTTCATTTAAGAAGGCGGGGGAAATATTCGCTGTATAAAATTATGGCTTCCTGTGCGTATGCGGTAAATACGGAGGTGTTTTTTTTAAAAAAACCCTTGTTTGGAACGCCGCGCTTTTTTCCCGGTCATCTTGCCAGAATATACGATTTCACTCGGCCTTCAATGCCTTCACCGGGTTTACCAGCGCGGCTTTCAGCGACTGCCAGCCTACGGTGAGCAAGGCAATGCCCATGGTAAGCACACCTGCCCCGGCAAAGATCCACCATTGAATATTAATGTGGTAAGCAAAATCCTGCAACCATTTGCTCATGACATACCAGGTAAGTGGCGTGGCAATGAGCAGGGCAATGGATACCAGTTTTACCATGTCTTTTGAAAGCAGGCTTACAATGCCGCTCACAGAAGCACCCAAGACCTTGCGGATCCCTATTTCCTTGGTGCGGCGGGCAATGTTATACGCTGTGAGGCCCAGGATGCCCAGGCAGGTAATAAACAATGTAAAGCCGGAAAATACGGTCACGATCTGCCCGAAGTGCTCATCCGCTTTATATTGTTCATTGTACATCTCATCCATGAAATGATATTCCATCGGGTAACCGGCAAAATGATTGTTCCACAACGCTTCCACTTGTTGTACCGCCGCATGTACGTCTGCACCGGGTTTGAGGCGGATCGTGCTATAGCTGCCAGAAGGATCGTACCAGTGTATCATGGGCAGCAGCGCAGACTTAAGGGACTGCTGGTGATAGTCTTCCACCACGCCATGCACGATCGCGTAACTGTCGCCGCCTTCCGGCGGCTGGTACAGCCCGAGGGTAATGCGCTGTCCAATGGCGGCTTCCGGGCTGGCAAAACCAAAGCGCTTCACAGCCTCCCGGCTGAGGATCACGTAACCTTTATTGGGCTGGCCCGCACGGAAATTCTCGCCGGCTATCAACTTCATACCCATGTTCGGGATAAAGTCCGCATCAAAAGAATAGAGATAGTAATTATAGCCTTTACCCTTTGGGGAGCCGTATTGCGATAAACCGATCATGGTACTGAGCATGCTGAGATCCGCACCGGGTACGGAGCCGGAAACGCTTACCTGCTGCACGCCGGGCAGCTGCTGCAGGTTGTTCTTAAATACGGCCACTTGTTGTTCGCGCAGGCTGTCGGCGCCGTCATACTCCGGGTTACGTACTACCAGCACCTGCGATGTATTAATGCCCAGTTGCTGGTGGCGCAGGTAGTTTAACTGGCGGTACACGATGCATGCGGCAGATAACACTACCAGCGCGGCCACAAATTGTGCCACCACCAGCGTTTTGCGGAAAAAGGCCCCTTTGCTGCTTTGCGTGTGCACGCGGCGGGTAACGGTAACGGGGGCTGTGTTAGACAGGACCAGGGCAGGATAAATTCCGGAAAGCACGCAATTGCAGACAAAGAGCGCGGCCACCCATCCCCAGAAAGCGGTACTGGCAAAGGGATTGCCGGGAATAGGCCGGCCAATGAGCTGCAGGTAGGAAGGCAGTGCCAGCATAATGACAAGCATTGCTACTGCCAGGGCCAGCAGGTTTACGATGAAGGTCTCCGCCATAAACTGGCTTACCAGCGCCATGCGGGACGAGCCGAGTACTTTGCGGATGCCGGTTTCCTTTACTTTTTCCGTAGCGCGTGCTGTAGTAAGATTCACATAATTTACAGCGCCCACACCAATGATCAGCAGCGCAATGATGAGCAGGAAGCGCACGGTCTTTGCGTCGCCATTGACCTCCGGCTCAAAGGCCCGGTGTGAGTACAGGTGTATATCTTTGATAAATTGCGCCACGAAAATATTATCGTTATTAAGATGCTGGTGGGCTACGGTCTTCAGCTTTTCATTGAACTGGCCCAGGTCTGTGCCGGGGCGCAACTGCACATAGGTATAATTGTTATTTCCATTCCATGAGTCCAGGTTCATGCCCAGCTCTTTCAGGGATGCGAAAGAAATGAGCATGTTCATTTTCAGGTGGGTATTCAGCGGCAGGTCTTTGATCACGCCAGTCACCGTGAACAGGCGGTGCTGCAACATGCTGATAGTCTTACCCATAGCCGGTGCATTACCAAACAAGCGGTGGGCCTCGCTTTCCGTGAGCACCACCTGACCGGGCGCATCCAGCGCATGCGCATTGCCGGTGATAAAATCGTAGTTGAACACCTGGAAAGCAGCGGGATCGGCAAAGTATACTTTCTCTACCGGGAAACGTTGTTCACCCACTTTTACCTGGCTCACCTCCTCTCCCATTTGTATCCGCGCGGCATCCACCACTTCCGGGAAATCCTTTTTCAGCAAAGGTGCCAGGGGTGGATGTGTCTCACAATCCGTGGTCACAAATTCATTGCCCTTGTAAAGGTCCATGGTGATACGCACAATGTTGTCTGCACGTTTGTAGAAGTGTTCATAGCTATACTCAAACCGTACAAAGTAAATGATCAGGAGAAATGCGGCAGTGGCCAGCGCCAGGCCCATTACATTAAGCACCGTATAAAACTTGTCCTTTGCAAGGCTACGCCAGGCTATTTTAAGGTGGCTATTGAACATGGGTCAAATTGGTTTTTTGAGCTGCCAGCAGGGTACAATTTAGCTGCCACAATCTTAAGGTATTGCTGGCAAAGGGTTTTCATGGCAGGCTCATAAAAAACCTGTTCACCGCCGCACAGGGAATGTCCGGAAATGAACAGGTTAGAAAGGGAATGGAGCGAACCGGTAACCGGTGTCCACCGGGTGTCCGGGCTTACAGCTTTAGGGCCCTGGCCTGCTCCGGGAAGATGAGTTTTACGCCCAGCGTATTGCCTTGCTCCAGCTGCCGGCGGATGGTAGCTTCATTATCCCCTACCGGCTTGCGGTGGGTGATGATCACGTGGAGGCCTTTTACCGCCCCCTGGCCCGCAAGGCCCTCCAGTACGGCCAGTTCCGTCATCAGCCACCGGGGCGTCAGGTGTCCGAACAGGGACTTGTCCGGCTGTTCATTGGGGAAAGAGGTTTCAATCATGATGCCATGCAATTGTTTAGCCTTCACAATGGGGCTTATGGCTTCCCAGAGTTTTTGCAGGTTGCCTCCACCTTCTAAGGCATCCGGGCCGGTATCGCCCAGGTACAGCAGGTAGGCGTCCTGGTGTTTTACCAGGAAAGCCGTGCTGCGGCCGGGTTTAGAGTGGCTCAGCGGGTAGGCGGTCACTTCCAGGTCCATGTTGGGAATGGGGGTGGATACGCCGCTGTCCATGGGCATATAGTGGAACTTGCCAAGGGCGGGCTGGTCGCCTTCATTGGCAAAATTGCCCCAGCTCTGCCAGTTGAAGTATTTGTCTTTGAGCACGTCCAGGCAGAAAGGCAGGCCGTAAATGGCTTTGGCGCTATCATCCGGTGCGTTCTGCACCATGCCTTCCACGTGGTCCAGGTGGGGATGCGTAATGAAGTAAGCCCGCACCTGGCGTTTCAGCACATCGCCGGCATTGCCGTTAAAGAGGTGATTGGCCACGGCCTTTTCCAGGCCGGCGCGCACGGTGCCCCCATCCAGGCAGATGTATTGGGTGCCACCTTTGGGCTGCAGTAAATAGGAAGAGAGATTGCTTTCATCCAGGCCCCCTTTTACGCCCAGGGGAATAATGGTGAAGGCCTGTTGCGCCGTCACCGCCTGGCCTGCCAGCAGCAAGCCGCAAAAGATCTTGAACCAGTGTTTCATGCACTAAAAATACGGCGTTCCCCGCGCATTTAATTTTATGACTGTATTAAAAAAAATGGCGCCTGTGTACCTGATCTTGTCCTGTGTGCAACACCCGCTCCTGCCAGGCGGATCTTCACGCAACCGTTTGTGTGAATTTGCGTTTCCGCAAACGTTTGAGCATCAAGGCTGCGCAAAAGGGGCAAAGGCAATGCCTATATTCGCCCTGTTCTGTTTATCAAAAATTGCGCTTATATTATGCCTATCCTCATTATTATGGCCGCCGGGATGGCCTCCCGTTATGGTAGTCTGAAACAGATTGCCAGCTTTGGCCCTTCCAAGGAAACCATGCTGGAATATGCCATCTACGACGCCATCAAAGCGGGCTTTAACAAAGTGGTGTTCATCATCCGCTCTTCCTTTGCAGATGAATTCAAGGAGATCTTTGAGCCCAAATTGCGTGGGCGCATTGCCATTGCGTACGTGTACCAGGAGTTGCACAACGCCATGGAAGGCGTGGCCGTTCCTGCCACCCGTACCAAACCCTGGGGCACCGGGCATGCACTGCTTTGCGCAAGGCCTGCGGTGAATGAGCCCTTTGCCATTATCAATGCAGACGACTTTTATGGGTACGATACATTTGCCAAGGCCGCGCACTTCCTGCAAACGGAGTGCAACGCGCAAACGCATGCCAACATTGGCTTTATCCTCTCCCAAACCCTGTCTGAATACGGTTCCGTGAGCCGGGGCGTATGCACAACCAATGCTGCAGGCCTGCTCACTTCCATCACGGAGCGTACCAACATCTACCCTACAGAAAATGGTATTGTATACGAAGAAGATGGTGTGCAACACCCGCTGGCCCCGGACACTACGGTGTCTATGAACTGCTGGTGCTTCCACCCCTCTGTGTTCCAATACGCAACCGTTGCGTTCCGGGCATTCCTGGCCGCACATAAGGAGGAGCCGAAAACAGAATTTTATATTCCCAGCCTGGCAGACGGCCTGCTACAAAGTGGGGCGGCCAGCATCCGGCTCATCCGTACAAATGCCCGCTGGTTCGGCGTTACGTACAAAGAGGATGCTCCGTTTGTGCAGCAAAACCTGGATGCGCTGATCGCTACAGGCGCCTATCCACCCAACCTGTGGGGCGTGCTGGTGTAACGCAACGCGTTGCATTATCAGAAAATGTAGGTATTTTTAAGAAACACCTGTAATGACGAAACTACCTACCATCAAAGAAATTGCGAAGCGGCTCAACGTTTCGCCCTCCACGGTGTCGCGCGCCTTGCACGACCATTACAGCATTGGCCTGAAGACCAAGACCATGGTGCAGCAGCTGGCCAAGGAGCTGGGCTATGAGCCTAACCAGACGGCTATCTTCTTCCAGCAGAACAAGACCTTTACGCTGGGCGTTATCCTGCCCGAGCTATCTGAAGCCTTCTTCTCCACCGCCATCAGCGGCATTGAAGACACGGCGCATAAGAACCGGTACACCGTGCTGCTGGGCCAGTCGCACGATGACGAGGACCGGGAAAGAACCATCGTGGAAACCATGAAGAACCACCGCGTGGATGGGTTGATCGTGTCGCTGGCGAAAAACACGGTGAACTATTCCCACTTTGAAATGCTGAAGAAATATAACATCCCGGTAGTGTTCTTTGACCGCATTCCCAAGCTGCCCAATATCCACTATGTAGCGTGCAATATGGAGTCCGGCACCATCCAGGCGGTGGACTTCCTGCTGGAAAAAGGCCACCGCATCATTGGGATGATCAATGGGCCCGACAAGCTTTTTGCCAGCCAGGAACGGGTAAAAGGCTATATGAATGCCCTGCACAAGAAGCGTCTCAAGTACGACCCCTCCCTCATCGTATCCTCCGACCTTACGAAGCAGGGCACCTACGACGCCATGCAGCAGCTGCTCTCGCTCAAACGCAAAGTAACTGCCGTAGTGGCTTTCAATGATTATGTGGCCCTGGATGCGGTGCAGTATGCACGGGAAAAGAAAATGAAGATCAACAAGGACATTACCTTTGTAAGTTATGCCAATCTTCCGCTGAGCAATTATACGGCGTTCCCTCCCCTGGCGTCAGTGGAACAATTCCCCTATCTCCAGGGCCAGAAGGCCACGGAAACTTTACTGGAGCTCCTGGACCAGAAAGATGATAAATCGCAGGCTTATTACAAGATCATATTGGATTCACAGCTGGTGGTGAATAATAAGTGATCGTATCAGGTAAATGCAAAAAGGTGGAAGGAGATCCTTCCACCTTGTCCAAATTTGCATCACGTTATAAAATATCCGTAAGTTCTACGTGTTCCGTAAAAACTAATACTGCACCTCCATCTTATCGCTCCCATTCTGCACGGTGATCACCTTCACGTCACAGCTATCCACTGGTGTAAAGCCTCCCTGCGGATCAAAGCGGGAAATGGGTGAAAGAAAGGGCAGACGGGCCTTTGCAGCCGTTACTGCGGCACCGTTCACCTTCGGCTGTACATCCCCAAAGCCATGCAGGATGAGCGCTACTGTTCCAAATTTAGAAGTGAACTTACCAGCTGCTTTGCCGAGGGTAATAGTGTTATTGCCGGGCGTGTAGGCGATATCACGTTTATAGTAATCACCATGCTCGTATTTGTAACTGATGCCGTCATCTTCATAGTATACAAAATGATTTTCCTGCTGGCCTTTGTAAATGTGGATGCGCAGGGTATCGTCCGGCTTTTCGCTGGTACTTTGCACCAGTGATTGCATGGGGATGATGCTGCTTTCCTTTACATACACCGGCAGCTTCTGCCAGCTCAGTTCTACGAGCTTTTCCTGGTTGCCGCTGATCAGCGTGTCATTATACAGATCGTACCAGCTGCCTTGCGGGAAGTAGATCTTGGCCACCGTTTGCTGGCTGGTCACGGGCGCCACCATCAGGGCCGGGCCAAAGCAAAACTGGTTCTGGTATTGCGGGTCATACACCTTGCCGTCAAAAGTGTAATCGATGGCCAGGCTGCGTTGCACGGGCAAGCCGGTGGTAGCGGCGGCGTAGAAGTTGGAATAGAGATATGGCATCAGCTTGTAGCGCAGGTTAATGAAGTTGCGCGCTATTTCCATTGTTTCCTCCCCGTAGGTCCATGGTTCGGAAGAGCGGGTGTTCACCGCCGTGTGGCTGCGGTAATACGGAATGAAGGCACCCAGCTGGATCCAGCGGGTGTAGAGGCCCACGGTGGCATTGCCGGTGAAACCGCCAATGTCCATCCCGGTAAAGGCCACGCCACTCAGCCCCAGGCTGTTCAGCAGGCGCACGCCGGCCAGCATGTGGTCATCTTCCGCGCGGTTGTCGCCCGTCCAGATGGCGGTGTAGCGTTGCAGCCCCGCATAGCCGGCACGGGTAAGGATGAAGGGGCGCTCCTGGGTTGCCTCGCGCGCACCTTCATAACTGCTGCGGGCCATGTTCAGCGCATAAATGTTGTGTGCCTGCAGGTGCGTAGTGGGATGGCCATCGTAGGCAAAGAGCACGTTGTTCGGCATCTTCTGCCCCCAGGTGGCTATCTCGTTCATATCGTTCCAGATACCGGCCACGCCGATGTCTGTGTAGTTGCGGATCTGCCCCTTCCACCACGCACGGCCCCGGGGATCGGTATAATCAGTAAAGTTGCACCAGCCGGGCCAAACCTGGCCGCTGTACAGCTTTCCATCGCTGTATTTGATGAACACATTGGCCTTTACGCCCTCTTCATGGGCGGCATAGCCGTCTTCCACTTTAATGCCCGGGTCTACGATCAGCGTGGTACGGAAACCTTCCGCCTTCAGGTCTGCGATCATTTTTTTCGGATCAGGGAAACGATCCTTGTTCCAGGTAAAGAGCTTGTAGTTATCCATGTAGTGGATATCCAGCGTAATACCGTCTGCCGGTATTTTCTTTTCACGCAACGTTTGCGCAATGCGTTTTACTTCCGTGTCGGGATAGTAACTGTAGCGGTTCTGTTGATAGCCCAGGCTCCACAGGGGCGGCATGGGCATGCGGCCGGTGAGGGCCGTGTATTCACTGATGATATCCGCCACCTGCTGGTGGTAAATGAAAAAGTAATTCATTTCCCCGTCGCGTGCACCAAAAGCAGCATAACGGTCCGTGCTGGCGCCAAAGCTAAAGTCGCTCTGGTAGCTGTTATCGAACAGGATGCCATAGTTCAGGTGATGATGGATACCGATATAAAAAGGTATGGTGGAATAAATGGGGTCCGCATTCACCGCGTAACCAAATACGTCACTGTTCCAGTTAGTATAAGCATTACCAAAGCGGTCCAGGGGGCCGGTCTTCTCGCCCAGGCCTATGAAGCGTTCGCCCTCCTGCAGGTGCTTGTAGGTGGTTACGTTGTTACCCACCCAACTGGTAGTGAGCCCCTGCTCATCTGCGTTTACCTCCTGGCCTTGTGCGTTATAGAAGGCAATAGAGTAGGGCTTCTTCTGCACCACGATCTTAATGGAATCCGTGAGGATGGTCATAGCGCCACCAGCATCGGTTGTCTTCACCGCCGTAGGCTGGGGCTTGGCTACTACGGCATAGGAAAAGGCAGGTGGCAGCGGGTGGCGGTCCATCCGTACGCGCACCATGGTGGGGGAGAACACGGCAATCTCAATGTCTGTGTTGCTGGCTTTCAGGTGAATGGTCTGCCCGTTTACGGTAACTTTCTCTACGTTGCCTGCCGTGTTCACTGTTTGCTGGGCATATGCCGGAATGGCCATGGCCAACATGCAGCATCCGGCGATCCAACGCCATTTGCATGTCTTCATAAATTACTGTTTGGTTTGTGCCTGAAGGCTCCCGGTCTTCAGCAACAGGAAGCCGGTAAGCCGCCAGGCAGACAGGTTACCGGTCCGGCTGCTGGCGACATACAAGGCTAATTAATATTGAATGTTTAATTAATTGAAATTCATCAATTAATTTTTCCGGGAACGATCCCAGAAACTTCAAATTTACACAACAAAAAGTCGAATAAACAAGGGTATTAACAAAAAGGGCGTGTTTTATTTTTTGTATCACCTCACCTCCCCTTCTTCATTGCCTTCATCTCCTTTTCCGCTCCCACAACATCCCCCTGGGCCAGTTGCGCAAACACCGCATCGAGCTTCTTTTGTTGCTGCGCATTACCGGCATAATAGCGGCGCAGGTTATAGAAAGTGGTCACCAGCTCCAGCTGCTGTTGCGTAAAAGGCACGCCCAGCTTGCGTTGCAGCAGGGTCAGGTAAGCATACCTGTACTCGCGGGTAGGTTCTATCGTAGTGCCTTCCCCGTAATCATTCCAGGTAGGCAGCTGTATGTAAGGCAGTTTGCTTTGGAGCGCCAGGTCCAGCGTAGTACTGAACGTAGCAGGTGTATGTGCTATGGACCACCTGGGCCCATCCCATCCTCCTTTTAAGTAATAACTTTCAAAACCGGGATATGCAGACGCAATGCGGGGCCGGCTATCCTGCTCCGCGTAATATTTCTGCAGGCTTACGGTATGGTCTTCATTGATCCATGCAAACGTGCCGGCTGCATTTGCACCCGCATACCGGTCGTGGCCCCACAGGGGGAAAAAGGCCGGTGCCGGTTGCAGGCTGTCAAAGATGCGGCTCCACGCGGCCGGCTGTTCAAAGGTCTGGGGGCCAAAATTCAGCAGCATGGGCTGGCCGTTCAGGTGCTCATAACTGGGCAGTGTAAAAAAGTGCGCCTGCAGGTAAGCCATGTCAGCCCGCGCCGCATCTATCTTTCCCACGTGCAGCGCGCCATCCTGCGCGGTGATATTGATATTATGATCTTCATACACGATCGCAAAATGCAGCCTGGTACGTTGCAGCACCGATACGATCTTTTCTGTGTTGCGCACCAGCAGCGGGTAATCATTGTGCTCCAAAATGCCCGGCCAGTCTATCAGTACCCCATCTATACCACTATACTGCATAAGCAGCAGCTGGTATTCTATGAGTACCGTATCGCCGGAGGCATAAGGCCCGGTAAGCGGGTAATACAATGAAGCGATCTGCCGCTTGCCATCCTTGTCTAT
Source organism: Chitinophaga parva (assembly GCF_003071345.1). Taxonomy (NCBI): domain Bacteria; kingdom Pseudomonadati; phylum Bacteroidota; class Chitinophagia; order Chitinophagales; family Chitinophagaceae; genus Chitinophaga; species Chitinophaga parva. Next base: position 978,682 of record NZ_QCYK01000002.1, on the reverse strand, counting down.
CACGTCCGGGTGCGCCGTGGCCATGGTCCAGTGAATGCCCCAGGTATTGGCCGGCGTATTGGTAGCCTTGGTCTCAAACCAGGGCATCAGGTGCACAAAGATCCTGGGTTTTGTATTCCCGGGTGGGTATGGCTGCGCCAGGGCTGCTCCCGTACAGAGCAACCAGCACAGCATGGTCATTTGCAATTTCATTACATTGATGGTTAATGGTGAACCGTTGAATGTTATTCGTGAATGGTTAATCGTCTTTGTTTGACCCGGATATTCCGGACATTGAACGATTAACCATTCCCCTTTAACTATTAACCTCTTTAGTCATTCCCCGGGTTCTGCTTCATCAGCGTATTCCTTTGCAGCTCATTGCTGGGAATAGGCCAGGTATAGGAACGGCTGTCGTCCCACTGGATGGCACCGCCTACCAGGGAGGTGCCGTAGTAAGCCGCTTCCGATTTACCAATGCGCCAGCGGCACACGTCGAACCACCAGTGGCCTTCATTAAAGAGCTCTGCCCAGCGTTCATAGTACAGCGGGTTACTGCCCAGCACCGGGTCATTGATCGCTTTTGTTTTTGCGGTAAGAGATGCATAATCCACGCTGGCATCCGGCGTGTTCACGGGCTTGTTATAGGCGCGGCGGTGCACTTTGTTGATGTATTCCAGCGCTACGGTGTTGTTACCCTGGTGCATCATGGTTTCTGCATACAGCAGGTAAATGTCTGCCAGGCGCAGGATGTAATAGTTAGCACCATCTGCGGCAGGACCGTAGTTGAAAATGTTGTTATCAAACGTGGCATACTTGCGGAAGCTCCAGCCATAGTGTGAGTCGCGCAGGCTGATGCTGCCAATGTTGGAACACTTGGCAATGGGCCGCCAGTTGGTACCATCCAGGCTGGCGCTGTCTATCCACGGTTGCAGTGCACATACTTCCAGGCGGGGATCTACGGTACCGTTGGTACGGTTTGCCAGGGAAGTGGCTTTGTAGGCCGGGTCTATGATGCGGGGCAGGTTGCTTACGGAAGAGTCCTTGCTGGCATCAAACTTCGGGTTCTTGATCATGGTGTAGAGCGGCTGTGGGAAACCAAAGCGTTTCAGGTTGGCATCGTGTATGTACTCGTTGCCATAGCCCAGGGAAATGGGGCTGTTCTCACTGCCATTATCCCCGATCACCGTTACCGCCCAGATGAGGCCCTGGCTGGTGGTAAGGTTGGTAAGTGGCTGGTCAAAGATGCCGTAACCACCGGCAGAGTTGCGGTCTACATTGATCTCGAACAGGGATTCTTCGTTGAACTCATTGGCCGCAATTGCCACAAATGCATCTTTGTATTTGGCATAAGGCATGAGGGATTTACCACTGTGCTGGATCACGTCTTCCAGGATGGGCTGTGCAGCCGCCCAGTTTTGGGTGTACACGTAAGCCTTTGCCAGCAGGCCTTTTGCGGCCCACTCAGTTACACGGCCCTTATTGTTTGCATCATAGCTTACACCTTTGAGCTGGGTAGCGGCGGTTTGCAATTCGCTTTCAATGAAGGCCCACACTTCGCCTACGGCGTTGCGGGCTTTCTGGGTACTGTCTATCCCATTGGCCACCGAAGTAATAATGGGCACGCCCATTTTATCGGCATTGGCGGTACCATTCAAATAGGCCTCCCCGTAAAAACATTCCAGCTCCAGGTAGTACAGTGCCCGTAGGAAATGTGCTTCCCCGCGCATCTGCTCTACGGCCAGGTGCGTATCCGGGCCACCATAATTTTTTTCGTAATAATCCGCACGGTCAAAGAACACATTGCACTCCTTCACACCGCGGTACAGGCCTGTCCACAGGTCATTTACATAACTGTTGGTGGCGGAAGGATGGTTCACCGTAAGGTCCGTCCAGGGCTGGTCTCCGCCGTAGGCCACGTCTGCTGTGTGCTCGCTGGCGGCAAAGTCTTTACACAACATTTCAAAGCCATCCAGCTCCATGGAGCGCCAGTTGCCATAAGCGGCAGCGAGCACCCCACCCAGTTCATTGGTATTTTTCGGGTAATTCAGGTTGGAATAAACATCCGTACGACTGATAGCGGATGGATCTTTAGCGCAGGAAACCAGCAGGAGTATGGCCGGCAGCAGCGCTGCAATTTTTTTATACATACTACAACGTATTAAGATCATGAATGAATAGGGTTACTAGAACGTGGCGTCAAAACCGACGGAGAACACGCGGGTGTGCGGATACTGCCAGGGCGCATCTATACCACGGGTGGTAACGCTGTACTGCGGGCCGGTGGGGCCAGGCACCAGCACGCCGCTCAACTCGGGATCGAGACCGCTGTACCTGGTGATGGTAAACAGGTTATTAGCCATCACGTACAGGCGCGCTTTCTGGATCTTCAGTCGGTTCAGCAGCGTGTTGGAAAAATTATAACCCAGTTGTGCATTCTTCAGTTTCAGGTAGGAGCCATTCTCTACAAAGTAACTGTTGGGCACATTGTAGTTCTGGTTCGGATCATTCACACCGTTGTAATTGATACGGGGTTGTGAAGTAAGCTGGTTGCTGCCGAAGTAGGAGGCATTGAACACCTGCGCAGTGGTATTGCCGTCAGAAAAGGGGAACTGTGCATAGGCTTTCACACCGTTGAACAGCTGCACGCCGGAAACGCCGTTGAACAGGAGGTTCAGGTCAAACGCGCCGTAAGCGAGGTTGATATTGGCACCGTAAGAGAACTTCGGGTTAGGATTGCCCAGCACCTGCTTATCGTCTGCCGTTACTTTACCATCGCCGGTGATATCCTGGTAGATCAGGTCACCTGCATGCGGTGTGTTGCCCAGCTGGGAGCCATGCTTGGCGGCTTCGTCATCTGTTTTAAAGATGCCCTGCACTTTGTAACCCCAGAACCGGCCAAAGGGCGCACCGGCGCGGGTGATGGTGAGGGGGTTATTGATCATGAGGCCAAAGCTGCCGTTACCATAATTATTATTACCATCCAGGATAGGGTTTGCATTCACACCATCCAGGTTCAGTACTTTATTCTTGTTGAAAGAACCGGTGAAGTTTACGCCGTAGCTGAATTTACCCGCATGGTCGTGATAACCCAATACCAGGTCAATACCCTTGTTGTTTACAGAACCGATGTTGGTTTCATACAGCGCGGTAATGCCGGAACTAAGTGCCACGGGCAGGCCATACAGCATGTCATTCGTGGTTTTGTTATACCACTCTGCCGTGAAGTTCAGGCGGTGGTGCAGGGCTTCCAGGTCAATGCCGATGTTGGTTTCTTCCACCTGCTCCCACTTGATCTTTTCATTGGGAATAAAGGTCTGGGTGATGCCTACACTGGGAGAGCCGCCCGGTGAGAAGTTAGCAGAATTTACCTGCTCATACGTGGTGAGGAAGTAGTAGCTGTTGATATTACTGTTGCCCAAACGTCCCCAGCTGCCACGCAGTTTCAGGAGGTCAATGAAAGGCACACCTTTCTTAAAGAAGTCCTCATCACTGATATGCCAGCCGGCGGAGGCAGAAGGGAAGACGCCATGCTGGTTACCGGGGCCAAACACGGTAAAGTTTGCATCGCGGCGCACGGCGCCGGAGATGTAATACTTGCCTGCATAATTATAGTTCAGGCGGCCAAACTGTGATTTCACGAGGCCATTGGGATCATAGCCACCAGTCACAAACGCATCGCTCTGGGAGGTGCGGATAAAGCCAAAGGATGAGCCGCCCACATTGGTTTCAGTGGCATCAATGCCATCATATTTATTCTGGATCTGCTCATACCCTACCAGTGCATTGATGGCGTGCTTGCCAAACAGGTGATCAAAGCTCAGGGTATAGTTGGTGAGCAGGGTCTGGTTGTTGTTCGTATACTTTTCCAGTTTGTTAGACGGGCTCTTTACCTGTCCAAAGTTGTACGGCTCCTGGAAGTAGTTCTGGGCTTCATTGTAGAAGGTGTAACCCAGCGTGGAGCGGAAGGTGAGGTACAGGGGCAGTTGCACTTCCACAAAGGCATTGCCCTGGAGGTTCAATTTCTTATTGAGGATGTGCGCCGTCATGATCTGGCCCACCAGGTTAGGACCGGAATAGCCGGTAGGGCTCTGGCCCCAGATGTTGGACTTGTCCGTCTTATCCGGGTTGTACACCGGCATGATGGGCGTGGTACGGAAAGGCGGGTTGATGGGCGTTGCATAAGGCGGCACCGGGTTGGTATTACGGCCCCAGATGTACAGTTCTTCACCGGCGCGGAAGATCTTGCCCAGTTTAAATTCGGAATTTACGCGGGCACCTATCAGGCGGGAAGCGTTGTTCAGGTACACGCCTTTCTGGTTGTTATAAAAACCAGACACCAGGTAGTTTGCATTGTTATTGGCACCAGATACAGACAGGTTGTAGTTCTGCTCATTCCCACTGCGGAACAGCTCTTTGGTCCAGTCGGTATTGGGCAGCGTATCAGTGTGGTCATTGCCCTGCAGGTAGGTAGGATCAATGGTGCGTTTCATCTTGATCCAGTTGTCGCGGTCCAGCAGCTGCAGGGTGCGGGGCTTGGTGATGCCATAACGGGCATTGAGGTTAATGGTGGGTTTGCCTACCTGGCCTTTCTTCGTGGTGATGATGATCACCCCACCGGCGGCGGCGCTACCATAAATGGCGGCGGCGCTGGCGTCTTTGAGCACGTTGATATCGGCAATATCCGCCATGTTAAAGTTTTCCCCGTTGGTCTGGCGTACCCCGTCCACGATGTAAAGGGGCTGTGCGTTGTTCAGCGAGGATACCCCGCGGATCAATATACTGGAGGGCGCGTCTGGTGCGCCCGAGCTCTTCACGATCTCCACGCCGGCCACGCGGCCCTGGATGGCTTCTGTAACATTGGTCACGGGCTGGCTTTTTACATCAGCGCCCTTGATGGAGGCAATGGAGCCGGTAACGTCTTTACGGCGCTGGGTGCCGTAGCCCACTACCACTACCTGTTCCAGTGCGGCGGTGGTGGGGTGGAGCTGTACATTGAGGGTGGTTTGCCCGGACAGGGTTATGGTATCCGCATCAAAACCCACATAGGAAACAATGATGGTGGCATGGGAAGGCACGGAGAGGTGGAAGATGCCGGCATTGTCGGTGCCGGTACCGCCTTTGCCACCGCGTACCTGCACGCCTGCACCGGGCAGGGGCTGGCCTTTATCGTCGGTGACCTTTCCCGTAAGGGACACCTGCTGTGCGTATGCGCCCGGCGCGAGCCAGGCCAGGAGGAACAACGTGAGCAGTGCTTTCAGTAAATGTCTGGTAAGCATGTAATGAGGTTTGTGCGTGTTAACGGTGTGTTGCATAACGGGTAAATGGGAACGGGGCTGAGACAACCGCCGCTCCATGTTGGAGGGACATTTATTCATTTTCATAAAGTGGTTTTCTGCTGCCGGGCAGCGGGTGACGTGGACGTAATGAATGCTGGTGGAACGCCGGTAGTGAACCGGTGCAGCAAAGAAATGGGTAGGTTAAAACCTGGGCAAGTTTTATAAGAGATATATAGGAAATATTGGGGAATTTCAGGGGGACACAGTGGATAAGGCATTGATATTAAATGCGTTCACAATACATTAAAATATTCTAAATATAACGTAAACGAAGGGGCATTCCGGGCCTATATAACAAGAAAAAGGCGCTTTACTTTATGGCGATAACGGATCATGAAAACTTAAGAAAGGGCTATGCAGGCGGGTACGCTACCGGGTGGGGCCCTGCAATATCAATGGCGTCTTTGAGTCCCGGTAGCCTGGAACCGGAGATATTCCATACGATGTCAAAAGTAGTCGTGTATAAGCCTTACGCTACATTGGTTTTATCTGTAAATGCCCGTTACTCCGCCTTTATCTCCATAATATGATGTTCAAACGCCTCGTTCGGCACTTTTGATCTATTCTTGATCCGGGTCTTATACGTATTGATCGTATTCACCGAATACTCCAGGATCTGCGCAATCTTCTCATTGTCATGGATCCCCATCCGGATGAGCGCAAAGATCCGCAGGTCTGTATTCAACAACTCCTGGTCTTTGAGCTTCACCTGGTCCGCGGGCTCAAACAGCCCGTTGTAGTCCTGCACAAAATTGGGGAATAGTTTCAGGAACACCTTGTCAAAATCGCGCAGCAGGTCTTCCTTTTCCTGCTTCAGGTTAATGTTATTCACCAAAAACCGGATCTCTTCCAGCTTCCGGTCATTCACCTTCTGGTCCAGCGATTTCTTAAACCGCTCCATTTTATTAAAGAACACGGAATTGACATTAAAGAAGTAGCCGATGTATTCCTCTTTAATCCGGTTGGCCTCCTCCAGCTTCGCATTGATCTCCCGCTGGTGGGTGGCCGATTCTGTGATGAGGCGCTGGGCGTGTTTCAGTTTATTGAACTGGCGGAAGATCACCACCGCCAGCCATACCACCACCAGCAGCAGGAAAGTGACGATGGCAGAGTAAATGAACAGCATTTGCTGCTGGCTCTCCACCCGGTTCACCTTTTCCGATTCTATCAGCGGCAAAATAGCGCTCATCTGCACCTTGCGCTGGCGGGCCCCGTAGAACATGGCATCGCGGATGGCTTGTTCAATATAGGCCGCGGCATGCTTTACATCGTCCTTTTTATATAATAAGGTAGCCAGGTTAAAAAGTGCAGCGGTTTCCTTGGTAGAGGTTTTAATATCCGCAATGGCAGCTTCTATCAGAAGGGAAATGGCCGTATCTACCTGCCCGCGCTGGATGTAGATGTCGCTCAGCGTGGAAGCGGTCACCGCATACTGGTGGGTGCTCAGCATAGGGTTGTTGATGATCTGCTGGAAACTGGTCAGTGCACTGTCCATGTTGCCACTGCGGATGTACTTCAACCCGTTGAAGTAAGCATACTGGAAGCTTTTTGCATCGTACAGCTGCAGGGCAGAATCCACGTAACGGTTAGCCAGGCGGGTGTACCCCGGGGTATGATAGGTGTCGTTGTCAAAATCGGCCAGGTCGTAATAATAGCGGGCCAGCAGGGTGTAGTATTCCGCGCGGAGGCTATCCGGCGCATCGTCAATATGCACCAGGCTCAGGGAATCATAGGTTTCCTTGAACATGCCGGACGACAATAATATAAAACTGAGTTTGATGCGGGCAAAGGTAACACGGGCCGGGTCCTGTAGCTGGGCGGCCAGGGTTTGCAGGGTGCGGGCATAGCGGTAGGCGGAGTCGTAATTGAACACCTTGTATTCGTCGTACAGCTGGCCGCACACGGCAAACCGTTCCTGCAGCGCCGCAGCAGGGGTACGGGCAAGGGTGGTTTGAAGGGCCTGGATGCGTTGCCGTTTCACCGCATCGTAGCGGGGCGCCTGGGCAATGGCTTCATTGAGGGTGCGCAAGGTGGAGGCAGGGGTACCCTGTGCCAGCAGTCCCAGGGGCAAAAACAGCAACCAAAGTATACGGGTTGGCAGATATTTCATAACGGATTTCAAGGATACGGCTTTGCCCCGGAATATCCAAATCCGCAGTTTTTCCGGATTGCGTAAACCTTTTTCCCGATGCGGAATTGCCTTGCGGCGGCTATGTTGAACCTTTGCGATCGTAAAAAAAATACCAGCGAAATGGGAAAAAGGAATACAACCGTTTGGAAAAGCTTACTGTTTCTGATGATGCTCTGTAGCATCCGCCCCGTGTGGGCCCTTGGCACGGAAGAAGGCGATGACCAGTTTGGCAGCGTGCACGGTGTGATCCGCACGGCAGATGGAACAGCAGCGCCGGCGGTGACTGTACAATTAAAAGGCACTCATAAAAACACCCAGACCGACGAGAATGGTCATTACGCCATCCGCCGCATAACCGCCGGCGATTATACCCTGCTGGTAAGCCTTATGGGCTATGCCCCGGTAGAAAAAGCCGTATCAGTAACGGCGGGCAGATCCTCCCAGGTAGACCTGGTGCTGGAAGTGTCTAACCAGCAGCTGAAGGAAGTAACAATTGCGGGTAATAAGCGCAATAAATTCACCCGCTCCACCTCCGGTGATGTAGGTAAAATGCAGCTGAACCGCCTGGAAAACGCCCAGTCCTACTCCGTAATCCCGAAGGAGCTGCTGGCAGACCAGATTGCCATCACCCAGGATGATGCGCTGAAGAATGCCACCGGCCTTACCAAGATGTGGGACGCCGTAGGCCGGCCCGGTGCCGGCGGCAGCATCTACCTGCTGCGCGGCTTCACTACCACTGCCAACTTCCGCAACGGCATGCCCAGCGTGGTAAATTCCAAGGTGGATGCAGTGAATACAGAAAGCATTGAAGTGATCAAAGGCCCCTCCGGTACTTTGTTTGGCAGCAGCCTCACTTCTTACGGTGGTCTTATTAACCGTGTGACTAAAAAGCCTTATGACGGCCGCGGTGGTGAAGTAGGCTTCACTACCGGCAGCTATGGCCTTAGCCGTGTTACGGCAGATCTGAACACCCCGCTGGACAGCGCCCACCAGGTAATGTTCCGCCTCAATGGCGCCTACACCAGCCAGGGCACCTGGCAGGACAACGGTTTTTCCCGCAGCGTAGCACTGGCTCCCTCCCTGAGCTATAAAGTAAATGACCGCCTGACCTTCAACTTTGATGCGGAAATTTACCACAACGTAGGTACCGGCTTCCCGATGTTCTTCTACCCTTACTGGCTCACTGTGAAACAACTGGGCGCCAGCACCCCTGACCAGCTGAACATTGACTACAAACGCGCTTACCAAAGCAACGACCTGTCTGTAACCAGCGACAACTACAACTTCTTTGGAGAAGCAGTGTACAAGATGTCCAATAACTGGACCTCCCGTACCCTGGTAACCACCACGCGCAGCACCTCTGAAGGCGCTATGCCCTACTTCTACCCTACTACCGGCGATTCCATCATCCGCATGGCCTGGAAGCCTTCCGGCTATGATAACAGCCTTGATATCCAGCAGAACTTCAATGGTGATTTTCACATTGGCAGCCTGCGTAACCGCCTGGTGGCCGGCCTGGATTTTTACCATTATAACTCCAATATCTATTACCGCGAGTTCGTGAACCAGGGCCAGTCCGACTTTTTCGACATCGTAAAGATGCGCGGTGCAGACCCGAACTACGTAAACCTGAACCGCGACCAGGTGGACCACCTGTACAACACCCTGCCCGCCCCGGCATACCCGTACACGATCATCTACCAGACCAATACTTACAGCGCTTACTTTAATGATGTGCTGAACCTGACTGACCGCCTGAGCGTGATGGCAGGTTTGCGCATCGACTATTTCGATAACAAAGGCACTTTCAACGTACAGACCGGCAAGATCAACGATGGCTCCGCCTACCACCAGACAGCCCTGTCGCCTAAGTTTGGCGCGGTGTACCAGGTGATCAAGGACAAGCTGTCTGTGTTTGGCAACTACCAGAACGGCTTCACGAACCAGCAGGGCGCAGACTCCGCAGGCCACACCTTCAAACCTGAACAGGCTAACCAATGGGAAGGCGGTGTGAAAGCAGGCCTGTTTGACGGTCGCCTGTCTGGCAGCATCAGCTACTACAATATTGATGTGAAGGACGTGGTGCGTGCAGATCCGTCCCACCCCTCGTTCTCCATCCAGAACGGTACCCAGCGCAGTAAAGGCCTGGAAGTGGAAATAGCTGCCAATCCCTTCTCTGGCATGAACGTGATTGCAGGTTATGCCTACAACGACAGCAAGTTTGTCCTGTCTGACAACGACTCCCAGGGCCGCCGCCCGGGTACTGCAGGCCCGGCAAACCTGGCCAATCTCTGGATCAGCTACCGCATTCCTTCCGGTGTGGCAAAAGGCCTGGGCTTTGGTTTTGGTGGTAACTACGCCAGCGAGAACAAGATCATCAATACGGCCAGCCAGGGCGTATTTTACCTGCCTGCTTACACCGTGCTGAATGCATCCATCAGCTACGACCGCGCTAAGTTCCGCGTGGCCCTGAAGCTGAACAACCTGACTGACAAGCAATACTTCACCGGTTATTCCACCTTCAATGCCCAGATGCCCCGCCAGTTTGTGGGCAGCGTAGCATTCCGCTTCTAATAAGCACCAATTTCCGCCATTATAAAACCGCAGGCCGCTGAAAAGCAGGCTTGCGGTTTTTTTGTAATACAAAGGATATCCTTGTACCGCCACCAGCCCACCCCGCTGGCTCAATTTTTTTTATTTTTTTTCTCTTCCGGCCCAGCTCCCCAGCCCTTCCGGTAAAAGTCTCAACAGGTATTATAAATAATTGTATTTTAATATATTACACTGAAGAGTATGCTGTTAAAGTTGGCCTCCCCACCTGTAAGCAAATTGTTAAATGAGTGATTAGCAATGTAGTTGCTACTTTCCGGGACGGGAGAATGTCGTATCTTTGCCCCATTGTTTTACGCACATCCGGAAGATGTGTATCCTATGTAACTAGTCTTGTCCTAGCCAATTTTTTTAAGACACCATTTGATTTACGGTCCTGACCTATTCTAAAATTTAAGCTACATGATCAAACGCCTGAAACGAGTTTTGTTTCCCGTAGTCCTTTTTACAAGTTCAGTTGTCGCGCTGGCAGCATCCCATCCCAGGAGCATTCGTCACCATGGTACAGTCATTGTGAAAACAGTTGCGCATAAATCCGCCGCAGTAGTGCGTTCCGAGGAAATGATGAAGGTATATGACAGCCTGCAGTTGAATGCAACCGGTCTTTCTGAAGGTGCATTCTTTTCTGCATTAACCGGCCTGCAACAGCTGGTGGCAGAGGGTAAACTGCAAAACGACAGTATCATTTCCATCGTGGACTTCAGCCTTCCTTCCACGGAAAAGCGCCTGTTCGTGATAGATCTGAACAATAAGAAATTGCTTTTTAATACGCTGGTATCCCATGGCCGTAACTCTGGCCTGAACAATGCTACTTCTTTCTCCAACAGGCCTAACAGCTTCAAGAGCAGCCTGGGATTCTATATCACCGGCCAGACCTACACCGGCAAGCATGGTCTTTCCCTTCGGCTCATTGGCGAGGAACGCGGCATCAATGACAATGCAGAACGCCGCGGCATTGTGATGCACAGTGCGGATTATGTGAATGATGAGTGGGCGCGTGGTACCGGGCGCATTGGCCGCAGTGAAGGCTGCCCGGCCATCCCGGAGGAGATCAGTGATGAAGTGATCAGCGCTATCAGCAATGGCAGCTGCCTGTTCCTTTACAGCCCGGACAAATTCTACCTGGCGCACTCCCGTTACATTTCCAAAGCCTGACACTTTTCAATATCCATAACGAAAGGCCGTCCCCGCAAAACAGGGACGGCCTTTTTTGTATACGGACTTGCACCTACCGTATCATAATTACAGCATTGCAATTACAGGATCGCCATTGCACTATTGCAGTTCCACTGCGACAGCCGGCCGCTTTGAGATAGCCAGCAATCCCAGGAAGGTGAGTGCCGCATTGATGATCAGCAGCTCCACTCCTACCTGGTAGCCGCCCAACAGGGTTTTAGAGTAAAGTGACAACACATAGCAGCACACCGGTGCCGCCAGGCACACGCCCAGCACCAGCCAGTTCTCTGCAATGGTGCGTTTGGTAAATATGCCAAAGGCAAAAAGCCCCAGCAGCGGGCCATAAGTGTAGCCTGCCAGTGCCAGGATAATATCGATGATGGACTTATTGTTCACCCACTTGAACACCATCACGCAGATAAAGAAGATCAGTGCCATGCAGATGTGTACTGTCTGGCGGGTGCGGGTACGCTGTTTTTCGGTGAGGTCTTCGCGTTTCTTGAGGCCCAGGATGTCAATGCAAAAAGAAGAGGTAAGCGCTGTGAGGGCACCGTCTGCACTGGGAAAAAGCGCGGAAATGAGGCCGATGATAAACACAAAGGCTACAATGGCGGGCAGGTGCAGGGACAATGCAATGGCCGGAAACAGGTCATCCCCGCTGGCCTGCACGCCGCTGCCCAAGGCATCTTTATACAGGTACAAAAGGCCACCCAGGAAAAGGAACAGCACGTTCACCATCACCATGATCACACTGAAGGTGATCATGTTCTTCTGGGAATCTTTGAGACTGCGCACGCTGATGTTCTTTTGCATCATTTCCTGGTCCAGCCCTGTCATAGCCACGGTGATGAAAGCGCCACCCAGGATCTGTTTCAGCCAGAAGCTGCCGCCGCTGGCATTGGTATCAAACACGCGGGTATAACCTTTGGCGTGCAGACTGCTCCAACCTTCCCCTACGGAGAGGCCCAGGAAATGCAGGATGTAATAAATACACACCAGCAGGCCCAGTAGCATGAAAGTGGTTTGCAGGGTATCGGTGAATACGATGGTTTTTACACCGCCTTCAAAAGTGTACAGCAGGATCATGAGCAGCAGTACAAAGGTGGTCACGGCAAAAGGTACGTGCAGGTTGTCCAGGATGAAGACCTGCAGCACGTTGATCACCAGGTACAGCCGGGCCGTAGCGCCCACGGTGCGGGATATGATAAAGAACAATGCACCTGTTTTGTATGACCAGGTCCCAAAACGGTGTTCCAGGTAGCGGTAAATAGAAGTGAGCTGCATGCGGTAATACAGGGGCAGGAGCACGTAGGCTACCAGGAAGTAACCAATGAAATAGCCGATCACGATCTGCAGGTAGGTGAAGCCGGAAGTGCCCACCTTGCCCGGCACGCTCACAAAAGTAACCCCGCTCAGCGAGGTGCCGATCATGCCGAAGGCCACCAGCATCCAGTTGGAATTGCGGTTGCCGATGAAGAAGGAATCATTGTTGGCATTGCGGCTGGTGTACCAGGCTACGCCCAGCAGCACGCAGAAATAGGCAGTAACGATAATGAGCAGTAAGGTAGCAGACATGTTTCAGTGCACGTTTTCAATAAAAGCCCGCGCCGCAGGCCAAGACAACATTTACTGCCAAAAATAGGGAGAAAATACGGAGTTTTCCGGGTGATTTAAAATGGTGTGGGCATGACTAAAACCGCGTAAAAAGAGAGAAGAAACGCTGCAACAGCTCCTCCAGGGGCGTTCCGCTTAGTTTCACAATGAGGGTGACCAGCATTACCAGCAATAGGACACCCAGGTATATTTTGCGGGAAGTGCGGGCCATTTTGTTGCGGAACAGGTTATACGCCAGCACCGGCACTGTAAGGATGAATATGATGCCTGCCACGAGCACCCAGGTAGGGTCATCTACCAGGAAGATGACCAGCCCCGCCAGCATAGGCGCGGTAGACACGATCCTGGTAATAATGCGGAGCGCCCGGTTTTCCGGCTTGCGCTGGTCTTCCGGCAGGAACGTTTTAAGTGTTGCTTCTATCTCATCAAAGTGTTCCAGGTCCTGGGGTATCCAGATCTTGTCGGTACTGCTTACACCGGTCACGATAAGGCCATTGCGGTACCAGCTCACGTTGCTCACTTCCAGGAAGTGAATGGTCATATCCCGGGTGGTGGGAAGTTTGCGGGTAATGCTGGTGCCGTCATAAAGGAAGGTAAGACCAGCCAGTACTTTTTTGCTGCGTTGTATGCCGGCGAATAGCAGGAACCCGTATACGCCTGCCACTGCAATGATGGGAAGGTAATCATTGAAGTTGAACAGCCCGTGGCTGGTCCATACCAGGTATCCGATGTAAAGGATACCAGTAACAGCTATAAGTATCACCTGGGCCCGTACGCTGCGGCGGCTCATGCTCCGCAGGCCCTCCGGTGTAAGTTTCAGTTCTTGCATAGTAATCCGGTGGGTTAATGCAGAACAATTTAAGCAATTCAGGGCAATGTGCACAATGCCCTGTAAATGGCCGGCCGGGCCAACCGTCCGCGAAGCTACCGGCGGATGGCCACAATATTCTGGAATGCGAAGATCTCAAAGGCGATGACGTCATACGGTCCCAGCGCGCAGGGCCCATCAGGCAGCAGCCGGTAAAAATCATAATCCGGCAGCAGGTCTGCAATGTCTTTGAAAAAGGTGCGGGCTATCACGTTCATCTCGTTAAACTCTACCTGGATCACTTTGATCGTACCATTGGCAATACACCGGGCCGCACCTTTCAGCACGTTCAGTTCATTACCTTCCGTGTCTATTTTCAGCAGGGCGATCTCGCGGATACCGTTATCCGTCACAAAATCATCTACCGTGGTGAGGGTGATGTTTACGGCATCCGCCGCTTGCTGGCGCAGACCGGTGATCACCTCCTCGTACATACTGGCGTGTTCGGAGCCGCCGTTATCCGCGTAATCATAGATCACCGCAGTAGCCACCTCGTGGCCGGCACCGATGGGTACGGGAGTGAAATCATGTTGTTGCGCCGCCTGCTGCAGGTACCTAAAGGCTACCGGGTGCGGCTCAAAGGCGTAAACGGGCAAGGATACTTTGCTGGTGCGAAGCAGGATGGAGTAGTGGCCCACATTAGCGCCTACATCCAGCACTACCCCCTTTTCCAGGTGGCCGCTGGCCAGGAGGAAGCGGATGAAGGCACGCTCACCGCTCACCTGGTCATCTTCATAATTTAAGATGCCCAGGCCGCGAAGGCTTAGCTTATACAACAACAGGTTGAGCCTATAGAGTGCCTTTCGGGCAAAGAGGAATACGTATATTCTTTTGATCACTTTCTCTGCTATATTCATATGAAGTAGTTTCTTGGTGTTTTTGGGGTGCCCGGTTATGAAACCGCTCAAAGCGTTTTAGCTTATTTAGCTGATATAGTTGCGGGCGTTTTCAAAGTGCTTCGGTTTGCCCGGTGGAGGTATTGAACACGGGCAGCCCCCGCAAACTGGCCAGCCGCCCGGCCCCGGAGAGAAAGTTCAGTCGCCCTTTCCGGTCACGGCTTTCCCGGAAACGGGACTCCACATAACCTTCCGCCACAGAAAATATCTTCAAGGGCCCTACCCGTTCTTTGCGCACGAAATAAGCATTGTTGCCATAAGTATTAGAACCAACAAACGCATATCCTTTCTCCTCGGCCAGCTGGCAGAGCGCCGCCAGTGAAGCACCAAAATACAAATGGCTGTAATGCGCCGCCGAACGGGTAAACCCCGGCTGGTAGGGTACGGTAACAGGCCGTTCCGGCCCAAACACACTGTTGTATTCCACGATCACGATCACGGGCTGCACTACATCCAAAGCCTTCCATACCCAATAATCATTGCCATCAATATCAATACTCAGCAACCCTGTTTCTCCGCGCATCCCCTGCGATGCGATCAGCTCATTAATGTTCTCTGCTGTAATAAAAGCCTGCAGGGTTTTCAGGTCATACCGGTAGAAGATGTCATCTGCACGGATATAGTCAATCGCCCTGGAAGAGCCGTCAATGACCAATCCCGACCAGTTGTCATTCCGCAGCAGGAAGCGGGTGTTGGACTCTACGTAATCCTCCACGCCAAATTCAATGAAGGTCTTTGTACGGATGTCTATTTTGTTGATGAGATATTGTATAATACCATCATCCCCTGCCTGGGAGAACACCTTAAACTCCGCGGGGCCCAGGCTGTCCAGCACGGGAAGCTGTTTGTTTTGCCGGGAAAGTAAGGTACCTAAGAGCAGAAGATCTGTTTGCTGGTGTTTCCTCGTGCTATTCAAATAGTGGTACAGTATTTTCAGGAGTCGTTTCAAGGCCTGGCTTTTTTTTTAATTGTAGGAGTACGCTGTTTAATATTTCTTAGAACTCATGGATGCTTTCCGGGGGCGTAGTGTCCTGCCACCGGTATTGCCGTATTTCTTCCCCACCATCCGCCACACCAGATTTTGTGCAACGCATGATTTTAATTAACTTGTTCATCGTCTGCGAATGTGTGCTTTTCATAAAACCTTACAATTACTTCCCCGCTGTTCAAGCCCCCTACCGTTATCATTTTTCATTGTCTTACCTGAATTACATCCTATGACATTGAACACCTCCGCCCCGCGTTATTTTTTCAGCCTGGATATGATCAGGGGCTTTGCTGCACTCATTGTAGTGCTGTGCCACTGGCAGTTCTTCTTTTACAAGGACTACACCACGATGGAGATCCCGCTCTCCTCCATGCCGCTGCCAGGCTATCGCTACCTGTCCATTCTCTACACTTATGCCCCTTTTGCGGTGGACCTCTTCTTCCTGCTCTCAGGATTTATCTTTTTCTGGTTTTACGCAGATAAGGTGGCTAACCGTGACACCTCCTTCAATCATTTTTTCTGCTTTCGCCTCAGCCGTCTCTATCCTGTGCACCTGGCCGCCCTTGTTGTTATAGCCTTGCTGCAATACGCCATGATACAAACCAGTGGCGCGCCTTTTATCATTCAGCATAATGACACCTGGCATTTTATACTGAACCTGCTCCTCATCCACTGCTGGGGTTTTGAAAAGACCCCGGCCCTCAATGGGTTCAACGGCCCCTCCTGGTCGGTATCCGTTGAGTTCTTTTTATACCTGCTGTTCTTTGCTGTCAGCTATGCCAGGCTGCAACATAAAAAAGGCGTGCTCATAACCCTCGTAGTGGCCGGGGCCGTGCTGCAATACTTCTATTCCATGATAGGGCAGGGCATTTATTCCTTTTACCTGGGTGCCCTGGTTTATCATGCCTACAACTGGATGCTGCACAAAAAAAATATGCAACAAATCACCCGGTGGGTAACCGGCCTGGCATTGCTGGTGTGGATCATGGTATTATGGGAATACTATGCCCCTTACCTGCGCCCTGCCGCCATGCGACTGATGCAGTACTGCATGCCTTCCCGCAATGAAACGCAGTACACCAGCCTGTTTAACCTGGCCCGCAATACGTTTGTGCGCACCATTGTATCGCCGGCAACCATCCTCACACTGGCCCTGCTGGAAACCGCCCGTGGCGGCCTGCGGGTAAAATGGCTGCAGCTCCTTGGTAATATCAGCTATGCCTTGTACCTGCTGCATTTTCCACTCATGGTGCTGTTTGCGCTCGTCACTAAAATGCTGCATATCCCGCATGCAGTGTTTCAATCCCCGTTAACGATGCTGCTCTTTTACGCGATCCTTATTCCCCTTAGCACTGCTACACATTATTATTTTGAACTGCCTGTCCAGCAGTTCTTCAGGCGGCGTTTGTCTAACAGGCCGGTGCAGGTAGCGGCGGCCACTGCACGGGCGTAGCCGGTTTCCCCGTGAAACCCGGTTGCTGCAAACCAGCTAATCCCTCATTCCAAAACCCTCAATGCTGCTGCTTCATAGCGCCGCATGATCTCATCTATCGCAAGGTTTTCGCGGGCATATGCACAGGCTTTTGTGACAATATGCCTTTGTTCCTGGTAAATAGCCTGGTAGATCCCTTTGTTCAGTGCCTCCTGGTCTTCTGCCGGCACCACCAGCCCTATCCCATACCGGTGCACCAGCTCGTACAAGCTGGTACCGGGATTGGCCGTCACCACGGCCACGCCGCCCACCGCCAGGATGGTAGTGAGTTTGGAAGGCATCACCAGGTCGCTCACACTCATTTTCTGGATCACCAGGTGCACATCGGCCATATTGAGAAAACGGTTAAACTGCTCCGGAGGCCGGGTTTCAAGGAACACGATGTTAGAAAGCCCCATGGCCAGGGCCTGCGCTTCCAGCAGCATGCGGTACGGACCGGAGCCACACACCAGGAACCACAATCCTCCATGCTCCCGGAATGAATGTGCTGCATGCAGGATGGCCTCCAGTCCTTGTTTCTCACCGATTGCCCCGGCATACAGCACAATTTTATCGCCTTCGGCAAACCCAAATTCTTTTTTCAGTTCCGCCCGGTTATCCAGCGGGTAAAACGATCTTATATTGGCCCAGTTTGGAAAATACACCACCATGTCATGCACCACTTTGTCGCGGATCTTTTGCAGCATTCCTTCCGAAATGCTGCTCACCACGTGGGTGTGCCGCAACATGTATTTTTCCAGGCGGAAGAGAAAGTTGAGCAGGCCTGCGTGCCGGATCATGCCCAGGTCTCGGGCGGCTTCTATCTGCAGGTCCTGCACATGATGCAGGCAGTGGCCGCCCCGCAGCCACCGGTATACCACGCCCAATAGCCCCAGGTGAAAAGGTGGTGCCACCGTCATCACCACATCAAACTTTCTGCCCGGCATCAGCCATAGCATCCGCCCCAACGCAGCCAGCACAAAGGTGAGCTCCTGCAATATCCTCCGCTTGCCGGAAGGCGCCACCGGCGTGTATTGCGGGCAACGCAGCACGGTAACCCGGCCCCCTGCGGCCGTGGAAGGGCCCTGCTCCCGGCTGTACCAAAAGCGCCTGCGCCGGTATGGTTCCTGCACCCGCCATTGGGGGTAATACGGATAAGTAGTAAGCACGGTGCACTGGTATCCCTGCTCCGCCAGCCACCGGATCATTTCCCCGTTATACTTGCCTATGCCCACGGGCTCCGGTGCATAGTTTGCCGTAATGAGTAGCAGCTTAATACGCATTTTCGTCGCCTTTAATCATGTTAATTGCTGTCTGGAAAATGATCTGGCAGTCGAGCCAGAAGCTGTAGTGTTCAATGTACCAGATGTCCAGGTCCACCCGCTCGCGGATCCGGCTGGCGTGGCCCCGGCAGCCATTCACCTGCGCCCAGCCGGTAATGCCGGGTTTCACCATCTGCCGCAACATGTAATGTTCCACGGTTTCCCGGTATTCTTTATGCTGGGAGGTAACGTGCGGGCGCGGCCCTACAAACGACATTTCCCCGATCAGTACATTATAAAACTGCGGCAGCTCATCCAGGTTGGTCTTGCGCAGGAAACGGCCTATGCGTGTTACCCGGCTATCGTTGCGCAGCGTGTGCCCCGCGCCGCTATTTTCACCGAGCGCCCTGTGTACCATGGAGCGGAACTTGTAACAGGTGATCTTCTTATTCCGCAATCCCCACCGCTCCTGCCGGAAGAGCACCGGCCCCCGGGAGGTGAGTTTGATCAACACGGCAATGAGCAGGAACAGCCAGCTGAAGGCCGTGAACATGAACAGGGAAAAGGCCACATCAAAAGCGCGCTTCAGCCGCTGCCGTCCCGGATCGTCCAGGGGCGTGGGCCGGATATCCACCACCGGGAAATTGCCCAGCAGGTTCATATTTCCCTTCAGCTCCAGGTAGCGGTGCACATCCGGGATGATCTTTACTTTTTTAGCGGCCCTTTCACTTTCCGTAATAATGTGTGCTGTTTTTGCACCGTCTGTTTCCGGCAATGCCACGATCACATCATCTACTTCATTTGCTTCCAGGATGCTATTGAGCTCTGATAATTTACCCAGGTAGTGGGATGCGGGCATTTCACGGTCGTCTACAAAGCCCACGCAATGGTATCCCAGCTGGTCGTTGGCGCGGATGGCTTCAAAAAAGTTCATAGCCATTTCCCCGGCACCTACGATCAGTACTTTGCGCGCGTGCTGCTTCCGTGCCTGTAGCCGCAGCACTGTTTTCTTTACCAGGTATTTGATCACCAGCACCCCCACAAAAATATTGGCCGAATAAAGGATGGTGAACGTACGGGCGTGGGGGTAATTCTTAAAGCAATAAAAGAACAGGAAGGTGAACACGCAGAGATGCAGCAGCACCGTTTTCAGGATGGCCACAAACTCAGATGCATAAGTGCCCGACTTGTGATAGTCCTGGTACAAATGCACGGAAGTACCGGTAATGGTCCAGGTGCAGGCGCTGAACAGGAAGAGCAGGAGGTTAAGGTGCAAACTGTCCCCGTCTGCAATGTGCCGCTGTGTTAATACAAACGCCACTGCCAGCACTGCATGGTCAATAAATTGTCTTAAAAACTGGTTCGCATGTTTCATGGAGGATGGCTTTCACAAGGATAATGTGTAACGGTCTCCAAAAGGGGCAAAAGGTTATGCGGCAAATAAGGTCAGGACTACTTTTTTTTATATAAAAGATCCATTTGTAAGATCTGTAAGGTGTCGGCCTGGTAATAGCCTACCGGGCCTATAAATTCAAATCCCAGTTGTTTTACAAATTGATGCATGTCGTCAAACAATGGCTCTCCATCATACATGGGCACAAAGGAGGTTTCAAACAGCAGGTAGTCTACCGCCTGTAAGGTAGTAGTGGCGCCCTTCAGCACTTCCTGCTCAAACCCCTGTACATCCAGCTTCAGGAGCACCGGTGGCACCAGTGCAATGGCTACATCATCCATGCGCTGCACCGGCACGGTGATCTGCTGCACCGTGGCAGTGGCCGGCACCACCTGCCGTTGCAAAACAGAAACGGGCAGGGCGGAGCTGGCGTGGGAATAATGGTTTTGATAGAAGTTCAGCGCACCGCTGCTGCTGCCCAATGCAAAGTTGTAAGTACTGATCCGTGCCGCCTTGCGGGTATTGCGCTGCAGTGCGGCATACACTTCCGGTACGGGCTCAAAAGCATGTACCGTGGCACCGGGATAAAAATGGGCGGCAGACAATGCAAACTGCCCCTGGTTTGCCCCTACATCGAGGATGGTCTGCACCGCCGGTATGTAATGCCTGCAATTGTGCAACAGCTGGGTGGAGGCAACAGACCCGCCGGGCTGGAACAGCGCGCCCAGGCCCCTGCCGGACTGCAGGAACACCTTTGCCGCATCTGTCATTTTAAATAACACGTTCATGAGGAAAATTTATGATACCCGCATTTTGATTAAAACTTTACTGTGCCTGTTATCTTAAATACCATGTTCAGGAGGAAAATTTATGATACCCGCATTTTGATTAAACCTTTACTGTGCCTGTTATCTTAAATACCATGTTCAGGAGGAAAATTTATGATGCCAGCATTGCTGATAAAATCCAATGGTAGCCTGTACACTCTTTTCCCAGGTAAATAGCCGCGCCCTGGCCAGGCCGTCCTTTACCAGCTGCTGCCGGAGCACCGGTTGTTCCAGCCGCAGTATTTCCGCGGCAAAAGCAGTGGGTGAAATTTCATCCACCAGCAGTCCCGCATCTCCTACCACTTCCGGCAGGGAGGTAGTACGCGCGGCCACCACGGGGCAGCCGGCTTTCATGGCTTCCCCCGGTGGAAATCCAAACCCCTCGTATGCGGAAGGGTACAACAGGCACCAGGCCTGGTTATACAACCGGTTCAGCTCCTGGGGCGATGCCCGGGGCACCACCCTGAAACGCCCGTCCAGCAAATGTTTCAATCCTTGCAATTCCTGCACGCTCCATTGTTCTCCTCCCACGGCCACCAGTGTATACTGCACCGGCAGCTGCTGTACCGCAGCCACCGCCATGTCAAAATTTTTATACTGCCTGCGCCCACCTACATACAGCACGTAAGGCGCTTCCGTATGCTGCTTTTCCGCAAGCGGAAAAAACGTATCTGCAATACCGTGATGCACTACACATACACGCGAAGGATCGGTATCCGGGTAAAAATGCAGCAACTCGCGGCGCGTGCTTTCCGAAATGCAGATAATACCATCCGCCCGGCGGATGCCATACCGTTTCTGCTGCTGGTTTACCAGCGCCCTGGGAAACCGGGTAGCCAGCTTCCGCTCATGGGCCAGGTCGTGGATGGTGAGGATGTTCACCACATCCTGCTGGGGCGATACCCGCAGGTAACCACCATGGAAAAGGGCTGCCCGCGGCAGCTTGTACCGCAGGGGCAAATAACGCAGGCAGGCAGGCGGTATCCAGCTTTCCCGCACACAGGGATATGCTGCATAATTGAGCCGCTGTTCAAAAATATTTTCTGCATTCAGCCCCGCATTTAAGAAGCGTACGGGCAGCTGTGCCGCGCATAACCCGCGCAGCAGCTCATACCAGTACACAGAAACACCGCCTGTATGCTGGATGGTAAAGACCAGGTTATCCAGGAACAGCTCCATCTGTATCTGTTTTTTTATACGCGCATACCAATGCGGTGATGATCAGGAAAAGGTCTATCTGGCTAAAGAAAAAGCACACCCACACAAATGCAAAATAACTGCTCTCAAACAGGCTGATGCCCGGGTAAGTGCGGGTAAGCACTATGAAAAAACAGATCAGTGAAAAGATGCCAAATTCCGCCAGGATGTAGAACCATCGCATGTTCAGGTTATGCCCTCCCACCCCATTGAGCCGGTATTCGTAATTCAGTTGTCCAAAGAAATACCGCGCCGGGATAAAAGTGCTGTTGCCTGCGCCATAGCCGGACAACAACAGGTAAGGCTCATCCCGGAAAAAATCCACCACGGGCAATTCCATATCCCTTTGCAGGGGCATGCCCAGGAAAACATTGTCTTTCTCCCAGAACTGGGTGTCATAGCGGTATACAGAACGTTTGAGCACCAGCTGGTAAATGCCGCTTTGCTGGTTTTGCGCATACAGCTTGATGAAATATTCTTTACAGGCCGCCACCACCATGAACACACCGATCACCAGCCCGATGGTGGACAATATTTTGCTCCTGGCGGAATGCAGGTGCCCAAACACCAGGTAGGTGAACAAGGCCGCGAGCATATTGATCCAGAACGTTTGTGACACGGTGAGCATGCCCATGAGCACACACAGGGCCGCCAGCCTGTACTCCCGGTCCCTCATAAAAAGCGGTACACACAGGGATATAAAGGCACTGTACACCTTGGGCTCTCCAAAAAGCGCCTGCACCCGCAGTTTCAGAAAGGAACCCGATTGCTCTATCAGGTAACGGTGCTGAAGCCCCAGCACCTCTCCCATCGATACACTGCGGAACACATAAATGCTGATGACCTGCAAAGCCACGATCACGAAGGAATACCGCGCAATCCTTTTCATGATGCGGGTAAACATCTCAAACGATAACACTTCCCGTTCCTGTACCAGCTTGGCCCCGATGGCAAAGAGGGGCAAATAGGTTTTCACATAGAAGTACACGGGCCGCAGGTAGAAGGCACCCTGCTTCCCCGGTGGATAATAAAAAGGATCTTTATACAGCTGCACCAGCAGGAAGATCACCACATTGGACAAAGCGGGCAGCAACAGCAGCAACAGGTAGCGGCGCTGTATTTCCAGCCTGCCGGTGACGAGCCGGTGCCCCTGCTCCAGCATAAACACAATGCCCACGAAGAACGTAGCCGTGAAGGTAGGCCCCACGCTTAGCATGGTGTAAGCCTCCATGGAAAATGCATAAAGGATGGTTTCCAGTGCACTGATGCGCCGCTGGTAGTGCAGGTACAGCAATACCGCCGCAATGACCAGGGGCATGGATTGCTTGAACATCTCCACGTAAGGATTGCTGCTCACCAGGAAACTATAGATAACATCCTCGTTCATACACTCAGGGTAATTCGCTTATATAACTCATGTAAAAATGCATTGCCCCGGATAGCCTGTTTTAACTGGTACGACAGGGAACCGGTATTAAACAAGGTGCGGGTCGTAAAATCATCTGCTTCCCGGTCAATGTCCTGCTGCGCAGGGTGCACCACCCCGGGCAGGCTGCCATACACCATTCTTTTGAACCAGGCAGGCTCCTTGTGCGTGTGGGTGGCACCTTGCCCGTAACCAATATTCCGCACCAGGTTTACATTGGGCGCAATGGCCCAGCCCTGGCGGAACCACACGCTGAGGAACCATTGTATATCCCACGTATCGATCTGCTGGTCCAGGATGGCCCGCATATCGGTGCGGAAGTGGCGGTGCAGCCCCGCCTGCGGATATTGCCGGTATGATTGCAGGGTGAAGTCGTACTGCGCCCATGCCCGCCTCCATGTGGCCCAGCCCCAGATATGCGCATAGCGCGAAAAGTAATAAGAGCCGGTACCCCGCTGTATCCCCATCTGGTAGTTGCTGCCGGCTATGTGCATCACCCGGGCATCGTGGCGGTAGTGTTGCAGCAATGTTTCGCAATAGGAAAAGAAACTGGCATCGGGCACGCAATCATCTTCCAGGATCATCCCTTCCGTCACCGCCTCAAAAAACCAGTGGATAGCACTGCTCACGGCCTTACCGCAACCCAGGTTCCCTTCCTGGAAACGGGTATGTAACTCACAGGGCCAGTCTACCCGCTCCAGCAAAGCCTTTTGTGTGGCGGCACACAGCGCAGCATCCGTAGCATGGCCGGGCCGCGGCCCATCCGCGGCAATGAACAACTGCCTGGGCTGCTGCTCCCGGATCTTTTCAAACACCTGCAGGCTTTGCGCCGGGCGGTTAAAGACCAGGAATAATATGGGTGTGGACAGTTTCATTATTTAACAGCCTCCAGGGCCACTGCATTTTCAAATCTTGATGCCTCTTCTACCAGGCGGAACATCGGATCGGGACAATCATTGAACCCGCAGGCACGCACCTGTGTAAAGCCTGCCTGGCGGAATACCTGCGCCAGTGAGAACTGGTCCCACATGTACAGGTGGTCACTGTTGCCCAGCGTGGCGGTGAGCAGGCCCCGCAAGCCCCTTGGCCTGCGCCGCTTGCCCAGCATGGTCCTTTCCAGGAAGCGGGTATTGGCCTGGCTGTCCTGGCTGGCCAGGTCATCCACATACGCACGCGCCGCCCATGCCAGGTCTGGCACCACGCAGCGGAAATATCCGCCCGGCTTCAGCAGGTGATAGGTGTTGCGCACGGCCAGCAGGCAGTCATCGTACGATAAATGTTCCAGCACATGGGAGCAGTACACGCCATCACAACTGCCGGCTGGCACGCCGGGCAAGGCTTTCAGGATATTGCCCTGCAATACATCCTCCGGGAAGGTTACATGCATGCGGTGTTTCAGCAACGGGCCCAGCAGCGGCAGCTGCTGGATGCGCAGCGTGGGCGACGCATCAAAATTTTTCCAGCCTGCCGGCGCGGAAAACGGGCCGCATCCATATTGAACGTATAGCTTACCCATGTAGGTTCCTGAAAAAATAAGTGTAATAGGTTTTTGCAAAAACAGTGTATCCCACCTGCTGCATGAACACGCCCAGCTCAGAGGCCTCCATATCCGCCAGCAGGAAAGGGCTGGCTTCCACCAGCACGTAAGCCGGCCGGTACTTGCTCCAGTTGTTGGAGCGCAGTACTTCCATGTCCAGTCCTTCCGCATCGATGGTGAGGAAGTCAATGGCCTGGCCGGCAGGGAGGTAATGATCCAGGATATCCGCCAGGGGCCAGGTAGCAATCTCTTTTTTGTGAATGACCCTGTACTGTGGCTCCTGTGTATATTCCTTTACTTTCTCGCCGGAAAAGGTGTTGAGCGCAGGTTCATTAAAAATGTGGTAGGTAAGCTGCTGGCGGGTGGCAGACACGCCCATTTCCAGGTTCACATCCAGTGGCCGGTAGCGGTCAAACAGGGCCTTGGTACCGGGCATGGGATCTATGTTAATGCCCTTCCAGCGCCTTTTGTAAAACAAGTAAGTATTAGACACCCGGAAGGGATGGTGTGCGCCTACATCCACATACACGCCTTCCCGCTTTTCGTGGAAGATGCGCTTGAGGAGCAGGTCTTCCCCCTCCGAGCTGTAAGCCGGGACCAGGTACCGTAGCCGCGGCGCTACCCGCGATGTAATGGCTGCCGCTATTTTCTTCATGCGCTCCATTGATGAAATGTGTTTCACGTAAAAAACTGCCCGGTAAACAGGCGGAAAGAACCGGATAACTGGCGCAGGTCGTCCAGCACCAGCACCGGGGAAAACATCCTGCGCGTAAACACTGGCAGCTGCCCTGTTTTATCCAGCAGCATCAGTATGCCGGATACTGTTGCATACGCCACCACGGTGGCAATGGCCGCGCCCACGCCGCCCATCACGGGAATGAGCGCCAGGTTCACTACCACGTTCACGATCAGCCCCGCCACATTGCTGTAGAGGTACATTTTATATTGCCCTTCGATAAACATATACTGCACAAAAACTGCGTTCAGAAACACCGGTACACTGGCCCAGATGTGGATCATCAGGATGTGGGAGGCAGCGGCATACCGGCTGCCATATAAGAACGGCACGGCTACCGGGGCGGTGCACATGACCCCTGCGGCAATGGCAACGCTGGTCCAGAAAGACAGGCGCAGCCATTTTTCCACCATTTCCACGTAGGCTTTACGGTCGCTGTTCTGCTTTGTCATCAGCCCTGGCAACATGGCCACAGATATTACGGTGGGAAGGGCGTACCACAGCTCCGATATTTTTGCCGCGCTTACATACTCCCCTACCTGTGCGGGACTGGCCAGTACATCCAGCAGCACCAGGTCTACCTTCACCAGCAGCACTACTACCAGGTTGGAAAAGATGAGGGGCCAGCCTTCGGTCAGCAGGGTGCCGGCCAGCACCAGGTCTATCCGCAGCTTTCTGATAGCCGGCAGGCTGCGGCGGTACCGGATCATGATCACCGCATAAGTGACCACCAGCTCCAGCAGTGATACCCACAGGAAAGCCAGCAGCGTACCATCCAGGAATATCACGGCCAGTTTAATCAGGCAAAACAGCAGGAACACGGTCACCTTGGGCAGGATCACCTGTTTAACCGTATGTTTCACCTGGTAGAAATAATCCAGTACATCAAATGATTGCAACACTACGTTCATCGATGAAAAAAGGGTACAATAGAAATACAGCGGGTTATTCCTTTTAGTCAGTAACACAAAGGCCATGCTGATCAGCATACAAACCAATCCCGCCACCAGGCGCATACCCACCAGTGTGTTCACGATCACGTCTTCCCTTTGTTCCTGGTGGATAAATTCCTTCACCGCCATCTTGTCTGTGCCCATCATGGCCAGGCTGCCTACGATCAGTGTGAGCGCCAATCCATAATTCCAGATCCCGAATTCCTGCGGGCCCAGGTGCCGCGCAATCAGCGCCAGGACAATGATGCCCGGGAAAAGCTTACTCAGCTTATCCAGCAATAACCAGCCGCTATTTTCAAATAATTTATGCAATGCGCTGTTTCATTTTTCTTACCAGTGATAACCACGTAACGTTGTTCTTCTTGTTTTCCCCGTAGGAGTAATGATCATAATAGTAGTAGGGATAAAAGGTGTGCTGCTCTATGCCGTTGAACACAATGCCGATCTTTTTGAAAACACCTTTTTTCACGGATTCAGACACCGGCAGCAGTTTTGATTTCAACGTGAAATTATACCGCACCACAAACAGGGCGCAGTCCACTTGTGCGGCCAGGCTCTTTGCATCAGACACAATACCAATAGGCGATGTATCAATGATCACGTAGTCAAATTGCGCTTTCAGTTTATCCAGCAGGGCGGCCATCCGCTGGCCTTCTATCAGTTCTATAGGATTGGGCGGGATGGGGCCTGCAGACACGAGGTACAGCCCTTCTGATCCCGGAACTTTTTTAATGATCTCGTCTACCGTTTTATTACCAATGATATAATCCGTAACCCCGTTATTGTGATCAAAACCCAGGAACCTGGATAGCTTGGGCTTACGCAGGTCCAGCTCCACCAGCACCACTTTTTTATTGTTTACGGTGAGGGCATTGCCCAGGTGGGCGGAAAGAAAGGTTTTGCCTTCACCGGAAATGCTGGATGTAAGGAGAATGGTCGTGGGCCCGGTTTGCGCGGTGAGCAGGAATTTCAGGTTGGTACGCATACTGAACAATTGCTCCACCAGCAGGGACCCGTTTTTCAGGGACAGGTCGCCGGAGCCTTTTGCTTCCTGCTGGTAGATCTCGGCGATCACCGGCAGGTCAAACACGGCTTCTATTTCTTTCTTATTCAGCACGCGGGGGTTCAGGAAATATTTCAGGTACACGTAGGAACTGGCCAGCACCAGGCCCGCGCCGATAAAGCCTACAAATGCCAGGGTTTTATTAGGTGAAATGGGTTTCTCCGGCACAAAGGCGGGGGCAATGATCTTGTTGTCCACCACGTTGCTGGCGTAAGCCACCGCGGCTTCCTCTTTTTTCTTCAGCAGGTAGAGATACAGGCTTTCCTTTACCCCCTGTTGCCGTTTAATGTTGATGTATTCCCGGGCGTAAGTGGGGATGTTCGCTATTTTTCCCTGGATCTGGTTCACCTTTTCCTGGGTTTGTTTTTGCACCACGCCGGCATTCCGCCGGTACCCGGCTATATAATCCCTGATGGTCTTACGGGTATCAGTGATCTGGGCGTCCAGGTTTTGCAGCATAATGCTGGTAGGTTTCAGGGTGAGTGAAAGACGGGCCTTTTCTTTCAACGCTTCCTCATACCGGTTGATCATGGCGGTGAGGGTCTGATCCACATTGCCCACGGGCGCAAAAGGGTAGTTACTGGTGGGATCATTTACATAGGCTTCCACCTGGTCAAATACGGAGAGCTGCAGGTTCGCTTCATTGAGCTGCAGGTCTGCCTCCTTTACCTGTTCCAGCGCCAGTTTAGAGCTGGCATCAATATCTGTGATACCCCGCTGCACTTTAAAATTTTCTTCCTGCTTTTCCAGCAGCCCCAATTCTTCCCGGAGTGAATCGATCCGCACGCCCAGGAACTGGATGGTTTTCAGCGATCCCCTGTTCTTGTCGTCTAGCGTGTAGTCATTGTATTCATCCAGCAGGGCATTCAGGAAAAAGGCCGCCCTTTCCGGCACCGGGTCTTTGTAGCTAACCTCCACCACGGTGGCATCCCGGTTTACCAGCGCGGTGCCAATATCCTCGATCTTATCATTGGCCAGCTCCATCACAGAGTCCACGCGGATGCGGATAGTGCCCGCCGGCAATGGCCCGGAGCCGGTAATGCTGAATTTATCTTTGCCAACGGAAAACGCTTCCCCGGGTTTTACGGTGAATTGCGCATTGCCGCCAGTGTGATCATGCACCTGCTTTACCGCGAGCAAGCCATTTTCAGGCGTTACATCAAAGAGGTAATTGCCCACCTGTAAATTGTTGCTCAGCACCTGGATGGTGAGCGGAGCATGGTTGTACACTTCCTGGTTCTGTACGGCGCCTTTAATATAATAGCGGATGTTCAGGTTATTTTTACCCAGCACCTGCTGCAACAGGATGGGAGATTTGATCACCTCCATCTCATTTTCCATATTCTTGCTGCTGTTGAAAAGGGAAAGCGATTTAAGCGCATCCATTTCCTCGTTGGGACCTTTTTTTTCGTCTTTCAGGTACAGCTTGGCGTCAGACATGTACATCGGCTTCTTGTACTTCAGGTAGAGCAGTGTGCCGCCCACTGCAAGGGCAATGGCCAGCAGGTAGAGCGGCCAGTGGAAGATCATTTTATGCAACAGATCATTGAGATCTATCGCGGCGTTCCGGTTCTTTGTAGCAGTATCTTGACTCATAAACCTGCGGATCATTTGTTAAGAAGAAGGATAGTAGCGATCAGGGAGGCTACGCCAATGATGGCCGGTAGCAATACCACTGTTTTGGAGGCGCCAAACTTCCGGTTGGCACCCGGTTTCACATAGATCACGTCATTGTTGGCGAGGTAATAGTAAGGGGATGAAAGCATCCTGCTGTCATTCAGGTTCAGGGTGGTATAGTTCTTAACGCCATTCACTTCCCGGATGATCATGATATCGTCGCGCCGCGCAGTAACATTCAGGTCGCCGGCCATGCTCAGGGCATCCAGGACGGAAGCCCGCTCCGCCCCTATCCGGAAAGAACCGGGATGTGCCACATCGCCTATCACGGACACCCTGAAATTGACCAGGCGCGTGGATACGTAAGCGTTACGGACGGTCTTATCCAGCTCCGCGGAGATCTCCTGGCTGATACCGGTGGTGGTCTTGTCTTTCACGTACACGGTGCCGATGACCGGCAGGGTAATGTGGCCGGTACTGTCTACCAGGTATCCCTCCTCTATGCCATTGCCGGCGGCTATGGCGGTGGTAGGAAGGGTGGGGTTAAAGATCTGGGACACCTCCTTATCCATAGTGGTGATGGTGACCTGTAAAACATCGCCGGGCTGTATCCTCAATTGTTGCAGGCGATTGACGGAGTCGGCCCCGGTGGCAGCGGCAATGTCATTGAAGTATGTTATTTTCTTTGTGCCAATGCAACCGGTAAATATCACAAACAGAATGATCAGTGGCAGACTGAATTTGAATCCCATAGGAAGTAGTTATGTGCTGCTTTTTTAAGAACAAAACGGGTTATCTGGATAACGGCTGAACAAAATGGGCCTGCCATTGCTTCACCATGGTGGAAGAAGCGTTGGGGTGCATTGAAAGCATTAAAAAGTATATGGGTGCATTCCAAACGGGAAATATGCCGGGGCTCATAAGATAGTATACTGTGCCAGTCACTGCATCCCCATTCATCTTGACAGAATAAATTAAGCACAATAGTTAGTGAACACCAACTCGGTCCCGACATTGAACAAACTAAACATCAAGATCGGAAACTGAATAAAATGGATACATAGGGAAATCCGCCATCCACCCTGGCAGGCCGTGCAGCAAAACGCGCTATCTTTACATTGGAACTTATGGACACGGAACAGCCTAAGAGAAAGATTATCCACATTGACATGGACGCATTCTATGCTTCCGTGGAGCAGCGTGATTTTCCCGAACTGCGTGGCAAGGCCCTGGTGGTAGGCGGCTCGCCGGAGGGCCGGGGTGGCGTGGTGGCCACTGCCAGCTACGAAGCCCGCAAATTCGGGGTACGGTCCGCCATGCCCTCCAAGCGCGCGCAGCAGCTGTGCCCCCACGCCATTTTTGTACGCCCCCGCTTTGCCGCCTACAAGGAAGTGTCTGCCCACATCCGGGAGATCTTTAGCCGCTTTACCGACCTCATTGAGCCCCTTTCCCTGGATGAGGCCTACCTGGATGTAACGGTGGACAAGCTAAACATTGGCTCTGCCCTGGAAATTGCCAAACAGATCAAGCAGGCCATCCGGGATGAGTTGCAACTCACCGCATCGGCCGGCATTTCCATTAATAAGTTCCTGGCCAAAATAGCTTCCGACCTCCAGAAGCCGGACGGGCTCACCTTCATTGGCCCCTCCGCCATTGAATCGTTCATGGAAGCACTACCCGTAGAAAAATTTCACGGGGTGGGCAAGGTTACTGCTGACAAAATGAAACAAATGGGCCTGCATACCGGGGCCGATCTGAAAAAATTATCCGAATCACTGCTGGTGCAGCAATTTGGCAAAGCGGGCCACTTCTATTACCAGATCGTGCGGGGCATAGACAACCGGCCGGTGCAGCCCCACCGTGAAACAAAATCCGTGGGTGCAGAAGATACTTTTGCGGAAGACCTGGAAACGGAAGCGGCCATGAACGCGGAGCTGGAACGCATTGCGCCCCTGGTGCACGACCGCCTGCGCCGGCATGGCCTCAAAGGCCGCACGGTAACGCTGAAAATCAAGTACCATGACTTCCAGCAGATCACGCGCAACCACTCTTTCCTGCACGCCACAGACGACCTGGAACAGATCCTGGACGCCGCTAAAAAGCTATTGCTGGCCACCCTGCCGGATGGGAAACCCGTACGCCTGCTGGGTATCACAATGTCCAATTTCAGCGAGGCTCCTGTGAAAAAAAACAAGCCGGAAAACCCCGGTCAACTCACCTTGTTTTAGCACGTATATGCACAATATTTCATTTGCAATTTGCAAACAGGCAGTGTATTAGCAGAAATTATTTTTTTTATCGGCCCGTTCTTTGTGCAGCTTTCCACAATTAGTTTACATTAGTGGCAAATGGAAGCCATCCGTCGTTGCACACGGCGTATTTTTTTCAATTTTATTTATATATCCGTTGCCTTTTTGCTTAATTATTGATGGCCCGGTTATACGCAACTTTGGATTTACAAACACATCGAAATGGCAAATTATTTTCCCTTCACCATCAGTGACTACAAGGGCACATTTGGGATTGTGGCGGCTGTAGAAAGCCCCGAACTAAACTCCCGGTATTTCGACATTTTCCATAAGTACCACTACGAAGGAAATGGCTATACCTGGGAAGGCATTATCCGGCAGATCCTCGAACAAAAAGCACCCGACCTGCTGCCGCATCTGGAATACGATACCCTGGAAGGCGGCTTTTACGCCTATGCCGATACCAAGGAAAACCAACTCCGGTTTTTAGCTATACTGGTGCCGGTTTTCAATGACGATGAAGCGCTGGAAGACTTCGTGTCGCAGGCAGATCCCGCCCGCATGACCGCTGGTGAACGAGGATAATCGCAGCTAATTTTTCCATAATAAAAAGGCCCGGAAGGAATATTTCTTCCCGGGCCTTTATGGTTTATGTACGTGCCAATCAGAGATGCACCGTTCCAGGCTTTTTACAATGAGCCAGCAGTTATCAGGGATTAGTGGACCAAAGGCCTGCCTCTTTCACAAACACGCGGCGGTTCAGCTTCAGCTGCATCACGATCAGTTCTGCAAGATCTTCCGGCTGCATTACCTTTTCCGGGTTGCCATCTGTAAGTTTCAGTTCCAGGGCCATGTCTGTGGCAATGGTGCTGGGTGTCAGGGAGGTAACGCGGATATTGTGTTTACGCACTTCCTGCATGAGGGACTCGCTCATGGCAATGAGTGCTGCCTTGGAAGCGCTGTAGGCACTGGTAGCCGCCGCGCCACGCTGGCCTGCGGTGGAAGAAATATTTACGATGTCGCCGGTTTTGCGGTCTATCATGGAAGGTAGCACCGCGCGGGTCACATAGTAAGCGCCAAACAGGTTTACCTTCACGATCTCTTCCCAGCGGGCGGGCTCCAATGCCAGGAAGCCGCCAAAGGACGCGATGCCTGCATTATTGACCAGGATATCCACAGGGCCTTCGGCCAATACCTTTGCCACCGCATTATTTACGGAGTTGATATCGGCTACATCTGCCGTTACCGTAAAAGCCTTGCCGCCGGCGGCTTTCACTTCTGCAGCTACAGCGTCCAGGTCTGCGGCCGTACGCGCCAGCAGGCTTACTTTCACCCCTTCCTTCGCCAATGCCAGGGCCAGCGCCCGGCCTATTCCTTTGCCCGCACCGGTGATGAGGGCATGTTTTCCGTTTAGTGATTCCATAACCAGATTGTTAGATGATCAGATGGACAAATTTAATTAAGATTTTCCTGCAGCTCCTTGATCGTCATATTATATAACACACTGTGCCGGTTTTGTACACGCTGTACCAGGTGCACGTGCGCAATGTACTGCTGCACGATCTGGATCTTATCGCTCGGTGTTACCACCAGCAGTTGTAAGTGCAGCTGCCTGCACAGCTCCATCAGGTACGTTGCTTTTTCTTCATCCTGGTTGCTAAAGCTTTCGTCCACCGCGATGAAGCGCAGGCTCTTGCTGTTCTTGCCCTCCCGGGTAATGCCAAACTGGTAGGCGATGGCAGAGCACAGGATGGTGTAGGTAAGCTGCGCCTTTTCGCCACCGGACAACTGTCCCATCTGGCGGTAGGTTTTCTTCAGCTCTTTAGTTTCTGTATAGATCTCGTCGGCCCAGAACTCAAACCAGTTGCGCACATCCATTACGCGGTTGCGGTAGGTTTCGTTCTTGTCCAGTTCATCAATAAGGGGGCGCACTTTCTGCGCAAAGTGTTGCGATTTTTCTTCAAAGCTGGTCTGCTGCCAGTTAGACGACTGGGGCAATGCATCCAGCAGTTTGGCGCGGAACTCCCGGATGTCCGTCCCCGCCGGCACATAGCGCTTGCCCAGCTGGATGAAGGTATCCGGCAGGCGGTTAAAGTTGATACCGCCCAGGGAATGATTCAGCTTGGAAATACTGTTGCTGATATCCCGCTCCCACTTCTCCATTTCTTCATGCAGGCCGCCTATCTTATACGTGATGGTATCGTTAATGAAGGTTTCAAATTCCCGCTTGTATTTGGGCAGGTTTTCGGTTTCCAGCTTTTCCAGCCAGTCCACGTATTCCTGCGCGTAGCGGGCATCCTGGGGCAGGTGCTGCACCTCCCCTTCCCACTCCGGGGAGAACTTCTGCTTTATTTCTATGGAGGGGTTTTTAATGCTCTGGATGCAGCGGTCCAGCAGCCTTTCCTCTTTGTGCAATACTTCGCGCTGCTCTGCCAGGGTAAACTCCTGCTGGTTTTTGAACTGCTGGTATACGGGATCAATATCCTGCAGGGTCACAAAACCCAGGCGGGTAGCGTGTTGCTGCTGGAACGACAGCAACGCGTCTTTATCTTCTGCGGTGATGTGGTCCATCAGGGGCGATAGTACCGCCAGTTGCTGCTGCAGGGCCGTCAATGCATTTTGCTGCAGGGCTTCACTGCGGATGAGGCGCTCCTGTTCCGCGGCCACATTATCCTTTTCCTGTTGCAGTTCCTGCAGTTGCGCCTTCAGCTGGTCCAGTTCTTTATTGGCGCTGCGCAATCCATTCACCTGCTCCATCAGCTTGTGGATGCTGCGTTGAATGCCGGCCGTATCCAGGCCGGAGAAGCCGGGTGTTTCTTCAATACGCATCACCGATACAAACTGCTGCTGCAGGCGGCTGGCCTGGCGGCGGCATTTCTCCAGCTCCTCATCTGCCCGGGAAACCTGCGCTGCCAGCGTGTTGCGGCGACTGATCAGGAAATCCCTTTTCTTTTCATTGTTCCACCCCATCACAAAACGGCTGGGATCTGCTTTCTCCGCACGGTCATCTTTTTCATGCCGGTGGCCATTTTTAATAAGCCCTTGCAAAGTGATGGCCCGGTCATAGCGCTCCATGCCCCGCTCATCATCCAGGCAGGCAAAATTGAACTGGCGGATCACGTGCTGGGCCACCCAGTTGCCAAGTTTATGCTCCGGGTGAAATTCCAGTTTTTCTGCCACGGTACCCTCTTCCGGGTACTGTGGCAGGGGTATTTCCGTAATGTGCTCATACACGATACGGGTGCGCAGGTTGTGATTATTAACATGCTTGTTCACTTTCCTGTAATGCTTATCCGGCACCAGCAGGCGGAGCGCAAAGGAGTGCAGCAGTTTTTCCAGGGATGGCTGCCAGTCCATTTCGGCGGCCTGCACCTGCATCAGCTCCCCGGCAAAGGGCAGTTCACTGGTATCTATCTCCAGGGCTTCACAAAGCTCCTTACGGGCGGCCATGAGGTGGGCGGGAATATTGTTCCTGCTTTGAATCAGGTTCTGTAATTCACTTTCCAGCGCTTTCTTTTCTGCGCCTGCTTTCTCCCGGCTGCTCTGGGCGGTGTACTGGTCTTCTTCATTCTGGCGCTGCCGGTCTTCCAGCTCCAGCTTCCTGCGGCGGGTAGCTTTCTGGATGCGCTGGAAAGTGGCGTCATCCGCTGGCTGGATCTCTTCCAGTTGCAGGGAGTGGCACCATTGCGCAAACGTAGCCACGGCGTGTTCCGCGGCGGCCAGTTTACCTTCCTGGTCCTGTATTTCCTTTTCCAGCTGTTGCAGGCGCTGGCCGGCCTGGTTCTGGTCAATATTGTTGCGGGTCACGCGTTCGGCTTCCTGTAGTTTTTCCAGCCGGGTTTTCATTTCCTGCAACTGCTGCCGGGTTTTGCGGATCTCCACCTCGCTTTCCTCCAGGCCGGCTTTCAGCAGCTCATGTTTGGTAAAGGTGTTCCACACAGCGGCGGTTTCCAGCACGGCCTGCGTAGCGGCAATAGCATCGCGGGAGGCGCTGAACAGTTCCATGTGCTGCTGGATGGGCTGCAGCAGCCGGATCTGGGCTTCCACCTTTTCAATATTGCGTTGCGCATCCAGCAGGGTGGCCAGGTGCTTTTTCAGGTCCTGGAACTCTTCTTCCATATTGCGGGGCTCCAGCATGTGCATGCGGATAAATTCATCCAGGTTACCCAATACTTTGATGCCCACCGTCTGGTTAAATAACTGTAACGCCTGTACGCTTTGCATGCCCAGTACGTGCACCATCTGTTGTGCATACTTACTGGCGGCATCAAACCATTCTATTTGCTTGCGGCCGGCGCCTTTGTTGTAGCGCTGGTCCAGGGAGCGTTTCCAGGCGCCACCCAGGTCAAACGGTTTAAAATCCTCCTCGATATGCAGGGCCTTATGGGCAATGCCGAATACTTTTTTCATGTCCCCGTTCACAAAGTAGCGCACCTGGAACAGGGTTACGTACTGCTCCGCCTCGTTGGCAAAATGCGCCAGCAGGATGCTGTATGCCTCCTCCCGCGATTCGCGCAGGTACAGGGTTTTCACGGTACCGCTGGCCTCGTGGTTCATGGTGCCGTAGCCACCCATTACGTAGGTTTCTTCTGTACGGTCACCCTTCTTTTCGGAACCGGAGCTTTGGTTATAAAAACGGAATTTCTTTTCCGGGACAATAAGCGTCAGCAAGGCATCCACAAACGTGGTTTTGCCGCTACCATTAGAACCGGTGAGCAGCGAGGTTTCCCCCATGGGCTTAATGCTGTGCACCACATCGTCAAAGGTGCCCCAGTTGTAAACCTCCATGTATTGCAGGCGAAAGCCATTCTTGTGTTGATCGGTGCTAAAAACGTTGAGTTGCATCTGCTAAAAAATTTCCAAAAAACAATTTCCTATATCAGGGAAATCCCAAGATCAATTTCCGGGTAAGGGCTTTCAGTTCAGTTGATCATCTCCCAAAAACGGTAGTGGTGGCTCGTCTTGCGGGTTGTCACCTGGCGTTTCCGGCGAGGTAAGTACTCCGTCCGGGATCTGCTCATTGATATCTGAAACAACGTTGTGGATTGGAAATTGTGGATTGGAAGTTCCGGCGGTAATATCAGCGCCTGTTTCCAAAGAGCGCCGGTAGCCGGTCAGTGCTTCCAGGAAGGTATCCAGCTCTTCGCTGCCTACACGGGCTTTGATGATCTTTTTGATGCGGAACTTTTGTTCATCGGCTACTTCATGTTGTTCAATGCAGTCGAGGAAACCATTTTCAGCGGTGCGGTCTATGAGGCGGTCCATTTCCTTCAGGAACTTTACGCGGCTGACATTCTCCTTGAAAAACAGCTCTGCGTATTCCTTGATCTCCCGGCGTTTGCGGATCAGCTCACGGGTAGTGGCGGCGCCTACTTCAAATTCCGCCATCATTTCCCGCAGCAGTACCAGCATGATGCTTTCTTCGTAAGAGAGGGCGCGGCGCGGAATCCAGCTCACGGCATTCTCTTCTTCATCATTGGTGATATGTTTTACATAGGCATACCCATCCTGCTCGTCCAGTACGAGGGAAAGCCCCAGCGGGAGCAGGAAAGCGCTCAGTTCCGATTTATGCTGCAACAGTTTTTCCCAAAGACTTTTATCTACGTATTCCACCGGGCCTTTCAGCAATTTGACAAACACCGGCACGAAGGGCAATATTTTCTGCGGTTCGCTCATTGACTTTTATTTACTAAACAAGAGGTAAGGGACTTCGATAAACCTGGTAGCTTCCACATCCAGTGGTATCAGCTCCGTAATGTTGGGCAGCACCTGTACGCGGCCACCTTTATCGCGCAGGAAGCCGTAATAGCTTACGATCTCCGCCACCCCATTTTGCAAGGGGATGGTTTCCAGCACTTCCCGTAAAGTGGCGGTGGGCCTTGCTTCCAGCACATCTTCCACTTTTTTCCAGAGTTGCTTGCGGTCTATATACACATTGCTCATCATGCGGCTGAAGCGTTCCATATCCGCAATCTGTTCCAGGGCACCGTTGGGTTGTTTTACATTCAGTTCCGTTTTCTTCGGCTCTATCTGCAGGCGGCGGTCCATCACCATTTTAATGGGCACACTGTCTGCTATTTCCAACCCTGCGGGCACATTCTCGTCCATCAGGGAAAACACCATTTCCTTGATGGCGCTGATCTGCTGGCGCAATCTTTTATGACGGGCTATTTCTTTTTCGGTGATAATGCGGCTTAGTTTTTCGGCCATCTTATCGTTAGCATCATACACGGCCTTGCCTTGTTCCAGCAGCAAGGATTTTACGCTTTGCAGGAAGGTCTCATCGGCAGGAATGTTGCGGCTTTTCACCAGCTCCAGGAGTTGTTCAGTAAGTTCTTTCCAGTCCTGCTGGCCTTCCCGGGAGATGAGGAAATCCCAGAAGGCATAGAAACTTTTACCCTGGCTGCTGCTGCGCAATGCATCATAGGCCTCAAAAGCAAAGCCCACGATGGCGCCTTTATGCTGGGTGGCACGGGTGTGCTGCTCTACGATGGTGCGGTGGATGTGTTTGAAATTGTCCTCCACTTCCCGGAAATCGCTCACCAGGTCGTAACACAGGCGGGTAAAGAGTTCCAGGCGTTCCTGCACCTGGGCGTTAGTATAGTTGTCCGGTGCCAGGCCCAGTTCTATGGCTTTGATCTCTTTGTCAATTTCAGCGCGTTTGTCTTTGAGGATCTCCAGGCGTTTGGTACGGTCGTCCTCTGTTTTTTCCACTACGTCACGCAGGGAGTTGAAGAGCAGTTTAAAGCGGCTTTCAGTGCCCACGTGGTGGCGCCCCTGGAGGGTTTGCAGCCACTGGAACACTTTTTCGGTGTGGGCGGAGAGCTGGTATTGTACGTTGCCATCTGCGTCCTGGAGGTCCTGCAGCAGGCGTTTCTGCACCCAGCTAAGCACGTATTTGCGGGCGCGGGATTCTTCATCTTCACCAAAACTGATGCGGGCCTCTTCAAAATCTTCCGTTCCATCTTCCTCCACGGTCAGGTGCTCGGCCAGCAATTGAATGAGCAATTGCTCGCTGATGAGGAAGCGGCTTTCTTCCTTGAATACATGGTGCAGGAAAGGCAGCACCCAGCGCCCGCTGCGCTGGCGGAGCATCAGTACGGCCGGATGGGTATCAAATAAAAAAGCGAGATCTGCTTGCTTCATAATAATGGTTACAGGCGCGGGTACTCCAGCGCTGGCAATAGCGTGGTTTTCAAAAGTGACGCACTAATATAACAAATTTTAAAAATGTGTTATAACTACAGCGGTGACACCTACGCTGGCAGACACGGAAAAAAGGGAGCCTCGCTGCGGAATGTTCCTGCCAGCGATCAGCGCCCTGGTTTTAATGCCCGTCATGCGGCATTCACAGGGTGCAAAGAGAAGAAAAAAGGTGGAATGGAGAACGGATGGGGATAAGTGGGGGAAAACTTGGGCGCCGGGCCGGCGGACGTAAAAACCGCCGGTTTCTCAGGCGGTCCTTGCCGGCTTCCACCACCGGTACACCACCACGCCTGCGCCCAGCAACAACAGGAAGGGCCATACGGTGACGATGCCCAGCAACACATCCCGCAGGATCATAGCGCCCCGGCGTGCAGCCCCGCCCAGCGCTGTCCCAAAACCCGCGCGGGTAATAGCTGCCGCATTAATAATGGTTTCTGTATGGGCCACCTGGCGCTGGTAAAGATCTACAGACAAAGCGGCGTAGGCCACCTGGTCATCCAGGGAAAGATTTTCCACCTGGCGGTCTATGTTTTCCTGCGCTTTGTCATCCTGGTAATTTGCAGCGCCCAGTGCATTCTTATCCGTGGTGACCAATTGCCGCGTGGCAGCTTTGTTGGCCACGTTTGCCTTCATCCGGTTAGCCAGCATGGTGAGCGTAACATCTTCCTGCTTTAGCTCCCAGTGACCGGTGAATGGTGCCCAGCGCGCAATGCTGTGCACCACGGAATCCAGCATTGGCGCAGGTACCCGCAGTTCCAGGTGGGCCTCCGGCTGGTATACGGTTATCATGCGCAAAGAATCGCCATGGTATGCATAGGTATTGCTTTGCTGCTCCACGTTGCGCAACGTGCTTTGCAGCACCATGCCGTGCAGGTTACCGGTAAGCCCTTCCACCTGCATGGTAAATGCCTGCAGATCCTCTACCCTGGCGGATATGGAGGCCGTACGCAACATCCTGCGCGCGGGACTATTGAGGGGCATAATCATGTTGGAAGAAGGTGCTGCCTGCGTGATCGCTACTGCCGTAGAATCTGCACTGGCAGCTTCTGAAAAGCTTTTGCGGGATGCGCTCTGGCATGAGAAGAGCGCTAGCAGCAAAGCTGCTGCATAGTAAGGTTTAACAACGCGCATGATGAATGATTTTATATCCATATATACGCCCGCAGCACGGAAGGTAACCTTGTGGAATTGTTAAAACTGACATCATTTTACAGCCGTAGTGCTATAATAATGCCTGCGCGTTTCTATTGCATTTTTCGTACTTTAAAGCACTCAAGTTATTATTCCATGACAGCATCTAACAGAAGAAAATTCCTCGGCACTGCCGCTGCCCTGGTGGCAGGTACTGCCGCCGCCAAAGCCGGTGCCACCGCGCCCGCGCCGCAAAAGCCATTGATCCACCACGCCATTTTCTGGCTCAAGGACCCGCAGTCCGCCGCAGACCGCGACAAGCTGGTAGAAGGGGTTAAAACCCTGGCAAAGATCCCCACCGTACAAAGCCTGCACGTAGGCATCCTGGCCAGCACTGAAAAGCGCGATGTAGTGGATAACACCTGGTCTGTGTCTGAAGTGATGTTCTTCAAAGACCTGGAAGGCCAGGCCACTTACCAGACGCACCCTGTCCACCTGGCGTTTGTAAAAGCATACGGGCACCTGTGGGAAAAGGTAGTGGTGTATGATGCGATTACGGTATAACAACATTCCTGTAAGATATAAAACAGAAAGCCGCCTGCATGTAGCAAGCGGCTTTCTGTTTTATTTACGGTGTGAGGTTTCTTATTTCCCAATGCTGTTCAATTCCTTCATCACTGCTTCATCTAACACAATGGCTGCCGCCGCCAGGTTTTGTTCCAGGTGCTTTACACTGGAAGTGCCCGGGATGAGCAGGATATTGGGTGAATGGTGCAGGAGCCAGGAAAGCGCCACCTGGTGCGGGGTGGCGTTCAGTTGTTTGGCAATGGCTTCCAGCTTGCCCATGCTGGTGGCATTATTTGCATTGAGTGGGTTCCAGGGAATGAAAGCTTTACCGGTTTCTTCGCAGTACTTTAAAACGGATTCCCAGTCGCGGTTATCTACGCTGTATTTGTTTTGCACAGACACGATCTCCACGAAGGCTTCCGCCTTTTTGATCTGCGCCACGGATACCTCGGAGAGGCCAATATACTTGATGAGGCCATCCTGCTGGGCCCTGGCCAGGAACTCCATCATTTTTTCAAAAGGCACATTGGGGTCAATGCGGTGCAGCTGGTAAAGATCGATCCGGTCCAGTTTCAGGCGTTCCAGGCTGCCGGCCAGAGCGGATTGCAGGTGCTCCGGGCGGCCGTTCATCTGCCACTGGTTAGGGCCGGTGCGGTCAAAACCACCCTTGGTGGCAATAACAAGACCGGGTTTGTAAGGATGCAGGGCTTCTGCAATCAGTTCTTCCGATACATGGGGACCATAACTGTCTGCCGTATCTATAAAATCCACCCCCAGTTCCACGGCGCGCTGCAATACACGGATGGCTTCCGCGTGATCTTTGGGTGGCCCCCAGATCCCCTGCCCGGTAATGCGCATGGCGCCATATCCCATTCTTTGCACGGTCAGCGCTCCCCCGATGGTGAAAGTTTTTTGAAAACTTGTGCTGCTCATATTAAAAATTTAAAGGTGATTATGTACATTGTATGCCGGAAGGGCATCATATTTGGTGCCAGTAGGAAGTCAATTATAAGGAAGCGACCGCCGCCGGCAAGCGGCCCTCTCACCAGATCCACCACAGCACTGCGTTTGCGGCGTGGCACGGACAGGCGGCGGATGTTGTTGCTATCTAAGTTCATAGTGATCCCGCTACTCAAAACCATCGCGTATATGACAACTAAAAAAGGACTGGCCGTCATGCTGGCACTCGCAGGAGCCGTGGTGCTCTGCTCCTTCTCCCTGCGGCAGGACGATGAAAAGCCCAAGAACCTCAAGGTACTGTCTAAACACAGCACCAAAGAAGAGGTGGACAGTGTGATGCACAGCTTCAAACTGGCCCTGGGCGTTAAATGCGGCTACTGCCACGCACCCCAGAAAGACAATCCCAAGCGCCTGGATTTTGCCAGTGATGACAACCCGAAGAAGGACGTAGCGCGTGACATGATGCGCATGACCGCTACCATCAACAAGAAATTCTTCAAAGGCATGAGCGATTCCCTGGGCCATCCCATTAACGCGGTAAGCTGCGTCACCTGCCACAATGGCCACGACGAGCCAAAATCCGTTCCCGACGAGCCTACACAAGGTGGTCCTGGCGGCCCTGGCGGTCCCGGTGGCATGCATTGATCCTGTAAACGCATTCGCTGCAAAGCGGTATTTATAAAAAAGCATTTACGCCTGCGGGTGTAAATGCTTTTTTTATGGGTATCATCCTCCTTATTCTTCACGGTCTGCATCCAGGGCGTGGAGCAGGTCTGTGCCCTCCCCGGCCCGGGTTTGTTTGATCATTTTATAGACCAGGGTAAACGAGTGCCCGTCTTCATTGGGCCTGCGGGCGGAGAATACGTAGATCTGGCCGGCTTCTTCCACTTCCGTTTCCGGCATGGAAAACTGGTGCACAAATTCCATGGGCATGCCGTGGAAAAATGGCCAGTGTGGTTCATCCAGCCAGCGGGGTGGCTTGGTTACATGGCGGAATTGCCCATCCAGTGCGGCTTCCAGCCAATTACGCACTGCTACCGGCACGCCGCTTTGCACCCATTGCAGCGAGGGCGCAGGTAGCCCCGCCGCCTGGTAAGCGGATACAAGGCCCAGCGCAAATGCCGGTATGGTACTGGCTTTGCACTGGTGAATTGCCACCTCCAGCACCAGGTCACAGAAAAGCTGTTGTTGTTCTTCGGTCCATTCCATGCCATAAAAAACGTGCATTCCCCGGAAAAAACAAAGGCATTTAAGTGCGCGTCCCGGCTTACGGCGTCCATCATCATGGCGTGGAACAAACAAATGTATAGCCCCGTGGTGGCAGCCGGCATGGCTTAAGGCAAATGCATGGGCCACGATCAGCGTGGCCTAAAACAAACATTGGCCTGGGCAAACACCCAGGCCAATGCTATATCCGTTCCGCAAATGCGTATCACCACTCGCTGAAGTTGTTCTCTACAAATTCCTCGAACGAGGACGCCAGTACCTGTTTTTCTTCTGTGTCGTAGTCAAACAGTACCACTTTCCCTTCCGGGGTGATGGCCACCGGGTTACCGGCACCATCGTCTGCAAACACCATGCTTTCGTTGATCTCTGGGAACATCTCTGCATCGTTAAACAACCGGCGCCCGTTCAGGGTGAGGTCTATGATGGTTTCATTGCCCACGGAAGCACCGTTGTTGAAAGCATGGATGGCAATGCCTGCGTAAGCGCCGCCAAATCTTTCCACGAACGCCCGGTAATCCTTATCCAGCTTAATGTCCAGCTCCTGCTCTGCTTTTGCCAGCTGGGCCGCCGTGGCAGGCGTGCCTTTCAGCGTGGGATTCTTGTCCAGGAAGCTGCCTATCCTGTTTAATAATGCCTCGTTCATAGCGATAATATTTTTAGTGGCAGAATGCGATGCCCCTGTTGTTAAGTTCTGTGGCTGCCTGTGATTTCCAGTACTCCTGTTTCCATTTATTGAAGGCCGCCCTTTCATCTGCCGTAAGCCCGCCGCCTTTCTTTTTACCAAAGGGGTGCTGGCCAGGGTTTACATGTGGCTTGTCATGGTGCTTACCGGGCAATGCCACGATGGGGCCATTCGGGTTTTGTTTGTAGTGGTGCAGTACAATGGTATTGCCCTGCTTATCCACGCCAGACAAACCAAAGCCTTTTCCCTTCAGGGCATTATCATTGGCGTAGTACAAGGCTTTCAGCTGCTCATCGCTCATGTGGCTAATGTCTGTATAGCCACTCACCTGCATACTGAAGCCGTTGCTATCCGTGAAGGTGATGGGATTGGTGCTCAGGCCCAGTTCATCTATCCATGCATTGGAATCATGCACATATCCATATAACGCCACGCCACCCTGCAAACCAATGGGGTCCTGGCTGATGTAGTTGCCCCGCGCCGGATCGTAGTAGCGGAAGCGGTTATAGCACAAGCCGGTCTCCACATCTTCATACTGCCCCTGGAAGCGGAACGGGCAATCCGTTATACTCCCCTTCACTAAAGTACGGGCTTTGCCATAAATATCCAATTCGCAGGCCCATGCCTGGCGCCCGGTTTCGTCATACATTTCCACGGGGGTGCCCAGGTAATCCGTAACAATGGAATAGGCGCCGCTGGTGGTAAGTTTTGCGGCCGGCACAAAACTGCCGTCGTTGAACACCCAGGTGACCAGGTCTTCCACCGGCTCGGGGTGGCTCACCTGCAGGTCGCCCAAGGCGTCCAGGGTGATCACAGGGCGCTGCGCCGCGGCGTAGTGCCATTCCTGGATGGGCACATTCCCATCCCATAACCAACGGGTCACGGTGTCGCCATGCACTTTTTCCAGGCGGCGGCCGAGGGCATCGTAGGTGAAAGATACGGTAGTACCATCGGGGCGGGTCACTTCGCGCAGGGTACCGTTGGCATTCCAATCATATTTCCAGCTGGTGGCACCTCCGTCGTTCTTTTCCATAAGATTACCTTCCGCATCATAGTGGTAATGCCATCCCTGGTCCCAATCCAGCTGTCCACCGGCTTCATAGCGGCGGTCGTGGTGGTCGGGTTTATTGTAAACATTGCCCTGCACATCGGGGGATTTATATTGCCGCTGGCCATTTTCATATGTAGCCCAGGCCAGGTTGCCGAAGGCATCGTGGCCATAGGTTACAAAACCATTGGTCAGTTCATTGAACATGGTCACCAGGCGCTCATTGGCATCCCAATCATAGCGGCGCTTGCGGGCATCGCGGCTGCCACTGCGCACTACCTGGCGCAGCGGGTGGCCGGCATGGTCGTACTCCATGTGCACGGAAAGCCCACCGGGCAGCCACCGGTCTGTTTCCTGGCCCAGGGCATTATAACCCAGGCGCATACCCCAGCGCACGGCGCCCTGCGAGGCCTGCATATCCTGCAACTGGTTCAGCGGGGTGTAGCGCATCTGCAGGTCGGCGCCCAGGCTGCTTTTCAGGCTGGTGCGGGCGCCCTGCTTGTTGTACGCGGATTCCACCACGTAAGTTTGCCCGTTCAACTCGGTCTTCTCTTCCATCACGCGGCCCATGATGTCGTGCCGGAAGTATACGGAGGCCTCGCTATTGATCGCGGAGGTGAGTTGCCCGTTCTTGTTATATCCATAC
Source organism: Chitinophaga parva (assembly GCF_003071345.1). Classification (NCBI taxonomy): domain Bacteria; kingdom Pseudomonadati; phylum Bacteroidota; class Chitinophagia; order Chitinophagales; family Chitinophagaceae; genus Chitinophaga; species Chitinophaga parva. The sequence goes on along the minus strand of NZ_QCYK01000002.1, from coordinate 933,883 downwards.
AGTTCCAGCCGGCCATCATGGTAAGTGGCGCGCACCATGCGGCCATTCCCATCGTGCTCATATTCGGTAAAGCGGTTGTCCGGCCGCATGATCTTCTTCACCCAGCCATTTGCGGCACGTTCATAGCGGCGGGAGCGCCCGTCAAAGCCTACTTCTTCCACGATTTCCCCACGGGCATTGCGCTCAAAGCGGTAACGCTCCCGGGCTTCGTTGGTGACCACTACCAGCTCTTCTTCCCCGTTATACTGGAACTGCAGGGAAGCGCCTTTTTCCGTGCGCCTGCGCAGGCTACCCAGCGGGGTGTAATCAAAGCTCACTTCATGCTGGCTGTCCCTTGCATGCACCACTTCTTCGTAAGCATTGTACTGGAGCCACACCACGTTGCCATCCGGCTGTTGTATGCGGGTGGGGCGGCCCAGGAGGTCGTATACGAAAGACTGCACACCGCCGGCGGCATTCACCCGGCGTATGCAGCGGCCCAGGGCATCATAATCCCAGCGGGTTTCATTGCCATCGGGCAGCACCACCTTCACCAGGTTGTGTTGCGCATCATACGCCAGCTGCGTTTTTTGCTGGCCTCTCTCCACTACGGACAGGCGTTGCCATTCATCGTACTGGTAGCTGGTAATGGCATTGTCCGCGCTGATCACCACATCCGGCAAGCCCGCGTCTGTATAGGTTTTCACGGTGCTGTAGCCGGTGGCATCGGTGTACATGGTGAGCCGGTCCTCCGCATCATAAAGGAATTGTTCTTCTGTTTTATCGGCGTATTGCACGCTGATGCAGTTGCCCCGCTCATCGTAGCGGTAGCCTTTCATATTGCCTTCCTCATCGATCACGCGGTACAGTTCTTCGTACTCCGTGTATTCCAGGAAACGGCTGTTACCAAAGGAGTCCGTTACCTGGGTACAGAGCAGGTCTTCATTGTAATGGAAAGTATCCACGCGGCCGCTGGGGCTGCGCAGTACATTGTAGCCATCGTGGTACGTGATCAGCCCTTCCAGCAGGCCGCCATCGCCCCAGGTGCGGGTGCAGCGGTGGCCATCGTATTCCCAGTAAAAAGACTGCCCGTTGCGGTCTGTTTTCTTCACCAGGTGATGACGCTCATATTCCAGGACGGTGGATTGTTGCAGTGCGTCCGTAATGCGGCAAAGATCCCCGGCATCGTTATAGGTGTAGGCCACCAGCTGTTGCTGGTCTGTAGCAATATCCACGATACGCCCTGCTTCATCTGTACGGACCGTGAGCACACGGCCGGCGCTGTCTATTATCCGGGACAGCATGCCGCTGGTGTATTCCGCGGTAATGGCAAAGCCTTGCTCGTTGCGCAGCGCCGCCAGCTGGTGGGATTTATTAAACACATACGTGAGCCGGCTGGCCTGGTCCTTTACTTCAAAATGGTCTGCGTAGCGATACAGCGTAAGACGTTCCACGCGGTTATAACTTTCTTCTCCCGGCAAAGGCATCATAAATCCAACGCCCCGTCCATCGGGCATGAGCATGGCCACTTCATCCACGTCCATGATCTTCAGCTGTGCATCAAAAAGGCAGGTAGTACCGTGGCCCAGCAGGCCCTTGTAGCCGCTATCGCTATGCCAGTGGCGCTCCCACTGCAGGGGCAGCATGCCGGGCAGTTCAAAGTCGGTGCCTACGTACAGCACATGGCCGGTTACCATATTCACCGGGTCCTTTGCACATTTTGATTTACTGGCTGCCTTATCCGCCGTGGCTTCCAACTCCTTGGCCGCTTTGCGGCCCAATACTTTATTCACGGCTTTGCCGCCCATCTTCATGAGGGCGCCAAAACCGTAGGAAGCAACCAGGTTAATGAGCAGGCCCATAAGGTCCGGCACATAAGGCCCGCCCAGGTTTACGGGAGGGCCGGTGGGCACGGGAATGCTGAAAGAGGTAGGTGCAAACAGCGATGGGATAGGCTTCCAGTTCTTACCGGGGTGCAGCGAGAGTGGGATGCCAATATCGTTGCACGTCATTTTGAGATAAGTGGTAGGACTGAGCAGGCGGCCCTCCGCGTGGGTATTATGACTGCCAAAGAAGTTGACAGATTCATGGGCGATGAAAGGTGTTTCCACAAACGGGCCGGTAAAGAGCGGGAAATGGCGCAGGAACACCAGCATACCGCTGGTATCGCTCACACCGCGTTTGCGCCCGTTCACCTGCACGGTGGCCCCGATGAAGGGAATGTAGTCCATGGGATCCAGCACCAGGCCTATGAAAGGATGGAGTGGATTAAACGGCGGCAACGTGTTAAAGTGAATGTCTATACCAAGGACAATGGTGAAGTGGTTGTTGGTTAAACTCATACGTCAAAACATTTTCCAGCGGTGAAGCGGCATAGCCACAAGGAGGTTATGTATGTATGGTTGCCACCGGCAATGGGATCAGGCATTTTCCAGCGGCATATTTTCCGGCGGTTTAATGGCGGTATATGCTTTCTTATGCTTTTTCACCTGCTCATGCCAGTCCGCCCCAAAGAGGCGGGTCATGCGTTCATTAGCTTCTGCCGCCTGTTCCTTGCGGCGTTGTTCCAGTGCCAGGTCGTAATAATCTTTGGCAAGTAAGAGGTATTCTGAAAGTTTGGCTTCTTCATCCGTGAGGCGCCAGCCCAGCTCATAGCCCTGCTGGGTGTACTTGCGGAATATGTCCATCTCTCCTTTTTCGTAAGCCAGGAATGCAATGGTTTTGCAAATGCTTACGCCGTAGAGCCAGATCTCCTGTTGCAGGGCTATGCCCAATTGCTTTTCCAGCCATTGCAGGGCTTCTTTCTTTTCGCGGGTCATATTGCAGTAGGCTGCCTTGTAGCCATAAGCCTGCATGAGCACTGCGGCATGCACGGCATCGCCCTGCTTGTAGAAGGGCTCCGTGATGCTCACTGCTTTATCCAGGAGCGTGTTAATGCGTTCCGATTCCTTGAACTGCATGAGGAAACCGGCGTACACCACATGGGCAGTGGCCCAGAGGCTTTTATTGCCGCTGCGCTGGGTGGCCTCCAGGGCCTTATCGCCCCACTGGCAAAGCAATCCTTTGTTATTAGCACGGGCGGCGCGGCCCATTTCAAAAAGGCATTTGCGCAATTGTACATCGGCATCGTTCGGGTTACCGGCGATGGCGATGGACTCCATGGCTGCTTCCACATCCAGGTCTGTAATATCAAGAGTGATGGCTTTATCGCGAAGGGTGTGGGCTACCGGTTTCAGTTCCGGCGCGTCCTGGTGGTCTACCACCATCAGGCCTACGGCCGGGGGTAGTATGTCCACCAGGCTTTGCAGCCATTTGCGAAACTCCGGGAAGCCGGACACGCTGTGCGGGATAAGCCCCAGCACCAGCGTTTGCTGCCTGCGGGCCAAGTGCTGGTGAAAATCCTTCAGCATGGATGCCAGGGTTTGCACGGTGGCATCTCCCTTTTCCACGCGCGCCAGCCAGGGCTCCGCGGCCCAGTGCTGACGCAGGGTGTTCTTTTCATCCTGCCACTCCTGCAACCATTGCTGCATAAGTTGTGGCGCATACTGTTCCGGTTCTTTAAAAGGCAGTACATGCACTACCAGCAACTCACCGGTACTGCCGTGAGCGGACGATTCCAGCCGGCAATAGCCATTGAGCAGGGAGGCCTGCTGCGGGCGGATCACCCAGCGGATCATGCGCCAGGCGGGTTGCAGCGCCACGGCTTTTTTCCAGCGGCGCTGCATGGTTTCCACCATACGGGCAATGGGATTATGTTCGTTACTCATGCTTAGCAGTTCAGGTTCAGGGTAGCGCCTTTAATGTCGGTGATGGTGTCACCTTTCATGGTCATGGTCTTGGCGTTCATTTCGTGCAGGGTGTCCGAAGTGGAGCTGATCTTCGTGGCCTTGGTTTCAATCAGCTTACAATCCGTGCCCAGCGCTATTTTCTGCTTGCCGTTCACGTCTATCAGCTTGTCGGAATGCAGTTGCACCTGCTCGGTGGTACCTTCTATGTTCACAAACTTTTTCCCCTTGATGGTGATGGAGCCGTCTTTGAGCATGGTGATGGAAGAATCGCCGGTGGTGAACACGATCTGGTCTGCTGCGGTGATGCTCACCTTGTTGCCGGATTTTTCAATCTTCACCTGGTTGGTGGCATCCGTTTGCAGCATCAGGAAGTGATCCTTATCATCAAATGTGAGGGTGCTGCCCTTGCGGGAGTTGAAGGCTTTGGTGCCGCTATTGGAGAAGCCGCCACTGTTGGCCGTTTTACCGCTAAACACGGAGCCCAGCACCATGGGACGGGCAATGTTGCCTTCCTCAAATGCGACCACTACCTGGTCTCCCTTTTCCGGCACCACGAAGAAGCCGCGGTTGCCGCCGGTTTCGCCACTGCCCGCGTTGGGGCTTACTACCCGCAGCCATTCGGTAGCGTCGTTACAATTGCATTCCCATTTGAACTGCACTTTAATGCGGCCTTGTTTATCGGGATCATCGTTCTCTATAACGGTGGCCAGCTGCATATCTGCAAAGGGCTTGTCGTATTCCTGGATGGGGATGCGTTCTGCATCGGCGGTGATGCCTTCAAAAGTATTGGTGTAATGGCCTACGCCATCCAGCTGGTGGTATACGGAGGTGACCAGGAATTTACCGAGCTGGCTGATGGAGAAGTCGGTATTATCGCGCACGCTCATGCTGATGTTCACGATCCTGCCCAGGCCCACCGCGGGGTTATCACCGCTACCCATGATCTGCAGCAGGTCTGCGGAGTTGGCCTTGTCTTCGTTGTCTACAAAAGTGTCTATTTCCTGTTTGTTGTCGATGCGCACGGCCAGGGGCTGGCTGTAGGTGCGGCCATACAGGTCGTTGGATGCGCTTACGGCGTGGGCCAGGTCTGCGGGGCCTTTGGGATTGCCTTTGGCTTCTGCTTCAAAGATCTGGTCTGATTTGGGATGGTAGGCAAAGCGTTTGCCTTTGAGCGGCGCCACGCGCATGGAGTACTGGATACTGTGCACATCGCGACCGTATGTAAGGGCCACTTCTTCCTGTTTGTCCGGCTTGCCGAAGTTGAGGTTTTGCCCATCGTAGAAAAACCATTCGTGGTATTCCGCGGAGAGGCGGTTGAGGAATTCAAAATCGCTTTCGCGGTATTGTATGATGTAGTCCACCGGTGATTTGCGGGTGGGGTTCAGTTGCATCTTCAGGTCGTTGGAAGGCGCGTCCTCCGTGGCTTTGCGGATAATGCCAGCAAGGTCTTTGGCGAGGTAAGAGCCCAGGTCCGGCCCGCGGTCAATGAGTACGGTGGGGCTGTAACCGCTTACGATCACGGTGCCGTGGAAGCCGTGACTTTGGGAAAGCTCTACTTTGGTCACCTTGCCGGTAAACTGTTGTTGCTGGCCGTTGCCGTTGTCAAATTGTATAGTGAGGCTTTTTCCAATGAAGTTCCTGGATTTTTCCAGGGAGATCATGCCCGGAACGCCTTGCTGGTCGTTGTTGAAGCGCAGTTCAAAGTAATGGTGCGCATTGAAGCGTTGCTCCAGGGTGAACGAGGAAAAATGAAGGATGGGGGCTCCTTCGATGTTGATATTTACATTCAGTTTTCCGTCCATGATGCTTTATGTTTTATGATGTACTGTTTTTTTTGATATGGTTTTAAATGCCAGTGGGTTACTTGTCATCTGCTGTTTTTGCGGGCCAGCGTGAATAGAAGCTTACTGCTTTGTAGGTTCCATTCACTTTGCCGAATACAAACCCGAAGAACAGTTCCTTTTGCGGATCCCTTTGCTGCGCAAACTGGGAATAAGCTTCGTACATTGGCGATCCTTTATCCGTGAGCCGTTGCATGGTGGCGTAGTAATCATTACTGGCCACATTTTCCAGTTCCGTTACCTCTTCACTTTTCATCCGGGGCAGCAGGCGTTTTACATCATCAGAAAAAATGGCGTTGTAATACTGGTGAAATTCACTGCTGTCCACCCGGGCGCCTACTTTATCCACGGCTTTGTCCTGGTAGTCTTCCGAGGTCCATTGCGGCGCGGTCTGGAAAGGGAATTGGAGCATGCTTTTCAGTGCTGCTTCATCATTGCGGCGTACCGCTTGTTGGAACTTTTCAAAGAAGCTATCAAACTGTTTTTCATTGGCGCTTGCCGCAGCGGTGTCTTTGGGCACCGTGTCATTTGCGGCGTGTTGCACCAGTTTACCGGCCACGCTGTCTGCTTTTGCCAGGGCACTGGTATCGGCCAGCCCTGTGCTATCTGTAGGATTTCCCTTATGGCTTTCCTGCCCGCAGGCGGCCAGTAGCAACGTGGCGAATATTAATAACCATTTTATGTTCATGCATCGTTTTATGCTCGTCATGACCTGGGAATATAGATGATGCCCCGGTCTTCCAGGCGTTTGAGGATCACCGCGGCACCTACTTGTTTTGACACCAGTTCGGGGTCGAACTTGCCGTCTGCCGCGTATTTACCTTTCGTGTACTGGTTAGAGTAGCTCCAGAGATAGGGCGAGTTCATGCTACGGTTTTTGTAGCCTGCACCGTTGTATGCTTCTATGCGGTGCAGCATGGCGCCCAGGCTCCAGTTCTGCACTTTGTCCAGGTGTTCCAGTTTGAGTGCGTCCACCGCGCTTTCCTCCCAGGTGAAGGGAGGTCCATGGCCTACTTTGGGCCTGCCTGCGGGTACGTGGGTGGTGTAGCCGGTGAGCAGGTCCCCGTTATGTAAGTGTTTTTTAAAGCTGCTGCCGCATTCCATATAATGGGTAACCGCTACAAAGTACCAGGGAATGCCACGGGCGGTGCTGAACTGGAAGCCGAATGAACCATACAGGCTGCCCAGCCCGGGTGTAGTATTGAAACTGTTTGAAAACAGGTTTCCCCCAAGGCCGGTTGCGGCATTGAGGTCTTGCCCTACACCGGATGCTGTGTCCCCTGTAGCCGGCTGGTTACGTCCGAGCGCAAGGGCGCCTTGTATGCCCAGGTTACCGGCGGTGCCCAGGTCTGGCCCGGATACGGAGGGCACCTGCATATTGCGCAGCAGGCCAGGCATTTGGTTAGCGCTGCTGATGTCTCTGAGGGATGGAATGCCCTGGTAGGTAGCGCCGGGGAGCGGGGAATTGCCAAAAAGCCCCTGCCCGCCGAGGCCGGGGATATCCAGCAGGGAATTGGAGATACCCACGCCGCTGGCTTGTGCCACTACGGTTTCGTAGCGGGTGCGGTTGGGTGTAATATGATCATCAATCACTTTATCCACTTCTGCGATCTTTTCTTTTTTGATCACGCAGTCGTCAAATAATTTGATGTATTCAAGGTCCGTGGGCCAGGGGGGCAGCACTTTCTTCGCCTTTTTTTTGGCGGGGGCTTTTGTGCCGGGGGCTTTGGTCGCGGAGGTCACTTTTTTCTTCTTATGTCCCATGTCCCGAAAAGATTTTAAGTCGGCAATAAATGAAGTATGTTTCCACTAAAACTTTGCCGGAAATTTGCCGTAGTAACTAAGTATTTTATATTCGTTGTCAACTTTTCCAAACACAAATCCAAAATAACTACCGGCAAGTCCGGTATTGGTATATGTCCATTGTGCATATAGCTCAAACATTGGTGTTCCCTTATCTGTGATACGGTGTAATATGCGGTAATAACCTTCTCCATCCACCCCTTCCAGCTCACTCAGATCATCACTGTTAACCATACGAAACTGCTTACGCAATTCCGGGTAAAAGATGTTAGGATAATACTTATGAAATTCATCCTGTTGTATCAGGTCTTCTGCTGTATCAACCCTTTCATATTCAAGTCCGGTCAGCGTGCGAACGCTGGCCGTTTGTAATGGAAAATGAATTAGTGTTGTTAACTCCCGTTCATTATTCCGCCTCACTGCCCTTACAAACTTTGTAAAGAACTTATCAAACAATGCACGGTTCAGGTCTGAATCTGCAGATAACCCAGTATCTGGTGGCTGGTTCACCGCATTGGAATCCTTCTTCAGGCTATGCTTAACAATAGTATCCGCACCACGCCGTTCTGCCACACTGTTTCCTTTCCTGCCACCACAACTCAACAAGACTGCACCGATGAAGCCTGCTAATATCAGGGCCAACGTCTGTTTCCCGCCACGAAGCCGGCCGCCTCTTTGCGGGCGGAGGCGGAGACCTTTGCAAGCTGTATTTGTACAAAAAAAGCTTACCATCTTGGGATATAAATAAGATCTCGTTCTTCCATTCTTTTCAGTACCACGCCGGCACCTGCCTGGGCAGAACCTGCATTGGGATCGAACTTATGATCCGCAACAAACTTTCCTTTCACAAAAAAATTGGAGTAACTCCACAAATAAGGTGTATAACGATGGCTAAGCCTGTAGGCTGCACCATTATAATTTTCAATGACACGTAACACATTTGGCAAATTCCAGTGAGGCACCTTATCAAAATGCCGCACGGCCACCAAAGCATCAACTGCGCTTTCTTCCCAGCCAAATGGTGGAGCGTGGCCCACCCATGGATGACCAGGCGGAAAATGCTTGGTAAATCCAGTCAATGGGTCTCCATTATGAAGGTGCACGTTAAAGTTGCATCCACCTTCCATATTGTGGATTACGGCAACAACATACCAGGGTATCATCCGGCCTGTATGCGCGGTAAGCCGGAACGAACCAACGTCCTGTCCTTCATCTATATGAAACGGCTTATGCGTCGTTTGCAATTGGGTAAACAGTACAAACCGCAACGGTTCATCTGCCACGTTTCTTAACAAGTCAGGAACATAGAACCGTCCCTGTCCTGTCGGCTGTCGATTTAGATTACCAGGTGCCAGGATACGGAAAGGGTTGGCGTCACTGATGCTTATATGCGAACTTGCGCCAAGTGCCACCTTCTCATACCGTCCCCTGCTGGGCAATATTTTCCGGTCTATAATCCTGTCAACTTCAACAAGATGCTCTTTTGCTATCACACAGTTGTTGAAAAGCGAGATATATTCAGCATCTGAAGGCCATTCTATCTTGGGTGGCTTACTATCACCCTGTTTTTCCCGCGTTGGTGACTTTACCAAGCGCTTTTTAACTTTACCCATATATCAAAGCAGACAATGAATGAAATAATATGTTCATTCATAAATCGATCAGATACCAGGTTCAAAAAAGCAATGGTGTTAACACCGCGTTTAAAAACATAATAGGTGTGTTGCCCCTGGACAACACACCCGTGTTATAGACTGTTGCTAATCAATAACTATTTCGGCCAGTCGTTCACATGCTCCGCGTTGCCCAGTTTCAGGCTGCGGGCAGAAATAACGAAACTCAGCGTCATCGGGTTCTTGCCCACGATGTTGATGCCTTCGTTATACTGGATGATGTAGCTGTCTGAGAAAGTCAGTTCCTTCATCTTCGCATCCTCTTCAGATTTCTTGAAGGTGATCTTACCGCTGAAAGGTTTGAACTGGCTGTTCACCATGGACTCAATCACGGAAGTATCTTCGGTAGATTCCACTTCTACGTGGATCGTACCACCGTACACACCGGAAGAGGGACGGCCTTTGGCGTCCACATCGCGGTTCAGGGAAAAGCTGGCTTGCAGCACATCGTATTCTTTTGATCCGAGGGTAATTCTAGCTTTGAATGCCATGTCGAGAAAATTTAACTTTTTTAAAATGTTTTTTAATAATCGGTAACGTGTACTTCCACCGTACTCACGCCTACTTTCCGCAGCACAGACTCCAGTTCAAATCCTGCATCGCGTGCAGCAAAGGAGAGCGCATTGGTAGCCCCAAAGATGGGCTGGCGAGACAGCACCAGGTAGCCCTTGTCTTCCGGCAGGGCCCCGGTACTATTGAGCTGGAACTGCTGGTTGGCCTGCAGTTGCTCACTGTACAGCACCAGGCGGTTGCCTTCCCCCGGAATATGTTGCCAGTCCAGCTTATAAATGCCGGCGGGCAAACGGTTACCGGATAAATGGAAAGGGCCTGCGTGGCCTCCCGGTTCCAGGGTGTAACCCGTTACATCGTTGTGACCTTCCGCGCCACTGAGTTTAAACACGCCATATGTATAGCGGCTGTTCTCTGCTGTGCGGCTGATCGTCAACACAGGTACTGCTGCGGGTGCAGCAAAAATGGATGCTGGCATACACCTTCATGATGTGGGTAAAGCTAAAGCAATCAACCTTACGCAAAAGCTGAAGGGATAACAACCCGGTTAAAATAAACGAAAGAGAAATTACTGTGCCTGGCCCGGCCAGTCATTTACGTGCTCGGCTGCACCGAGTTTGAGCTTGCGCGCGGAGATGGTAAAACGCAGCTTCATGGGATCCGATCCAACAATGTTGAGCCCTTCGGTATACTTCACAATGTAAGCATCCTCGAAGTTCAGCTCCTTCATCTTGGCATCTTCTTCTGATTTTTTGATCAAAACCTTACCAGTCATGGGCTTGAACTGGTTATTCACCATCGCTTCAATAATGGAGGTGTCTTCGGTAGACTCCACTTCCACGTCGATGGTGCCGCCGTAAACCCCGGATGCCGGGCGGCCTTTGTGGTCAACATCCCTGTTCAGGGCATAATTGCAGCTGAGTACATCGTACTCCTTGCCTGCCATTGTTAATCTTGCTTTGAAAGCCATGTGATTAAAATTTATAAGGGTAACGAAATAACAAAGGGGAAATATGGTTTGCAACGGTGTATTGTGCGTTCGGTTCCGCCGGGTGATGCGATACAATTTCTGCTCCGTGAAGCAATGCGCTAAAATAGGTATTTTCTGATAAATAGTCAGGACTGCTTTGTTAATTTTTGGGTTATTAACATATACATCGAAATATTATTCAAAAATAATCACATGAATTTTTCTCCCAATGAATAAAGCTTCTCCCGCCACTTCTTTGCATATTCATTCATGGGTGAATGTACAAAACCAATCGTGCACGTTCTCACTGGATTGATCCTGCAACGCTCCAGCACTGTGCGTTTGATGGAGTGATACGTGGGCAGCTTGGTCTCCTGCCAGATCTTCCAGCTTTCTTCATCCAGCACAGACACAATGCGTGCTGTTTTGCCGCTGTACATCATGGCCGGCACCGGGGTTTTCGCAGACGCTACCTGGCCGGGGGCAAACAGGCGGTCAAAAAAACCTGACAACCGCGAGGGGATGGAGTCCTTATTCACCGTGCAAAACAGCACCAGGTGATTGGCCCACAAAATCTTTTCCAGCGCGGCCTGCAGATCCGGCTCCAGGGGGGATATAGTATTATTGAACTGCTTGTTGGAGTTGAACTTGAGGTCCATGATATGAATCTCCTTCACGATAGCCCCACCCCGCTCCGCACCTTCCTGGTAGGCGGCGGCAAACTGGTAACAGATCGAGTTTCTATCGGCATCACCGTGGAGTATTAACAGATTCTTCATGTTAAGACAAATATAACATTCAGAACCAGTATTTTAAAATCACTCCACGCCCCTATTGCCCACGCTCAACTTCCGTTTTTCAAAAACGGAACGCCGCCTGTCACAGCGCCCCGTTTCTTCATAAACCCATTATTTTTGTGCTTCGTATTCTGTAGCCCACGTAGTATGCTCGTCCTCCCCTTTGTAACCATCCAGCTTCACAACAAAGCTCTTGGCCGGGAAGTAAGGCGTAATGTGGATATCCAGGTGGATACGGTCTTTCTGGATCTCGTCCCTTTCAAAACGCATGATCTTGAAACGCTCTATCAGCCGGTCCGGTCCCTGGATGCTGTCCAGGAATTTTACGATCTGGGAGCGCAGGTCGTGTTCCGTTTTGGAATTCCAGTTCTCAAAGGCGCGGCGGTTCAGGAAGTCGAACAGCACCTTGGTAATGTAGTCGAACACGCGCACCACGGAATAGGTCTGGAGGCCAATGTTATCACCGGTGAACAGTGTCTTCGCGGAGAAGGCCATCACCTTGCCATATTCATTCACCATAGGCACCAGGCCCAGTTTTTCCAGTTGGGAGATCTCGCTTTTCTTCAGGTCAAAGCGCACACCGTCTGCCTCGTTGATGGCCCCGTGTTTTTTACCGGCGGTCACCTGCGACATCAGGGTGTAGTACATCTTACCCGCCAAAGATGCGGAGGGCGGCACGTGCAGGTCGTCTTCTTCGCCTGCTTCCGCCACTTTGCCGCGGCCCACCAGCCAGTTGGTGGTCATGATCACGTTCGATTTGAACGCATCGCCACCGGTCAGGTTAGCAGAAGTAAAGAGGTCTATCACATCGTCCGGCTGGTCCAGGTTTGCGAAGTCGGTTACCAGCATCACTTTATTATTATGTGCAATTTTGGACCAGCGCTCTATCACCTTGTTGGAACCCATGTAGCCGGGTATTACCAGCAAAGAGTAGTTATCGCGCAGGTCCAGCCTGTCATAGTTCTGCTTGAGTTCTTCTGCCACGTATTCAATAAAGCGGGGATTGTCCAGGTCTGTTACCTGGTCCATGCTGGCATTAAGGATCACCAGGTTGGTCAGCTTATCGCTTTCGGTGTTCTTGTAGAATTGGTGCACGGTGCGGTAGGCGGTCTCCAGGTCGCGGGTGGCTTCCAGGGTGCGGCCTATATTCTTTTTCAGCAGCGCATCCGCCGTATCTGCCTTTTGCTGGCACACTTCCTTCAGTTCACTTACATCGCCTTGCTGCGCCAGGAGGTCCTGCCAGAGCTGGATCTTTTTCAGCAGGGCTTTGCGTTCATACACTTTATCCTGGTCGGTGAGGAATATTTTCTTGCGGGCCTTGCGGTCGGGGTTGAGGTTCTGCACCCCGTCTATGATGGCTTCCAGGAAATCAAAGCCGCCTACTTTCACCAGCTTCTGCAGGCTGTCTTCCAGCGTGGCGGGCGCCTGGGGCGTGGCGTGCTGCAATGCGGACTGCTGCTGGTTTTCCTGTACGTTTTCTTTGGCTACTGACATAGCGTAGATTTTAAATGCGCGGGCGGTGCCCGGGCACGGATTAAAGGTAGTTTCCGGTTATAACAGGATCTGCGGGGATCGGGTACCGGACATGGTTACGGGTCTTAAAAATTCGTATAGCCGGGCCTGTTAGCCATTCTGCTGCAGTTCCCGGGCAAGGTTTTCCAACGCTGCGGCAAAAGCCTGGCGGGTCTCCGGGTTTTCCAGGGTAGCCTTCAGCGTTTTATTGGTCTTCAACTGGCGGATGATGTTCAGGTACATCTCACTTTCCACGTTCAGATCGCGCAGGTTATTGCTCTGCTGGATCATGCTCTTCACGCTGAAATCTCCCAGGTTATTGAAGTGCAAGGTTTCGTTGGACTCAGATCCATCCTCATTTTCAAAGGAAACATCCACCTGCGGTTTAAAGTGACGGAACACGTCTTCCACCGTTTTCAGGCCTTCCACGGTTTCCGGTTTGATGGGTTCAGTTTGGGTGAGTTGCTGCACAAACAAGGTCTTGTTCGGCGATATGTCAACAAACGCTTCTGACGTATCTATTTTACGTTCATTGCCTCCGATTTCGTAATTAAACATATCGTAATTTTTTGTTTTGGATGATCAACAAAGATTAGCACTCCTATAAAAATAGCAAATTTCCTTGCTTATCCCCCAAATGTGTTATTAATTTTTTTTATTAATGAATGGCCCATTCCAGGCTGTCTGAGTTTTCTTTGATCCCCACGGTGATGGTCTGCCCCGCATGCACATCGCCTGCGATGATATAGCGGGAAATGGGCCGCCGGAGCTGGTTACGGATGACACCGGTAATTTGCCGTGCACCATACCGTGGTGTAAACCCGCTAAGTGCCAATTGTCTCCGTGCCGCATCTGTGATCTCCAGCGTGATGTGCTGTTTCTCTAATGCATCCAGCAGGCTCTTAAGCTGGATGTTGAAGATCTTCACCACGTTATCTTCCGTAATGGGCCCAAACGGCACGATCTCCGACAGGCGCGCCAGGAACTCGGGCCGGAAGTGGCGGGTCATCAGTTCCAGGAGCTGCGTGGGCTGCGGCATCTGCCCGTTATTGAACTGTTCGGTGATCCACTCGCTGCCGATGTTGGAAGTAAATAAGATGAGTGCATTGGAAAAATCGCCTTCCTTGCCCAGGCGGTCGTGGATAATACCTTCATCCATGATCTGCAGGAAAATATCAAACACGGAAGGATGCGCTTTTTCAATTTCATCAAAGAGCAGCACTGCATACGGTTGCTGGCGGATCTTATTCACCAGCAGGCCGCCCTCTTCATACCCCACGTAACCGGGCGGTGCACCATACAGCAGGGCGGCGGAATGTTCTTCCTTGAACTCGCTCATATCAAAGCGGATCATAGCTTTTTCATCATTGAACAAGAACTCCGCAATGCTTTTGGCCAGTTCCGTTTTGCCGGTACCGGTAGGCCCCAGTAAAAAGAAGGAGCCAATGGGTTGTCCTTTTTTACCCAGGCCGCTGCGCGATTCCAGGATGGCGGCTGCCAATGCTTTCAAGGCATGGTCCTGCCCCACTACGCGCTGTTTCAGGTGGTCTTCCATATGCATCAGCTTTTCCTTTTCGGCAGTTTGGATCTTGCCAATGGGAATGCCGGTCTTGAAAGAGATCACCGCGGCAATATCCGCTTTGCTGGTCTCTGCTGTTTTTTGGGCAGCAAGACCCGTCAATTTCTTTAATGTTTCATCCAGATAGGTGTACCATGCTTCCCCATCCGCCAGGTCATCCGGTGCTGCCGTATCCAGGCGTCCCAGCAGCACAGGGCTCAGTTTGCGCTGCATGCTGTTGTGCAGCCATTGCAGGGCGGCCTTGTCCCCCTTGTCCGCGGTGGCCAACTGTTGTTGTAATTGCTCCAGCTCCTGGGCGGATGTATCGTTCATCATCTTGATGGCCGCCATGGTGCGGTCCAGCAGGTCAAAGGCGGCATCCGGCAGGCGGCGGTCTTTCATGTAACGGCGGGCCAGGCGCACGCATTCTGCCACGGCGCCCGGTTGTACTTTCAGCGCATGGTGCTGTTCATAACGTTCCAGCTGGCATTCCAGCATTTTAGTAGCGGTATCCAGGTCTGGCTCTCCCACCTGCACAATTTCAAAGCGGCGGGAAAATGCTTTTTCCGGTTCAATGAGCTTGCGGTATTCTTCAATGGTGGTAGCCCCTATCACCGTGATCTCGCCACGGGCCAGTTCAGGTTTCAGGAGATTACCCGCCCCGCTGCCAATGGAGCCCTTGGCGTCCAGCAGGCTATGGATTTCATCAATGAAGAGGATCACCTTTCCCCCCTGCTTGATCTCCGCAATGATATTTTTCAAGCGGTCTTCGATTTCTCCCTTGTAAGAAGCGCCGGCAATGAGGCTGCCGGTGTCCAGCTCCATGATCACGGCATCTTTCAGGATGGCGGGCACTTCGCCGGCCACGATCTGTTGCGCCAGGCCATCCACCAGTGCAGTTTTGCCCACGCCGGCATCGCCGGTAATGATCACATTGGGTTTGGAGCGGCGGCACAGGATCTCCATCACCATGCGCAACTCCTGGTCGCGGCCAATGATGGGATCTGTTTTCAGGTTGCGCGCATCCGCGGTGCGGTCTATGCAATATTTGGCCAGCGCACCACCGCTTTTGGCGCCGCCGTTGCCGGTGGCCATTACATGGCCGTTATTGGGCACCGCTGCCTGTTTCACCGCGCTGTCATCCAGGTACATGCTGATCAGTTCCCGTTCCTTGATGGGAAAGGATTTCATTTGCTCCGCCGGGAAGCCCACATTGGGTTTGGCCAGGGCGGTGAGCACACATACGGGGGTAATGAGATCCACGCCCATTTTCAGGCGTACATCATCTGCCGTCTCCAGCACTTCACTGATCTCCGGCGTGCCATTGATCTCGCTGTTTTCTCCCCGCACATTGGGGTATTCATCCATGCGCACTTCGGCCCATTCTGCCAGGTATTCGGGGTCTTTATCTATGGCGCGGAGAAAATCGCGCAGGCCCGTTTCCCGGTGCAGCAGCCCTGCCAGCAGGTGTGGCGGCCCGTAGCTGCCATGGTGCCGCTCGCGGGCCAGGGACTGGGCCACGTGCAGGGCGTGCTTTACCGATTCATTGAGATTGATCATAATTTTTGATTGTAGCGGGTGTTAGGTCTTAAATCTCAGGTCCCAGGTCTTAGGTAACTAGCGTGGCTTACATAAGACATAAGACTTAGGACTTAAGACCTAGGACCCGGGACCAAAACTAATACGCACTATTCATCGTTTCCCGTGCAGGCAACACTACGTCGCCGGCTACACGGTTTTCATTAACACCTATCTTTTCCGGCTTGCTGTTAAAGCGCCATTCATCCTGGAGGATATAGAAATAAGGCAGGCCGTTGGAAATAAAATAATCACCGGTTTGCAGTTGTACTTTCAGCACCTGGTTGCAATGGCGCAGGCCATTTACCAGGCTTTCAAAGTCGCGGGTGGACATGCCGTTCTTGATATCCTTTACGGTAAAGCGCTGCAATGTGTCCAGCCGGAAAGGCATGCCGGTGGCACGTTCCAGGTAGGCCGTAAGTTTCATTGCCTTGATGGCCGCCTTACTGGTACGGTCTTTCCATTGCAGGCGGCCGTACTGCAGGTAGGTCTGGAACAATTGTTTGCGGAAATTGCTGCGGTCTGCTTCCAGGTTATCGCCGGCCAGGCGGGAAAGCAGGTCAGATACCTGTAGCATTTCGTCGTGGCTCAGGATCAGCGCATATTCCAGCGGGGACCCCATGCCTACCATGCCGGGAGTTACCGTGGCATCAAAATAATATTTGAAGGCGTTATGCGGCAGCAGCTCACCCAGGTTACCGGGCAGGTTTGCGTTATGCTCTTTCATGGCGCCCATCACGGGGCGGGTAATATTTTCCTTGAGGCGGCCAGAGGTCATAAACACGCTGTCCAGCGAAGTGATGATCTGCCGGTTATCGTTGTACACCTCATTGAGAAAGCGTTTCAGGGCCGACATCATTTCCCGGTTGGTCTTCACCGCACCGCGGCCGGGGAATACGATGGCACCGGGAATGAGGCTGCCATCGGGATAATTGAGGTAGTACGATACGGAGTCCGTATATGCCGTATTGAATTGCTGGGTGGTAGCCAGGCCTTCGCCTTTTACCATGCGCAGTTTCTTGGCATCGGCCTGTTGCTGTGCGGCGCGTTCCAGCAGGGTTTTGGATTCCAGCACAAAATTATCGAACGATGGATCTGATTTATTGTACACCTGGAACACCAGCAGGCGGGCGTCTGTTTCTACCAGGCCACGCACCAGCCCTTCTTCCGGGGGGCGGGTGTTGCTACCGGGATTGCCGGTACTGCCGGCCACGATCACGATATTGGTCTGCATGGGATATTTCTTCAGCATCTCAATAGCTGCCTGCACCCCTTCGTAGTAAGGCTGGTCACTGATGGTGGCCGCGCATTGCTGGGTAATGGCCGCCTGCTTGTTAATAAAATCCACCACTTTGCTGTAAGTGCCATTGGGCTCAAAACTGTTGATGCCCTTGCCCTGGTAGCAGCCATTGGGGCCGCGGTAAACTACTGCGCCAAACTGGTACTCGCAGTTGGCAAAATTCTTAGCGCCAAAAACATCCGCAAAGTTCTGGATGGTATTGGTAATGCCGGGCAGGTAGTTCTTCATACTGCTGCCCCCATCCACTACAAACACTACGTTCACCCGGTTGCCAAAGCGGCGCAGGTGCAGGTAGTTGTTATAATCAATGCGGGAGCCTTTGATGTTGATCACCGTGTTGCCGGATTTATCAAAGACGTTTGTGGCCACGGCTGAGTGGAAAGGCTGGTCCAGTGATTTGCCATAGTCCTGCAACACGGGGATGGTGCGGAACACGGGATTGCCGGGGGCCAGCAACGGGTCCGTTTCAAAATGGCCGCCATAGGGCGCCACAGCGGTAAGGTGCTTATTGAATAACTGTGCAGCGATGGAATCTTCCGCAAAGCCGCCCCCCTTGGGCATGCCTATGTACAGGCGGCTGCCCCACAGGTGCACTACATCGGCAGACACCCAGCCAATGATGGCCTGGCGGGCGCTATCCGCCGTGAGCATGCTGGCGTGGCCCACGAGGGCCTTTTTATGGTCTTCGGAAAATTTATAGATGTAAACGAGATCCTGGAGCTTAAGCTTTTCTTTGAGCGGTGTTTGCAGCTCGGGGGAATTGAACACAATGATGGAATCGTGGCTGAAGAAGAACTTGGGCTGCTCTATCGGGGCTTCTGCATTGATGATGGCAAGCGCTTTCAGCGGAAAATGCGTGCGGTCGTCGGTGAGGGCCTTTTGCCACATGAGTACCTTGTTGCGCGGTATCCAGCCATAGCTAACGGCCTTGCGTTTATCTACGATCTTCACACCTTTGAGCACGGAAGGATCGTAGCTCATGAGGCGGAGGTAACCTTCTTTGGTATCGCTTACCAGGAAGGGCTGCATGAAGGGCAGCTTCTTGAACACGAGTGAACCACCGGGGGTGGTGGTGCTATAGTTGTCTTCCCGGTCGGAGAATACCACCCAGGCGGTGGTCTCCGTTTTCTTGGACGGGTCGCGGGTATCGGCGGTGGGATAGCGGAAATTGGCGGGACTATGGATGATGCGTTTGCCTGGGCTGAACTGCGCCCGGGCCTGCATGCATAACAGTAAACTGACAACAAATAAGAAACGGCTCATTGCTCTGTTGCGATTTAAAAAGCGATCAAATTGAAATTCTTTTTTGTGCTCCTCCCGTGAGGTTGTGCCGCCGGGAGAGAGAACTGCTAGTGCTGCGTAAGGCGGTGTTGCTGTACGTTCACCAGGTTTACGCATTGGGAATTGGGCACTACGCTCAGGGACACTTCATCGATGATGATCCCCTTGCTGAAGGTGAGCCCTATGCAATACGAATAAAAATCACTGCTCTTTTGCCCGGTCTCGTCCTGGGCTTCTGTTTTGGTGCGCTCGCCATTGCAGAGATACTTACGCACCAGGTAGTAGTAGTTGCCACGGAAATCGCGCCCATCGGCAATGTTCTGCAGCTTCACTTTGAAATCGTCCTTGAGCGCCTGGGCGCCGGCGCCGGGGGCTACCAGGTTGGCCAGGGGATCGTCCGGTTCCGTAATGGTGAGCAGGAAATACACGGGCAGGGCGCTGCGTTCTGTGCGCAGGGCTACGCGGTATTTGCCAGGTGTGTTGTAAGTATAAAACGCGGTACGGCCTTTCACATCCACGCGGCCGGTCTCGCCAAAAGACCATTCAAAATTCTGCGCATCCCCTTCTGCTTCCAGGCGCAATTGTTCACGCGTGGTGCCGGAAGTAGGGCCGGTAATACGGATGCTGTCCATCACGGGAGTGGCCACGGTATCTTTTACCACTACGGCAAACTGCTGCTGCAATTTGTCATCCACGGTAAGGCGCACCAGGTAGGTGCCGGCCTTCTTAAAACGGTAAAACCCATTCTGGGCATTGGAAAGCGCGCCATCACCAAACTCCCACATCCATTTACCAGCGCCCGGTGTATTGTCTGTATAAACAAGGTTTTCATTGAGAAAGATCTCATCTTTCAGCAGGTGGGCATTCAGGGTTCTGCTGGAGAAAAACAGTTTCATCAGCAGGAAAAACACCGCCAGCACCAGCACAGCAAGCAATACGTAGATATACACGCGATTGCGGCTGCCGTTCTGTATGGCATTCTTTTGAGTGGTTCCTTCCATATTTACATCATCGGTGTTAAAAACAGTACAGTCTTGTTACGACTGCGGGTTGCGGCCATTATTCAGCAGGGCGCCCTGTATGTTGCGCATGGATAAGCGGCAGCGGTCCAGGTCTGCGTTGAGTTTTTCGATATTACGGTTGTTGCCGCGTAGTTCTTTCTTATCGTAGAATAATGTTTCGAGCAGCTGCGCTTCTTCCAGGAATGCCTTGTAGCGTACATCATAGGAGCGGCGCTGGTAGGCCGCTTTAATGCTGGCAATGGAATTGAGGATATCGGATTCCAGGAAAAGGGCCTGTACATTGGGATCGAAGTCCATGATCTTTTTATAGGTGGTATCCACGGCCGGTTTCATCTCGGCCACCACGGCTTCAAACTGTTTCTCCTCCTTCACTTTCTGTGCCAGTTTTTCTTTCATTGCGGCAGTTTTCAGGTCGCTGCTATCAAACAATAACCAGGAAAGCAAACCGGTGGTGAAGATGGCCAGGATGCAGAGGAAAATAAATTGTTCCTGTCTTTCTTTAATACTCAGATGAGCCATACAGGGGGTCTTAATTTCATCAGTGTAAGCGGTTTAGGTCATTGATGGCCTTTTGCGAAGTACGGCTGCAGGCATCCAGTTGCTCCCGTAAAGACGCGCTCTGGTAGCGGGTTTGGGAAAGGGAGTCTTTAATGCTGGCCAGTATGATCACATTGCGGGTCATCTTTTCGTAGAACTCCTGGCTGGCCGTAGGCGCCAGGTTGGGGTCTGCCCTGCGCTCGTCCAGCAGGCCACGCACTTTGTTGTTGTCGGCCTGGATACCGTTGATGAGCAGGGCCTGGTTACTCAGCTCCTGGGCATCGGCATTTACATACTGCGTAAGGGCATTGAATTTTACCAGTGCATCATCGAAATGATGGGTCACCTCTTCGCGGTAATAGCCCATTTTTTCGTACTGGCGTGATTGCTGTGTGAGCAGGTTCATCTCGTGTCGCCCGGTAGTGAAGAAGCAGGCTACACAGATCAGCACAAACAGGATCAACGAAACGAAGTGAAGCACGAACTTGAGATAAGCCCGGTTCAGCTCGTGCATATTAATCGGTTTCATGTCTAATGCTTCGGTTTGGGTATGGTCACTTTTATGGTTTCCGCAAAAACCTTGGGTTGCATTTTAACAAATAATAATATTAAAGAAATACTGTTTACGTGTCCGGTTTTTCACATCCAGTTCGGGTTCACAAAAAGTAAGTAAACAGGACTGCCAATATACAACAAATCTGAAGTTGACAAATTTTATACCGGCATAATTATTAGATTTGATCTTATGTTAATGTTGCCCAATGAGTAATCCTTACTATAAAAAGCCGTTTGATTTTACCCGCATCTTTTCCAATAATACATTGGAATCATGTAACATAGGCATGTCTATTTCCCAACATATAGAGCTGATTATCTTCACCCGCTTCGGGGAGCACCGTTTTGTGCCGGACTATGGCTGCGAAGTGTGGGAACTTGATTTTGAACTCATTGTAAACCAAATGATGTGGGAAGATAAAATGTGCAAATCCCTGGCAAAGTCCATTGCCGGCCAGGAAACGCGTATCTATAATATAGAAGTAGAAATAAATGTACGGGACGTGGAAAAAGTTTTTCCGCTGAAACGGATCACGGAAATAAAAAAGCAGGTAGACATTATCGTAACCGGCAAAATGCTTTCTACCGGGGAAAATTATGTGTTCAATACGGCGTTGTTTTTGAGCCCTTTGTCCACGCAGTGAACCGTTAATGGTTAAGCGTATCATCATTATGGGCTAATTGCATGGCCGGCAATTGTAACCATATAACTTTTAACCACTTCAGCTACTTTAAAATACACCGTATCCATCGCGTACGTTATCTCCGCGTACGATTAGCTATTAACACTAAACTATTAACCTTTTTTTCATGCAATTCCCTCCCCACTACACCTCTAAAGAAACAATCCGGGCACGACTGTTGCAAAATGCGGCCGACTTTTGGGGAATACGTTCTACAGCTGACGTCGATCCGATGGTGAGACTATTGATCGAGGCGCTGTCCGGAGAACTTTATAATTTATCGAACGACCTTAAAAATACAGAGGGCCGGCTGCTCAATAAACTGGCGGCCCTGCTCACGCCGGACCTGCTCACGGCATCCCTGCCGGCGCACGCCCTCATGCAGGCATTGCCCCTGGAGCCGGTGGAACAACTTTCCGAGTACCGGCATTTTGTGCAGGGTGGCAAGCGCAGTAATGCCGCCGTGGGCGATACCGTGCAGGATGTATTTTTTACACCCGCGGTGCCGGTCACTATTTATGATGCGCACCTGGCCTGCATGGCGACGGGCAACCGGCTGTACACCTACGATCCACGCCGCGGCAAGCAACTCACCGCCGTGGCGCCCGCGGGCCGCTACCTGCCCATGCAAACGCTCTGGTTGGGGCTCCGCCTGCGGGATGGCATTGCTAACCTGGACCAGCTTTCCTTTTACTTCGACTGGAAAAACTATACGTTTGAAAATGACTGGTACCAGCTGCTGGCGCTGTGCACCTGCACCATCAATGGCGTGGCACAGCCCCTGCAAACCGGGTTTAAACACGGCGCCTCCACGCATGCGGGCCCCCGTGACCCGCTGGAACATACCTTGTCTTTTGATACCATGCCGGTGATCATCCGGGATGTGCTCTCTTTTTATAATCATCACTACCTTTCCTTTGCCGGCCAGCCGGTAATACCAGACCAGCAGGCCAGGATGCCCCACCCTCCCGGGTTTGCGGCGGTATTCCCGGAAAAGGAACTGGGCCAGTTGCAGGACCCGCTGCTGTGGGTGCAGCTCTCTTTCCCGGCCGCCATCGGTCAAAACCTGCTGGATAACGTAGACGTGTATACGAATGCATTTCCGGTGATCAACCGCCGCCTGCATAAGCTGAAGCATCGTTTTAAAGGTATTGGCAATATCATTCCCATCAAGCCGGATGTGCAGGAGCACTTCCTGAGCGTGGAATATCTTTCCGACAGCAAGGGCCGGAACTACCGTCCCGTGGCTTATCATCAAAACGAAGAACAGCAACAGGACGCCTACTCCATCCGCATGGGCGGGGCGGAGCGCTTTGACAGCCGCAATGCGCGGGAAATGATCAACTATTTATTTGAATTGCTGCGCGATGAAAGCGCTGCCTTCTCCGCCTATGGATACGATTTCCTCACAGATGTGCTCAAGAACCTGCAGCAAAACCTGGCCCTGGTGGAGCAGAAAGCGCAGCAGTCTTTAAGCGCCATGACAGAGGCCACGCGCTACGTGATCGTGAA
Organism: Chitinophaga parva; assembly: GCF_003071345.1. Classification (NCBI taxonomy): domain Bacteria; kingdom Pseudomonadati; phylum Bacteroidota; class Chitinophagia; order Chitinophagales; family Chitinophagaceae; genus Chitinophaga; species Chitinophaga parva. The sequence continues at coordinate 910,984 of NZ_QCYK01000002.1, read as the reverse complement.
GCCACAAAACCCCTCAGAGGTAATGCACCTGGAATACTGGACCACGCAAAGTGAGGCGGCCAACCAACTGCGCAGCGGCATGCCCCTGGTGCAGTTTGAAGGATCCGGCACACGCCCGGAGTCATTGGTGCTGCTCACCAAACCTGCCGGTGGCCGTAAATCAGCGGACCAGCATAATCTGCTGCAAGCCTATAAATATGGCCTCATGACGCGGGACCGCGTAGTGACGGAAGATGATATCAAAAGTTTTTGCCGCCATGAATTAGGCAGCCGCGTGGCGGACATACAGGTAAGGCGGGGGGTCATGGTGTCTGTAAACCCGAAAGAGGGCCTCCGCAAGACCACGGATATCCTGATCACGCAGCGGCCAGACTGGGCTTATACGGAAGAGGAATGGGCGTTTACGCAACGGAATTTATTGCAGAAGCTGAAAACGCGGAGTAGCTTGCTGACGGTGTTCCGTGTGATCGGTGTGGAAGCGGGCACCTCTAACTATCCCTGAGCATACGCTATTTGCCTCGCACTCCAGGCTATTAATTGCAAAAAGCCCCCTGCAAAAGCTGCAGGGGGCTTTTTAGATAAGCATGGATTTGATTTACAACACGATCAATTTACAGCTACCTTTTGCGTTATCACCCGTTACCGTCAGGATGTACACGCCTTTGGGCGGCTGTTGCGCCAAATGCAGTTTGTACGTTCCTTTCTGGGGGTAGAATATTTCCTGGTGCAGGATGCGGCCGTTCATATCCGCGAGGGTGGCCTGCATGCGGCTACCATTGGCATTACTTACACTGATATTGATATCCCTTTGCACCGGGTTAGGATACACTTTCACTTCCATATTCCCTTCAGGGGCCAGGGCGGCCTGTTTCAGGCGGCTGTTACCTGCCGTCATCACCTGGCTGCTCAAACTGCTGCTGCCGCTGGTGGCGGGTATCACCGTGACGCAAAGATCATCGAGATACAGGTTACCACCGGTGGTGGCTTTGGATGCCCAGAAGTTAAAGTTGGTAGTGCCGGCGGGGATCACTGCACGCTGGGTATACTGGGTCCAGAGCACGGCGCTCACGGTGGCCTGCATGCTGGTGGTTTTACTACCGGTAGCGGTTTGCATATCCAGGCTGAAGCCTGCCCAAACCGGGTTGCCGGTGATCTTGGCCCACGCGGTAAATTCAATGGTATCGCCTACGTTGAAGGTAAGTGCCGGCTGGCGGCTCAGGGTGCCGGTGAGCACCACGGCGGCGCGGTACCCGGAATGTACATCTGTAGTGGTCAGCGAACCGCCCTGCCAGCTGGTAAGGCCTGCTTCAAAACCGTTGTTGGTCAGCGCGCCGCAGCTGCCCGCGGCCACGATGGTGATGGTACTGGTATCGCGGTAACCGCCATCTACGGTGGCGCCTACAATTTTAACGGTGCCGGTAGCCTTGGCCAGCACCGCGCCGGTCGTGGCGTTCACCGTAGCCAGCGTGGTGTTCAGGCTTGTCCAGCTCATAGCCGTGTTAGATGCGTTTGACGGCTGCATGTTTGCCGTGAGGGTAAAGGTTTCACCTACCCCCATGATGGTACTGTCAGGCGTTACATTCACACCGGTCACCGGCACGGGCGGGGTTACTGTTACGGTGTCTGTAGCAATGGCGCCGCCGCGGTCAGACGGGGTGCAGGTGATGATAGCCGTGCCCAGGGCAATGCCTTTTACATTACCGCTGCCATCTACCGTGGCAATGGCCGTGTTGGACGACGACCAGGTCACTGCTTTCCAGGTAGCATTGGAGGGGGCTATGGTGGGGGTGATCTTCTTGGTATAACCCACTGCTACGGAAAGCGGTTTGGGCGTAAGGGTAATGCTGCTTACAAATACCGGCGTACCAATGGTGACGCAGAAATCGTCCAGGTACAAACGGCCACCACTGCCATTCTTATAGGTCCATACATTTACACGGGCGGTGTTGGGCGGAGACACGCGGGTAATGGACTGATTGCCCCACGCCGTAGTGGTGGCATTAAACACATCCTGCTCTATTTTTACGCCGGAAGAATCTACATAGTCAATGCCGTAGCCTGCCCATGTAGGGGAGCCGGACACTTTGGTAAAGGCGCTGAAGGTCACTGCTTTGCTGCCGGGTACCAGCATAACGCCGCTGCTGCTTACGCCGGCGTTGCCACCAGTTACCAGTACGGCTTGTGTGCCGCCGTGTACATCGGTGGTCTCCAGGCCGGCAGGCAATGCGCCGTTCACAGAATCGCCTACAATGTACCAGTCTGAAAGACCGCTTTCAAAGCCGGGATTGGAGAGAATGCCGCAGAAGGCTTTGGGGCCAATGGTATAGGCCCTGGTGGCCGTTATCCCATTTGCGGCTGCCGTAGCGGTGATGGTCACTGCACCGGGTGCCTTCGCAGTTACCAACCCGTTGGCATCCACTTTTGCTTTGGTTGTATCGCTGGAGGACCAGGTGATATTTTGATTGCTGGTATTGCCGGGGAAGAATGTCACCGACAAGCGCGTGGTATCGCCTTCATTCAGGGAGGTGGCGCCGTGGATCTGCAGGGAGTCTGGCAGCACGTTGATCACGCGTACGGTAATACTGGACGTATAGCCGCTATCCACCGCCGTGGCGGTAATGGTGGCGGTGCCCACACCCACGCCCGTAATCACGGGTGTATCCAGCGGTACTTTGGCTACCGTGGTATCGGAAGATGACCAATGCAACGTTTTATTGCTGGCGTCCACCGGGGTAACCACCACCGCCAGGGTGGAGGCATGCCCCTGCACAATGGTATCAGGGTTTGGTGTGATGGCGATGCCTTTCACGGAAATGGGGTTTGTAACGGTAACGGCTACACTGGCAGTATAACCACCACTTGCTGTGGTAACGGTAACGGTTACCGGGCTACTGGTCACGGCAATGCCGGTTACCACGCCGGTGCTGTCATTCACCTTTACTTTCGTGGTATCGGATGAAGACCAGTGCACCTGTTTATTATTGGCCCACGCTGGCGTTACAAAGGCCTGCAGCGTGGTGGTATTATTAGCCGGCACCGATACGGCAGCAGGCGTTACCACCACGCCCGTGGGGTTTACCAGTTGTGCAGTGGATACAAAGAACCCATTGCCGAAAGAACCGAAGAACACGCGCCCGTACAACTGCCGGTCTGCGGTCATTACATACAGCTGTGAAGCCGGCGGGTTAGCAATATTCACCCAGGTAGTGGCCGTATCATCAGAGCGGAAAATACTGTTCGCCACACCGCCTACCGTACCATACACGTAAATGGCAGGCAGGTTGGTGGCGCCTTTGCCTACGGCCACGCTGCGGGCGCTTTGCACATTGCTGACGTGGCGGAAAGAGTAGCCGCTGTTTGTAGAGTGGTACAATCCATTGCCTTCGATGGACAGCCAAACGTCGCCTTCCTTGCCGGGCGTGGTCTCCACTTTCACATAAGCCACCTTGCCTACATCCGGCAGGCCGGTAGCGCGCGGGGTGAAGGTTACACCACCGTCTTCACTCACCATCATCTTGCCCTGGAGGTAGATATAGAATTTTTTACTGTTCACCTTATCCGCTGCAAGGGGGCTCATTTCCGCGGGCACATCAAACACCTGGGAATAATCAATGTATATATCCCACCCAAATGCACTGCCCGTAAAGCCGCCGCACTTGGTCCAGTGGGCGCCGCGGTCAGTGGAGTACAATGGATTGTATCCCTGGGGCACCCACACGAGGGTCTCTGCATTGGCCGCTACGGCAATACGCCCGCCGCCGGCACTGTCCGGGCAGATCCACTGGGTATAGTGCAGGCCACCATCCGTGGAAAAGCCGCCCAGGCCTTTCCCCTGCCAGCCGCCGCGCCCTACCCTTACCATAAAGTTAGGATTGCTTTCCATTACGGCTGTACTGGTGAGTTCCAGCCCACTGGAATTGGCATAGGAAAAATCGACGGTCAGGTCTTTTGTAGGCGCGGCGGTAAGGGATTTGTGATCAAAGCCGCCTACGTCCGCCGTATTGGTAGAAACAATATTAGCACTGCCTGCGGGGGGCGACAATACCGGCCCGGTGGGCACCACTTCTTCGTGCCCCACCGCGCGCACTTTCCACACACCGGTGTTGGTCATTGCATTGGTGCCTTCATAGGCATTGAAAATATCGGTGAGCCATACCTTGGTGGAGTCAAAGTATTCCCAGGACAGGTCTACAATCGTATTGCCAATATTGCTGCCGCCGCGGTAGGGGTTCTCGCTGTTATCGCGGGTGCCCTGCACAGTGCTCCAGGTGCCGGAGGCGCCACCCTGGCTGCTTTTAAACATGCTGGCATTGAAATTACTGGAGCCCACAATGATATCCTGCGGGTTATGCGGGTTTTCCGCCACGGCGGCGTAATTGCCCACACTGGAAGCCGGCACCGGGGTAATATCTGTCCAGGTGATGCCATCGTACCGGTACACGTAGGTGCCGCTGGTGGCATATAAAATACCATTGGCCTGCAGCACGCCCCGGTTAAGGCCGGCAGGGCTGCCAGGCAGCAGCGTGTAGGTATCGCCGGCATCATCGCTCAGGTACACGCCATTGGCACAGGCAATGTACACCCGTTTGGTACGCCCGTTCAATTTGCCCTGCGCGGTGTCAAATACAATGAAGCGGCCATGCAGGGTATCCAGCTTGGTCCAGGTAGCGCCGGCGTCCAGGCTGCGGTAGGTGCCGGTAATGGTTTCTGCGCCGCTTTTCGGCAGGCGGGTGGTCACATACACGGTACTATCGCGCAACGGATCTACCACCAGGCGGGCGCCAAAACGTTTGTCGGAGTTATCATTCGGGTTTGTCCGCACGTTGAAATTAAGATCGGTCCAGGTCTGGCCGCCATCGGTAGATTTCATGACCGTGCCACCGTCTGATGAGCGGTTTAAGGTGGCGTAGATGATATTGCCCGTAGCGTCGTTTGGTGCCACGGCAATGTTGTTACAGGCGGCTGGCCAGTTAGACGCAGCCATGTTGTAGAACAGTCCGCGCCAGCGCTGGGCGGTACTGTCCCACCGGTAAGCGGTGCCTACATCTGTAGTGATGTAGTGGAGCTTTGGCACCTTGGGGTGGTGTTGAACAGATGTCACCAAACCGCCGCCTCCTATGCGGAGCACGTCGGTCTGATAGGTCTGTGCCACGGCGGGTAACAGACCGCAACATAAAAAGAGCAGTGTAAAAAGCCTTTTCATTCGACAGAAGTTTTTAGAGGGTTTGGGTTACTTGATAACGAGATATTTCTTTTCCTCCGTTAGTCCTTTCCAATTGTCCGTTCTAAAAGGCGATGCGGGTAATCCTTCGCTATTGTACAGGTTTGCATCCATGGCGTCGTCGGTCCAGCCGTACCTTACGGCCAGCGGGGTTTGTACGGCGTCACAGTGCACTACTACATTATTATTTTCTATGCGGGCCTGTGCCCAGTGGAATTGCTGGTCGGCCCCGGCCACCTGGAATCCCTGCAGGTAACCATAGCGGTTCCTCACCTGCAGTCCGCCAGCCGTTTCAGTAAAGTGCAGCACAATGTCACTGCCCTTCACCTCCATATCCTTGTACAGCGGGCCACAGGGCGCTACCGGCAGTTTGTAGGTGGTGTGCAGTGCGTTCATGGCCAGGCGCAGGCCTACATCCTGTTTGTTGGCAGGATGTACATCGGAAGGATTGCCGATATCTGTGGTAACGGCCATACCGGTATTGGGCAGGGCCAGGGTCATGTACTGCGCTTCGCGCAATTCTGCCCACGCGCTCCCGGTCAGCAGCGTACGGCCACCGGGATTGAAAGATGACAGCTGCACAAAGTAGAAGGGAAAATCCCCTTCCTGCCAGCGCTGGCGCCAGTCTTTGATCATGAGCGGGAACGTGGTGCGGTACTGGTAGGCGCGGTCACAATTGGCCTCGCCCTGGTACCAGATGGCGCCGCGGATAGCGTACGGGATGAGGGGGTTCAGCATGGCGTTAAACAACAGGGAGGGATAGGCATTGGGCCCCCGGGAAGGCACCATCAGGTAGTTGGTGTCTACCCGCGCTTTCCAGTCTCCCACAAGGGTAATGGGTGAAAGGCCTTCTATGAGTAATTGCAGGTCATTGTCTTCGCCGATGATACCACCGGCACCGCCGGTATCTGTCACTTTAATGGCTATCACATTCTCTCCTGCCTTCAAAACACCAGCAGGGATGTTGTATTTCCGGGGGGTGGCATACGCGCCCAGCATACTGCCTACCGGCAGGCCATTTATAAAAGTGCTGTCGCCATCATCTACGATCCCTGCATCCAGGCGGGCGGGCTTTCCCACCTGCTCCGCGGTGAGGGTAATGGTCTTGCGGTACCATACCACGCCGTCAAAGCCGGGCAGGCCCTGGGTTTCCCAGGCAGCGGGCGCTTTTAGTGTAGCCCAGTGACGGTCATCATAAGCGGCCCTTTTCCATTGGGGCACATCATTAGCGGTAATGTTACCGTGCTCAAACTGGAGCAGCAGGTCACGCAAAGCTTGCAGGCGTGCGTTGTTTTCACCGGCTATGTTACCGGGCTTGCTGCTTTCCAGGTCTTTAAAATCATCCAGGGTAGTAAGGGCTTCCCTGCTGGTCCAGGTTTCTATATTTGTGCCACCCCAGCTGGTGTGGATGAGGCCTATGGGCACCTTCAGCTCCTGCTGCAGCTTACGGGCAAAGAAATAAGCCACGGCGCTGAAGCTGCCTGCTGTGGCCGGGCTGCACACCTGCCATCCGTTTGATTCAATATCGTCCCGCGGGGTGAAGCTCACACGCTTTGCCACCGTCAGCTCCCGGATCTCAGGATAGTTGGCATTGGCAACTTCCGCGGGCGCGTTCATGGCATTGCGCAGCGCAAACTCCATATTGGACTGCCCGGAGCAGATCCACACTTCGCCCACGAGCACATTGGTAAGTTTCCTGTCCTGCACGGTCAGTTCATAGGGGCCGCCTGCCTTTTCGGGGTCCAGGGTAATGCGCCACTTACCGCCTGCATCGGCCCTGGTGGCCTTCACCTGGTCATGAAAACGCACCGCTATTTTTTCACGGGGCGATGCCCATCCCCATATGGGAATAGGTGCATCGCGCTGCAGTACCATGTTGTCTGTGAAAACCTGCGGCAGTTTTACTGCCGCAAAGGTTTCCACGCCTGCTATGAGTATAGCAAGCATCAGGCTGATCTTCTTCATAAAAAACATCGTTAGTTCCAGCCGTCCTTCACCTGTGCGGCTACGTTTGGATTGTAATTTTTTTCGTTATCAGGGATGGGGAACAGCACGTGCTTATCCTGGAAGGGCGTAACGCCCACCCCGGGATCCACGGCCTTTTCCCCGTTAATGGTCTGTTTGGCAATGCCCCAGCGCAGCAGGTCAAAGTAGCGGAACTCTTCTCCGCAAAGTTCCAGCTGGCGTTCATGCATCAGGATCTTCATGGCACTGGTCTTATCACCCAGGGTGGTGTACAATACGGCACCGCTGCGGGAGCGCACGCTGTCTATCAGGGCCAGGGGCTCATTGCCCGTATTACCTTGCTGGATCTGTGTTTCGGCCAGCATCAGCATTACGTCTGCCAGGCGGATCACCTGTGCATTGATAGGGCTCTTCGGGTCGCCGTAAGAGGCCACCTGGTTGTAGTATTCATATTTCTTCCAGCGGTAATCACCTTGTGGGTCACTGGTATTGAACGGGTATGCTTTAGGACCGGTAGCACACTGCTGGCAGTACACCGTATCGCCACCAGATGGGCCGGTGCCGTAGAAAGTGGAACGCGCACGGGGGTCTACGTAAGGCTGGCCGGTATGGGGATTGGTGTATGAAAATGCTTTCACGGCGGCGTTGCTCAGGTACACATTCTTCCAGTCGTTAAAGCCATACTCCATAGCGCGGCCGGTGTGCGTTTGCTTGCCCACCTGCTCTGCACCGTTGCCAAACATATAGTAAGGCGATCCCACTCCCCAGTCGGTCCATTGCTGGTCCATGATCTGGAAAATGTTTTCGGGATTGGTCTGGTTGGTGGTGGAGAAAAGGCTGTCGTATACGGGGCATAGTTTATAGGTATAGGGAGCCTGCAGCAGTTTTGCAAATTCTGCCTGTGCAGGCCCATATTTTTGCTGATACAGGTAAGCCTTGCCCAGTAACGCCGTCACCGCGCCTTTGGTTACGCGGCCCAGGTCTGAGGCGGCATAGGCTACCGGTAGTTCGTCTGTGGCTTGTGCCTCCTGGAGGTCTTTCTCTATCTGCTGCCACACCTGTGATTTGGGGCTGCGGGGCAGGTAGTTATTATTGAGGGTGGTCTTATAATCGGTATACAAAGGCACATCGCCCCACAGGGTTACCAGGTGCAGGTAGGCGTAGGCACGCAGGAATTTCACTTCCGCCACGTATTGGTTCACCTTGGCCCTGTCTACCGTAGCGGTAGGGTTCCATGCGGCGGCACGGTCCAGCACCAGGTTAGCGCGGAAGATCATGCGGTAAAGGGATTGCCACAGCCAGCCCAGGTCCTGGTTGTTGCTGCCAAAGGTATAGTCGCCCAGCTCCTGTTCAGGGCCCAGCAGGAAGCTGGCGCGCTTGGCTTCATTGCCCAGCAGGTCAAAGATGTAATAATATTCACGCGCCCACAGGCCGGGGTGCACCATCGTAGCGTAAGTGGCAATGGTGGCCTGGTTGATGGCATTGGAATTGGTAAAATACGTCTCGTATGCATAACTGCTCTGGTCCACCAGGTCCAGGCGCTTCTTGGAACAACCCACGCTCATTCCCACCAGGATCATCAGTATAAAAAACTTCTTCATAACGCTTGAATTTTAGAATTAAAAACCCACTTGTACACCAGCCAGGAACGTGCGTGGCTGCGGGATCTGCCCCAGGTCTATGCCGCGGTTGAACAACAGGTCACTACCCACCACTTCCGGGTCATAGCCGGTGTATCTGGTCACCGTAAAGAGGTTTTGTGCTGCAACGTACACGCGGAAAGATTTCACAGTGCCTTTGGAAACATGGGTAAGCAGGCTGGCCGGCGCATTGTAGCCCAGGGTGATATTGCGCACGCGCAGGTAAGCACCGTTTTCCAGCCACCAGTCGGACGGACGCAGGTTACCGCTGCCGGTAGCGCTCTGGCCCAGGCGGGGTAAAGCGGCTACATCACCGGGGTTGCGCCAGTGGTCCATGATGGCGGTAGTGGCATTGTGCCCTACCTGCATAGCTTGTGTATAAAGCTTCATCCCGTTCAGCAGTTTCATACCACTGATACCGGAGAGCACTACGTTCAGGTCAAACGCTTTGTAGGTAACGCCGGCGTTAATGCCGTATACATATTTGGGAATGGGATTGCCCAGGATCTCCTGGTCTTTGGCGTTCACCACTCCATCGTGGTTCAGATCTTTGTAAATGAAATCCCCTGGCAGCAATCCATCCTGGTATTTGGTGCCGGGCGTACCGGACTGCTTGGCTGCCTGTGCATCCAGCGCGGCAATTTCATCTGCATCCTTTGCCACGTGGTCTACGCGGTAGCCATAGAAAGACCCGATCACACTGCCGGCTGCAGTGTAAGTAGTAGCCGGCACCGGGCCGAACGCACCGCCCTGGATGGGCGCATTGAACTGCGCACCAAGGGAGAGCACTTTGTTAGTATTCACAGACCCGTTCACACTGACATTGAATCCAAAATCTTCGGTGATCTTATCATGGTAACCGATCATCAGTTCCACGCCTTTATTATCCACGCTGGCGGCATTCAGGGTCTTCTTCGGCTGGTTGCCCGTGGGGCTCACGCCCACGCTGGAAGGCAGGAAGGTGGTCACCAGCAGGCCGGTACTTTTACGGTCGTACCAGTCTGCCACAACGCTCAGGCGGTTCCTGAAGAATGACAGGTCCAGGCCTACATCTGTTTGCGCGGTCTGCTCCCACTTTAAGTCAGGATTACTTACTGTGACCAGGGTAACACCGGAAATAAACGACTCTGTAGCACCCAGGGAATACACCAGGGCACCGGTGGGCGAGCCCTGGTAGATCTTAGACGTATTCAGGAAGTTGGGGATATTGTTATTACCGGTTTGTCCCCAGCCTATGCGCAGCTTGCCTTCAGACAATGCGGGAAAACTGCGCTTGATGAAGTCTTCCGCGGAGAAGCGCCAGGAGGCACCGGCGGCGGCAAAGTTACCCCAGCGGTTATTGGCACCAAAGTTTGACGCACCATCGCGGCGGTAGCTGCCTGAAACGGTATAACGGTCGTTATACGTATAGCTTGCACGGCCGTAGTAAGAGATCAGGGAAGGCCGTGAATAGTTGTCGTAGGAGGTGGTCACCGCCTGGTTAGGCGCTACCGTAACGCCGGTGATATTATCATTGGGCTGGCCGGTACCACGGATGCCGGAGGCATAGGACCTTCCCGGGTCTATGTAGCTCTCCCCTGCGGTGAGGGATATGCTATGCATGGTACCCAATTGCTTATCATAAGAAAAATAGTTCTCCCACATGTAGTAGCTGTTCTGGGTGAAGTTCAACCCCGATTGGCGGGCCTGGTTCAGGTAGTTGGAACTTTGATACTGGGGCTGGTAAGTAGTGCTGCGGGTGGAGTTCACCTCCCCGGCAAACTGTGAGCGGAAGCGCAGCCCGTCTATCAGCCTTACTTCTCCGCTCAGCTGGGGGAAGAAAGACATGGAGTTAGACGTTTGCTGCTTCAGGTAAATTTCCTGGTAAGGATTATCAATGCTACTGAAATCCAATGCGGTGCTCACAATGGAGTAGCCACCCTGGATGAAAGGATCCTTAATGGGTTTGTAAGGTGCATATTGCAGGGCATTCTGCAGGTTGGCATTGTAACCCTGGCCAATGTACTGGCGGAACATCACGTTCTGCGTAAAACGGAAGCGGCCAAAGTTCTCTTCCAGGCTGGCCCTTGCCTGCAGGCGCTTGTTCACTGCGTGTTGCAGGATGGATTGCTGGGTGATGTAAGTGGCAGATACGGAATAAGTGACCCGCTCTCCTGCCCCGATGATGTTGAGGTCATTTTCATTTACCAGCGCGTTGCGGAACACGGCCTTCTGCCAGTCGGTGCTATCGTGCATCACCGCGTCTGTGCTGAATTTGGCAGGCAACACGCTGTTCTTGCTGGCGGCCAGGTCCTGCAGCACGCTTACATAATCCCTGGCCTTCAGCAGGTCCAGTTGTTTCCAGGCTTTGGAAATACCCCACTGCGAACTGAGGGTCAGCCTGGGTGGGCCCAGCTTGCCTTTTTTAGTGGTGATGATCACCACCCCATTTGCCGCCGCAGAGCCATAGATGGCAGTGGAGGAAGCATCTTTGAGAATGGTGATGTTTTCAATATCCTGGGTGTTGAGGCTGTTGAATAAATTCTTGGTGCCCTGTATCCCGTCTACCACGTAGAGCGGGTTTACGTCGGTAAAGGTACCGGTACCACGGATCAGGATCTGTGCATCCGCACCGGGGCCACCACTTTGTACTACCTGCACGCCTGCCGCCTTGCCGATGAGCAGTTGGGAGGGATTAGTAGCAGTTGTGCTACCTGCTTCCTTTACCGTCACCACGTTAAAGGAGCCTACTACGTTCTTTCTTTTTGCAGTACCGTAGCCTATCACCACGATATCATTGAGGGTACTGGTGGATTTTACCAGCTTCACCGCAAACGTAATAGTAGCGCCATTCTTCAGGGTTACGTTGTTTCGCTGCTGTGTTTCAAACCCTACGTAAGACACGCTGAAGGTGTAATGCCCTTCTTCCGGCAGTCCTGAAAAACGGAATACGCCATTGGTGTCTGTGCGCACACCGGCGCTGTACTTTGTTTTTTCATTCAGTGCCACCACGGATGCATTCGGCAACACTTCACCCAGGTCATCGCGCACGGTGCCGCTCACCTGGGGCCGTGCCTGCTGTGCCGTGGATAGCAGGGGAATGAGCCCCCACAACATGACAAATGTTAATCGGAAAATAACTTTCATAACGGAATGTGGATTTAATATGAAGGGCACTACAAGCCCCTGGCGCTTTTCAGCACCTATACGTGGAAACAATAAAAATTCTCCGGGACTAATTTCGTTTGATCACAAATCCATCGTCTTTGCGTGTCAGCTTCAAATTGTTTGGCAGGGTAAGGTCTGTCAAGATCTCGGCTAAGGAATCGGTGTTGTCAAATTTCCCATCGATATAGATGTCGGCAATGTCTGATGGATAATAGTAAATGCTTATTCCATAATAATTACTGAGTTGGTCTAATACCTGCGACATTGGTTGCTTATTGAACTGGTACCAGTCTGGTTTGGTGGTCGGGGTGCCACTGCTGCCGGCTTTTACCATGGCCTCGCGGCCGCTGCGCTCAAAATTGAACAGGGTGGCCTGCCGCGTACGGGTGTTAAAGGTCAATGCTTTTCCAGGCGTGAGGATGGCGTCATCCATCAGCTTCTTTTCATCCAGGATGGCCTGCACCAGCACTTTGCCGCTGTGGAGTTTTACGGTGATCAGCTCTTCATCCGGGTTGGCTTTTACATGAAAGAAGGTTCCCAGTACGGTGGTATGGATCACGCCACTGGCTACGCGGAAAGGCCGGGTCTTGTCGGCAATCACGGTGAAATCAGCTTCCCCGGAAAGGTCCACCAGGCGGCCGTCTGCAAACAGTTGTTCATAACGGAGAATGGCCGCCGGTTCCAGCACTGCTACCGATCCATCCGGCAGTTGAAGGGTCAGGGAGTGGTTGGTATTATTGGTCACCACGCGGGTGTTATGCGCTGTAATGGTGGTGCGGGCCACGGTGCCCTGTGTGGCCGGGCCCTGCGGGGTACGCAGCAGGTAAATGCCTCCCACCACTATGCCCGCCATGATCGCAGCTACGGCTATACGCCGTATGAGGGGAGTGCGGCGCCGGTTGATCTGACCATGAATATTACGCAGCCACAGGCGGGACACGGTTTGCGGCAGGTCGCCCGCTTCCATTTGCAGGAACTCCGCTTCCGGCACGTAAGTTTCCAGCACCTCAGGGTGTTCCTCCAGGTGGGCTGCTACCGCACTGGCTTCTTCCGGTGTGCACTGGTTGTGGAAGAACCGCGTTATTAATTCATCATTGATCATCATCTGAACTGGGCTGCTACTAAGGAATACGTTCCTGCGGCGTCAACTACTTAGTCTGGGGAAAAATATTTTTTCTTAATGGTTGCCGATCCACCATGCCAGGAGCAAAGGCCCCAGGTAGTGGCGCAACTGGCGGGTGGCCTGGAAAATATGGGCTTCCACGGTGCGGGATGACAAGGATAGTTCATGCGCGATCTGCTGGTAGCTCATGCCTTTAAAGCGGCTCATTTCAAACACTTTGCGCCGCATGGGGGGCATTTCTTCCATCGCTTTGGCCAGTTGCTGCTGCAGTTCTTTTTCGGCCATGCGGTTCCAAAGCTCGTCCTGGGGAATGAGGTAGCTGTTTACCACGTGGATCACTTTTTCCTGGTAGGCGGTGGTTTTGCGGAGCTGGTCTACCAGGGTAGTGCGGGCTATTCTGAAAAGTTGTATGTCAATGCCAAGGTTTTCGTCGAGGCTTGCACGGTAGTTCCAGCATTTGATGAAGGTCAATTGCGTAACTTCCTCGGCAAGGAAGGAGGATTTTGTTTTACGGAGGATGAAGTGGTATATCTTTTTATGATATGCGTAGTACACCTCGTTGAATGCAAGGAGGTTGTCTTCCTTCAAGGCGGCTATCATATTTATAACGTGGATTTGATCCTAATTTAAGTAAAGTAAATGTAAAAATATAGTAGGAGGACATCGCAATCAAAAAAAGGGGAAATCTCATAAGTAAAATGAAGGCTCTGAGCATCGCCTGTATGAAAATTTTCTCCATCAGGTACCTGAATGAAAAAGGGCTGTCCCGAAGTTTTGACAGCCCTTTTTCATGATCTCCATTTACGCATAACAACGTACTGCAAAGAGCCCCGGCGGCACCTTTCCATGCATGGCGTGGATGCGCAGTTCCAGTGCATCGGTGCTTACCGGTGCTTCAAATACCAGGCGTTTGAGTGTTTCGTGGTTATCCGTTACGGAGGCCAGCTCGTTGCCCTGGCCGTCGTGCAGGGAGAATGACTGTACACAGAAGGGCATGGCGCGCTCGGGGTGGCCCATCAGTACGGATTCCATAGGATGGTCAAAATCGTTATCGAAAGCAACCGTTACTTCGCGGATGTGCTGGGGACTGTTCCATTGGAAGGTAATGGCAGGGGCTTTGTCTTCCGGGGAAGCCAGCCAGGCGTTCGGGGCAGTTACCGGGCGGTCTGTCCCGTTGCGGATATTGCCCGCGGGGAAGACAATGCCCTGGCCCAGTTCCATGGCAATGTTCCTGCCACCAGGCCTTCTGCCGGGGCACCAGAACTCAAAGGCTTCCATACCAATGCCTTCCGGGGGTTCCTGCTTGCCAAAGTTAGATACCGCGGGATTTGTTTTATTGAACACGGATAAAATACCGGTTACCCGCAGGTCGCTGTCGGCCAGGGTGATGGCAGGGTTCTTCATAAAGCAAATGAACACGTAGCCATCGTTGGGCAGGGTTTCGCTGAAGTTAAGTGAAACCTCCTGTGCACCTTTTTTCAACGGTACCTGTAAGGTTTGCAGGGTTACATCCGGTGTGTGGTGCGTGTTGCGGCTGGTGGTGCGCAGCTCCACCGTGAGGGTGGTATCCTCGCTGGCAGTAGCCCATACTTTTACAGCAGGCATGGGGCCTGCGGGCAAGGGCAGCATCTGGGCGGCGGCATCGGCCAGGGAGATGGAGCCCGCGGTGGAGGGAGGTAATTGCTGCAACACGTACTCGCTGGAAGCCCGGATGGTAGCGGATTGCACCAGGTCTTCACTATCCTTCATGGGTACGCCGGGTATGTGCTGCCCCCTGCGTTGCAGGGCCGTTTGCAGGGCTTTCATATGCACCGGTGCTACGAGGTCCCTGGGCTGTAATTGTTTTTGCAGGCAGTGTACCGCCGCCATGGCGGAGGCCTGGCCGGTGTAAGCACCGGTGGCCATCACGCGCGATGATCCAAATGCCACGTGCGAGGCGCTGATGATGCGGCCTGCAAAGAATAAGTTATCTATGTTCCTGCTGTACAGGCAGCGGTACGGTACCTGGTACACCCCTTTTGCATGCCATTGGTTGCAGGCCGGCTTTTCGCTGAACACGCCATCTGCCGGGTGCAGGTCAATGGACCAGCCGCCAAAGGCTACCGCATCGTCATGCGTGCGCTGGTGCACGATATCGTGCTGCGTAAGCATGTAATCGCCTTCAAAGCGCCGGCTTTCCCGCTTGCCGGGGATCATGCCCACCCATTCCAGCGTGAGGGTTTCCGCTTCGGGAAATTCACCGGAATTTTTAATGTAGTCCCACACACCATAGATCACGCGCCACAACTCCCACTTGATCTTTTCTGTATCGTGCACCGTGTCCAGCCTTCCACCATATTCAATCCACCACAACTGGCAACCATGTTCCCGGGCGGTAAGCCGCCGGTAGCGGGGTATTTCGCTGATGTGGTCCAGCGCATAGGCAGGTGCCACAAATTTTACCGGCACGCCGGTGTCTTTGGAGTAGAAGTAAAGCGAGTGGCCCAGCAGTTCTCCGTATTCTTTCGTGGGCGCAAAAGGCTCTCCAAATTCGTCCGCCGTTTCTGCACCCATGCGGAAAGCGGCACCTGCCTGGAAGGCTACAATGCCATCGCCGGAGGCATCACAGAAGAAAGGAGCGCTTAAGATGTAGCGCGTGCTATTCTGGCTGCAAAAGGCCGTTACACGGGCTATTACATTGGGGCTGCTTTTGGTGGTCTCATACACCACGGTATTGAGCAGCAGGCGGATGTTGGGCTCTTTCCAAACTTTTTCCAGCAACACGGTATCAAAGATCACGGGGTTACCTTCGGGATTGCGCCACATGTTCTCCACCAGTATTTCATCTACCAGGCCACCTTCGCGCGCCCAGCGGTTGTTATTTCCCATGTGGGAAGTGGCGCCCAGGATCCATAAACGTATTTCGCTCGACGAGTTGCCGCCCAGCATGGGCCGGTCTTGCACCAGTATCACCTTCACCCCTTCACGGGCGGCCGTGATGGCCGTGCACACACCCGCCAGGCCTCCCCCTACTACTACCAGGTCTGCTTCCAGGCTTTCGGTGCGCGGGTCTCTTCTTTCACTGAACTGTTCCTTGATCATCATGATATCACTGAATTTTTTGACGATGAATAACAAAGCCCCCGGGCCGCAGCATGGCCAGTATGGCAGCTGCACTGGCTTTTGCTTGCAGGGTCACGGTGGTTTGCCCACCCGGTTGCAGCGCGGGAATACGGGCCTGCACCCCATTGTATTCCAGCAGGTAGCCATCCGTGGGATATACCGGGAAATCCGCACGGGCGCTCACTTTCACCACCAGCTGCTCCTGCTGCCAGGTAGCTGAAGTGATAACCAGGGGTGAAAATTCTGATTGCAGGTAATTATATAATGCGCGTGGGTTACGGTTTTGGTCCACGGCCCCCCATTGGCGGTAGCCATTGGGATTGGTATTCGGGTAGCGGCTCAGGTAATCATTGTAGGTCCACAGGCAGGCGCCTATCACGTAGTCTGCCTTGCGGAATGCATCAATGGCCGTTTTGCAATGTGCAATGCGCTCATCCTCCGACTTCACAAAGTCTGCCCGCTGGCCAAACTCGCTTACAAACAGCGGCTTGTTGGGATAGATTTCGTGGATGTGTTTAATGGCATTTTCATAATTGCCATACATGTTGGCGCTTACAAAATCCACATAATTGGAGGCTTCGTCTTCCGGCTTCTTCACCAGGCCGGGGTTGTGCACAAAGCAGCTGGCAAACGTCACCAGGCGGGAGTTGTCCAGCTCATTGGCATAAGCTTTCATATCCTTCACCCATTGAATGCCTTCGGGGCGGAAAGACTGGAACTCATTGCCCACGCTCCAGGCAATAATGCTGGGGTGGTTCCAGTCGCGCTGGATCATTTCACGGAACTGCTGGCGGAAAAGTTCCCGCATCCTGGGTCTGGCCATTTGCGAGGGAGCCAGTTGCCAGTTGCCTGCTTCTTCAATGATGAGCATTCCATGCGCATCCATCCAGTTCAGCGTTCTTTCAGATACGGGGTAATGACAGAAGCGGCTGAATTCCATGCCGGCTTCTTTCATCAGGCGCATGTCTTTTTCCACAACGGAGTCCGGCTCCATGGAGCCCAGGCCCGGGTAGTCCAGCGGGCGGTTAGCGCCCCCCATCTTGATGGGATGCCCATTCAGCAGCAACTGTGTGCCTCTCACTTCCACCTTGCGCACGGCAAATGTTTGCAGCAGGGTATCGCCACCGGCTACGCACTGTACGCGGTACAGGAAAGGATGATCCTGGTCCCAGAGCCGGGTGTTGCTGATCTTCGTATATGCGATACCGTTATTAGTATTCCATTTGGTGCGCAATACTTTCCCCTGCGGGTCCAGGAGGGTGTATTGTACCGGGGCACCGGCCTTACCATTCAGTGTGGGGCGCAGGGAAATGATGGCCGTGCCTTTTTGCAGGTCGGGATCTGTTTCCACTTTCACACGTTCAATGAAGGTACTGGTACGGCTCAGCAACCAGCAGTCACGGGTAATGCCGCCATAATTCATCCAGGGGATCAGCTGGCTGTTAATAGGATCGCCGGCTTCCCTGGCGGGGCGGGCCGCGGGAATGGTGGTGGTGTCCCAGTTGTTATCCACCTTGATGGCGATCGTGTTCCTGCCGGTCTTTAATTTACCGGTGAGCTCCACCTCAAACGGTGTATAGCCGCCCTCATGCCCTCCTACCAATTCGTTATTCAGGTAAATGCTGCACTTGTAATACACTGCTTCAAAATGCAGGAACAGGCGGCGGTTTTCCGGGATGGTGGCCAGCTCCATTTCCTTTTTATACCAGGCCTGCCCGTTAAAGAAAAAATAACGGGGATCCACGGAATAACAGTGCGGAAGGTCCACATAATCGAAAGTGGTTTTGCGGAAATCATCCCGGTACCATCCTTCGTTATCGCCCACTTTGAGCGGGTCTATGGCAAAGGCCCAATGCCGGGTGGGTAAATACAGGGTGTCTGTAGCATGGGTCTTTAATGCTATCAACAGCAATAAGAGGCTAAATAAGTTCTTCCTGGGCATGAGGTTGATCATTGGTAATTAAATGAATACGGATCTTTTGGGCGGCCCGCAGCGGGATGGCCGCCACCAATAAGATGGCAGCTGCAATGCCCGCCAGCAGCGACTTCCCTGTGGGGGTAATAAAACAAAGCACAAATAATAAGAGGGCGGTAAAGGCAAGTGCAAACGCGATCACCTGCAGGCCAAACCGGTTCTGGCGGCGGATGGCCTCCATCTCTTCGGGATTGGGCGGCGCTACCTCCTGCTGGCGGAACTGTGCATACCGCAGGTAATCCGCCGCCACGGTCCTGGCCAGCAACGTTGCGGCCACCAACAACAATAGCGGCAATCCCACGCCCAGCATCATTTCCTGGGAGCGGTCCAGCTTCAGGTGGAACAGCCAGGGCGTGATGAACTTGAACACGAGATTAATACCGAGACTTACCGCGGAAATAATGTAAGCGGTGCGGCCGGCCAGTTTCTTAGAGAACAAGGCCCACACGGGTGGCAGCAGCAAAGGCCCGCCGGTGATGGCGGCAATGCTCAGCACCACTTCTATCATGCCTCCTGCAGCCGGCACCAGCAGCGCTATGCCGATCATGCCCAGCCCCAGCAAAAAGGATGACCAGCGCCCCACCGCGATCAGTTTTTTATCTGATGCCAGGGGATTGATAAGGCCCTTATAAATGTCATTTGTAAACACGGCGGAGGTCACGTTCAGTGTAGTATTAGCAGTAGCGGAGGTAGAGAAATACATGCCCGTGAGCATAAGGCCCATGAGGCCGGGAGGCAGCACCAGGCGGCACACCTCCAGGTAAGCATTCTCCGTTTGCAGGCCCACTAAAGCCGGGTTGATGCTCCTGTAGATCATAGGCGGCAGCATCCAGATCACGGGGCTGATCACATACAAGCCGGCAAAGAGGAAGGCCACTTTGCGCGCCGCAGCGGGTGTATCCACACTGGTGTAACGCTGTACAAACGTCCAGTTGCCGCCAATGTAGCTGATGTGGTAGCAGGCAAAGGCAATGATAAAGCCCAGGTTGTACTCCCCATTCAGCGCATGAAAGAAATCCGCGGGCACCTTGTGCACAAAATTGTCCCAGCCACCGGCATGTTGTAAGGCCAGGGGCAGCACGATGAGCACTGCTGCCGTGAGGATCACAAACTGCAGGATGTCCGTCACCATCACCGCCCACAAACCACCAATGGCGGTGTAGGCGATCATCATAAGGCCCAGCGCCAATGTGCAGGCGGGCAAAGGATAGCCCAGGGACACACTCACCAGCAGGGCCACGGGATACAATACCGCGCCCTTGTTCAGCAAAGACACCAGCATGAAAATGTACACATAGAATTTCTGTACGGGCAGGCCCAAGCGCTGTTTTACAAATTCTGCGGCGGTGAGTGCGCCGGTTCGTTTCCAGCGGGGCGCCAGGAACAGGCCTGTTATCAGCCCGCCCAGGCCCATGGTCCACTGGATGGTCACGGAGGTCCATCCATATTTATAGGCCACGGACCCCCAGGCCACAAAAGTGCCCGCGGAGAAAAAGCTCATGAATAGTGACAATCCGCCTATGAACCAGGGCACCGCTTCGCCGCCCGCAAAGAACGACTTCAGGTTGCGCCCCGTACGGGCAAACAACAGGCCGATGAACAGCACAAAAGCAGAAAAAACAAATATCACAACCGTATCGATCGTAGCTGTCATGGGCTTATTGATTTACATGGATAACAATTACACGCAGGCCCGCCGCAGGCAGTGATAGCCGCCAGGGCCCTTGCGCATCCAGGGTTTGCAGGGGATGGCCTTTTTCATCCAGGAGCTGTGCACCGGTAGCTTTTATACCGGGTGTTACCGTAGCCAGCGTGGTGGTCACGGCATCATTGAGCAGCACCAGGTACAAGTTCTTATGCGATGCATCCCAGGCGCCGAGGTAGTCTACCTGCGGCTGGTCTATCCTCACAAAGTCATCATCCAGGTGCAGGCTTACCGCGGTACCAAAAATGTGCCCCGGCGCAAAACCATGGCTCAGGTGCGGGCCTACTTTGGGCGTTACAAACCCTGACGGGAAGCTAATGCCACCTTCACTGCGCAGCGCCATTTCAGACAGCAGGTAGTCAGTGATCCAGCCTATCTGCCACCAGGCATGATGCGGGTAAGGGCCTGCACCGGCATTCATCGCGCGCCAGTAGTAAGAGGCTACCTGTGTTTGCTGGTCCACAAACGCATCGCGCCCCCACGCGGCCGCTCGGGCCATATTGAGGAATAAAGAATCGTGCGTGATACCAAACATGCGCACAAACATACCGGCATGACTGGCCAGCAAAATGGGCCCTGCACCGTTAGCAGAACCAATAGTACCGCCATGTTCAAAGGAAAGCCCTGCCTGGCTGATCTCCCAGTCCTGGCGGGGTTGCCCGTTCACGATCTTGGCTTCCGTGGATGGAATGGGATGGGTATACACGGAGGCCGTGTATAAGCGGGCCGTAGTAATAGCAGCGGCCTTGTACTTTGCATCTTTAGTGAGGTCATACAGGTCCAGCAGGGATTGTGCGGTTTGGCCGGTAGCAAAGTCCGGCACAAAGCGGGCATCACCACATACCCCGAGGAAGTTGGCTTTGTTCACGGCATTGGCCACTATCCAGTCTGCGCCTTTGCGTGCAGCGTCCAGGTATTTTTTATCCTTTAAGACCCGGTAGGCCACCAGCAGCCCGTAAAAAGTAGGACGCAGGTCGCGGAGGTCTGTAAAGTCAGGTTGTTCGCTGGCATGATCATAGGCTACTTCCCAGTGCCCGTCTGCATGCTGCCAGGAAAGCAGCTTGTCTGCACCTAAGCGCAGGCGTTCTTTCAGCGGTGTATTACCGGGCTCAAACAAAAGAATGTTGCCCACATCCAGCATGGTGTAGTAGGTGAGGCCAATGGGCTCTACATACGGTCCCCATTCTTCTGTAAATTTCTTTGATTTCCACAGGTAATACTGGCCGGTGGCGGCGCCCTGGAAAAAGCCCGGCTCCTGCTGTTGCTGCGCCAGCTTAAAGTGCAGTGCATTGGGCAGGCGCTGGTTTTGCAGCAAGGTATCGCCGGTCATTTGCGCCAGCATCCACATGGCGCCGTAGTCTGCATTCTTCATGGCGTCTTTATCAGACCCCACTACTCCACCCAGGTAAGATTGTGCACCGATCCACTGGCCTTTATAAAATTCGTTGCGCCACATGGACGTGCTGTCATCATCCAGGTAGTGACGCATGGCCAGCATGCGTGCGGTGAGGGAATGTCTGGTTTGTTTCAGCGCCAGGAAGTCCGGGAAGTGATATACGTCGTTAATGGCATGCTGGTACACCGGGTACCAATCGCCGGTCTGCAGGGTGTAGCGGAAGTGAAAACTGCGTTGCTCGCCGGGGGCCATATAGGAGCTATCCTGTCCCAGTACGGGATGATACAAGGTGGGTGTAAGCGCCCCGCTGCGGTCCATCAGGGAAAGGCCCAGCTTCCAGTCATTCTGCGTGTAGTGATCTTTTTGCCAGGGATCACGGGCGGTGCCGGGTGCAGCAATCACACTGAGGGTGATGCCTGCTTTATTGCGGATGAGGGGCGATAAAGTACTGGCTGTACGTTCCCGCGCAATCACCGGTTTGTCCGGAATGCCCTGTCCATAAGCATATGCCAGGATAAGATCCCGCTGCAAGGCATGTCCCATGAAAATGCCGGGCACCATGCCCCAGTCCAGCGCTGCTTCCGGTGTGGTCATCAGCGTGGGGGTGGATAGAGCATAATAGCCCGCCTGCTTTGCAGTGAGCGTCATGTCTACCAAAATATCATGTCCATCCAGCTGCCAGCGTGCCTGCACCGCGGCACCTGGTTTCTCCGCGGAGAACAGGATGGTGCTATCATTTTGTTGCGTGGCATTTCCGGGGAAAAAGCGCAGTGCAGTACCTGCGGTGTTCATGGGCACAGGGCGCAGGTTATCGCGCCAGATGCCGGTGAGGTATTTGTATTGCGCCCCTGGAAAATTGCGGGGCTGATGATCGTAACCGGACGCGGTATCTGGTGCACCGGCGGAGTACAGCACGGTGTAGGCGCCAGACAATTGCTGCAAGGCATGCGTCTTGTCCAGGCTTCCTTTTACCAGGTGGTAACCATCTGCCTGTTGCTGCCATTGCAGGTCCAGCGCTGCGTTGTGGAGGCGCACCTGCTGTTGCGCACACAAGGGCGTGGCTGCCAGTAAGAGATAAAATGTAAAGCTATTTAACTTTGTCATGATTTTCCGTTTGCGCCAGTATGTTGCGGGCCACCGCGGCGCCCAGCGTATTGAGGCCCGTTTGATTGTAATGGATCTGGTCCGTCATCCATCCTTTTCCGGGGAAGGAGCCGGCCGCTGCATAAACTATTTTCGTATAGGGGTCTGCGTTTGCCACCTCCTGCTGTATATGCTGTACCTCCTCAAATCCTTTACGGGCGTGATCTTTATAGAAACCCGTCTGCACAATGTAAAACGGCAGGTTGTTTCCCAATGCAGCCCGGAAGCGGTGGATCACCTTCTGCAAGGCGCCTTTGTATTCCGCCGGCGTTAGTTTGCCATCGTTGATCGCATTGGCATCCCGCTCGCCCTGCACCCAGATAATGCCGCGGAGATCCAACCCGGTGGCGGCTTTGGCGGCACGGGCCTTTTCCACGGCATTATTGAACAGGGAGCCACTTTCATCCCAGGTATCCATATCTCCCAACCTTGCCTTTTCATGACAGGAGCTACCACCCCTGGAAGCCGGCACCATGATCACGGTGTCACCCGTTTGGGCGTACCAGGCAGCTGCAAAAGCAGGCCAGGCACTACCGGATTGGGCGGCTTCAAAGCGGTGATCCTGCTCTCCTACCGGGTCCTGCAGGTGCACCAGCGTATTGGTGCTCCAGCGGTATTCCATCGCTGCCGGTCCCGCCGCCAAAGACAGTGCTTTATCACCATGGCCGGTGCAGTTACTTTGCCCTGCTACCAGGAATAGTTGCCGCTTTGGCGGGAGAAGAAGTGAAAGAAGGATGCAGAGACAGGTCATGTGATGAAGGTGTTATGTTGTTAATTGTCTTAGGTCCCAGGCCCCTACTTCCACGGATCGTTCTGTACCAGCTTGGGATTTGCATTGATCTCCTGCTGGGGAATGGGAAAATACTGGTGCTTGGCCTGGGGCTGGCGCGTGGGGAATACATCGTTCACGGCCTTGGGTATCACCTGCAGGAAAGTATTGGTGCGCGTGAGGTCGTACCAGCGGTCTGCTTCGGCAAACAACTCCCAGCTGCGTTCCTGCAGCACGGCCTTGATGAAATCATCCTTGGAAAGGCCCGGGGTCAGATCATCCAGCTGTGCGCGGTGCCGCACGGTGTTAATATAATCATAAGCGGCGGCATCCGCACCATTCGCCCTTGCCTCCGCTTCTGCGGCAATCAGGTACACATCTGCCAGGCGCAGGATGGGAATATTGGTGGCATGGGAACCACCTACAGAGTTGGGGTCCATGTATTTTTTCACCAGTACCCCCTGTTTGGTAATAGGCGTAATGCTTGCCTGGTGTACCACGTTGCCGGCACGGTCAATATAACTGGTATCCAGCAGCAGGCGGCGGGTATCTTTCGGATCAAAGGAATTAAAGAAAGATTGATAGGCGAAAGCAGAGCCGTAGGAAGTTTTGCCATAGGCCGGTGCATTACTGTTCACCGGGCCGTATAAGCTCATGATCTGGGAGGAGCGCACCGGCTGGGCAGATTCCGCCTCAAAGGCAAACATATTTTCCACGCGGGCCAGGTCTTCCTTTGCAGGATCATATACATCGCGCACGTCTGTCATAAGCGTATAGCGCTTGCTGTCCAGTACTGCTTTGGCCATCTGGAGCGACAGGGCCCAGTCGCCATTGTACAGGGCAGCCTTTGCATACAGCGCCTGCGCTACCTGTTTGGAGGGGCGGCCCTTGGCCCAGGCAGCGGTATAATCTGGCAGGAAGAGGATGGCAGAATCCAGGTCTTTATAAATGCGGGCATATACATCCTTTGCATCGCTTTTAGGTGCATAGGCTGCATCCAGCGATTCACTGGGTTGCGTGCGCACTACTACGTTACCAAAGTTCTTGGTGAGCATCCAGTGGAAGAAGGCCCGCATGAACTGTGCTTCCGCAATGATCTGGGAGCGGCGGGTGGCATCCATATTGGTGGCCGGCACCTTAGCGATCACCCAGTTAGCGCGGTCAATGCCTTTATAACAGTTGGTCCACAGATCCAGCGGGCTTTCGTTGCCACGGCTGTAACTCAGTACGGTGGTATAAGCCGGGTCATAGCTGTACAGCGGGTAGGTATCGCGGCCCACCACCGGGCGGGGATATACCTGGTCCCCGCTGAAATCCGCTATGAGCAAGGGTGAGGGGCCGGAGTAAAGATCGCCCAGGGATGAGTACACAGCCGCGAGGGCTGCTTCCGCATCTTCCTGTGTTTTATAAAAAGTATTGGTATAGATAGATGAATACGGCGTTTCATCCAGTTTGCAGGCGCTGAAAAAACAAGCGATCAGGCCCAGTACGATGCATATGTTGCGTTGCATAAGATTACTTTTTGAAAAGTGTTAAAACGAAACCTGCACACCCAGCAGATAAGACTTGGCCAGCGGGTACACCAGGTTATCCACCCCAATGAGGGTATTGGAGTTACCGAACGTGTTCACTTCCGGATCAAAGCCGCTGTACTTGGTGATGGTAAACAGGTTGTTCACACTGGCATAAATGCGGGCGGAAGAGATCACTTTCTTAAACGGCACATGGTAGCCCAGTGTCAGGTTCTTGCAGCGCAGGTAAGAGCCGTCTTCCATAAAGCGGTCTGTAAGCGGGATACGGCCGCCCTGGAAGCCGCTCACATATTCATTACTCGGGTTAGTGGGCGACCAGCGGTTCACCAGCGCCTGGTACATATTGCGGTTGCCCAGCGGGTTTTCAAAGGTGTAACGGATCAGGTTATACACTTTATTGCCCTGCACACCAGAGAGGAATGCACTGAAGTCGAAACGTTTGTAGCTCACATTGGTAGAGAAGCCGTAAATGAAGGAGGGATTGGCATTACCGATCACACGCTGGTCATCCGCGGTGATCTGTTTATCATTGTTGAGGTCCTTCACCTTCACACCACCGGTGCGGCTGCCGGAACCCGCCAGGATGTCTTCACCCGTTTGGTAAATACCGTCAAAGATGTAAGTCTTGAACAGGCCCAAAGGCTGGCCCACTTTCAGGATGCTGTAATTGCTCACCGTGTATTCCTGTACACCACCGGCAAGGCTCAGGAGCTTATTGCGGTTTACGGTCACGTTGGCCGCCACACTCCATTTCACTTTGCTGTCCAGGATCGTTGCGTCCAGCCCCAGTTCCACGCCGCGGTTTTGCATGCTGGCAAAGTTGCCCGTGATAGCGCTATAACCGGATGAAAGCGGCAACTGCTGCACAAAGAGCAGGTCCTTGGTTTTCTTGTTATACACATCCGCTGTAAAATTCAGGCGGGAGTTGAAGAGGCTGAGGTCTATGCCAATGTCTGCCTGCAATGATTTTTCCCAGCGCAGGTCCGCATTCGGGATACCCGTGGGCGCAATGCCGCTGGAAGATACGTGGTTAAAGAAATAGTTGCCCGTAGCACCCACAGTAGCCAGCGACTGGTAAGCGCCAATAGCGCCCGCATTGCCCGTAAGCCCATAGCTGGCGCGCAGTTTCAGGTTACTGATAGCACGTATGTTGGCCATGAAGGGCTCTTCGGAAACGCGCCATCCCACTGCACCTGCGGGGAAGAAGCCGTACTTGTTATTCTCCCCAAACTTGGATGCACCATCCACGCGGGTAATGAGGTCTACCAGGTAGCGGTTCTTATAGCCGTAGTTGATGCGTCCCATGTAAGAGTCCAGGCGGTCCTTACTTCTCCAGCTGCTCACCGTGCGGTTCACTGCCAGTTGCAGGGCCTCGTTCTCCGTGGCATCGTTGGGGAAGTTAGAAGCATTGATGGTATTGTTATTTACGTTACCAGACTGGGTGGCAAATACACCCGTCACTTTCAGGGAATGATCCTTTTTGATGGTGGTCTGGTAAGTAAGAATGCTTTCATGCAGCAGGGATACATTGTAGGTATTGGACTTCACCGCGGTACCGCCACCGGCTATCAGGTCTGCCGAGTTCATGATGGAGCGCGGAGAGTAGTAGTCACGCAGGGTGCTGGAGATCACGGGGTCAAAATTGGCGCGGTAGGTAAAGCCTTTGAAGAAAGTAAATTCCGCATAGATATTGGCCAATGTTTGCGCGGTCTTTTCGCGGTTCAGGATCTGCGCAAGGCCCAGGGGATTTACCACTTCGCGGTAGCGGCCATCCATCTGGTCGCCAAAGGGCCACACCGTGCCATCTGCTTTGTAAGGCTTCAGGGTGGGCGGCGCCCCCATAGCGGCACCGAGGATGCTTTGGGTTACCGCGCCCGCATCAATACTGGTAGATGCAGTGGGCACCGTGCTATTGACGCTGTAGTTTGTATACAGGCTGGTACCTACTTTCAGGAGGTTGCTGACGCGGTGGTCCAGGTTGAGGCGGAATGCGTAACGGGTGTAATCAGAATTGATGATCACCCCATCCTGCTTAAAGTAGTTGCCAGACATGGCAAACTGTGTTTTATCATTACCGCCGCTTACAGAGATCTGGTGGTTCTCTATAGGTGCGTTGCGGAAGATCATGTCCTGCCAGTTCACGCCTTCGCCCAGGGTATCAGGGTTAGGATAAACACTGGTGTGGTAGATATCATTTTCCAGTTGTGCAAACTCAGTGGCGTTCATCATATGCATACGCCTGGTGGCATCCTGATCACCATAGTAGCCGCTGTAGGTAACAATGGCTTTGCCGGACTGGCCACGTTTGGTGGAGATAAGCACCACGCCATTGGCACCACGGGCGCCGTAAATAGCAGTGGCAGATGCGTCTTTCAACACCGCTACCGATTCAATGTCGTCCGGGTTGATGGTGGACAAGGGGCTCAGTTGTGTGATGCCGCCCTGCCCATCGCCGGAAAGCGGGGTGTTGGACAACTGTACACCGTCCACTACGTAGAGCGGTTCAGACGTGCCATTGATAGAGTTTACACCGCGGATGCGCATACTTACGCTGCCACCGGGAGCGGCAGAGTTTTGCGTGATCTGTACCCCGGGCACGCGGCCTTGTATACCCTGCACTACGTTGGCCACCGGCGTCTGGCGGATGTCGGCAGATTTTACAGAGGTGATGGCGCCGGCTACGTCCCCTTTCTTTTGGGTGCCGTAACCTACTACCACTACTTCACCGAGGGCCTTGGGATCTACTTCCAGAGCCACCACCAGGCTTTGCTGGTTGCCGATGGGAACTGTTTTGGAAAGATAGCCGGTAAAGGAAAAGACCAGCACGGGATGTGCCTTTGTGGAAGAGAGGGAAAAGGAGCCATCCAGGTTAGACACGGCACCTTCCGTGCCCTGTTGCACGCGAATGCTCACCCCTACGAGTGGGCTGCCGTTTTCTGCGGCCAGCACTTTACCCTTAATTACATGGGATTGGGAAAAAGCCCGCAGTGAGCATAATAATATTGGGAAAATTCCCAACATCAGCCACCGGGTCACCGGTACATATTTTGACATAGATGTGGAATTTTACTTACTCTCTCCCTGTAGCTCCAAAATGAAGCCCGTAGCGGAAAAAGCAGTATTGTTATAACGTGGAGGAAACTTACCGGGCTCAATTTTGCGAAACAAATTCACATGGCAAAGAAAATTGCGGTAAAGTTTTTTTTGGGAACGATCCCATTTTTTTGGGAATGTTCCCAAATGGTTATCTTTGAAAAATCAGGCTTTATTCCACGTAATATGAAGACGAAATACACGTCGATCATCGACATTGCCAAACAGCTGAATATTTCCAAATCCACCGTTTCCCGCGCACTCACCGGCCACCCCAATGTGAATCCCCGTACGCGCAAGGCGGTGCTGGACCTTGCCCAGGAAATGGACTACCAGAAAAACTCGCTGGCGCTCGGGCTTTCCCTGCACCAGACCAATACCATCGGTATACTGGTGCCCGAGTTTATGTCCACTTACTTCCCCTCGGTAATCCTGGGCGCCCAGGAAGTGTTCCAGGCAGAGGGCTATCAAACGGTGATCTGTCATAATAATGAGTCGTACGATGCAGAGGTGGCAAACGTGAAACTGCTGCTCTCCTACCGGGTGGATGGCATCATTGCATCGCACACAAAGGAGACGCGCAACTTTGACCACTTCCGCATGGTGCAAAGACATGGCATCCCGCTGGTGCTCTTTAACCGCGTGAGTGAAGAACTGAATGCCCCGAATGTAGTGATAGATGATTATGCTGCGGCCATGACGGCGGTGGAGCACCTTATTAAAACGGGGCGGCGCCGCATAGCGCACCTGGCAGGGCCGGATTCCCTGATCAACTCCAGGTTGCGGAGCCAGGGCTACCTGGATGCATTGAAGAAACACAAGATCCCCGTGGACCCCGCGCTGATGCTGTCTTACGACCTGAGTATTGAAAAGGTGCGCATTTATATGAAACATTTCCTGGACCTGCCACAACCACCGGATGCGTTGTTTGCGATCAATGACCCCACGGCCATTGCAGCGATGGAAGTGGTGAAAGAGAAGGGACTGCGCATACCGGATGATATTGCGGTGGTAGGGTTTAGTAATGACTTTTCAGCGCAGCTGGTGTCTCCCAGCCTGACTACGGTGTCACAGCCTACGATGGACATCGGGCGGGAGTCTGCGCGGTTGTTGTTGGGAGAGATGAAGCTGAAGGGGGATTATTCCGCACGGAAAGCGCCTTGTGTGCAGTTGAAGACGAAATTGATCGTGCGGGATTCTTCGGTGAAGAAGGAAGAAAGCGGGGCGAAGAGGAAGCGGGGATGATGAATGGCGGCTAACGCCCGCTTTATGAACACCTGCCGTAAGATTAAATTAAATAACACCCATAACTGATGGAACGTAAAATAATACTTGTCCCGAAAGACAAAGCAGCTCAAATCGCTTTAGATCACGACACGGCAACTCCATCGCAATTAATGGAACTGTCATTGAGCCAAACCGAATTTAAAGAATTAATAAGAACAGGTTTTTTTGACCTTATAAATCATATAGCCGGTGTAAATATTGATGACTACGAAGATGAGTGCATAGAAGAGAAAGAAAAATTAGAAAAAGTATTGCAAAGTGCCCTCTTTGCAACCAATGTCACAGGCAAAGTAGCTCAAATTAAATCTCTCTTTGAAGCAGCAATAAGCCGGGGCACCGGGGTCTATTTCTACTTTTAACCCCGGTGCAACAAACTGCCTGCCGCTGCGCCCCAATGCTCCTGATCGCCAGCAATACCGCCTACAGAACATCTCACCTACGCGCGGAAAATTCCCAGTCCCCGTTACGGCGGTACACATGCATAGCACCTGTGCCTCTAACCGAAGGGAAGTATTCCCCGTAACTGGCGTTTTGCAGCTTAATCCCTTCTGTGCAACGTGCGTTTATACATTACCGTTATATATGCTTAACCATTATCTAATGTTTAGTTAACAGCATGGTAACACGGCCATAACATACCCCTGCTACTTTTGCGCACTGAAATAAAACCATGCAAGAACTGTACTTCCACGTCCGCACGTGGAACCGGCCAATCCATGCTGTCAATGCTGTCAACCAATCACCATTATGAATAAGCGACCTATTCTTTTTGGGAGCATTGTGAGAAGTTTGCTTCCAATGCTCTTTTTTGTATTGCTGTGCAACCACGTCTGGGCGCAGCAATCAGGAATCATCTCCGGCAAAGTAATGGAGGATGGCAACCCGTTAGCTGGCGCCACCATTACGATCCCCTACACCAGGTATGCCACTACCTCCGATGTAAGTGGCCACTACCAACTGACAGTTCCCACCGGTACCTATACCGTCACCGCTTCATTTGTAGGTTTTACAAAAGCGGAAGTGAAGAACGTAAAAGTAACCGGTAATGTACCGGCTACGGCCAGCTTCACGTTAGCACCGGCCAGCTCGGAGCTGCAGGAGGTAACGGTAAGCTATGGTAAACAAAAGCAGCGCGAGGTGACCGGCTCCATTGCCACGGTACAATCCAAAAACCTCCAGGACATGCCTGTAATGCAGTTTGCACAGCAGCTGCAGGGCAAGGTGGCAGGCGTACAGATCAACCAGTACAGCGGCCAGCCGGGGCGCGGCATTGGCTTTATTATCCGGGGCGCGGCATCGTTCTACTCCAGCAACCAGCCGCTTTTTGTGATTGACGGCACCCCCATCACCGGTAGCATCAACAACATCAATCCCGCGGAAATTGAAAGCTTCAGCTTCCTGAAAGACGCATCTGCCACCGCGCTCTATGGATCCAGGGCTGCCAACGGTGTAGTGCTTATCACCACAAGACATGCAAAAGCAGGCGCATCTTCCGTAGAATTTTCTGCCAATTACGGATTCCAGAAAATACCCACCAACAAGCTGCCCGATGTCATGAATGCAAGACAGTTTGCCACTTTCATGAAAGAAAGAGGGGAAGATGGCCTGGCGTATGAACCTGGCTACAAAATTTCAGACGACTATCATGCGGCGTACGACAATCCCGACCAATACGGCGAAGGTACCAACTGGTTCAAACTAATGACCCGCACCGCGCCCATTCAAAGCTATGACCTGGTGATACAGTCTGCCCGGGAACACTCCTCCTCTACCGTGATAGCGGGTTACCAGGAGCAGCAGGGCGTTATTGTAAACAACGGCACCAAGCTGTATTCTGTAAGATTGAACCAGGACGTAACCCTGGCCAACAACAAATTAAAACTCGGCGTGAACCTTGCCCCAAGCTACCGGGTGGATCATAATAACCGCCTCAGTACAGACGGCGTAGGCGGCTATTTCGAAAGATTTTTTGAGGCAAGCCCGCTGGTTTCCCCTTACAACCCCGACGGCTCTTATGCACGCAACGTGTATTCTCCGGGTATGGTGGCTTATATCAACCCATTGGCCACGTTCAATCTTACCAATGACGATTATTACACCACCCGCATCCTGGGCAATGCCTATTTAAACTATGAATTTTTAAAAGGCCTGAGCATCAAAACAAACATCGCGGTAGATAAAGGCGCTGAGACCAGGAAGTATTTCCAATCCGGCCAGGTAACCGGCACAGAAGGACAGACCACCGGCACCAGTTCCGCTGTGGACAATGGTTCCTGGACGGCAGAGGCAAACCTGGTGTACCACAAAACCATTGCAAAAGACCATGAGCTGGAAGTCTTAGCTGGTTATTCTGCCCAGAAATTCAGCACTTACAGCAACACTTTAACCGGCCTTGGATTCCAGAGTGATGACCTCAAATACCTGAATGCCGCAACGAGCATTACCGGCGGCAGCAACGCCAGCGCGTACTCCATGATCTCCGGCATTGGCCGTTTGAATTACAGTTACAAGCAAAAGTATTTACTCGGCGCGGCTATCCGCCGGGACGGCTCCTCCAGGTTTGGCGAAAACCAGAAATGGGGCAACTTCCCCTCTGTATCCGCAGGCTGGGTGATCAGCGACGAAAATTTCATGAAGCCCGTAAAAACGATCAACTTCATGAAATTGCGCGCCAGCTATGGCATCACGGGCAATAATTTCTTTGGCAACTACGACCCGCAGGCCACCATCGGCACTTACTACTATGATTTCAATAACACCCTGGCCCAGGGCCAAACGATCAACCGCCTTGCCAATAATGACCTGCGTTGGGAACGCAACAAACAGTTCGACATTGGCCTGGAAGTAAGTGTGCTGGACAACCGCATCGACTTCACCTATGACTATTACCATAAAATATCCGATGGCCTGATTCAGCAACGCGCCATCCCGGTATCGTCCGGCTTTTCGCAGATCATTTACAACGTGGGTGGTCTGAAAATGTGGGGACATGAGCTGAGTGTGAGCACCAAAAACCTGGTGGGCGCTTTAAAATGGAACACCACCTTTATCATGTCGTTCGACCGGAACCTTATCACCAACCTGGTTGATCCCGGCTACATCAGGAGAAATAACACCGTCACCTCTGACTATTACCGCCAGCAAACGGGCCACCACCTGGGTGAATTCTATGGTTTCGTATTTGAAGGATTATATAAAGATGCGGCCGACCTGGCCAACTCCGCAAAATACCAGACCACTGCCGCCAATCCCAATGGCGTCTCTGATGTGGGTACCATCAAAATGAAGGATATTAATAAAGACGGGGTGATAGACGATGTGAACGACCGCACTTTCATTGGTGACCCCACGCCTACTTTCACCGGTGGTTTGGTGAACAGGTTCTCCTACAAACATTTTGATCTTAACATTGACATGACCTTCTCTGAAGGAGGCAAAATACTGAACGCCGCCAAATGGGCATACCAGACAAATATGGATGGCTCCAGGATCCCCCTGGCCGCAGCACTGGACCACTGGCGTTCTGAATCAAACCCGGGTTCCGGCATTTACCCCCGTACCAAAACGGGCACCACGGCACTGGGAAGATCTGTTAATTCCCAGTGGGTTGAAAATGGTTCTTACTTAGCGGTGAAGAACATCTCTCTGGGTTACAGTGTGCCGCTGAAAAGCAGCATGATCTCCAATTTACGGGTGTATGCATCGGTACAGCAGGCCTTTGTATTTACGCATTATTCCGGCATGAACCCCGAGATCAACGTGGGCGGTTCAGATCCTACCATCGGCGTGGGCATTGATGAAAATGCCTATCCTATTCCCAGAACATTCTCCCTGGGCCTCACCACTACATTCAAATAACTTAAACGCTTCAGATAACATGAGACGATCCGTTTATATCACCTTAATAATAGCCGTAGCGCTGACATCCTGCAAAAAGGATTTCATAGAATTAAGCCCGGAAGATGCTTATACGGCGGGAACATTCTATAAAACAGAAAGCCAATTCAGCGCTGCTGTAACCGCTGCATACACGCCACTGGGCGATGTATTGGTAAACGATTACTTCACGTCTGAGATGCACTCTGACAATACCGTGTACCAGCCCATTCCCGGCAACCGGGGTACTGCCATTGTACAGCGGGAAAACATTTCAGATTTCACCAACACTTCTACCAACGATTACGCAAATGCAACGTGGCAGCATAGCTATACCGGCATTTCCCGCTGCAACATTGTGATAGACCGCCTGCCGGCCGCCCAGATCTCTGATTCTGCAAAAGCGCTCTTTGACGGCCAGGCCAAATTCCTGCGGGCATTGAACTATTTCAAGCTCGTACGCCTGTATGGCGGCGTGCCCCTGTTCCTGCACGAGGTGACCACCGCAGACCAGGCATTCAAAGCACGCTCCACCACGGATGAGGTGTATACACAGATCATTGCAGATGCACAGGATGCCATTAAAGAATTGAAGGCGCCGGCAAAATTCCCGCAATCAGGCGAAGCTACAAAGGGTGCCGCCACCATCCTGCTGGCAGAAGTGTACATGGTACAGAAAAAATGGGGCGATGCGGAAGCACTGTTAAATACCCTGCTTACCATGGGTTACGACCTGAATACCGACTACGCGGCAGCATTTTCACCAGACAACAAGAACAGCCGGGAGTCCCTTTTCGAGATCCAGTTCCTGGGTGGCACCGCCACGGGGTCCAGGCCTAATGTATTGTCTTTCCATTTCCTGCCCAGAAGTACAGACACTAAATTGCTGACGGGCATCACGATCAACAACACCAGCACCGGTGGGTGGAACACGCCCACCTGGCAGCTCATCAATGCTTATGAGCCCGGGGATAAGCGACTGGAGGCTTCTATTGGCGTTATAGAGGGCACTTACAATGCCAGTAATTACCTGGTTTATTCGGCGGTAAAAAGTGTAGTGAATTATGTACCTGCAACAGGCAAAACGGGCGTGCCTTACATCAAAAAGTACCTGCATGCTCCCCTGCCTGCTACCACTGGTTCCAGCGACAACTTCCCCATCTACCGTTTTTCAGATGCTTTGTTGCTGCTGGCAGAGGCATTAAACGAAGAAGGTAAATCAGCGGAGGCATTAACACCGCTCAACAGGGTGAGAACAAGAGCGGGACTGCCGGATGTTACCATCACAGACCAGGCACACCTGCGCGATACGATCTACCACGAGCGCAGGATTGAACTGGCTTTTGAGAACCACCGCTGGGAAGATCTTTTGAGAACGGGCAAAGCGCTGACCACGATCAACGATTTTGGCGTGGTGATCAAGAAAGAACAGACCTTCCTGGCGTCTGATGCTTATGTGATCGACGGGCACAATCTCCTGTTCCCTATTCCGCAACCGGAGGTGGGATTGAATCCTAAAATGAAACAGAATGACGGGTACTTTTAACAGATAGTAGCGTTTTAAAAAAAGAGCGATGAAAAATATTTTTCATCGCTCTTTTTTTATTCCTCTATGTCAAGCGCGTCTTTGTAAGACTGCTTATAGTACTTTTTCAGGTTTTCTTTCAGCCGCTCCCTGTCTGCAAACGGGGTTCCATCCAGCCACTTATCCACGCCCTTCATAGACACTACGGCATCCCTGGCGGAAAACTTATCAAACACCAGGCACTGGTCGTTCTCTGCATAAAATAATCCTTCGCCCCGGAACACGATCAGCATGCGGTAGGTGATGCCCTGTTCATGGTAGGTGTATACTTCCTTTTCCCCCAGCCCTATCAGCTGTTTTGCCAGGGCAGCTTTTTCTTTATGATTCATCCCTAATGACATTTAAATACATGACCAAATAACGATTTGCTTCCATCTATCCTTCTTCGTATAATGGCCTTTACATTGCCATTCCGCATTAACGCCGGCTTTTCGATGCGCCACCACGTTCTTTCTCCATACGCTCCAATGCGCTTTGCCCCGGTAGAAAACACGTTCACCTCACCGGAAGCATTGTCTGCAAATCTTTTAGACGCAATATCCCAAATCTCGGCGGCTTCTTTACCACTCAGGGGGCTACCGGGGCTAAATAATTTCAGGTCATCCAGGTATTTCCCGCCCACGGTTTGCTCCAGCGTAGTTTTACCGTTGGCCGCAGCCCATGCCTGCGCTGTTTCCATCCGGGAGCCGGACCAGAATACGGCCCCGTCTTTTGTTGTAGAAAAATCCAGGTGATTCGTGGCCAGGTCTTTCAGTGTATTAAAGTCAGGGACCGTTGGACCCAGGCCATCTGTATCTACCCAGGTATTCACGTCCTTCACATAGCCGTACAATGTTGGGTTATCGCCCGCCAGCTTCACCGGGTCCGGGCTGATATAATTGCCCTCCCCGGGACTGTAGTAGCGAAACCGGTTGTAGTACAATCCCGTCTCTGCATCTTCATACTGGCCCTGGAAGCGGAAGGGACAAGCCCCGGGATCGCCTTTACCGCCACTGCGCACCCCGCCGTAAATATCCAATTCAGCCGCCCATACCTGTTGCCCGCTTTCGTCATACATTTCCACGGGCGTGCCCATGTAGTTTGAAATAATGGAATAAGCGTGATCGCCGGTCAGCTTTGCTGCCGGAGCCAGGCTGCCGTCTTTAAACACCCAGGTGATCAGCCCTTCCACCGGCTCAGTGCCACTTGCTTTCAGGTCGCCCCATGCATCGGTGACCAGCACTGGTCTTTCCGTTGCGGCATATTGCCATTCCTGGAAGGGTGTGCGGCCATCCCAGATCCAGCGCGTTACTGTACCGCGGTATTGCTTTTCCATGCGCCTTCCCAGCGCATCATAGGCAAAGGAAACGGTCTCGCCATCCGGCCGCGTCACTTCCTGCAGCATGCCATTGGCATACCATGCATATTTCCACACGGTACCCGCGCCATTGCTTTTTTCTATAAGATTCCCCTCCGCATCGTAACGATAGTGCCAGCCCTGGTTCCATGCCAGGCGCCCGCCAGCTTCATAGCGGCGGTCCCGCTGCGTGGCGCTGGTGTAAATGTTCCCCGCCGCATCCGGTGTTTTGTATTGGCGCTGTCCGTCTTCATACTCCGCCCAGGCCAGGTTATCAAAGTCATCGTGCCCATAGGTGATAAATCCATTCGTCAGTTCATTCAGCATGGTCACCAGCCGGTCATTTGCATCCCATTCGTAGCGCCGGCGCCGGGCCTCCCGGCCACTGGTCCGTACCGTTT
The DNA here is from genome assembly GCF_003071345.1 of Chitinophaga parva. Taxonomy (NCBI): domain Bacteria; kingdom Pseudomonadati; phylum Bacteroidota; class Chitinophagia; order Chitinophagales; family Chitinophagaceae; genus Chitinophaga; species Chitinophaga parva. The sequence goes on along the minus strand of NZ_QCYK01000002.1, from coordinate 874,688 downwards.
GGCGCAATGGATGTCCTGCGTGATCATAAGCCATATGCGCAGATAGGTTACCCGGCAGCCAGCGGTCGGTTTCCATCCCCAGGTTATTGTAATTAAGGCGCATGTCCCAATGCTGCTGCCCCTGCGTTGCTGTCATCCTGCTAAGCAAGCCCATAGCGGTGTATTCCATTCCCAGGTCAGCCCCCAGGCTGCTTTGCAGGCGGCAGCGTTGCCCCGTCCTGTTAAACACAGATTGCACCGTATATTCCTGCCCGTTAACCACCGTGCGCTCTGTGATCACCCTGCCGAGGTTATCCCGGTTAAAATAGACCGCTGCATAATCGTTAATGGCGGACGTGAGCAGGCCGTTCTTATCATAGCTGAATACCTCAAAAGTCCCATCATGATATTCCAATCTTATAATGCGGCCATTGGCATCGTACTCACAGGTGGTAGAGCGTCCTTCCGGCCTTGTTACCTTACGGATCCAGCCATTGGCATACCGATCATACTGGCGCTGCTGCCCGTCAAAGCCCGTTTCCTTTACAATTTCGCCACGCCCGTTGCGCTCAAAACAATACCGTTCCTGTACTTCATTGGTAATGCACATAAGTTCATCCTCCCCGTTGTACTGCAATTGCCAGGTGGCGCCCCTTTCCGTACGCCGGCGCAGGCTGCCCAGCGGCGTGTATTCAAAAAGGATATCATGCTGGCTGTCCCTCGCGTGCAATACTTCCTCATAGGCATTGTATTGTAACCAGATCACATTTCCATCCGGCTGCTGTATGCGGGTAGCGCGGCCCAGCAGGTCATACACCAGCGACTGTACCCCACCACTTGCGTTTATGCGGCGGATGCAATGGCCCAGCTGATCGTACTCCCACCGGGTTTCACTGCCATCCGGCAGTGTCACGGACGCCAGGTTATCCTGTGCATCATATTGCAGCAAGGTTTTCCTGTCTCCATTTTCTATCCCCACCAGGCGGTGGCGGGCATCGTAACTATAACTGGTAATCGAATTGTCTGCGTTGATGACCACCTCCGGCAGCCCCAGTTCATTGTAGGTACGTACTACCGTATTCCCTGCGCCATCGGTATGCATAACCATGCGGTCGGTTTCATCAAAAATGAATAGCTCTTCCACTTTATCCGGCAGTATGATGCTAACGCAATTGCCCCGGTCATCATAACGGTACCCGGTCATGTTTCCTTCTTCATCAATACTACGGTACAGTTCTTCCCATTCCGTGTAATCCATAAAGCGGTTATTGCCCAGGGCATCCGTGATCTGCGTACAAAGCTGATCCTCATCGTAATAAAAAATCTCGCTACGGCCGCCGGGGGAGTGCATTACATTGTAGCCAGCATGATAGGTGATTTGTCCTTCCAGCAGGCCTCCGTCTCCCCAGGTACGCACACAGCGATGCCCCTCATATTTCCAGTAAAACGACTGTCCGTTGCGATCCGTTTTCTTTATCATATGGTGCTGCTCATACACGATGCAGGTTGCCTGTTGCAATGCATCCGTGATCTTACAAAGGTCGCCAGCTTCATTATAGGCATAGCCTGCCAGCAGTTGCTGCTCACTATGAATGGCCGTGATACGGCCTTCCTGGTCTGTAAAGATCTTCAGCACCCTGCCGGCACTGTCTATCACCTGCGACAGCACACCGCTGTGGTATACTGCTTTGATGGCAAAGCCCTGCTCATTGCGCAGCATGGCCAACCGGAGGTCGCCATTGAAGACGTATATGAACTGTGCCACATGATCTTTCACTTCAAAGTGATCGCCGCAATGCCGCAGGGTAAGGCGTTCTATGCGGTTGTAATTTTCTTCTCCCGGCAGGGGTAATTCAAAACCTGCTGCACGCCCGTCCGGCAGCAGCATGGCTATTTCCGTTCCATCCATTATTTCCAGCCGCGTATCAAACAGGCAGGTGGTACCATGCCCCAGCAAGCCCTTAACACCACTGTCGCTGTGCCAGTGCCGCTCCCATTTCAGGGGCAGTATGCCAGGCAATTCAAAATCGCACCCTGTGTACAGTACATTCCCCGTCACCATGTTCACAGGGTCCTTCAGGCACTTCATCTTTTTAAAAGCCTTATCCATCGTGGCACTGAGGGCTTTTGTGGCTTTGCTGTTCAATGCCTTGCTCAGTAGCTTCCTGCCTCCTTTCAGCAATGCGCTGAATCCAAAAGAGGCTACAAGATTGATCAGTGCCCCTGTAAGGTCCGGCACAAAGGGGCCACCCAGCATTACAGGCATCCCGATGGGAATGGGGATGCTGAAAGAAGTGGGCGCAAATAAGGAAAACATGGGCTTAAACTTCTCCCCGGCATGGGCAGACAATGGGATGCCGATGTCGTTACACGTCATCTTCATATAGGTGGTAGGGCTCAATCGCCTTCCCTGCCCATAGGTATTCATGCTGCCAAAGAAATTCACGGACTGGTGGGCGATCAGCGGCATCTCCACAAAAGGCCCGGTGGCAATGGGAATATGTTTCCAGGTGACCAGCATGCCGCTGGTATCGGACACGCCGCGGCGCATGCCGTTCACAATAATGCTGGCGCCTATGAACGGAATGTAGTCCATCACATCAAACACCAACCCGATAAAGGGTTGCAGTGGGTTGAAAGGCGGTAATTCAGTAAAGTGGATATCTATCCCAAGGATGATGGTTCCGTGTTTGTTCACGAGGTTCATACAAATGCATTATGCAGTTAACAGTGGTACACGTACATTGCGATAGGAGTTAAAAAGGGTCAACAATGTGCCAAGTGTTCCGCATGGGTAAAAATATAAAATAAAACGATGATTTAGGTATCCTTACAAAAATCCGGTAACATTTCCAGGCATAACAAATATCAGGCCCATTTGCATCGCCCGGAAGGCTCATGAAAAATTTGTCTGTATTCCCACAAAAAAAAAATTGAGACCACCCATTCCCGGGTGATCTCAACACATTTTTTTACACATTTTTCTAACTCACGCTCCTGCAATTTGCACCTTATACACCGCATCGTCCTCCAACACACTGATCACCTGCTGCAAGGTGCTCCTGAACGCCGGCGCAAGGCCCATTGCCTGGTCTTTCAGCTCCCGCAGCAAGGCCGTAACCTGGCTGCCCGTCAGCGACACGGTGCTCTTATAATCGCGGACCTTTGCCAGCACACTGTCCGTGGCCAGTTCAATGGATCCAAAAATTGCTTTCTGCAGGTCTTCTGCCAGTTCAAATACTTCCCTGCGTTTGCCTTCTCTAAAGATTAAAAAATCCAGTCCCATGGTTGTATTAAATTTAAATGGCTAAATGATCCGGTCCAGCAGGTCTGCCGCCCGGCCTTTCTCATAATCCGCCACATCTGTATCCAGTGGCGTGTTCAGTACATCTGTAAAATAAGTTCTCGCGGTATCCAGCTGGCCTTGTAAGTAGTACACCTCTCCCAGTACGCAGCTGGCACGCACCAGCAACACCGGCATCCGTTCCTGCCGGGCCATTGCAATGATCTCCTCTAAAATGGTCACAGCCCTGCCCGTTTGTCCTGCATCCAGCAGGCGCAGGGCCTTATGCATTTCCTTGTCCATAAGCACACTAATTCCAACCAAAATTTACATAAAAAAATGTTCCCGTAATATGATCTTTTCATGAAAAATCCCGTTCACCTTCGGCAAACGGGATCTTATATTTTTTTTAACAATGTATGCTAATCGAGTAAAGTCCAGCTGCGCTTGGCTTGTACCTGCTCTATGGTCTTCTGCTCTGCCACTACGATGTTCTCCCTGCGCTGGCCAATAAATTCCAGGCTGCTCAGCTTATTCCACAGCGCACTCAGTACCTGCATAAAATCCAGCACCTGCGCCATGGATTGGTGGATGTTGTAATGATCGTACACCAGGTCCACCGTGCGGGCCAGCAGGTCTTCAAAGTTGCCGGGGGTCACGTCTTTCCATTCATAAAAATATTTCAGCATTTCTTCTTTCTCCCGTGCACCGGGGTAGTTCATCACCGTATAAAAAATGTGCGCCAGGTTAGAGAAATAGCTCACTACCTGCACCGGGGGCTGCTGGTGGGCCACATTCCGGTAGGTGAAGAACACCTGTGCTATGTAGTCCAGCATGCGCTCTGCCAGCAATTTAATATTCCCGGCCAGGGGCGTACGGCTGTCCCGCGCCGTTACCTTATCTATGATCTTGAAGCTGCAGATCTGGATCTCGTTCAGCAGCGTGCTTAAACGCTCGTAGTAACGGATGAGTGCCGGGTGGCTGATGATGGCCGCGCAGGGCGGAATGTAATTTTCATTGACAGACACGCGCCCATGCTGGCGCAGCAATTGCCCTATCACCAGGTGGTTGAGGCCCATTTCGCCTGCTTCCACCTGCTCTCCGGGCAAGATGTTCAATGCATACGCATGCGCAGCAAACGGGTGGCGGGGCGGCGTTTCTCCGGGATCTGGCACGCCGGTGGGCACCCGCTCGTAGGGGTTTACACTGAGCACAATGCTGTAACGTGTTACCTGCCCTTCGTCCTGGGGATCGGCATCGGCAAAGCTGTAGTGCTGCACCAGCTGGTCTGCATATTCCTGGGGCAGCAGGTGAATGCGCAGGCCTCCCGCGGTCACGGCATTGCATTGGCGCAGCCGCACCTCCACCTGGTTGGTCACCCGCTCTGTAATTTCAAAATCACAGCTCTGGCGCTGACCGCGGAAAGGCGGCAGCAGGCCAAAGTCGTAACTGCGCAGGAACAGCGATGTGGCATCGCGCAGGGTGTCGGCAAAATGGTCTTCTGTGTCAATGAACTGTTGTTTGGATATTTTCATACCATCCACCCAGTTCACTGCAGGATGTCTTACAGGAAATAACATAAGCTTTTCATTTACATCAAAGCGCTACAGGATCACTACGCGGTCTTCACCGCCCAGTTCATGTTCCAGCCGCGTTACACGCCTTGCATGAATGGTGTATTTCTCACTCACCTGGTTTTGCGCTACGGATATGTCGGGATTAATAAATTGCTTCTTTTTAAAGAAGGATGGCTTCACATAAAAGATCCATCCGTAAGCATCCCCTTCCGGCCCTTCAAACTGTACACCTGCCCGGGGGAATTTGGTATTGTAATCATCTATGAACTTCTGGAACCATGCGCCAAACACCATGTCCGGCGGCGCTTTCACTTTCACCTTCAGTGGGCTGGGATCATTCACCGCCTTGAACAGCTCCACTTCCAGTACTTTCAGTTTATCAAGATCCACGTCAAACAGGTCCATGGACACGGCCTGGCGAGGATAATACCAAACGGTATAAATTTCTGACGGGATCTCCAGCATGGCCATGTAAGCCCACCAGAACACGAGCGGCACCAGGAACACCAGCGCCGATGTAGCCGCCAGCCAGCCATAATCCAGGTCGTTAAGCCAGTTGAAGGCCAGTTTAAAAAGGAACACGCCCAGCCCCACCGCAATCACCGCGCACAATACCAGCATGCCCTTGCGGTGCTCCAGCACCTCGGGGTAATGTTTAGACAAAAGCCACACCGCCAGAATGCCCAGCAATAAATAAATAACCTGCGCGCCCAGGTAGCCCCATGGCATAAACTGCAGTCCCAGTGCACCGCCGAAACCCGGCACCGCCAGCACCAAGCTGGTTAGGAGTACCGTCACCACCAGGCGACGGCTGCTCATTAATTTGTTTTTCTTATTGAGGACCACCATCACGGCCCCCATGATCATAGTGAGAAGGGGAAAAAGAATGTAACTGGTAAAAATCGGCTTAACATCCATCGTTATTCGGTTCCGTAATTGTAACTGACGTTTATAAAGAGAAAAATAAGTTTATTTTTGGAAGCATCGCCTGGTAGGGTTTGATTTTTGTGGGTGTTACTAACAATTAACCAGTTTCAGCTGTCGTTTTTCAAGACAACAAAAATAAGTGAATTATTAATTTATGGACGATATCCGCTCCTTTAATATAAACAATTTTAATACCGATTACAAGCCGGCCGTGCTGGCGGCGGAGCTGATAGAGGCCGGCGCCGTGGATCTTAACGATCTTTTCATATGGCCGGTGGGCGGCGGGCAGCGCAACTTTTCGAAAGACATCCTATCTATCGACTGGTATGCACCGGTATCGGGATATAAAGATTTTGTATGTATAAAAAGCAGCCGGGAAGGCCTGTACGACATGTTGCCGGAGGGGCTCTTCCATCCCTCCGTGCCCTATGCCTCTACCCGCAGTACGGAAGAGATCATAGACCAGATCCGCATCCATAAAGAACAGGAAAAATCTGCCCGCCTGTTTTTCCTGCCCCTGGAAGCGGAGATCAACCAGTTCCGCATTCTCATTGAACTGCACGAGAATAAAATTGATAAGAAAAACATCTATAACGACCTGGTGGAGATCTTCCGCCCCGGGTGGGAGATCTTTGAGCTGCTGGATGCCCAGCAGGCCAATATTTTCCTGCACATGATCCCCTTCCTGCACCAGACCAAGGGAGACCTGGAGCGCCTGCAAAACCTGGCCACCCTGCTGCTGCAGGTACCGGTGCATATTGCCCTGGTCCCCGCACCACAGGCCACCCTGGCAGATGGCGCCAGTATCCTGGGGGAAGCCGGCCTGGGGGTAGACCTGGTGACCAGCCCCACCTTCAACGAGGGCGATGACATGGTGCACATCCGCATAGGCCCCCTCCCCGCGGCCAGGGCCCTTACCTTTTACGATGGCACCCGTGCCGATAAAATAATCCGCACCCTGGTAGGCTACTTTGTGCCGGCAGATGTGGATGTGTCCGTAAGTGTGGAAATATTACCCGAAGAGCGGAATTTATGCCTGGGCCCGGCAGTATTGGGGTTTGATGCTTACCTGGCGTAGCAACGCGGGGAGGTCATTTCCCGCCTTCTTCAAAGGGAGGCCTGCTCCCCTATTTAAATAATTCCGTAGCCTGCTTATACATGGACAGAAAATTGGCTTTCTCTTCCGCACTCACCTTGTAGGTGGCATCTCCCATCACCCAATCCCGGAAATAAGCCGTCACCAGGTGGTCTGGTGTATCCACTTCCATCTTGGCAATGAGGCGTGCATACCCGCCAATGAAGATACCGCGGGACGACACCCGGTTCAACAAAAAGTCCACGCTGTTTTCCCAGCTATAAAAAGCCAGGAACAGGCGCACCTTCCCTGTCTTTGCTTCTTCCTTCTCCACCACCCCGGCCAGCATGTCATCAAAAATAGAAGACCAGCGGGCGCCATCCGCCTGGGCACCGGCATAATTGTTATTAATGCCCCTGGTGCCGTTTGCACTTTCATTCCTGAAAATGATATACACGGAACGTTTGATTTCGCGGGGTGCGTCCTGCCCGGCCAGGTAAGAGATCACGTCTTCCATGGGTACGGAAGTCTGTTCATATTCGAGCACAGGAAGCTCCGGGTATGCATTCATCGGGATAAAATAATTTAGGCACATGCGGCCATGCCGGTCATGTCAATGGTTTAGATGGAATAGTATGCCGCTAATATAGTGTTTTAACTTTTGACAAAGCGATAAAATTCACTAGCTTGGTCCTTCACTTTGTTTATACCTGCTATGATCAGACAAATCTGCTGTGGGGCCGCACTGCTACTGGGCCTGGGCTCCGTACATGCGCAATCCCTGTATATGCCGCGCAACATCAAACAAGCCTACGATAAAGGCACCCGCTCCCTGGATGGAAAGCCTGGTGCGCATTATTGGCAAAACCATGGCCGCTACGATATCCAGATCACTTCGGCCCCGCCCAGCCAGATGATCAACGGCCGGGAAACCATCATGTACCGCAACAACAGCAAGGACACGCTGAAATGGCTGGCCATCCGCCTCATCGATAATATCCATAAGCCGCAGGCCTCCCGCGCCAACTACGTGAGCGCAGATTTCCTCTCCAGCGGCATGCAGGTAGACACTGCAAAGGTGAACGGCCAGCCCGTGGAGTTCAATAACAACGTGGGCACCGTGTCCCAATTGCGCCTGCCCCAGGCCCTGCTGCCCGGCGATTCTGTGAACCTGTATTTCTCCTGGCGCCAGGAACTCTCCAAGGAAAGCGGGCGCGAAGGCATGATCGCGGAGCATACCCAGTACCTCGCGTATTTCTACCCACGCGTGGCCGTGTATGATGATTACAATGGCTGGGACGTGGTAGAACATACGGACCGTACCGAGTTCTATAACGACTTTAATGACTACCGTGTAGCCGTTACCGTACCTAAAGACTTTATTGTGTGGGGCACCGGTACGCTGCAGAATATGAACGAGGTGCTGCAACCCGCCACTGCGGAGCGTTTGCGCCAGTCGTTCATTACCAATGATGTGCTGCACATTGCCTCCGCAAAAGACCTGGCAGATAAGACCGTCACGGCGCCCAACAGCCAGAACACCTGGATATGGACGGCGGAGCATATTACGGATGTAGCGATGGGCATCAGCAACGAATACCTGTGGGATGCTTCCAGCGCTGTGGTAGACAGCAGCACTATGCGCCGTGCCAGTATGCAGGCGGCTTATAACCCTGCATCGGAAGACTTTACAAGATCAGTAGCCAACGGCCAATACGCCCTCACGTGGTTTTCCCACCACTGGCCGGGCGTGGCATATCCTTTCCCGAAGATGACCGCCTTTCAGGGCTTTGCCGATATGGAATACCCGATGATGTGCAATGACAGCCACGTGGATAACGCCCGCTTCGCGGAACTGGTGCAGGACCATGAAATGGCCCACACCTGGTTCCCTTTCTACATGGGCATCAATGAAACCCGTTATGCTTTCATGGATGAGGGCTGGGCCACCACTTTTGAATACCTCATTGGCATTGCGGAAACAGACCAGGCAAAGGCGGACAACTTTTACCGGGCCTTCCGCGTGAACCGCTACATCAATGATAAATCCACGGAAGAAGACATGCCCATCATCTCCATGTCTAACCAGGTAAGCGGCATGGGCTACGGCAGCAATGCGTATGGCAAGCCTTCCATGGCCTATCTTTCCTTAAAGGACCTGCTGGGCGATGACCTGTTCCGCAAAGGCCTGCACACGTACATGGACCGCTGGCACGGCAAGCACCCCATTCCCTGGGACTTCTTCTACAGCTTCAATGATGCCACGGGCCAGGATCTCAACTGGTTCTGGAACGCCTGGTTCTTCAGCTATCACTACATTGACCTGGCCATCGGGAATGTGAAGACCGGCAACCGGGATACCCGCATCACCATCAACAATGTAGGCGGCTTCCCCATCCCGTTTGACGTAGTGGTTACTAACGCAGACGGGAGCACGAAAAAGTACCACCAGACGCCGGCTGTATGGAAGGCGAACGGTAAGCAGGCCACGATCACAGTACCTGCCGCCAATGCCCAAAGCGTAAAACTGGATAACGGCATTTTCATGGACGCTACCCCGGCGGATAACAGCCGGAGCGCCCGGTAAACCTATTGCGCCACTCCCTTTACGGCGGCCATCCACCTGCGGATGGCCGCTTTTTTATTACCTTCACGCCCTATGTACGAAGCACTTCGCCAATATATCAATGACTACGCCCAAACCACGCTGGACGATGCCACATTTGGCCAGGTGCAGCAGGCCTTCCAGTTCAAGAAACTGCGGCGGCGCCAATACCTGCTGCAGGAAGGTGAAGTATGCCGCTACCTGGCATTTGTGCTCAAAGGCGCCCTGCGCATGTACAGCGTGGATGAAAAAGGCAACGAGCACATTGTAGCCCTGGCCGTGGAGAACTGGTGGATAGAAGACCGGGAAAGCTTTTACATGCTTACACCCTCCCGCTTTAATATTGATGCGGTGGAAGATGCAGAAGTGCTCCTGCTCACCAACGCCCACCTGCAATTGCTGATGGACAGCGTGCCCGCCATTGGAAAAATGCAGCGAACCATGGACCTGCGCAATGCCATTGCCACCCAGCGCCGCCTGCACGCCACCCTTACTTACACGGCAGAGCAGCGCTACCAGGAGTTCCTCCAGCAGTGCCCCACTGCTTTCCAGCGCTTCCCCCTCCGCATGATCGCCTCCTACCTGGGCATTTCTCCAGAAACCCTCAGCCGCATCCGCAACAAAAATTGACCTGGATCAAGACTTTTTCTTGTGCTGCGTCATTGGAACGTGGGTGGTTTCCGGTGCATCTTTGCATTACAAAAAAGGAGAACATGCACATGAGAAAAAATATTGCCAGCAGCAACAGCGGTATCCAGGCCAGTGTAGGTAAATTCCTGGTAAACCGCCTTATTCCCAACCACTATGTGGACGGTGTAGGCCCGTTCGTGTTCCTGGATCGCTTGTATCCTTATACGCAAAAGCCCGGCACGGCTAAAAAGCCTAACGGCGACTTTGCCCACCCCCACCGTGGCATTGCTACTTTCAGCTATGTTTTCAGCGGGGAACTGGAACACTACGACAGCCGCGGCCATCACGACGTTGTAGCTGCAGGCGGCGCCCAGTGGATGAAAGCCGGTAACGGGATTGTGCACGATGAACAGGTGAGCGCCCACCTGCAGGAAACCGGCGGCACTCTGCACAGCCTCCAGTTCTGGATCAACCTGCCCGCTGCTAATAAAAAAGAAACGCCCGCCTACCGCGGCCTGCAGCCGGATGAAGTACCGGAAGTGGACTTGCCGGGCCTTGCAGGCAGCCTGCGGGTGCTCATCGGCGAGTATGAAGGCAAATCCTCTCCTATCGAGATGTACAGCGGCCAGTTTAACTACCATGTAAAACTGCAACCCGGCGCCAGCACTACCATTGCCATCAAGGCCGGCTGGGAATCTGCCGCCTTTGTGCCCACCCGGGAAGTGCTGATCAATGGCGAAGCCTTCAACAACAGTGAGCTCATTTCCTTCAACGATGAAGGCACGGAGATCACCCTGGAAAACCGCGGCACGGAAGTGGCAGACATCCTGCTCTTCGGGGGTGAGCGCTACGAAGAGCCCATCTTTGCAGAAGGCCCGTTCGTGATGAACAGCCGCCAGGAAATTGCTCAGGCGTATGCGGATTTCTTTAACCAGAAATATGGGGAAATAGTGTACTAGTTTTAGTAAAATACCTTTCAACGGGAAGGGGCTGCCTCAAACATAGGAGACAGCTCCTTTTTGTTTGGGTACCTTTTTCGTTTGAGCAATTCTCAGGGCCTTCATTTTTGTTATGAGATCTTCCTTTTTTCCTTTTTGTAAATCCCGGTGTTAATCCCGCGCACCCATCTGCGAGATGATCTTATTCACTTCCACCTCTGTGGCGCGCAGCTTTCCCTGGCAGAAGGCGATCAGTTCCGACGCACGTTTTACTTTCTCCGCCAGTACGTCTACTGACACGGTTTCGTCTTCAATTTCTGCGGCGATGGCTTGCAGTTCTGCGTAGGCGGCTTCGTATGTTAAGGATGGTTCCATGTTTACGCTTCTTTTTTTGTTACGGTTGTTTTGTTCATGATAGTAGCATCCAGGCGGGCGCTGGCCAGTACTACCTGGATGGTGTCTCCCGGTTGCAGCTGATCCGCAGTCGCTACTACGCGGCCGTTATATTGCAGCATGGCAAAGCCCCTGCGCAGGATGGCTTCCGGCGATACCAGTTGTACTACGGATTCAAAATGCGCCAGTTCCGACTTGCGGTGCCGGAGGTAGCCCGTACTCCAGTAGGATAAATTATTGCGGATACTATTTAATGCCAGTGACCGTTGGGCCAGCACCAGGGCCGGCCGGGCCGCCAGGCGGGCGCCCATGCCCAGGATGGCGGACCGGCGGTGGAAGAGCAATTCACGTATATTCGTTACCGTTAGGTCGCGGTATTGCTGCAGGGCACTTTGCTGCTGGTGCAGGAAGTTCTTGCTATCACGCAGCAGCTTGTGCTGCAGGGTAAAAAGCGACTGCTGCTGTGCGGCAAACAGTTGTTGCGTTTTGATGAGGATATTTTGTTGCAGGGAAAGTAGCTGCGTTTCAAAGGCGCGGTTGTGCGCGATCATAAAAGCGGCGGCTTCCGTGGGTGTTTTGGTTTGCGTGTGGGCCATCAGGTCTGCAATGCTGGTATTGTGCTGGTGCCCGATGCCCGTGATGATGGGGATGGGAAAGCGGGCAATGGCCTGTCCTACCAGGTAGTTGTCAAACAACAGGAAATCTGTTTGTGCGCCCCCGCCACGAATGATGGCAATGGCATCGTAAGCAATGCCGGACCGGTAAATGTGGATCAGCGTATTGCGCAGGGCAAGTGCGTTGGCCTCACCCTGTACCTCCGTGTAATATTCATCCAGGGCAAAGCGGTAGCCCCAGGGATTATTGTCCAGTGTATGTTTAAAATCATTAAGACCGGCAGATGCCTTGGAAGAGATCACCGCCAGCTTTTGCAGCACGGGCGGCAGGGGCCGGCTTTTGTTGGGCGTGTGGTAGGTGTCGCCCACTTTACGGATGTCTTCATTTTCTGCCAGCAGCCTGGCCAGGGTTTGCTGGCGCTGCTTTTCAAGGAGGCCCAGGGTGTAGGAGGCTTCAATGTCATTGACCTGCAGCTGCAGGCCAAATTGCGGATGGTATTCTACAGACACATTTACCAGCACGTGGATATTGTTGGTAAACCGCTGCCCTGTGGCCGCCTCAAACGTTTCAATGGCGCGGCTGCCGGCGCCCCAGGCCCGGGCGGCAAACTTGGTAACAACGTGGTGGGAACCGTCTTCTTTTTCTACCAGCTCAAAATAATGATAGTTGGAAGCGGCCTTAAAAGTATGGCTGGTCACATCTGCGATCACCCAGAAGGAGGCGGCACCAAAAGCGCCCCGTATCACAGATTCCACGGCCTGCGCCAGTGCAGAGAGTCGGATAAAATTGTTGTTGGCCACCCCACAAAAGTACGGCATTCGCCCCGGAAATCCTTCCCGCATGCAGGAGCACCACAGCAGGTAAAATCAGGCAAAGACCGGTTAAAATCCAGATAGCAAAATTGCTGCTTCCTGGATAACTTCATGTTGTTCTGTTGGCTCCGTGCTGTATACGCAACCATTTCCATTTTAATCGCTACATATTTACCTCAACCAAACCCGTCACCTGCGCAAACGCAGCGTGGGTGAGCATTTCATGTCATCATTAAAACCAGCAACGTATGAAAAAAATACTACTAAGCTGCATCCTGCTGCTTACCGGTATGGCGGCACAGGCGGCCAAGACCGTCTTTATCCCCACGGAGTTCAGCACAGACCCGTACCTGTCCACCTGGTCGTATGCCCGCTCTTACCAGTCGGCCAATTTCGTAGTATTCTGGGGCAACGTGGTAGGCACTAATCCCGCCACGTATGCAGACCCTAACCTGGCCTTCAATCCCCAGGCCATTTGCGACACCCTGGAAAAGATCTATACCAGGTACATTGCAGACATCAAATTCTGCTCCGATGCCCCCACCAAGAACCTGGGCAAGTACAAGATCATCATTATCATGAACGACACCTGGGGCACGGGAGGGCCCTCTGGCTGGGCCTTTGGCGGCGCGTACGATAATACCATCGGCGCCATGTGGGTGCACCCTAACGCTACCCGCGATGGCGGCGTGATCAGCCATGAGCTTACCCACAGCCTGCAAGGCATGATCAGCATACAGGAAAATACCACGGGCGGCGGCTTCAACACCGACGCTACAGGCTTCTTCTGGGAATGCCACGCCAACTACATGCGCACACAGATGTACCCCCGCTTTGCCAGTGACGACCTGCCCCGCTGGCTGGGCACCAGCGCCTTTCACTGGAGCAGCACCCGTCATCACTACGACACGTTTAAGTTGCTGTTCTTAATACAGCAGCAGGACAGCATCGGGATGATCAATAATCTCTGGAAACTTTCTACCGCGGGTGAGCATCCCCTGGAAACCTACCGGCGCCTCAAAGGCTGGAACCAAAGCCAGCTCAATGATTTTGTGTACACCTACGCCGCGCACGAGGTTACGGAAGATTATACGGTCAATAACGTTGGCGCCATCATCCGCGCGGAGCGCGACCGCCTGAAGGCGCAGGAGCCGCATTATCTCTGGCGCCAGTATACATTACTGAGCCGCATTGATTCTGCCACAGGCCACTACGCGGTGCCCGATTATTCCGCACCCCAGGATTATGGTTACAACGTGATCCCTCTCTACCCCACCTGCAGCAGCAAAACGGTGACCATCAAGTTCCGGGGCCACACGGAGGTGAATAGCTATGCCGGCTGGCGCTATGGCTTTGTTACAGAGAAAGCCGATGGCACCATCAGCCGCTACAGCCCCACTTACTCCGCCAGCACGGGTGAAGTAAGCTTTACGATGAACAGTACGGAAAGCAGGATCTACTTCGTGGTGGCCGGTGCGCCCACCACACACACCAGCTATCCCTGGGAGCCGGGTTATCCCAAGGTGCGCCGCTTCCCGTATGAAGTGCGTATTGCCAATGCCCTCCCGGAAGGCTTTCAATCCACCTACCGCAGTGAGTACCGGGTAAACGGGCACGCGCATTCCAACGGTGGTGGATGGGTGGCCAATACCGCCACCGTGGCCGCTACCGCCTATGTAGGCCCTAAAGCCCTGGTGCTGGGCACTTCCAACATATCCGGCACGGCCCGCATTGATGGCAATGCCTGGGTAGAAAATGCCACCGTACAAAACACCGTGGTGATAAAGGACAATGCCAATGTGTGGGGCGGCACTTACAGCGGCAGTGAAACGATCGCTGAAAATGCCATCCTTAATCTTTGCACCATCACCGGCAATGGCAATTACAAAGGCAACTGCATGGAATGGGGCGTTACTTTTGGCAATAACCTCACCGTGGGCGGCGATGCGGAAATAGTAAGCTGCAGCACCGTGGGCACTTATCTCCAGGTGCCCCACCCCAACAATGGCCGCACCGACTGTGATGGTAAAGGCGCTTCCGATGCCTCTAACACGGACATCAATAGCAGTTACTCCAACTTCACTGCTTCCCAGATGGCCTGGATCACCACCCCCACGTGTACCACTTCACTCTTCGCGGAAGATGTAGTGACAGAAAAGGCCGTTGAAGGCCTGCAGGTCTATCCCAACCCCGCCAGCGGCACCTTTACCATTGCCCTCAAGGGCCTGGATGAAAACGCCCCCGGCGGCATTACCATCCGTATCTACGACATGAGCGGGAAAGGCATTTACCGCCAGCCGTGGAAAGGCGGCGCCAGCAAGAGCTTCAGCATCAGCAACCTTAAACTGAAGCCTGGTATTTACCTCATTAACGGCAGCGATAACAAGCACGCCTATACGCAAAAACTGGTAGTAACCCAGTAAATGCATGGACCTGGTTACTGATTACTCAAACCGCTTAGCGATCAGCCCCCGCGTTCACACGGGGGCTCTTTTGTTGCAGCAGATCATACGCATGGGCAGCCCGCTCCCCCCTGGCGCAGGCAACCAAATGCCCACGCATCCCTAAAACAGAAAGAGGCCGCATCACGATAGATGCAGCCTCTTTTTGCACTTGTTCTCTTTTAGCTAAAATTCCACGTTCATGAAATCATTTTGGTGATACCCGGCCAGGCACGTTGTACAATTTTATTGCCCATCCCACCACAGCCGGTCCGTCAGCTTCGCCGTTTGCTGCGGCTGTTTATTGTTGATGATCTCAGATTCGGGATACAACAGGCGGCGGGGTATTTCAGACAAAGCACCATCCACCTTGGTCAGTGCCGGGAAGCCGGTGCGGCGCCAGTCTGTCCAGGTTTCAGGGCTCAGGAAATTACCCACCGCTTTTTCTTCCATGATGCGTTGCAGTCCATTGGCAGCGGTAAGCGTACCACGCGTGCCCAGGTAAGCATTAATATTAGCCTGTGACACTCCCAGCTTCAGCATGTGCTGTGTAATGGCCTGCTGATACACCGGCTGAGCCGCGGCCGCGCCACTCTTGCGGAAAGTAGCTTCTGCCTTCAGGAAAATGGATTCAATATACGGTACGATGTAGTTATTGGCACCTACGCCTGCGTAGAAATCAGACGGATAAGAATACGCATTCAGGTCGCCAAGCGGGGTGCCAATTTTGCGGCCGGTATAAAGCCCGGTGGAAACGGCCTTCTTGGCCATGAACGGCAAGCGGGGGTCGTTCCTGGCTTTCAGGGAATCCACGAGGGTGGAGTTGAGCACAAACGTGCTTACCGCACCAAAGTTGAGGTACCAGCAGTTCTCAGAACCAGCCGCCCCCGCGTAGGGAAACTTCATGTCATCATCATCGCTGCTCATGCCTTTATCCAGCACGGCCAGCGCGGCATCTGCCTGGGTGGCGGCATTGTAGCCAGGTGCTTTTACCAGGTGCAGGTAGTAACGGGCTTTCAGCGTGTAAGCCAGGCGGGTCCACTTACCCATATCACCTCCATAAAAATAATCATCGCCGGCAGGTTTTTGTGCGTAGCCTTTGCCAATATCCGCAATACCCTCATCCAGCAGGGATTGCATGGTCTTGTAAATATCTTCCTGCGCATCGTAAGCCGGTGTCAGGTTGCTGATGCCGGCCAGGCCTTTGGAGTAGGGAATATCGCCCCACTGGTCGGTGGCCAGGCCCAGGGTGTAAGCGGTGAGGATCTTGGCAATGCCGGAATAATTGGTATTGCCATCCGTGGCGGCTTTGTCCGTCAGCTTCTTCAGGTTATTCAGGCACACGACGTAGGTGTAGTAAAAGTCGCCATCCATATCCACGTTGTACAACTGGTAGTTCCATACACCGGGGTTCAGCTGGTTAGGCGCAATGGTTTGCACGTATTCCTGGATAGCCCAGGCGCCGTTGCCTCCCATGCCACCGTACAGGTTATCAGAGATCGATTGCTCTACCGGTGCCAGGATGAGCGCCTCGTTCACATCGATCGGGTTGTTCGGATCCTTATTAACATCCAGGAACTTTTTGCAACCGCCACAAAGCAGTGCAGTAGCCAGGAATGTGAACATATATCTTTTCATGTCTTTCATTTTTAGAAGCCAAGTTTCACAGAGAAATTAACGGAACGGGTAGTGGGCGTGCCGAAGGAGTATATGCCCACGTTCCCATTGGCAGCGCCATAAGAAGATGCCTCCGGATCAGCCCCGGTAAAGTGTGGGCTGTAGATCCACAGGTTACGGCCGGTTACAGATACCACGGCAGATTTGAAGAAGGTATGCGGCAGCACTTTGGTCTTCAGGTCGTAGGAGAGCGTTACCGTACGCAGTTTCAGGTAGGTGCCATCCTGGATGGACGATTCATACTGGCGGCTCTGGTAGTAGGCCTGTGCATTCACGGCAACCTTGTTCACTTCGCCGGTGGTGGCATTCACGCCTTTCACTACCAGGGGATCACGGTTCTCCGTTACTTTGGCCGTGCCATAGAACATGCCCAGCGACTCTACATCGTTCTGTACATCGCCGCCTTTTTTGTAGTCAAAGAAGAAACCCAGGCTCAGTTGCTTGTAACGGAAGTTGTTGTTCAGGCCCGCCAGCCAGTCAGGGTTAGCGTTGCCCACAATACCCTGGTCAGGGTCTACTACCGGCATACCGTTATCATCTATCAGCAGCTGGCCTTTCGCATTGCGGGAGTAGCGGGCGCCGTAGAAGATGTTATAAGGCTGCCCTACGATCACGCGGCCCAGTTGCTTGGTATCGCCATACAGCTCCAGCACTTTGTTGCGGATGTGGGAAAAATTAAACGTAAAATCCCAGGAGAAATCTTTTGTACGCACTGGGTTCACATCCAGCAGCAGCTCTATGCCTTTGTTCTCAATACGCGCACTGTTCACGGTAGTGCCGCTGTAGCCGGTGGCATTGGAGATGGAAACACCGGGTATGAGACCATTCTTTGATTTACGGTCAAAGTAAGATCCCTCGAAGCCAATGCGGCCGTTGAAAAATTTCATTTCCAGGCCCGCTTCTGCTTCGTTCATGCGTTCGTTTTGCAGGTGCTCATTGCCCAGGGTGCTGCTGATAAGGAAGCCGCCCTGGCCCTGGTAGGGGTAAGCATAACCGTTGCGGTAAGCCAGTGTATAAGGTGTGAGCAGGGAGTAGGCGCCCACACCATCGTTACCCACAGATGCGTAAGAGAAACGCACCTTGCCAAAGTTCATCACCCGGCTTACTTCCTGTGAGAAGAATTTGGAGAAGATAAAGCCCGCGGCGGCAGAGCCGTAAGGATAGAAGGCCTTATCCGAGGCCAGCACGGAGCTGCCGTCATAACGGCCCGTGAGCGACAGTACCAGGAACTTATCATAGTCAAGGTTTGCCTGCGCATAGAAGCCCACCTTACGGGTCTGGTAATGCGCTTCCGTAGCGGTGATGGTGCCGGTGGCAGAAACGTTCTCAAAATCCTTCACATTCACGCCCACGCCGGTGATGTTGTGGTACTGCGTGTAGTTGGTCAGTACGTTGTTACCCAGCAGCAGGTCCACATCCAGCTTACCAAATTGTTTGTGGCCATCCACGATCAGGTCATGGTTAAACTGGCGGTAAACGTTTACCTGGTCTATGATCTTACCCGGCAGGCTGATGGCAGCACTGGGTGCTTCCAGGTATTTATCCTGCTCGGTGTACATATCCGCGCCCGCTCTTTCCGTTACCGTGAGCCAGGGCGTTGCCATATAATTTGCGGTGAACACCGG
Source organism: Chitinophaga parva (assembly GCF_003071345.1). Taxonomy (NCBI): domain Bacteria; kingdom Pseudomonadati; phylum Bacteroidota; class Chitinophagia; order Chitinophagales; family Chitinophagaceae; genus Chitinophaga; species Chitinophaga parva. Next base: position 856,111 of record NZ_QCYK01000002.1, on the reverse strand, counting down.
GATAAAGCGGTTCACCACGGAATTATTATTCTCATTCTCTACAGCCCACAGCGGCGCGTTGCGCGAGTTGCGGTACAGGCGCTGGCTGCCATCGGGGTTCAGGTAAGGATAAGGGTTCCAGGACACCGGCTGCACCAGCACTACGAACAGGGGGCCATTGCTCTGACCTTCCGGCAGGCGGTTCTGGTTAGTATTGCTATAAGCCACCTGCAAAGTGGTATTGATCTTACTGCCTATTTTGTTGCTGAACTTTGCGAACAGGGAGTTGCGCTTCAGTTCATTCTTTGGTACAATGCCGGTTTGATCCAGGTAAGAGTAGGAAAAGAAATAACTGGAGCTGCCCGTGCCTCCGCCTACGCTCACCGCGTTGTTATTGGTATGGCCGGTACGGAAAAAGTCGTACGGGTTATAGCGCGGGGCAGGCTTCCCGTTAATGGTAAGCGTGTCCATGCGCGGGCCCCAGGAAGTACTGGTCTTCTGGTCTGCCGCTTCCCCGTTCAGGAACTTGCCCTGGCTGCCCTGTGCCCAGCTGGTCTGGCGCTCAGGGAACAATCCTTTATCAATAGAATAATCAGATGAGACCGTGACCGTGGGACGCTTTTCAAGACTGCCGGCCTTCGTGGTGATCATCACCACGCCTTTGGCGCCGGAAGATCCATACAAGGCCGTGGCAGCGGCACCTTTCAGTACGTTGATGCTTTCAATGGTGTTAGGGTCGATGTCCACTACGCGGCTGCTACCGGCACCGGCGGCACCACCACTTACGGTGCTGGTCTCAGAGTTATCGATAGGTACACCATCCACTACGAAAAGCGCCTGGTTATCGCCTGTCACCGACATGTTGCCGCGTATCACGATGCGGGAAGATGCACCCGGCGTTCCGGAAGAACTGGTGATCTGCACACCGGATACTTTACCGGCCAATGCATTGATCACATTCGGTTCCTTCGCTTTCAACAGCTCCTCCCCTTTCACTTCCTGTGAGCTGAAGGTAAGATTGCGTTTCTCACGTTTAACGCCCAGGGCCGTTACCACCACTTCATTCAAACCGGTGGATGCCGTGGAAAGCTGCACTACCAGCGTATCTCCAGGCTTTGTAGCATTTACCAGCCGGGATTCAAAACCCATAGCCATTACCCGCAGGGGTGTACCTGCACCCACTTTAATATTGAAGATGCCTGCGCCATTACTCATGGCGGAATGTTCTCCACGGGCCGTGCTGATCACTGCGCCATCCACGGTGTTGCCGTTGTTATCAACGACCTTACCCACCACCGTAGTGGCAGGTTGTTGCGCATAGGCTGTTCCCAGTCCTGCTGAAAAGCAGCCGAGCAATACGGCACGCTGCAGCAGCCTGCGCACAGGCCCCTGGTAAAGGGTGTACTTGTTTGGTGCGACCATTTTCATAATATTTTTTACCGCTAATTAATTACAGGACAATACCTGGACCGGAGAACCGGTTATACGTATTTTAACGTTGTGAGACTACACAACTTCTTCCCCGCGTAAGCAGGAACATATCTTGTATTGGTGTACTGATTGGCATACCTTAAAATGATAACGTGGACATGCGACCGGTGAGCGTTGCCCGCGCCAGGAATACCACTACACGGGCATTTCCGGCGCAACGCTTATTCATTGGTTGATTACTGATCCCTGATTATAACCGCGATGCATGAGTGCGCCCGCAGTTACCGCTTGTTGAATTAAAAGTAGCACAATCCCTATCCGCCGGCTTCGCAGATTTTACGCATTTATTAACGGATTTTATCCCTTCATCTTAAAATAAGTGTCAAATAGACCTTTTTAAGTGTCAATTAAACCTTTATGCATAGACATACATCCAGGGATGACATAGAAAAAACACTTATTTGCCAGCTGCGCGGTGCAGGCGCAGCACGTTTATAGAATAAGGCGCCAGCTCCAGGTTGAAGTCTGCTGATGCATGCTGGATCTGGGAATGTTGTGGTGTATATGCAGTGGGATGTGCAAAGGAATTCTCCACCGTATCTGATGGTGTATGCAAACTGATCAAAGTGGCCGTGGGCAACACTTCCACGCCGGGTGTCTTAAAGTTGGTCCTACAGGGTGCAGCACCTGCATTTACCGCCTTGATAATGATATCACCGCTTTGTGCATCGGCTCCGGAGATCACGAAAACTTTAGGCGGCTCCCGGTAGGTCATGAGCAATTGATCATCCAGGTAGCAATCCACCTCATCCGCTTTTACTTCCAGGCGTATGTTATACCAGCGCCCTTTTTCAACAGGCGCCGGTAAAGGTTTGTGATCTGTTACACTGCTTACATCATACCCATGTGTTACGCTTTCAAACACACTGGTGGCATTTACATATGCACCGATGTGCGCGCGTAAATACGTATTGCTGTCCTGCACGGCAAAGGGAATAATAAATGCATTGGTACCCTCCTTTTTGCGCGCTTTCAGTGTAAGCGTGTAGGTATCAAAACTGCGCCCCTTCAACCAGGCAAATTGCTGGGCACCCTGGGCGGTTTGCGAAAATGCGCTGTCTTCCAGCTTCCAGGTGCCGCGCACAGGCTCCCAGGGACCGGCGCCTTGCGCAAAATTGCTTTGATACACCACCTGCCCGTTTTGCGTTACCGTGATGTCCTTGTATTCACTTTCGGTGTCCCAGGTGCCCAGGCCTATGCCGCCGGAGAAGGCCGGCAGTGGCTGCTCCGGTGCCAGGCGCTGTACCTGGGTGGCCAGGTTTACAGTGGGTTTATTTTCATTGAACAGCTGGATAGCATAATAAGAAATACGCGCAAAACTGTGGGCGGCGTCAAAATTAATAAGGTTCACCGGCCAGTCCACGTCATGCACATTCACCAGCAGGGGCGCGTAGCTGCACATCTTCACCAGGTCACTGTTCTTTTCCATGCTCATCATGTATACCGCATCACTCAGCGTAGCAGCCATGTTGCCGGCACCTACACCGGCATTGGTGGCGTATTCCCCCACATACATATCCCAGTTGCCCCGCTTGTATTTATCAAAATGATCATAGTGGTTCAGGCTCCAGAAAGCGCCTTTGTAAGCATGTTCATCCACGATATCAGTATGCTGCATGCTGTCCAGTGTATGCCGGTTCACATCGCCTATGCCCATGCTGGCAATGAGGTGAAGCTGCGGATAGTGCGCGTGGATGGCGTGGTAAAACACGTTGTAGCGTTTTGCATAGCGCGGCCCATGCTGTTCATTGCCGATCTCCACATATTTAAGTGGGAAAGGCGCCGGATGCCCGGCAGCGGCGCGTTTGGCGCCCCACTTACTGGTTACGGGCCCTATGGCATATTCAATGGCATCCAGGGCGTTTTGTATGGTAGCCTGCAAGCTATCGTCCGGCAGGTAGGTGCCGCTGCGGTATTCGCAGGATACACCTACATTCAACACATATAACGCCGCCGCGCCAATGTCTTCACAGTACTGCAGGTATTCATGATACCCAAACCCGTCGGACGACCAATAACCCCAGGGGCTATACGTACCGGGGCGCTGCTCCACGGGGCCCAGGGTGCGTTTCCAGTCTGGCGCACTCTGGATGTTGATACCTTCCACATAGCAACCGCCCGGCCAGCGGATGAAGGCAGGCTTCAGGTCTGCCAGGTATTGGGCCAGGTCTGCGCGCAACCCGTTGGGCCGGTGTTTGAAGGTGTTTTCCGGGAACAGGCTTACAAAATCCAGCCAAAGAGTGCCCTTGCCCCCAAAACTGATCACAAACTTTGCCGCCGGATCATTCCGTACGGGCGTAAGCGTAGTGGTATATTTTTGCCAGGTGTGCTTACCGGCAATGTTCATTTCCCGGCTGGCCAGCACCGTGCCATCCGCACTTTGCAGGGATACCGTGAAAGGGCCCTTGTAACTGCCATTGCGCACATAAAACTTCAGGTTGTACGCATGGCCCGCTACAGCGTTGATGCCCCAGAATCCTTCATTGGCAAGGCTTCCAGCGCCCGTGGCTTTTATTTCCAGGGAATGCGGGGTAGCGCTGTTAAGTGGCTGTTGCGTGGTGAGCGCCAGGGAGATGTTACCCTCACTGCTCCACGCGGGCCACTGGCTGTGCAGGGGCCATTCCATTTTCCAGTCGCTTGCTTCGCCTGGCTTCAGCATAAAATGCGGCGTGCGCTCCGGTACAATGAACCCATCTTCCAGGTGGGTACCCTGGGGCAGGTTCGCTTCTTCAAAACCCCGGTTCTGGATCAGCTCCGCATAGAGCCCGCCCTCACCGGCATGGCTGATCTCTTCAAAGAAGATCCCATGCAGCACCGGCGATACGGGAGCGCCTTTTTGCTGTGCATGGATCGTGACAACGGCTTTTTCCTGGGCCAGCATGGCCCTGGGGGCCAATGCGGCCCCCAGTAGCAGGATGGATAAAAACTTTTGCATGTGTTATTCAACTATCCATTCATGAATACCGGATGAATTATCCGCCGGCAGCTGCACTTCCATTCTCAGCGCCGTAGTGGTCACAGGCTCAAACCGTACTACATCGTACTTATCCTTGTCTGTAGGGTAAGGCGTAGTGTTCTTCACCGGCACCCATTGCCCGTCTTTCTGGTAGAACAGTTGCCACCTGGCAGGCACGCGGCAGCCGCCAAAGGGGCCATCGTCAAACCAGTATACTTTGGACGAGGATACGGTGTAGCTGCTGTCAAAATCATATTGCACCCATTCCTTGCTGTTCTTCTTGGGCCACCAATGAAAATACAGCGCGCTGTTGTCCTGGGAATCCTGGGGATCGTACTGGTCATTCAGGGCCATGAACATGCGCTTATTGTTCAGTGATGCACTCACCTTTGACCTGGAAGCGATAGTTGCAGCGGGTTTGGGGCGGGCAGCAGATGCTTCGTAAGGGATCCACACTTCCATTTCGGTAGCGCCCCGGTTGTTCCAGGCGTAATAGGGAATGGCCTTCACCGTTTCTTTAGTCATTACCAGTTCATCACTCTTAGGCTGGCGGGCGGAAGCTACGCCTTCTGTAGCCAGCACCGTTACGCCTTTCAGCAGGCCTGGCTCATAAGAACTTTCCACTGCGGCATTTTTATCCACCAGGATGTTCTGCACCGTAGAATCTTTATAGTCCGGGCCTTCCAGGCAATACACGATGGGGCCTTTCTGGAAGGCGAAACGGCCCTGGTCTGCCTTTACATTTTCATTGGCCAGTACTTTCTGTACCGGCATGGGCAGGTCCACTTCCACCTTATCTCCTTTCTTCCAGCTGCGTTTGATCACGGCATAGCCTTTTTCCATGGTGTAATCCAGGGATTGTCCATTCACGGTGATGGGTATCAGCACTTCTTTCTTGTCTGCAAACTGGTACAGGTCACTGGGCACAGCTTCTCCCCTGGCCCATCCCGGGATGCGCACATGCAGGCTGAAACCCGCGTCCTTGCCGGGGTCTACGCGGATGCTCACTTTACCATTCCAGGGATAATCTGTTTCCTCGCTCAGTTTTACGGTGCCACCTTTCAGTGTAATGCTGGCGTTGTTGCTCATGAAAAGATTCACAAAAAGATCATCGCCATCCTGTGCATACACGTATCCCGGCACAGATGGCAGGAAGCGTGTCATATTGGTAATGCAGCATGCACAGCTAAACCATGCGCTGCGGCTGTGCTGCCCCATGGAGGCCAGCGGGTTGGGATAGAAAAAGCGGTCGCCGCTGAGTGACATACCACTCAGCAGACCATTGTACAGCGTGCGCTCCAGCACATCAATGTATTTCGCATCCCCATGCAGGAGGAACATACGGTTATTCCAGTACACATTGCCAATGGCCGCGCAGGTTTCCGCATAGGCCGACATATTGGGCAGGTCATACGCGGGGCCAAACGCTTCCCCGTTGCCGGTAGCACCTATGCCGCCGGTAACGTAGAGTTTCTTGCTCACCACATCATTCCAGATCGCGTCAATAGCGCCGAGGTATGCACGGTCACCTTTCAGCGCCGCTACATCGGCAATGCCGGTGTACATGTAAGCCGCGCGCACTGCGTGGCCTTCTGCCTCGTGCTGGTCCACGATCTTTTTATCTGCCTGGTTGTACGCATCGCCTTTGGGGCCGCGGATGTCCAGGAAGAACTTGGCCAGCTCCAGGTATTGCTGGCGGCCGGTTACACGGTATAGTTTTACCAATCCTATTTCCACGATCTGGTGACCAGGGTATTCCGTCTCTTTGCCAGGGCCAAAATCTTTAACCAGCAGGTCTGCGTTTTTCAAGGCAATATTGAGCAGGCTTTTCTTACCGGTGGCCTGGTAATGGGCCACTGCGGCCTCGTACAGGTGACCGGAGTTATACAGCTCGTGGCTTAGTTCTTCTTCCTTTACCCAGCGCTTGTCGCCTATCCAGGGATGTGGGTGGCTGGAATGCACGGTGCGGAAAGTGTACAGGTATCCGTCCGGCTCCTGTGCCGCCGCAATGATACTGATCAGCGTATCCAGCTGTTTTTCCAGCTTGGGATCAGGCTTGGTTTGCAGGCTGTAGGAAGCGCCTTCGATCAGTTTGTACAGGTCTGTATCGTCAAACGGGTACTCCGTCATTTTATCACCGGGGATCTTGTGCGCTGCGCGCAGGAAGTTGTCAATGCGGCCCTGCTCCCGGCACTTCTGCAGGATGTAGGGAATGGTCACATTGGCATTCACTTCCAGTTTCGGTTCCCAGAAATGATCTGTTAAATGCACGTGGGTAAAGGCCACCGGCTGGATGGCATAGTCTTTTATCTGCTGTGCCTGCGCACCTGCCGCACATAGTGTGGCGGCCAGCGCCAGGTGAGTGGAAAATATCTTCATACGCATGTTTTTGCAATTTTAAATCCGTTAAGCAGTCACCAGTACCTGGCGGGCCTTCTTTCCCCAGGTGAGGTAGTACACCGGCACGCCGGCCAGTACCAGGCCCAGTCCTGGCCAGGTGAACATGGGCCGGTAGATGAGCAGCAACACACAGATGCAGGTGGCCGCGATAATATAAATGGCCGGCAGTACCGGGTAACCAAAGGCTTTGTAAGGCCGTTCCAGCTGGGGCTGTGTGCGGCGCAGGCGGAAAATGCCGATGATGGTAAGGATGTAAAACAGCAATACCACGAAGATCACGTACTCCAGCAACTCGCCGTAATGCCCGCTGGTACAGAGTATGCAGGCCCATACACCTTGCAGCCACAAGGCACGTCCGGGTACGCCATTCTTATTCAGCCGGCCTATCCCTTTAAAGAACAATCCATCCTTTGCCATCGTATAGCACACCCGGGCGCCGGAAAGGATGAGGCCATTGTTGCAGCCAAACGTAGAGATCATCAGCATCACCGCGATAATGTCTGTACCACTGCTGCCAAAAATATGCTGGCTCGCGGCCACGCCTACCCGGTCATTATCTGCAAAGGCAATCTCCTGCAGGGGCAGCACGGCCAGGTACATAAAATTGGCCAGGAGGTAAATGGTGGTAACGATGAGGGTACCATAAAAAAGGCTGAGGCCAATATTGCGTTCCGGGCGCTTGATCTCGCCGGCAATAAAGGTTACGTTATTCCAGGAATCGCTGCTGAAAAGGCTTCCCACCATGCTGGCGGCAATGGCGCCTGCAAAGGCCAGCCCGCTGTAGGAAGCCACTTTGCCCGGTGCAGTGAGCTGCTGGAAATGGAAAGCGTTTTGCCAGTTATCGCTCCAGTGGCTGTTGCCCATGGCCTTGACCAGGCCACACACGATGAGGCCAAACAGGGCGGCCAGCTTTACCAGTGTAAAAACGGTCTGTATCACTTTCCCTTCTTTTACGCCACGGGAATTAATATAGGTGAGCAACACCACCAGCAAAATACTGGTAAGCTGGGCTACGGAAAAATGAACGAAACCCAGGTCAAGCAACATATTCTTATCACTCAGTGCGGGGAAGAGGTAAGCGGCAAACTTGGAGAAAGCTACGCCCACCGCGGCGATGGAGCCGGTCTGGATCACCATGAAAAAACTCCATCCATACAGGAAGCCCGTGAGCGGGCCAAATGCTTCTTTGAGGTAAACATACTGCCCCCCGGCTTTGGGAAACATGCTGCTCAGTTCTCCATAACTCAGTGCAGCCGTAAGTGTTAGTAAGCCGGTGAGCACCCACACCAGGGTAAGCCAGCCGGCACCGCCCACGTTGCGCGTGATATCCGCGCTCACAATAAAAATACCGCTGCCTATCATGGAGCCCGCCACGATCATGGTGGCATCCAGCAGGCCCAGTGACCGTTTGAAAGATGTTGTTGTTTCCATTGAATTACACGGGTTAAAAAAGATAACGATCAGCGGCTGCAATGCAACAGCAATACGCCATGCGGCGGTATCACGCTGTGAGCCGGTCTTGGGATGTTGGTCTGTGTCCAGGCGTTGCGGGTGTGGGCCCAGGCTTCCAGTCCCAGGGCCTTCCAGTCTATTGTAATATCACGGTACGTAGTGTCCATGTTAAAAATGCCTACGGCACGGCTGCCATCTGCCAGTTTTTTTACCCATACCTGTTCCTGAGCGGTGGCCAGCACGCGTTCTGCAGGAGCGCCCAGCGGGTCCTGGTCCAGTGCCAGCACCTCATCATTGGTAAGCAGGTTAAGGGTAAAGGCATCCAGTTTGGAGAGGTCGCAGCCAATGAGCAGGGGGGCGGATTGCAGGCACCAGAGGCTCACGTGGGTATATTGCTCATCCGGTGTAAGCCGGGATGGATGCAGGTGTTCTCCCCAGCCCACCTGGCCTACGATCATCATATCCGGGTCGTTCCAGTGGCCGGGGCCTGCATAGGTGTGCAGTTTGTATTGGCTGAAACCTATGCGCAGCAGGCTTTCCCAGGTATCTTCAATATCTTCCGTGGTGCGCCACGACTGCGCGTCCACCTGCTGGCCCCATTTCCAGACCTCCTTCATACCGTACTGGCAAAGGCTGTAAATGATGTCGCGGTGATGGTGGCGTAAAGCCTGCTGCATTACGCGGTAAGGCTTTATAAAGGTTTCCAGGGTGGTATCATTGCCGGCTATGCCATCGTAGCTGCACCAGTCGTATTTCAGATAATCCACGCCCCAGGCAGCGTAACTGTCTGCATCCTTTTGCTCATTTTTATAAGAGCCCAGGAAGCCGCCACAGGTAAGGGGACCGGGGCTGGAGTAAATGCCGAATTTCAACCCCCGTTCGTGCAGCCACTGTCCCAGGCCTTGCATATCCGGGAATTTACTGTTGGGCACTATGCTGCTATCCGCCGCACGTTGGGGCGCTTCCCAGCCATCGTCTATATTGATGTAGGTCCACCCGTGGGCTGCCAGTCCTTTGTCCAGCATGGCCTGGGCAGAGCTTTTCACTTTTTCGTCACTTACACTCAGGCCCCAGCAGTTCCAGCTGTTCCAGCCCATGGTGGGGGTGTAAGCAAGGGTATCGCCTATATGGAGCGTAAGCGGGGCGCTGGTTTTGCCCAGCCTGTTTTGCACCGTGGCCACCAATTTGTAGGTACCACGGCGTATAGCCGTTCCCGTTATTATACCAGTGATGGCATCCACCTGCAGGCCTTCCGGCAGGCCGGCCACCTGGTAGTGCAATGGTGCAGCGCCGGTTGCTGCCACCCGCCAGAGTAGCGGCGCACCCGGCCTGGCACCAAAGATCTTTGCCCCGTTGATCCGCGGCTGCTGCGGTGCCGCCGGCGTAAGGATGTAGGGGAATGCCTGTGTATGTTGCAGTTGCAGGCCGCTGCCATCCGCGGTGAACCGGTAGCTGCATACAATGCCCTGGCGGTTTGGCACCTCCATGTGGATGCTACGTTGTCCGAAAGGCGGCAGTTGTACCATAGCTGTTTTACTGCGCACGGTAATATGTTGTACCTCGTCTGTAATGGTGTATGCAAGGGTACCGCTTACGGGCGTATTGAAGGTGTTCACCAGCGTAAGCGCGGCACCCGCGCCACCGCTGATCTGCAACCCGTCTGTTTTTTCCAGCAGGTCTATATAAGGCTGGCCCATGAAGATGCCGCCGGTGCCGCCACCATCGTAGTCGCGCACGGCAATCACGTTATCCGCATCCCAGTGGATAGCGGGATCATTCAGCGCCAGGTGGTATTCCCGTACCGCGGGCCACTTGCTTTGATAACCGCCCGCATCTTCCGGGAAGCCGCCGGTCTGCCCTATCTTCTTTCCATTGAGATAAGTGGCATCCACGTCATTTACATGTGCCAGGAAAATACGCAGGCTGTCTTTCCAGAAGCCCTGCTGGCGCAGGCTGGAAGGAATGATAATATGAATGCGGTACCATGCAAAACCATGGTAGCCCTCAAAGCCCTGCTCCTGCCAGGTCTTACCCACTTGCTGTTGTTTCCAGGCGGCATCATCAAAGTCTGGTTGTGCCCAGCGGGGATCGTCGCCGGTGGTGAATGTTGCGGTTTGCAGGAAAACAGCGTGCGGGTGCTGGGCCCGCGTGGAAAGGTGCAGCAAAAACAGGCATATGAGCAACGGGCACCACTTCATCTGGTTGATAATGTTTTGGCTTTAGAATGGCTACAATACAAAAAGGCAGCAAGGTCAGATCACCTGGAACCCGTATGCATACGGATCATCTTCGGGATCTATGCTGATGGTGTTATACCCGTATACCCGTGCCCATCCTTCAATTGAGGGGCGGATAGCCGGGTGGCCGCCTACCGTCAGCGTTTCGGCAATGCGGCCTATGAACTTGGAACCGATAATACTTTCATGGATGAACGCATCCCCCGGCTGCAGCTGGCCCTTGGCATACCACTGCGCCATGCGCGCGGAGGTGCCGGTACCGCAGGGGGAACGGTCTATGGCTTTATCGCCGTAGAACACGGCATTGCGCGCGGTAGACGTGGGGTCCAGCACGGCGCCGGTCCACAGGATATGGGAGCAGCCATTGATCTGCGGATGATCCGGGTGTACAAAAGTGTAAGCCGCATTAATGCGCTTGCGCAATTCCCGGCTCCAGGCAATCAACTGGTCTGCTGCATAATGTTCTATGCCTTTGAAATTAGGCTGCACATCCACGATGGCGTAGAAGTTGCCACCATAGCTTACATCCACATGCAGCGGGCCCAGGTCCGGGCATTCCACCGGCAGGTTTTCCGAGTGCAGGAAAGAAGCTACATTGGTCAGTTGCACGGATTTCACCTTTTTGCCTTCCTGCCTGTACGTGATGTGCACCAGGCCCGCGGGCGCTTCCATACGCACCACACCGGGTGTTTTAGGTACAATGAGGCCTTCTTCAATGGCAATAGTGATGGTGCCAATGGTACCATGCCCGCACATGGGCAGGCAGCCGCTGGTTTCAATGAAGAGCACTGCCACATCATTCGCCGGGTCATGCGGCGGGTAAAGGATGCTGCCGCTCATCATATCATGCCCCCGCGGTTCAAACATCAGGCCCTTGCGGATCCAGTCGTATTCCTGCAGGAAATGCGCGCGTTTTTCCAGCATGCTGTTGCCCTGCAACACCGGCCCTCCGCCGGCCACCAGCCTCACGGGATTACCGCAGGTGTGGGCATCTACACAAAAAAAAGTTTTCTTCATGGATCACGTTTATACGATGGCATCGCGGGTGTACACATTGTCCACGAGGCGAAGAATATTTTCAGGATTAGCATTTTGCAAAGCGGGCGGCAGCAGTTCATCCGGCAATCCCTGGAAGCAGAAGGGCCGCACCCAGCGCCTGATGGCAGTGCTGCCCACGGAAGTGAACCGGCTGTCGCTGGTGGCCGGGAAAGGGCCACCATGCACCATGGCAGCGCATACCTCCACACCGGTAGGCACACTATTGAGCACCAGGCGGCCGGCCAGGGACGTTTGTAACGCCAGCACATCTGCATGTGCGTCCAGGTCTTTACGTGTAGCCATTACCGTGGTAGTGAGCTGCCCTTCCAGCGCGCGGAGGGTCTCCAGCAGTTGTGCCTTGTCTTTACAAACCACCAGCATGGAGAAGGGGCCAAACAGTTCTTCGTGCAGGGACGGTTGCTGCAGGAACGTATCCGCCTGCACGCTTACCACCGCAGGTTGGGCATCCAGCTTGCCTTTACGGTCCGCCGGGGCATGCAGCAGGTTGATGCCGGGCTGCAATAATTTTTCCTGCAGGCCTTTGGCATAAGCAGCGCAGATGCCCTCGTGCAGCATGGGCTGGGGCGCCACCTGCGCAATGGCCTCGCCCAGTGTGCGGGAAAACCGCTGCAGGCCTTCGCTTTCAATACCCAGCAGGATACCGGGATTGGTACAGAACTGGCCCATGCCCAGGGTGATGGAACCGGCATAGGTTTGCGCCAGTTGTTCCGCGTTTTCCTGCAGTGCATCCGGCAGGAGCACTACCGGGTTCACGCTGCTCATTTCTGCAAACACGGGTATGTTGCGTTTTCTTTCCGATGCATATTGCAGCAGCGCCTTGCCCCCTTGCAGGGAGCCGGTGAAGCCCACGGCAGCGGTAAGCGGGTGCTTTACCAGCGCCTCGCCTGCTGCATTGCCACCTTCCACATGCTGCACTACGTGCGCCGGCATGCCGGTAGCAACGGCGGCGTGCTCCATGATGGCAAACACGCGCCGGGAAGTTTGCGGATGGGCGGGATGGCCTTTGATCACTACCGGGCAGCCTGCCGCCAGTGCACTGGCGGTATCACCGCCGGCAGTGGAAAAGGCAAAGGGAAAATTGCTGGCGCCAAACACCACCACCGGCCCCATGGGAATGAGCAGTTTGCGGATGTCCGGGCGTGCAGGCACACGGTCTGGCAAAGCCGTGTCTATGGCGGCTTCTACCCAACTACCCTCGCGGATAAGGGCGGCAAACAGGCGCAGCTGGCCACTGGTGCGGCCCACTTCCCCGTTCAGCCGGGCTTCCGGCAGGTGCGATTCTTCCATGGCCACCGGCACCAGTGCGGGCTTAGCGGCATCCAGCCCCGCAGCAATGGCTTCCAGGAAGGAAGCCCGCTGCACGGCCGGGATATTTTTGTACGTAAGAAATGCTGCATTAGCTTGTTGCAGCACGTGGTCTATCTGCTCTTGTTGCATGCGTGTTATTTTTACTTACAGGGCCACTGCCAGTGTTTTGTACTCCGGCAGTGCGGGACGGGTACGCAGCGCTTCGCGGATCACGTCCAGCACCTGCGTTCTTTCTTCGCCTTCCAGCACCAGGCGGGGCGCGCGCACGTGCTCACTACCCAGGCCGGCTTCCGCTTCTGCCAGTTTAATGTACTGCACCAGCTTGGGATGGATATCCAGCTCCAGCAGGGGCAGGAACCAGCGGTAGATCTTCAGCGCTTCTTCAATTTTACCCGCTTTCACCAGTTTGTATACGGCTACCGTTTCTGCGGGGAAAGCACACACCAGGCCACCTACCCAGCCCACGGCGCCCATCAGCATTTCTTCCATGGCCAGGGTGTCTACGCCGCACAGGATCTTAAAGCGGTCGCCAAAGGTGTTGATCATGCGCGTTACGTTAGACACGTCGCGGGTAGATTCTTTCACCGCCTGGATGTTTTCTACTTCCGCCAGTTCTTCAAACATCTGCAGGGTCACTTCGATCTTGTAGTCCACCGGGTTGTTGTAGATCATAATGGGCAGGTCTGTGGAGGCGGCAATGGTCTTAAAGTAGGCCACGGTTTCGCGGTGGTCGCTCTTGTAGCGCATGGGCGGCAGCAGCATGAGGCCTTTGGCGCCCCACTGCTTGGCCAGTGCGGCCTGGCGGAGCGCTTCCCTGGTAGATCCCTCTGCAATATTGAGCACCACGGGCACCTTGCCGGCAGCCACGTTCACAGCGGATTTCACGAGCACTTCTTTTTCCGCGGTTTCCAGCACGCTGGCTTCCCCGAGGGAGCCACCCAGGATAATACCTTCCACCCCGGCATCCAGCTGCGCGCGGAGGTTGCTTTCAAAAAGCGCCTGGTCCAGTTGGTCACCGGCGGTGAATTTCGTCGTCAGCGCGGGAAATACGCCTTTCCATACAATTGCCATATTCAGTTTTTTCTCCAAAAATAAGCGGGCGCACAGGGAGCATCGTCGCGGTTTTTAATCAATTATAGCCGGATATTAACCTACTTGAAAATTTTCTTCCGCCACCTGCCTGTCAAAACTTAGCGTATACCCTACGCCTCCAGTTTTTTTTACTTATTTTCCGGAAATCTACAGAAAAATAACAATTGTCAATTAAACAATTATTATTTTTAGTGCATCAACCATTTTCACTCACACCTGTAACTTGCGATGTATGAGAGTCCTGCAGTTCACGATTCCTGTTGCCCACGAGAAGAATATTATCGTGCAGCGCGATGTATTGCCGCATTTTTACCCGCACCTGCACCGGCACAACGAGATCCAGCTCACCTGGGTGCAGCAGGGTGAAGGAACCCTGGTGGCCGATAACAACATGCATACCTTCCGGGGCAATGAAATTTTCTGGATCTCGGACAACCAGCCTCATGTGTTCAAGAGCGATCCTTCTTATTTTTTACCCCGGAGTAAAAAGAAGATCCACGCCATGATGCTCTTCTTTAACCCCGTGGGCCCGCTGGCCCCCCTCTTTGAACTGCAGGATACTAAAGGCATTAAGGCTTTTATGCACCAGCACAAAGGAGGCTTTAAACTGCCCCAATCGCAGGTGGCGGACATCTCGCAAAAAATGTTAAGAATCCGTGATACCAGCGGGGCCGTGAAGATGATCTGTTTCCTGGAGCTGTTGCAATCCCTGTATAATATCAAGGACCTGGTGTCACTGGGCGCCGGGGTGCAGAGCAATATCCCGAATGAACATGAGGGCGTGCGCATTGGCAGCATTTATAACTACATCATGCAGCACTATGAAGAACCGCTTACGCTGGAAGATGTGGCCAAACGCGCGCACATGACGCCCCAGGCCTTTTGCCGGTATTTCAAAAAGCACACGCGGCATACGTTTATTTCGTTCTTAAATGAAGTGCGGATCAATGAGGCATGCAAGCAGCTTACCGCGGGGAGTTATGAGAGCATTGCCAATATTGCGTATTCCTGTGGGTTCAATAGTGTGACGAATTTTAACCGGGTGTTTAAGACCGTGACGGGGAAAGCACCGGGAGAATATGTGGATCATTATTTCCACCACGTGGAAACGTCCTTTGCACCGGAGCCATAAAAAAACGGCCACACCTGGAAAGGCGCGGCCGTTGCAATTTATAATCTATCTCGCAAGTTATTGAAAACGGTTAGGGTCAAAAGGCTTTAGATCGATGGCCGTGGGCCTGTTATCAATCACTTCCGACACCAGTTTCCCGGTAGCCGCGCCCAGGCTGAGGCCCAGCATGGAATGGCCCGTAGCAATCACCAGGTTTCCATATTTTCCACCACGGCCTATGTACGGAATGCCATCTGCAGAGCAGGGCCGGTAGCCATACCACATCTTATCTTCCGAGGGCAGGGCAATGTTAAAATCCGGGAAGAAATCGTTCACCGTGTTTACAATGCCCTGCACCCGCTTATAGTTAGGCGGTGTATGCGTGGGCACTACTTCCATGGTGCCGCCCAAACGCAGGCTGCCGGCACCCAGTGGCGTAATGGCTGCGCGGCCTTCTACCAGCACGGCCGGGTGGTTTACTTTCACCGGGAAATCATCCAGGGTCACGGAATAACCACGGCCCGGCATGAGCGGAATACCGGCCCCGCAAACCTGCGCCAGTTCCCGGCTCCAGGCACCTGCTGCCAGCACTACTTCATCTGCGCTATACTCACTGTCTTGTGTGATCACTTTTGTAATACGCCCGTTTTGCGCGGCAATATTTTTCACTTCCTGGTATGCACGCAGCGTAACGCCTTGCGCCTGCAGGTAGGCCTTCAGCTGTTCCATCAGCTTATTGGGCCACAGGTGCCCGTCGCACTTGAAGTAAATAGCACCCAGGGCATTCACTTTCGCATGGGGCTCCAGTGCCTGTAATTCTTCTTTGTTCACCAGCTCCGTATCCAGCCCCAGTGCTTTTGCCTGCGCCACCGTATGGTGGGCATGTTCCGCATTTCCTTCCGTTTGAAAGATCTCCAGCATGCCTTTGCGCTCGTAGTCGAAACTAAAGCCGGGCAGCTGCTCCCATTGGGTGTATTCCCGGGCGCTGAGCAGTGCAATATCGCGCAGGGGCACCCCTGCCTGCTCCACATTTTTCCGGTTGGCACTGCGCATAAAGCGCAGGCCCCATCCCAGCAAAGCGTTGCTCAGGGAGGGTTTCACGTAAAATGGGCTCAGGGGGTTGAACATCCATTTGAGCCCCTGGGCCACAATGCCAGGCGCTGCCAATGGAATGAAATGGCTGGGACACACATACCCCGCGTTGCCATAGGAACAGTTGTCCGTGAAATCGTTTTTATCCAGCACCGTCACTTCATGGCCGGCCTGCCGCAGGTACAGCGCGCTGCTCAAGCCTATCACGCCACCGCCAATGATCACAATATTTTTCATGCGTGTATTTTATCAGAGATTGTAAAAACGCCAGTTGGTCTTATAGTCTTTCGGTATATCCTTATGTTCCAGGATGGCCCGCAGCATTTCCACGGGCATCATGTTTTCATGCAGTACGGCATCATGGTATTGCCTGGCCGTCATCTTGCCACTATCCACCAGTTCCTTTTTCAGTGCTGTAAATTCCAGCCCCCCTATCATGTAGGCCACCTGGTACAGCGGGGAATAGCCGCCCACAAAGGATCTCCTCACCTCTCCCACGGCATTGGCGCGCTCATGGCCCACACGGTCTACCAGGAAGTCAATACATTGCTGGGGCGTCCAGCGGCCCAGGTGGTAGTTGAGGGAAAAAATAATGCGTGCGCAGCGGTGCATGCGCCAGAACAGCATCCCCACCCGGTCTTCCGGGGAGGCCGGGAACTTCAGGTCCCACAATTGCATTTCCCAATATAAGGACCAGCCTTCAATCCAGAAAGGGGTTTCAAAGTGGCGGTAGGTCTTATAACGGTTGGTGCTGAATTCCTGCAGGGCATGGCCCGCCAGCAATTCATGGTGCACCGTGGCCCTGGAGAAATGCGGGTTGTTACCACGCATGCTCATCAGCTTATCCGCTTCACTCATACCACTTACGGGATAGGAGATGCTGAATTCTTCCCCGCCGGTAAAGAAAGGGTTCACCAGCTGGCGTTCCGGCGTCATCATGATCATGCGCCAGGTTTCTTCCGCCAGTGGAGGAATGGTTACCAGGTCGTGTGATTTGAGAAAGTCCACCGATTCGTTGTACAGCTTCATCATGGCCTCCGGTTGCTCACCGGCGGGCACATAACTGTTCTTCACCTTTTCCAGCGCGGCTTTCCAGTTATCGCCAAAACCCATTTCACGGGAAGCTTTCAGCATCTCCGCATCGCACCATTTAAATTCCTTGTTGGCAATATCCACCAGTTCTTCCGGTGTGTAATCTATCATTTCCACCTGTAACTGGCGGATCAGTTCTTCCCGGCCAATGGGGTGACCAACGATACCACTGCCATCATCCTGCTGTCCCGGCATGGCAGCCCGCTTTTCCTTAAACGCTTTGCCATAGGCCTCCAGGGAAGCTGTCAGTTTTTTATAAGGCTCGGGGATCCACCAGCTGAACAGCGGATCGTACCCGTTGTAAAATTCATACACACTTTTCAGTGCATCCTGCAGCCCGCCCGTAATGGCCTGGCTACGGCGCAATTGTGCCGGCGTGAAAGTTTGCCTGCTGCTGTCCAGCCGCGCTTTCAACGTATCGATGCTGCGGGTGATACGGCTGAAATCCAGCGCCATGGCCTGCGCATCAGGCCGGGTACCGCGGCGCCGGCTGCGCTCCGCCTGGTAGATGGTATCTGCAAACGGAAACCATGCTGCCACGGAATGGATCTCCTGCTGCTCCTTTTGCAGGTTGAACTGCATGGATTGCAGCTGGCGCAGGAACAACTGGTAATCCACTTTGGTGCCGGTATTATACTGCGCATAAGGCAGTTCCTGCACCTTCCCCAGGTAGCTCTTCACGATGTCCTGCAGGCGGGTCATCCGGTCTGGTGAAGCCTCTATCATGTAAAAGCGGTCCAGGTTACCATAGTCCGCACGAAACTGCACCATCAGGTTATTGACTTCACTGGTTTGTTCATACAGGTCACTGCTTTGTGCATGGGCGGCAAGGCCCAGGCCACAACTCAGTATCAGCATCCACAGGCTGCGTTGCATAAGGTAGATTTTAGGTTGATTTACAGCTCGCCGGCATTACGGTCCGGCGGCAGGATCTTAAACAGGTGTTGTACAAAGAAATCACGCTTGCGTTGCCGTCCAAAAGGCCCGCCGTCACTGTGCCCCATACCGGGTACGGTGAGCAGGTCAAAGGCTTTGTTGGCCTTGATGAGCGCATCTGCAAAACGGTAGGTAGATTCCGGCGGCACGTTCTCATCATGCTCTCCCACGATCAGTAACAGGCTGCCCTGCAATTTAGCGGCATTGGTAATGTTGGATTGTTCCCCGTAATGTTTATCCACGGGATAGCCCATCCATTGCTCATTCCACCATTGCTTGTCGATCCGGTTATCATGACAGCCACAGGCCGCCACGGCCGCTTTGTAAAACTCAGGGTGCCAGAGCACAGCGCCGGCTGCATTCTGCCCACCGGCAGAAGTACCATACACGCCTATGCGGGTGCTGTCTGCAAACTTATACTTGCGTGCCAGTGCTTTCATCCACAGGATACGGTCCGGGAAGCCGGCATCTGCCAGGTTTTTCCAGCACACATCGTGAAATGCCTTGGAACGGTTGGCCGTGCCCATACCATCCACCTGTACCACGATGAAGCCCAGCTCCGCCAGGCTTTGCATCTCCGACCAGGGCAGGTAGCTCTTGGGTACAAAAGCATCCTGCGGGCCGGCATAAATGTTTTCAATGATGGGATATTGTTGGGTGCTGTCAAACCGGGAAGGCACGCACATGATGCCATAGATATCGGTCACCCCATCGCGCCCCTTGGCCACAAAAGGTGTGGGCAGGGGAATGTGCAGGGCCGCAAACGCAGTGGTATCAGCCCGCTCCACCTGCAGCAATAACTTACCATCGCTGATGCGGCGCAGCTCCGTTACCGGTGCTACATTCACCTGTGAATACGTATCCAGGTAATACTTCTTATCCGGTGAATACTGGATGCGGTGGTTGCCTGCTGCCGGTGTCAGCGCCACGAGATGCTGCCCGTCAAACCCAATGCGGTAGGCATGTCCAAAGTAAGGATCTTCCCCGGGGCTCATGCCGCTGGCGGCGAACCAGATCTCCCTTTTCTTCTGGTCTATGCTGTCAATACCCTTCACCACGTAGTGGCCTTTCGTAACCTGCTGCTTTACCCGGCCGGTAATACCGTCTACCAGGTAAATGTGGTTCCAGCCATCTTTTTCCGAAATCCAGATAATCTCGTTGGTATTGGGCAGGTATGCTGTGTACAGGCGGTTCTCGTAAATGAAAGTTTTGGTCTGTTCATCCAGGATGGTGCGGGTACCGGCGGTAGCCGCATTCACTTCTATGATACGGAAACGCTGGTGCCCGCGGTCTACTTTCTCATACAGGAAAATATTGGGATCGCCTTTGCGCCAATGCAGTACCGGCGCATCAAAGAAATCAATGATCTCCGTATTCACCTTGCGGTCTTTCCCATCGGCCAGGGTAAAGAGATGCATCTCGTAGGTGGTGAAAGGGTCACCGGGTTGTTTGTATGGCTGTGACTTCAGCACACCACGGGTGGTATTGGGCACGGACGACAGCACGTAGTAAATGCTGGAATCCCGCACGGGATGGATGTGGTAGCCCACCAGGTATTTGCCGTCCGGCGACCATGCCAGTGCGCCGTAAGGCACGTCATCACTCCCGTCCCTGGTGAATTGCTGCACTTGTTCTTCCCCATGCAGGGCGCGCACATACACATTGCCATCCTTAATGTAAGCCACATGCTCCCGGTCTGGCGATACGCTGTCTGTTTCAAACCAGCGCCAGCGGTCTGCATGCTCCGTCAGGTGCGGATGTTGCGCGGTGTCCGGCGCCAGGCCGGCAGTATCCCGGAGGAGCACATTGGTGCGCTTCACTACATCTACCAGGCGGAAGGACCTTGATTTGTTGGCGCCTTCCTTCACATACCAGAACTGCTGCCCGCCGGCCAGCCAGTGGGGGTGCACGCTGGTGTTGAACACTTTGTCCTTAGCCAGGCTATCCAGTTTTGCAGCATCTTTATAACGCTGCACTTCTTCTGCATGCGTGGGATTGTAAGGCTGCTGGGCGGCGGCGTGCAAGCCGGCACATCCCAGCAGTAAGCATAGTAATCGCTTCATAGTTGATCTTTATTTGCGAATAATGCGGCAACCAAACACACGGCCCGCGGTTTTACCGGGCAGTCCCTGGAACTTCACTACCACTTTAGTTTTGCCGGCAATCAGGCTGGCAGGGATGGGGTATTCAACGTCATAAAATTTACCGGTGGCACCGCCGGTCAGTTCCTGGCTGCCTATTTTCACATCGTCCACGAAGATCTCGAAACTGCCGCGCTTATCATCCCCGATGTAAGTGGCCAGTACCGCATTGGGCACGGACGGATCTACTTTCATGTCAAAGGAGAAGAAGCCACCATCGCGGGCCTCGCGGCTGGTGCGGCCCAGTGCATCGCCGGTGTAGGACTTTTCAGAAGCGTGCAGGTTGTGATCACGTTCCGGCTGCATTTCACCCAGGCGCATCACGTCTATGGTAGCCCGTTCTATTTCCTGTGCGCGTTTCTTTTCTGCTTCGTATTCTTTTTCGCGGCTGGTCCATTCCTCATTGGTGAAGTAATCCCAGTACACGTTGTAATAACGGTTGTACGTAGCATAGAACGGTTGCAGGGTTACGTCAAAAGGCTTACCCACATTTTTCAGGTTAAACACCAGCGGGTTGCTGCCGTTTTGTTTGGCCCAGCTGTTCACATCATGGTTATCGGTGAGCAATACCGGCGTGCCGTACACAGGGTCCGGCATGGTATCGCCCAGCTGGCCGGCCAGTACCACGGGGCCATACAGCAATGCAATGCGGTTAGGATTGTCCGGCATGGGCTCAGAATACAGCGCCATCGGGAAGTTCACATCTATTTTGTCCAGGTTGTTCCACTTACGGTTGATCACGAGGTAACCGTTTTCTTCTTTTGCATCTTTCACCTCTTTGCCGTTCACCTTCACCGTCATGCCCTGCTTTGCCCACCAGGGATGGCGGATGCGCAGTGCAAACGCAGTGGGTTTGCTGGTTTTAATGGCAAGATGGGTTTCCGGCCTGGCGGGATATTCCGTGTTTTGGATCACTTGTATGCCCTTGTCCTTCCAGTTCAGCGCAGAACCGATGAACAGGTTTACATACAGGCTACCATCCCTGCCCTGGAAGTAAATGGCCTCGCTGTACTTGGAGTGGTTTTCCATACCGCTGCCTACGCAGCAGGTAAAGGTATTGAACGGATCACTGAATTCTTTACGGGTACCCATGCGCAGCGGTACAAAGTAGCACATCATGCCGGTTTCAGGGTTTTGCGAAGCGAGGATGTGATTGTACAGCGCACGCTCGTAAAAGTCTGCCAGCTTACCGGAGGGCTGCCAGCAAAAGAGGTGGCGGGTCAGCTTGAGCATGTTGTAGGTATTGCACGTTTCGCAGGTATTATCGCTCAGCGCGTCATTGAGCTTGCCCGGTGCGCCGCAGTATTCATAGTTGCTGTTACCACCTATCACGTAGGTGCGCTGGTGCACCATGATATCCCAGAAAAAATCTGCAATGGTGCTGTCACCTTTATTGCCGGTCAGTTCGTACTGGCGGGCGCTCCCAATGGCCTTGGGCACATTGGTGTTAGAGTGCTTGCCGGTCATGGGATCTATTTTTTCAGACAGCGGTTTCATTACAAAATCATCATAGAATTTGTAAGAAAGGTCCAGGTATTTTTTGTTGCCGGTAATGCTGTAAATGTTTGCCAGCACATCATTCATGCCACCATACTCACATTTTAACATGCGTTGTAACTGTGCCGTGTCCAGGTTTTTCAGGGTAGCGGCGGTCCAGTCGGCCAGGCCAATGTCCACTTTCAGCGCCTGCTGGTTATCCGTATACAGGTAGGCGTCCAGCAGGCCTGCCATGATCTTGTGCACCGTGTACCAGGGCGACCAGCCCCCGTTCAGGTCAAAGCCGCCGGTCCTGATCTGGCCACGCGCTACTTTACCAAAGATGGAATCTTCTTCCGGGATGCCGCCTACATAGCCCGTTTTGCGGGCTTCCTGGCAGCGGGCCAGCTGGGCCACGAGGTAATCCACCTTGTCCTTAAACGCTTTATTGCCGGTAGAAACATACATCATGGAGCAAGCGGAAAGATAATGCCCCAGTGTGTGCCCACTTAAGCCGGAGCTTTCCCAGCCTCCATACGCCTCCCCCTTTGTGGGCAGGCCTGCATGTTCATAAAAGCGGGCCAGCAAACGGTCCGGGTCAATGCGGAGCAGGTACGCAGAATCCTTGTCCATCGCATTCCGGAAAGGACCGCTGCCCAGCAGCTTTACATCATGCAGGTCAAAAGCATAAGCCTGCATGCCTACCACGGGCTTCACTTTAAATTTGGCATCCGTTTTCTGTGGTGCGTAAGATTGTGCGGTGCTGTTTACGGCCCATAAGCAGGCCAGGGAAAGTATGATTGCTAAACGTTTCATTACAAGTAGTTCATTTCAATTGTAATATTGAAAAAATATGCGGGCAATTCGTTAGCGGATTTTAGCCACCTGTATACGGATTTTACCCCTTCCCGAGGTGCGCATTGTGTCCCCGATACGCAAGTTTAAACCTGCGTGATTTCAAAAAAAATCCAATGCCACCTTTTACCCGCCATCCCCGCCACTGATCCGCATTTCCTGCCGCCGGTACCTGCCGGATGGGGCCGCACAAATGTCGAACAGACATTAAAAATTCTTTTAGAATTCAAAATAAGTGTTACTTTGACAAGTATTAATTCCCGGTATGAACACACAAGATTATGTAATTGGCCTTGATTACGGTACGGATTCCGTGCGGGCCGTGCTTGCAGATGCAGGCAATGGAGCGATCATCACCACTTCCGTTTTTAATTACCCGCGCTGGCGCGATCAGTTATACTGCGATGCGGCGGAGAGCCGCTACCGCCAGCACCCGCTGGATTACGTGGAAGGATTGGAATACACCATCAGGGACTGCCTGGCACAGGCAGGGCCTGGTGCTGCACAAAAAGTGAAGGCCATCTCCGTAGATACCACCGGTTCCACCCCCGTAGCGGTGAATGCAGCAGGAAAGCCCCTGGCATTGCTGCCAGAGTTTGCCCACAATCCTAACGCCATGTTTGTGCTGTGGAAGGATCACACTTCCGTGAAAGAAGCAGCACAGATCAATGCGCATGCAAAAAAGTTCGACACCGACTACCTGCAGTTCGTGGGCGGCATCTATTCTTCTGAATGGTTCTGGGCTAAATTGCTGCACATCCTGCGCGCGGACGAAGCCGTGCGCAAAGCTACAGTGTCATGGGTAGAACATTGCGACTGGATCCCATTCCTTTTATCCGGCGGTAATGATATAAAGCAGTTGAAACGCGGCGTATGCTCCGCCGGCCACAAAGGCTTATGGGCAGCGGCTTTTGGCGGCTACCCGCCCAACGGGTTCTTCGCTTCCCTGGACCCGCTGCTGGATGGATTTGCCCCTGCTATGCCGGCCGTCACTTACGCCGCCAACGAAGCAGCCGGTACGCTCTCTGCAGAATGGGCTGCACGCCTGGGACTGGGCTCGGAGGTGATCATAGGCATCGGTGCCTTTGATGCACACATGGGCGCCGTGGGTGGACAAATAGCACCTTACTATTTAAGCAAAGTAATGGGCACCTCTACCTGTGACATGCTGGTAGCGCCTGTGGAAGAAGTAAAAGACAAACTGGTGCGCGGCATCTGCGGCCAGGTACACGGCTCTGTGATACCCGGCATGATCGGCATGGAAGCCGGCCAGAGCGCCTTTGGCGATGCCTATGCCTGGTTTAAAAAAATAGTGAGCTGGCCTTTGCAGCAAGCCATTGCGCAATGCAGCGATGAAAACATGAAAGCCACCTTGCAAAAGACGTCAGACGATATTATTCCCGCCCTCACCAAAGCCGCTGCGGCACTGCCATTGGATGTGCAGGCAGAACTGGCATTGGACTGGATCAATGGGCGCCGTACACCGGACGCCAACCAGTTATTAAAAGGTAGCATCACCGGGATGAATATGGCCAGCGATGCGCCCCGCCTCTTCCGCGCGGTAGTGGAAGCCACCTGCTTTGGCGCCAGGGCTATTGTAGACCGCTTCGTGGACCAGGGCATTCCTGTGAAGGGATTGATAGGCCTGGGCGGGGTGGCCAAGAAGTCGCCTTACATTATGCAGATGATGGCCGATGTGATCAACATGCCCATCCGCATTCACCGCACGGAGCAAACCTGTGCCATTGGTGCGGCCATGTTTGCCGCTACGGCCGCCGGGATCTATCCAAACGTGGAAGCCGCAATGCAGGCCATGGGCCAGGGTTTTGAAGCAGAATACCTGCCGGATGCCGGCCGTGCTGCCATCTATGCACAACGTTATGAACGCTATAAAGAACTGGGCGCTTTCATAGAAGCCCATACGCACTAAGTAACACGCTTTAATCTTTTTATATGCCATACCAGGATATTCAACAAGCGGCTTATGAAGCCAATATGCAATTGCCTAAATTAGGCCTGGTGCTTTTTACCTTTGGCAATGTAAGTGCTGCAGACCGCCAGCAGGGCGTGTTTGCCATAAAGCCCAGCGGTGTGCCTTATGATGAGCTAACACCGGAAAAAATGGTGATCGTGGACTTTGAGGGCAAGACCGTGCAAGGCAACCTGCGCCCTTCTTCAGATACACTCACCCATGCTGTGCTTTATAAACACTGGGAAAACATTGGTGGCATTGTGCACACGCACTCCACCTACGCCACCGCATGGTCACAGACCCTGCGCGACATTCCCGTGTACGGCACCACGCATGCAGACCATCTTACCGCGGACATCCCTTGTGCACCGCCCATGGACGACGCCATGATCAAGGGCAATTATGAATATGAAACAGGCTTCCAGATCATGAACGCCCTGCGCGATAAAGGCCTCCGCTACGAAGAAGTGGAAATGATCCTGGTAGGCAATCATGCGCCTTTTACCTGGGGCAAAACCGCCTCCAAGGCTGTGTACAACAGTGCCGTGCTGGAAGCGGTGGCACAGATGGCCTACCTCACGGAACAGATCTATAGCGATTGCTCCCGCCTCAAAGCCTCCCTCATTCAAAAGCACTACCAGCGCAAACACGGTGATGGTGCTTACTACGGCCAGGATTAAACGAAAACAAGGAATAAAAATTCAGTTATGACAGACTTAAAAAAATTGGAAGTTTGGTTCGTTACCGGCAGCCAGCACCTCTATGGAGAAGACACCCTGAAGCAGGTGGCTGCACACGCTGAAACCATTGCCCGTGGCCTGGATGCAGGCAATATACCGGTACACGTGGTGTTTAAGCCCACGGTAAAAACACCGGAAGAGATCTACCAGGTATGCCAGCAGGCAAATGCCGCGGCAAATTGCATCGGCATTATTGCCTGGATGCATACCTTCTCCCCTGCCAAGATGTGGATCAATGGCCTTAAGATCTTACAAAAACCCCTCTGCCACCTGCATACCCAGTTTAACCGCGACATTCCCTGGAGCGAGATAGACATGGACTTCATGAACCTGAACCAGAGCGCCCACGGCGACCGTGAGTTTGGCTTCATTGTGAGCCGCCTGCGCCTGAACCGCAAAGTGGTGGTAGGCCACTGGCAGGACCCGGAAACCATTGCACAACTGGAAGCCTGGGCCCGGGCGGCCGCCGGCTGGCACGACTGGCAGGGCGCGCGCTTTGTGCGCTTTGGCGACAATATGCGCTACGTAGCGGTAACCGATGGTGATAAAGTAGAAGCAGAATACCGCTTCGGCTACTCCGTAAACACCCACGGCATTGGCGACCTGGTGGCCGTGATCAACCAGGTGGGCGATGCAGCGGTGGACAAGCTGGTGCAGGAATATGCAGACACTTACCAACTGGTGGAAAGCCTGCGCAAAGGAGGGGCAGCCCATGCATCCCTGCAGGATGCCGCCCGCATAGAACTGGGCCTGAAGGCATTCCTGGAAGATGGCAACTACAAAGGCTTTACCGATACGTTTGAAGACCTGCACGGTATGAAACAGCTGCCGGGCATCGCCTCCCAGCGCCTTATGCAGCAAGGCTACGGCTTTGCAGGTGAGGGCGACTGGAAAACAGCAGCCCTGGTGCGTGCCATGAAAGTGATGGGCAGCGGCCTGCAGGGCGGCAATTCTTTTATGGAAGATTACACCTATCACTTTGAACCGGGCAATGCACTGGTACTGGGCTCACATATGCTGGAGATCTGCCCGTCTATCGCAGATGGCAAGCCCTCCTGCGAGATCCATCCGCTGGGCATAGGCGGCAAGGCAGATCCCGTACGCCTGGTGTTCAACTCCGCCGCAGGCCCCGCGCTGAATGCATCTATCATTGATATGGGCAACCGTTTCCGCCTGCTGGTAAATACCGTGGAAGCCGTGCCACCACAAGCCGCGCTGCCCAAGCTGCCCGTAGCCCGCGTGCTGTGGAAACCTTACCCGGACATGAAAACAGGCTGCGCGGCATGGATCCTCGCAGGCGGTGCACACCACACCTGCTACAGCCAGAACCTCACCGCGGAACACCTGGAAAATTTTGCAGACATGGCTGACATTGAGTTTACCCTCATTAACCAACATACAGAATTGCACCGCTTTAAAAATGAACTGCGCTGGAGTGAAGTATACTACCAGCTGCATCAAAAATAAATACCAGTTCCTTCGTTTTCATGGAACGTGCGTGGTAGTTCCGCGCACGTTCTTTCCCTTTCCTTCCACGTGTATATGCCATGGCGCCAAGCCACCGTAAACCCTTTACTGCCACAGGTTTTGCATAGGATAATTTCCTGCTTGCATTGGGCACAGGTATCAATACGGTGAGCACCGTGCAGTACAACATCACGCATGGCACGTATACGATCACGTATTATTTGTTTAACGTAACGCATAAATAAACAGGACCTTGCACAAAAACAAAAGAGGCTGCCTCGATAAGCAGCCTCTTTCCTGTTTGTAGCGATATAGAAAATTTAATAATTGACGTAAGCTTCTGTGAAAGTGCCATCGGCATACAGGTCTATCAAACCATAGCCAGGGGCGGTTTCCCGCTTGTTACCTTCCCACCAGGCACCACTTACCGCGCCGTTGCAAAGGTAAGTCACGTTGTTATACACCACTTTGTCGCGCAGGTGAATATGGCCGCTCAGGCAGAGCTTCACATTGGGATGCTGGTAAAAGAGCCGGATGATCTTTGCGTTATCCGTCATCATGTCTCCACCCAGCAAGGTCCAGCGGTTCACGGTATCGTCTTCAATAAGATTGGTGGCAGAGAGGATGGGTATGTGGGTCATCACCAGCACCGGTGTGGTAGCGGGTGTGTTTTCCAGTTCAGTTTTCAGCCAGTTCATTTGTTCGTCCCCCAGCTTACCAATGTACCAGGTATTGTCTATGTCCAGGTGCACACTGTCAAGGATAATGAATTTCCAGCCACCTTTGTTGAAACTGTAATAAGGGGAAGAGAGGCCCAGTTTATCCATGGAATATTTTTTACCATAGATGGCCTGGCCTTTATCGTCTTCATTCCACCAGATATCATGGTTACCCAGCGTATAGTGCACAGGCAGGCTGCAATCTGCGGCCAGCGTGTCTTTCATGAGTTTCCACTGTGCATTGATGGTGTCCATGTTTTCTTTGTTCATGTCAAACACCACGTCACCGCCGTTGAGGACCAGGTCTACTTTGGGAGATTGCGCTTGCACATGATGAAGGCATTTTATAAAACGCCGGGGAGCATCCCATTTATCTTTCAGGTGGATATCTGTAAGGTGGGCTATACGTAATGCAGGTTTAGATCCGGTGATGATGCTGCGCCCCGCCAGCGGCGCGGTAAGCAACAGCCCGCCCATATTGCGGAGCAAAGTTCTTCTCTTCATGCTGGCAAAGATAAAGGCGCCCTTTCCGAAAGAAAAAGGGAGAAAGGAGGGTTAACGAAAAGGTAATATTAATCGTACAATGTACAGCGTACAACGTACAACGTACCGCCTGCGGCGGGCTACATACGGCGTCCGGTATACGATATGCCGCTTTTTTGCTCGCCGGGTTAAGTACGTTGTACGCTGTACGTTGTACGTCGTACGTGGTACGTTGTACGCTGTACGCTGTACGTTGTACGCTGTACGTTGTACGCTGTACGCTGTACGTTGTACGCTGTACATTTCCTCAACCATACACTTCCGGGTTCACTACTGCCGGCAGGCGCTCGCCTTTGAGGCCCGCGATGATGTTCTGCGCGGCCAGGACGGCCATAGCGTCGCGGGTTTCCTGCGTAGCGGAACCAATGTGGGGCAGCACACATACGTTGGGCATCTGCAGCAGCACATTGTCCGGGTGCATGGGCTCAGGATTGGTTACATCCAGGCCCGCGCCCCAGATCTGGCCACCTTCCAGGGCGGCAATGAGATCGGATTCGTTGTGAAGGCTGCCGCGGGCGGTGTTCACGAAAATAGCGGAGGGCTTCATCTGCGCAAAGGCAGCAGCATTAAACTTACCCTGGGTTTCCGGTGTAAGCGGTGCATGTACGGAAAGCACATCACTTTGCTGGAGCAGGGTATTAAAGTCTACGTAGGTGGCACCCAGCTCCTTTTCCGCGGTATCATCGCGGCGGCGGTTGTGGTAGATGACCTGCATGCCGTAAGCGGCCTTGCAGCGCCGGGCCATGTTCTGGCCTATGCTACCCATACCAAAGATACCAAGCGTCTTTCCATCCAGGGAAATGCCCAGGTTTGCCGTGGGCTCAAAGAAATTCCATTCTCCGCGGATAATGCGCTTGTGGAGATAAAAAGCTTTGCGGGAAGTAGCCAGCATGAGCAGGAAAGCGGTGTCCGCCGTGGCATTGGTGAGCACACCGGGCGTATTGCCAATGGGTATCCCATGCCGGGTAGCGGCAGCTACATCTACATTGTCATAACCTACAGCGTGTAAGGCGATCACCTTCAGGTGGGGCGCTGCATCGAGGAAAGCGGCGTCTATTTTATTGGAACCTGCGCTGAGCAGGGCATCTGCATCACTGCAATGCGCTACCAGTTCAGCAGGCGTAAGATTTCTTTTTTCGGTCCATTCTTCAATGGTGTGACCGGCGGCTAGCAGCAGGTCCTTGCCGGCCTGCGGAATTACACGGGTGATAAAGACTTTCATTGCCTGATAAAGATTGGTGGTCCTCTTTCGCAATTATTACGCCATGGATAGATCGCGTTTTTAACTTGCGCTTAAAGATACACCAAATCAGTGGCTCTACTCTTGCTCCAGGTTTTTTAATACTTTGGCAATATCCACCCCTTTGCCCAGCACCGGCTTAAAGATATCCCCTTCCGACTGGATGCGCTCCAGTGCATTGTGAATAGTAAAATCTTTCATCTTCAGCCCTTTCTTCACCTCGTCCCAGTGCAGGGGCATGCTCACCGTAGCGCCAGGCTTGGGCCGCAGGGAGTAAGGCGCCGCCAGTGTAGCCTGGTTGCGGTTTTGCAGGAAATCCACGTACAGCTTGCCCTTGCGCTTATCCACCATGCGCTCTATGCTGGTAAAGCCCGGCAGCTGCTGCTGCACCTGCGATGCAATGAACCGGGCAAACAACTGGCATTCATCATAAGTATATTTGGCACCCAGCGGAATGTAGATATGCATCCCGGTGGAGCCGGATGTTTTGGGATAACCCGGTACTTTCAGCTCATCCAATACCTGTTTGGTCATCTGCGCCGTTTCAATCACCTGCTCAAAGGTGCTCTTGTCTGATGGATCCAGGTCAATGATGCACCAGGTGGGGTATTCCGGTTTTTTAATGGTACTGTTCCATGGGTTCATTTCAATGGCGCCCAGGTTGGCCATATACAACAGGCTGGCCTCATCTTCCACTACCATGAAGTTCTTATCCTCTCCCTCACCGGTGTGATAAGGGTATTGGATGATCCAGTCCGGGGCCTTGCCGGTTACATCTTTCTGGTAAAAGCTGTGGCCTTTAATGCCGTTCGGGAAGCGGTTGAGCGACTGGGGCCGGTCTTTCAGGTAAGGTACAATGAAAGGCGCCACCTGGTAGTAATAATTGAGCATATCACGCTTGGTCACTCCTTCACCCGGCCAGTATTCTTTACTGAGGTGGGTGAAAGTAAGTTCATTGCCATTCACCTTACGCACCTGTTGCTCTTCCGATGGATTCAATAACGTTTTACGCATGTTGCCGGGGGATTTGTGTAAAAGACTGGCGGGTGTTTTCTCTGTTGTGGCAGAACGCTTGCCGGAAGCGGGTTTAGCGCCACGTTTGGGCTTTGCTGCCGCCACTACTTCTTCCGTGTGCGCAGCCACTTCACGGGTTACGTCCTTTGCTTTTTTATCCTCGCGCATCCCTTCAAAAGAAGGATGGCGCATAATGCCATCGCTGGTCATTTCTGCATAACTTACCTCACACACCAGTTCCGGTTTTAGCCAGAAGGCCTTCGCATGGGGCGGATGCGGGCGGAAACGGGATGGCTTATTCACGTCCGGCTCTGCTTTAAACGGGGGCTTATTCACGATGAGTGGTTTAAACAGCGCCATCATGGATTGCTGCGTTTTATCATTGAAGCCGGTGCCTATTTTGCCAATGTAGTGCAGCCTTGCGCCTTCATACACGCCCACCAGCAATGCGCTGAAAGCCTTGCTGGTGCCATCATTCACCGTAAAGCCACCTATCACTACCTCCTGTCTTTTATTCACCTTGATCTTTAACCAGGAGCGGCTCCTGTCGCCTGGTGTGTAAGTACTGTCCGCCTTTTTGGCGATGATTCCTTCCAGGCCCATTTTAGTGGCGGCCGCCAGGAATTCCGTGGCAGAAGTATCAAAATTTTCACTGAGGCGGATGGGGCCTTCTTTGGGTACTACCTGTTCCAGCAGTTCCCGCCGGCGCGTGAGGGGAAGGCCAGTGAGATCATGACCGTCCAGCCAAAGCAGGTCAAAGACATAGTAGACCAGGTCACCATCCGCTTCACTGCGCCAGTTTTGCAGCGCACCAAAGGTAGAAACACCTTTGTCATTGAGCACAGCTATTTCGCCATCCACCACGGCGTGGATGCCCCAGGCCTTCACGGCATCGTAGATGGGATAAAACTTATCATTGAAAGATTTATTATTGCGGGAGACAAGCTCCACGTTCTTTTTATTCAGGAGGGCTACCGCCCGATAACCATCCCACTTGATCTCGTAGCGCCAGCCCGGATCATCAAAAGGTGCATCCACCAGTGTGGCCAGCATGGGCGAGAAGGATGATGGGAAAGGCCGCTTTGGCGCATCACTCAGATCAAACTTTTTTTTTACGGCCTTTACCGGCTTATCTGCGCTGGTAGTGCTGGTGGCCTTTTTAATTTGGGTCGTGGCTGATCTTTTCACCGTTGTTGGAGCCCCGTTTTTGGCGGCGGCGGCTTTTGGGGTGGGTACTTTGGCCGCTGCTTTTTTTGCAGTCACTTTTTTTACAGGCGTTTTGGAGGCTGCTTTATCCGCTACCGTTTTCTTTGCAGAGGTTTCAGCAGCTGCTTTTTTTGCAGCAGTTTCTTTGGCACCACGCTTTGTGGTGGTCTTCTTCAGCAAACCTTTACGTTCAAGGGCAGCCAGCGCTGCTTCATTGTCCTTTGCCGTGTGCTTGTGCCCATAAATATTTTTAGTAGAAGCGGCCACTTGTGCTATTGTTTTTTTGGAAAGTACGGATTTATCCAATGCCGTTACATCGTCCGTTGTGGCATATTTATCCCGGTGCTTGATGAGCAACCATGCATTTTCTTCCCCGGTCCTGGTGTGTACAAGGGCAAATTCCCCGTTTAGTTTTCTGCCATGCAAGACCACTTTCAGGGAGCCCTGCTCCAGTTCCTGCAGCAGGCGCTTTTCCTGGGCAGCCTTGCCACCTTTCACTGGTTCCAGTGGCTCAAAGGTGCCCTGGTCCCACACGATCACGGTGCCACCGCCATAATTGCCTTGCGGAATAATGCCTTCAAAGTCTTTATAATCAAACGGATGGTCTTCTACCATCATGGCCAGTCTTTTCTGCGATGGGTCCAGGGACGGGCCTTTTGGTACGGCCCAGCTCTTCAGCACACCGCCCATTTCCAGGCGGAAATCATAGTGGAGACGGCTGGCGGCATGTTTTTGCACCACGAAGATAAGGGCATTGCCCTTGTTTTTGCCGCCGGTAGGCTCCGGTGTCTGGTCGAAACTACGTTTCTCCTTGTATTTAGCCAGGCTCATACGCTGCAGGTTTGGGAAAACCTGTACAAAAGTCTGACCAATTAGCGATCTTTGCGGCCGGAAAAACAATTTCTACCAGATGAATTTCTATACACGCAAGTGGGTGAAGCCGGAAGACCTGAACGCCCATGGTACTTTATTTGGCGGCAGCCTGCTGCGCTGGATCGATGAGGAAGCTGCTATTTATTCCATCATCCAGCTGGGCACCACCCGTTGTGTGACCAAGTACATGTCTGAGATCAATTTCATCAGCAGCGCCCTCCAGGGCGATATTATAGAGCTGGGCATCAAAGCCACGCACTTTGGCCGCACATCCCTCACACTCATGTGCGAGGTGCGCAACAAGATCACCCGCAAAAGCATTCTCACCATTGACAAAATGGTATTTGTAAGCGTGGACGAATCCGGGAAGCCCTGGCCCCATGGCAAAACTGAAATCACTTACACGGATGAGCGCCTGCGGGAACGGGAGTGACCGTATCGCCACGGTATACCGCCACCACACCAATAGCCATGGCACTGCAGGATGTTTTCAATACATGATTTCCAGTTCATCGCGGGTGAGGGCGTGATACCAGTTCTGCAACTGGTGCACATGCACAATGGGCAGTCCATAAGGTATCAGGCCTACCGGCGAATCTGTGTAGGGCTGGAAAACATCGCCGGTGACTTTAATATGCAGGCTGTTGAGCCGGTTATATTTCAGGGAAAACATGTCGGGGTCTTCTTTGTAATCCGGGTCGCCGGCAATGAAGCTGAAGCGGCGCAGCATGTAGGCGTCCAACAGGCAGGGATTCGCTTTCTCCAACGTGATCTTACTTTGCGGCAACCCGGAGTTGTAGATATATCCATTGTAAATCCCCTCTACCTGGAACGCCTGCTCCAGCATGTTATAATCATAATACCAGACATAATTCCCAATGCGGATATCTGCAGCGTCTATCATTTCAGGTGGTTAAATTGCCAGGTTATTAAATTGTAAAAAGTGATTTGCTGATCATTTACGGCGAATCATTCCCGGCCAGCCGGTTACAACTGCCATTATCCAAAGTTAAAGTGCAATTTACAATCCAGCAGATTTTGTAATCCAACAATTTAGGGTCCGAACCGTTCACCGATCAACGGGCTTAACCATCATCAGACCAGCCCGCACCTCGGGCATTCGCGCTTTTAGGCGTATATTGAGGACCTATGAAACCAACAGAACGTTTTTCCGAACGGGTGGACCATTATGTGAAATACAGGCCCACTTACCCGGCAGCCATGCTACAGTTCATGCAACAACAGTTTGATCTCCAGCCCAACAGTCCTGTTGCTGATGTGGGTGCCGGCACCGGCATTCTTACTGCTTTATTATTACAGGAAGGTTATGAAGTATTTGCGGTAGAACCGAATGAAAATATGCGCAGCGCCGCAGAAAAGCAGTTATCCCGCTTCGCTACTTTCAGGAGTGTGAATGGCACCGGGGAAGCCACGACCCTGCCGGATGGCAGCGTGGAGCTGATCACCGTAGCACAGGCATTTCACTGGCTGCAACCGGAAGCAGCGCGCAGGGAGTTTCTCCGCATCCTGCAGCCCGGTGGCCACATTGCCCTGATCTGGAATTACCGCACCATCCACAGCGATTTCGGGAAAGCATTTGAAGCCATCAAACAGCGGCACGGCCGCAACTACACCGGCATCCGCAAAAGCCACGAGCCAGACCTGACCAGCTTCTTCGGCGATCTGGGCATGGCAGAAAAATCCTTTATGCACAGCATGCACATGGACCTGCAGGGATTGAAAGGCCAGTTGCTTTCTTCATCGTACATGCCGCTGGAAAATGAGCCGGAATTTGATGCGGTGATGAAAGATCTGCAACAGGTGTTTGAGCAATACCAGCAAAATGGATTAGCGACGATCGAGTATGAAAGCAGGATTTATTATAATCCGTGACACCGTTTTAATGCTTGCCATACGACAAGGGTTGACCAGGTGCTTTCTAGGAATTTTCAATGTAGTTTTTGAAAGATGGGGGTCCCTGTTTTGATTGTCGCCCCTGCCCCCGCCGGGGGGACGGGTCCATGATCTGCGGAGGGCACGCGCAAAGGGCAGAAGTGGGCCATCCTGAAATACACAATCGCCCAATAGCGATAAACCCGCCCAATAGTAGGACTTCGTTTATCGCAGCGGCACGCAGTAAATTTTAGCCATTTTCTGACAGCCAGGCATTTTTTTGCTACTTTTTTGTGCCAGCAAAAAAGTAGGCCCCCGCGGCAGCGCCCCCCATCACGCGGAGCGTACCAAAAAAAGGGCTTCGACCACCGAAGCCCAAAAAACAACTTTATTGTGCATCCGCATTAAACTGGAACCACTCCCACCCCGCATCCGGCGCCTGCCGCACCGCGATCACATTCCGCGGCATGGTAAAAAGCGAATTGAGCGAAGCATCCCGCTCCACCATTGCGCCCAGGGTGGTCTGCATGGCCGGCCCTTCCACTTCCGTGGCGTGCAGGAAATTCCACCGCCCCTGCGCATCGCGGAACACCGCGATCACCGGGTGGCTGCCGTTCAACACCTCACCCGTTGCAAACACCGGCGTGTCTTCAGATTCCATGAATTTAAACGCAATGGGGGTATGCAGGAACAGTTGCCTCCACGCCAGCGCGCTATCAAACTCCCGCTCCCAGGGCCATTTGCCGGCTTTGTCTGCCCACACCATCTGCAGGGCGGGAAAAGTAAATCCATCGTATTGAATCGCGGCAGCGCCAAAAAAGTCGGGAATATTGGAAGCATCTACCGGCAGCAGGCGCACGGGCAGATCTTCTATTACGCCGGTAATGTCCGCATGTACCGGCAGTTGTTTACCTTCCTTTACCATCGAGGAAAGCCGGTGCAGCAGCGCCTGTGCGGCCTCTCCGGGCAATCCCATTACCAGAATTTCCGGGTGCCGGAAATTTCCCCACAGTCCGATCGTGTGTGCAAAATCCGGCAGCGCATCCTGCTCATTACCTAACATGGGCACCACCACCCATCCATGCTGCGTCACCGCTGCCTTCAACTCCTCGCGGAAGTTGGGATCATTCATCATATTCGTAGCCATACCGCAAATAAAATCATTTCCCGCATTTTCACAACCCTATCCGCAGGATGGCACAGGATAGTTGCCCGGAATATAGTTGGTAAATTGTTTATGGCATGATACTATGCCCGGAAATTTACAACAGCCTGGTCGTCCACGTGACCAGCCTAACAACACGGTCGATTTATTAGCGCTCACTTATCAAACACCTCTATTATGGGACATCGCATCAACACCCGCTCCAGCTAGGAGCTTCCTGCGGCCATAGATCGTATATCCATTCCCGTTATCCCGGTACAGCATAGCCGGGACCAGGACCTTTATGCGCCGCTGCCAACCGGCTTTCAGTACGATTTTCATCATATAATACTCCACGTTATGTATCAACGCTACCTTTGGCGAATGGCATGGTGCTTCGCCCTGCTACTGTCATGCCTGATGCCGGCTGCCCTTGCGCAGCAGAACACCACCATCACCGGTCATGTGACCGACTCTACCAACGGCCCCCTCGTGGGCGTTACGGTGCAGGTAGTGGGCAAATCCACCGGCACGCTCACCAATGCCTCCGGTGATTTTACCCTGCACGCCTCCCCTTCCGATGTGCTTTCCTTCCGCTACATCGGCTACCAGGAAAAACGCATTGCCGTAGGCACGCAAACCATCATCCGCGCGCAACTGAGCGCCAATGCCTCCGGGCTGAATGAGATCGTAGTGATCGGGTATGGCACCCAGCAAAAGAAAGACGCCACCGGCGCCGTGGCCACCGTGAGTGGCAAGCAATTCCAGGACCTGCCCGTAGCCGGCATGGACCAGAAACTGACCGGGCAGGTACCGGGCGTGCAGGTGAGCGCGGTGACCGGTACACCCGGCGGCGGCGCCTCCATCAAGATCCGCGGCTCCGGCTCGTTTGGCGCCGGCAGCGACCCATTGTTCGTGATAGACGGGTTTCCCATTGCTTCCAGTTTTGGACAGCAATACAGCCCGCTCAACCTCATCAACCCGGACGATATTGAATCGGTGACCATCCTCAAGGATGCATCTTCTACCGCCATTTACGGCTCCCGCGGGTCTAACGGCGTGGTGATCGTCACCACCAAACGCGGTACCACCGGCGTGCCCCGCATCCAGTTCAACAGCTATACCGGCTTCCAGGAAGTGCCGCAGAAGGGAAGGCCCCAAATGCTGAATGCACGCGAGTTTGCCGAGTTCCGCAAAGACATTATCATAGACGATTTTGCATCGCGCGGCCAAACGCCCACCGATGCGGACATTCCCGCGGAATACCTGCACCCGGAGCAATATGGGGAAGGCACCAACTGGTACAACACCATCCTGCATAAAGCCCCGCAAACCAACGCCACGCTGGCCGTGAACGGTGGTTCTGAGAATACGCACTACGATTTCTCCGCCGGCTATTTCAAACAGGAGGGGGTACTGCGCTATACCGGCTATAACCGCTATTCCGCCAGGGCTAATGTGGACAGCCGCATTGGCAAAAAATTTCACATCGGCTTTAACATTGCACCTACTTACAGCACCCAGCGCCTGAACGATTTTGAGAACGGTTTCACGGATGTGCTCACCCGTTCCCTCTGGCTTAGCCCCCTGGTGCCGGTGTACGACAGCACGGGCCAGCGCACACCTTTCATCTCCTCGCCCGGCATGTTCACCGCGGGCAACCCGCTGAATTCTTTGCAGTATGCGAACACCCAGCTGAAATACTTCAATGGCCTGGGTACCGCCTATGCGGAGTTTGAGATCATGACCGGCCTCAAAGCCAAGTACAGCTTCAATGTGAACTATGGCAACAGCACCTCCTTCGTGTTCAATCCATCCTTCATTGGCAGTGTAAACAACCCGC
Source organism: Chitinophaga parva (assembly GCF_003071345.1). Classification (NCBI taxonomy): domain Bacteria; kingdom Pseudomonadati; phylum Bacteroidota; class Chitinophagia; order Chitinophagales; family Chitinophagaceae; genus Chitinophaga; species Chitinophaga parva. Next base: position 818,780 of record NZ_QCYK01000002.1, on the reverse strand, counting down.
CACCCAGCATTCCCAACTCATCCCAAAGCAATGGCAATAGCCTCAACTGGCTGTCTGAAATACTGGTCACCTACGACAAGAAATTTGGGAAAGACCATTCCCTCAACGTGGTGGCCGGCTACACCACGCAAAAGGAAAGGGATGAGAACATGGTGATCAATGCCAACAACTACCCGGACGATATGATCAAAACCCTGGGCGCCGCAGCAAACATTCCCTCTTACAGCCAGGATGTACAGGAATGGTCCATCATCTCTTACCTGGGCAGGATCAATTACGGGTTCAAAAACAAATACCTCATCACCGGAACCGTGCGCTCCGATGGTTCATCACGCTTTGGGTACAATACCCGCTTTGGCACTTTTCCTTCCGGGGCCATTGCCTGGAGGGCCAGCGAAGAAGATTTCCTGAAACACGTGGACTGGCTCAGCGACCTGAAAGTGCGCGCCAGCTATGGGCTTTCCGGAAATTACAATATCGGGAACTACACCTATATGAGCTTTATCAACACCAATAACTATGTACTGGGTAACCAGCTGGCCAGCGGGCGCGCCAGCACTTCCCTGGCAAACCCGGACCTCACCTGGGAAGAATCGCACCAGCTGGATGCCGGGGTGGATGCAGGTTTCTTCAATAACCGCATTGCGGTGAACGTGGATTATTACAGGCGCATCACCAACGGTATGTTGTATAATTCCGAAGTGCCGTTATCATCGGGCTATACCAACGTGATCATCAATGCCGGTAAGATCGAGAACCACGGCCTGGAAGTAGGCATCACCACCACTAATATAGACAGCCGCAACTTCCACTGGACCACCAATGCCAACATTGCCTTTAACCGCAACAAAGTACTGGCGCTGAATGATCATAACGATCCCATTTACAGCGGGCGCAGTGGGGAAGGCTCTTTCACCCACATCACGGAAGTGGGTAAGCCGGTGGGCCTGTTCTATGGCTACGTAGTAGAAGGCATTTACAAAGACGCGGACGACCTGGCCAAAAGCCCGCACCACGTGACCTCCGTGGTAGGCTCCATCAAGTACAAAGATGTAGATGGCAACGGCGTAATAGAACCGGTGAATGACTTCGCCATCATTGGTGATCCCAATCCCAAGTTTGTGTGGGGCATGACCAATAACTGGAGCTATAAAAACCTCAACCTGGGCCTGGTGCTGGTAGGCTCACAGGGCGGGCAGGTAATGAAGACCGCCAATCAGTACCTGCAAAACATAGACGGTATTTTCAACGTAGACCGCAGTGTGCTGAACCGCTGGCGCTCCCCGCAAAATCCCGGCGACGGCAAAACGCCCACCACCAACGGCGCCCGCGTGATCTACCGCGATGTGAATTCCGGCTGGATAGAGAACGGTTCTTTCATGCGCATCCAGAACCTGAGCCTGGGCTACGATTTTTCCAAACGCCTGCTGCAAAAGACAAAATTCATCGGCAATGCGCGCCTGTATGCCTCCGTGCAAAACCTGGCCACCTTTACGCGCTACAGCGGGGCCAATCCTGAAGTAAGCCGTAAAACCGTGTCCGGCAATGCCACCAGTACAGCGCTCACCCCCGGGGAAGATTTTACCAACTACCCGCTGGCACGCGTGTACACCCTGGGCCTGAACCTTTCGTTCTAACCTGAAAATCCACTCACATGCATCGCAATCACACCATCCGGTATTTACTGGCCGCCACGCTCCTGCTGGGCGCCGGCTGCAAAAAGGATTTCCTGAACCTCGACCCGGAAACAGCCATCAATGGCAACTCCTTTTATAAAAATGAAACAGAGATCAAACAAGCCGTGAACGGAGCTTACAACATCCTTCAGCCACTGGGCAGTGAAAGCTACTGGATGTTCGGGGAAATGCGCTCCGACAATACCTGCTTCCAGTATGACAATGTAGACCGTGGCCATGAGCAATGGGAATTTGTAGATGAATTCCTGGTAGGCGCCACGGCAGAGTGTATCAGCAATCTCTGGAAGAACAGCTACATCGGCATTGGCCGCTGTAATGATGTACTGGACAACATTGGTAATGTAACACTGAGCGACAGCGCCCGTAATCAATACACTGGCGAAACCGAGTTCCTGCGCGCGTTTCATTACTTTAACCTGGTGCGCCAGTTTGGAGATGTGCCCCTGCGCCTCACCACGATCACATCTCCTTCGCAAACGCTTTCCAAAGGCCGCGCACCGGTTGCGGATGTGTACAAACAGATCATTGCAGACCTTACCGACGCCGCCGGCAAACTGCCGGCACACTACCCCAGTGGAGAGGCCGGGCGTGCCACTTCCGGCACGGCCAATGCATTGCTGGGCAAGGTGTACCTCACGCAAAAGGATTATCCCAATGCACTGGCAGCCCTGCGCAAAGTGCAGGCAGCCGGTTATAGCTTACTGACCAGTTATGCGGATAATTTTGACCCCAATAAGAAAAACGGGCCGGAATCTATTTTCGAGATCCAGTACCTGGGCTCACAAACCGGTTTATATAGTACCTTCATGTACACCTTTGCGCCCTGGACATCGGGTAGTGCAGTGACGGGCGATACCAAGACCGGCATCGCAGGCAGCGGCTCCGGGTGGAACATTCCCACGGCCGACCTGATCGCGGCCTATGAACCGGGCGACAAGCGCAGGGATGTATCCCTGGCACTGGGCTTTACAGACGCCAGCGGTGTATTCCAGCATATCCCCTATTGCAAAAAGTACAACCACGGCTTCACAGATGTGGGCCGCACTAATGATAATTTTCCGGTGCTGCGCTATGCAGACGTAGTACTGGAAATAGCGGAGATCCTGAATGAACAGAGCTATGTGGGCAATGGGGAAGCGTTTGACCTCCTCAACCAGGTAAGACAACGCGCCGGCCTTGCCAGGAAAACGGCGGCAGACCTGCCCGGCCAGTCCGCCTTCCGGGATGCCATTTTTCACGAACGCCAGGTAGAACTGGCTTTTGAAAACCACCGCTGGTACGACCTGCTGCGCACCGGCAAAGCGGTAGACATCATGAATGCACACGGCGCAAGGGAAAAAGCTGCGAAGAACTATATCCCTGCCAATGCTTACGCGGTGACCACGAACCGGCTGTTGCTGCCCATTCCGCAAACAGATGTGAACCTGGACAACCTGACTCAAAATCCACAATAACCACAGATGAAAAGAAACCTTGCCTTTTTTGTAACCGCCTGTATGGGACTGTATGCCTGTACTAACACCAACGCCCCTACGCTATCGCACCTGCGGGTAGAATATGCGGAGGAGCCGGTGGGCATAGACATTACCCAGCCCCGCTTTAGCTGGGAGCTGGAAAGCAACGCCCGTGGCGTGATGCAGACGGCCTACCAGGTAATGGTGGCCAGCTCGGAAGCGGCCCTCCGCGATGACAAGCCAGACCTCTGGGATTCCAAACAGGTAAGCTCAGACCAGTCGCTCAATGTGGCCTATGCCGGCAAAGCCCTGCAAAGCGGCCAGCACTGCTACTGGAAAGTACGCGTGTGGACCAAAGACGGTGACCCCGGCAAATGGAGCAAACCCGCCACCTGGAGCATGGGCCTGTTGCAACCGGGCGACTGGCACGGCCAGTGGATAGGGATGGACAGCGCCTTCTCCTGGGATAAACCCAAAGACACCGCCACCCGCCTTTCTGCGCGCTACCTGCGCAAAGAATTCAGCCTGGATAAAAAGGTGAAACAAGCCACGCTTTACATCAGCGGCCTTGGCTTGTATGAGCCTTACCTCAATGGAGAAAAAATAGGCGACCAGGTGATGGCCCCCGGCCCTACGGAATACAACAAGCGCGCCTTCTACAACACGTTTGACGTAACGAAACAGCTGAACAACGGTAAGAATGCGCTCGGCGTTATCCTGGGCAACGGCCGCTTCTTTACCATGCGCACGTTCAACGTAACAAACTATGGCTTTCCCAAAATGATCTGCCAGCTCAATGTTGAATTTGAAGACGGTACCAGCACCCAGGTAACCAGCGATCCAAGCTGGAAACTCACGGCAGCCGGACCTATCGTGGCAAACAATGAATACGATGGGGAAGAATATGATGCTACCAAAGAAATGCCGGGATGGAACAAGGCCGGCTTCAACGACAGCCAGTGGCTGCCCGTGCAGCTGGTAAAAGCCCCCGGCGACAAACTGGAAGCACAGTTGAACAAGAACATGAAAATAATGGACACCGTGCGTGCAGTAAAGGTGACGGAAATAAAACCCGGTGTATTTATCTACGACATGGGCCAGAACTTTGTAGGCTGGGTACACCTGCATGTAAAAGGCAAACGCGGAGACCGTGTGCAGCTGCGCTTTGCAGAACGCCTGCAGAAAGACAGCTCCCTGTACATGGATAACCTGCGTACCGCGAAAGTAACAGATGTATACACGCTGAAAGGCGGTGCCGATGAAAGCTGGGAGCCCCGTTTCACTTACCATGGCTTCCGCTTTGTGGAAGTGGCCGGCTATCCCGGCAAACCCGCGCTGGATGCACTGGAAGGCCGTGTGGTGTATGATGAGATGGAAAACATCGGCCACTTTGAAAGCTCCGATACCATGCTCAATAAAATATACCAGAATGCCTGGTGGGGCATCCGCAGCAACTACCGCGGCATGCCTACAGACTGCCCCCAGCGCGATGAGCGCATGGGCTGGACCGGCGACCGCATGACCGGCTCCCGCGGGGAAAGCTTCCTGTTTGACAACCACCTGCTCTACGCAAAATGGCTGCAGGACCTGGAGGACGCACAAACCCCGGAAGGCAGCATCCCCGATGTGGCCCCCACGTACTGGAAGATCTATTCAGACAACATGACCTGGCCCGGCGCTTTCCTGGAAATAGCCAACATGCTGTATGAGCAATATGGCGATCCCAAACCCATACAGCAGCACTACCCCGCCATGAAGAAATGGATGGCTTACATGCAAAACAAATACATGAGAGACCACATCCTCACAAAAGATACTTATGGCGACTGGTGTGTGCCGCCGGAATCGCCGGAAATGATCCTTTCCAAAGATCCAGCCCGCATTACGGCAGGCGCTTTCCTGGGCACTGCATTCTATTATCACATGCTGCAGCACATGCAGCGCTTTGCAAAGCTGACCGGTCATGAAGCCGACGCACCCGGCTATGCAACACTGGCAGACAGTGTGAAAAGTGCCTTCAACAAAAAATTCTTTAACAGCGCGGAAGGCTTTTATGCCAATAACACGCCTACAGCGAACATCTTCTCCCTGGCCTTTGGCCTGGCGCCTGAAAGTGAGCGGCAGCGCGTGTTCCAGCATGTAGCAGATAGAACGCTGAAAGATTACAACGGCCATGTGAGCACCGGCCTGGTAGGCGCGGAATACCTGATGCGCACCCTTACACAATATGACCGTGGCGACATAGCCCTGCAACTGGCCACTAACAAAACCTATCCCAGCTGGGGCTATATGGCGGAGAACGGCGCCACTACCATCTGGGAACTGTGGAACGGTGACACGGCCAATCCCGGCATGAACTCCGGCAATCACGTGATGCTCCTGGGCGACCTGCTGATCTGGTGTTACCAGCACCTGGGCGGCATTGCCCCGGATACCAGCAACGTGGGCTATAAAAAGATCATCATGAAGCCCGCGATGCTCAAAGGCCTGGATCATGTAACCGCCAGTTACCACAGCAGCTATGGCATGGTAAAAAGTGCCTGGAAAGGTAAAGACAAAGCATTTGACTGGAACATCAGCATCCCCGCCAATGCCAGCGCCGTGGTGTACGTGCCCGCCCAAAATGCAAACCAGGTGCAGGAAAACGGCAAAGCCATTGCCGCGGATGATGCCAATATCAAATTCATAAAACAGGAAGGCACCTACGCGGTGTACAATGTAGGTTCCGGCAATTATCACTTTACTACGCCGTGATGAAGCCACGTTAATAGTTAATTGTGATCGTGGGCGAATGTTGGCACACTAACAGTTACGCATATACGATCATACGATTAAATAAGAACAATTAATCCCCTCAGGGGCGTACCAGCCATGGTGCGCCCTTTTTTATTGCCCAGAAACCAAATGGTTTCATTAATTTCCGGTGTCCAGCCTGCAAAAACAAGCCGTATGAACCAGTTAAGAAGAGACGTATTCCAGGCCATAGCCGATCCCACCCGCCGCGATATTATTGACCTGCTGGCCGGGCGCTCCCTGAACCTCAATGCCATTGCCGAGAATTTCAATATCAGCCGCCCGGCCGTGTCCAAACACATCCGCATCCTGGTGGAATGTGGACTGGTAGTGATTGCCGAGCAGGGCCGGGAGCGGTTTTGCCGTGCCGATGTGCGCAAACTGCAGGAAGTAAACGCCTGGACGGAGCGGTACCGGGCCCTGTGGAACGAGAAACTGGACGCCCTTGGCGATTTCCTGGACCAGCAGTGACCGTTCTCTGCATCATGCCTCCGTCATCTTTTAAGTATCCAGGCGAGCCTACGGTATTTTCCAGTACCTTCGCTATCCGAAAGATACCCGTAGCCTTACGGGAAACTGGCTCACTAAAAAATGTATAACGTATGGTTTGCACTGACCAATTCACCATCCACAGCCGGGAAACCTGTAAAGCCGCCCTCAACGCGGTGAGCGATACTTTATATGTACTGAACGGCAAATGGAAACTGCCCATTATTATTTCCCTGGCGGAAGGCCCGCTGCGCTTTGCGGCACTGCAGCGCACCCTGGGCGATATTACGCCCAAGATCCTGTCTAAAGAATTGAAGGAGCTGGAACTGAATGAATTTGTAACCCGCGAGGTGTACCCCACCAAACCGGTAACGGTAGTATACTCCCTCACGCCCTACAGCCAGACGGTGCAGCCCATCATCACCGCTATGCGGGAATGGGGCCAGCAACACAAGAAACGCCTGCAGGAAAGCGCCCGGAAGCGCAATGCCGCCGCAGCGGCAGAACACGCGGAGGTACCCGCAGCAGCCACCCGGCAGGAGCTGGTACCGGTAGCGGTGTGATCACCGTTGTAAACAGGCAATGCTTTCCTTGACGGCGTTGCATGCGCTGAAAAGCGGTATAATCACCGGTTGTAAAAAATTGAAAGCCGGAAGCAGTGATGCTCCCGGCCTTTTTATGTCTAACGGTGAAGGGCGTACGTTAAGCGCGCCACGCCACCCGTACAGTATTTCCTGCTTTGAACCCATTGTCTGCAGCCCGCACGCTGAGCAGCATATTTTCTACCTGCACCTGCACATCATACCCATAGCCTACAAAGTGCACGGCCTTCACCACGCCTTTCACTCCACCTTTTTCCACCACTTGCAGTTGCTCGGGGCGCACAAACGTTTCCGCCGTTGCTTTACCACCCAGCGCCTTTACCAGCGCGGCCGGCAGGAGGTTGTATTTCCCAAAGATCCCGGCTACGTAGTCATTCACCGGCTCCCGGTAGATGACTTCCGGGGCGGCTTGCTGCATGATCTTCCCTCCTTTCATCACGATCACCTCATCCGCCCAGGGCAGGATGTCCAGCGGATCGTGGGAGACCAGCATGCAGGTGATCTTCAGTTGCTCAGACACATCGCGGATCACGTCCTTGAGGATGTTTTTGGTGATGAGGTCCAGGTTAGAGTAAGGCTCATCCAGGATGAGGAGGCGGGGCGTATTCACCAGCAGGCGGGCCAGGGCAATGCGCTGCTTTTCGCCACCGGACACCTGGTGGGTCTTGCGGCGCAGGAGGTGGCTGATGCGGCAAATGTCGAACAGTTCGCGGGAAGAAGCTTCCGTGAGCTGGTTGGAATAATTGAGGATGTCTTCCACCCAGTAATTTTCCTTCAGCTCAAAGTGCTGGGAAAGGTAGGCCATGCCCGGGGTGGCCATCATGAGCTTTTCTTCGGGGCCTTTTACACGTACACCTTCAAACAGCACCTGGCCGCCATCGGGTTGTGCAAGGCCGCCGATGATCTTCACCAGCGTGCTTTTGCCGGAGCCGGACTCGCCGGCTATGGCCAGCTTCCGGAATTGCTCCACACAGAAAGAAACCGGCAGCAATTCAAAATCGCTGCCGGTTTTCTTATGAATATCCTGGATCTCTAAAAAATGCATGGGTGCAAAGCTACGCTACCACCGCCGTATTATCTGCATGAACTTCGTGGGCGGCTGCCAGGCGCTGGTACTTTTCAGCCGGCAGGTCTACATTAAACACCGCGCGGAGCAGGGTAAGCTGGTGCCCGTCGGGGACGGTGGTCACCTGTTTTACCTGGCCATGGGTGCGCACCAGTTTATTGCCCACCATGCTTACGCGGCCACCATTCACAGGCAGGCTACAGATAAGGGTATTGCGGTATTTGGATTCCGGGGAACTCTGTTTCCAGCGGTTCATCGGCTCAAATTCAATGAGGGTACGCGGTGTAAGGGTGAATATAAAATCCGGGGAAAATTTTTGCTTGGCGTGGCTCCATTTAGCTACCTGGAAGTAAGACATCCCATCTACTTCAACACCATCCGTAATGCAATATTCCGTATGGCCATCGTGCTGCACCAGGCCGGGTGTAATGGCCAGGGGCTGCAGGGAAAAATCGCCATAACCGGCGTCTACCAGGTATTGCTGCCCACCCAGGGTCACGCAGATGGCCATGTGATCAAACTCAGGCCCGTAGCGGTGGCCAGACACCAGCCGGCCGGATATACGGCGCACGCTGAAGCCAATAGCACGCAGCAACTGGTAAAACAATTCGTTCACCTCGTAGCAATAGCCACCCCGTTGTTCAGTAACGATCTTCCGGAAAAATTGTTTAGGAGAAAGGACGATGGGGACTCCACAATAAATATCAATATCCTCAAATGGGACGTGCAACACGTGCAGCCGCTGCAACTCCCGGAGGGTTGACAACTCCGGCGTGATTGGACCGGAGTAATGGATGCGCGACAAATACTTTTCTAAATTCATAGCGTTACAATAACCAGGAACAGTTTTTCAACTGACCATTACCATTAAATCAAACTCTCTGTTCTGTAGGAAAAAACCAGTCGGTTTACAGGCTGACTTGCGCACCTTATTAGCGAATAAAATTAGAAAGCTTCCCCTGAAATATTATCACAAATTTCTCTTAAATCTTGTCAATAATCAAATAATTTTCAACCTGCCGCGTTGCACTTTCCCCTTAATTGTATATATCTGATTTTTCATCATACTTTTTAACCTGATATAAATTAAGAATATTCATATCTGTCTATTAGCACTCTCAAACCTTTACCTGTAGCGGCTTTGAAAGGATGGCCGCGTTCCAGTACAAGGAAAGTTTCCGGCACAGTGTTCCATTGTATACCCGGTGCCGTTTCTAAAATACAAGCGCGGGCTGCCGGGCGCTGCTACCATCCGGGATTAGAAGTCCATTAATATTCATGCTGCGGGGCACCAGCCACCTCACTATCCTTTTTGATACCGGTAAGCTAATGCCCCGGCCGCTACCGGACCGTCACGTATTGCTGCTTCACGTTCTCTCCATATACTTCCACCAGGGCTGCTGTATGCTTACCCACCTGCGCTCCGCTGATCGTAACCGTCTTGCTGTCGCCTGGCATCACGGTTATATAGTTATCACTGTAAAATACCGGCAGGATGCGTTGTTTATCACCCGCATTCACCAGTGAAAAACGGTTGAAGAATGCCACCGGCTGGCCGGCCGGATTGCTGATCGTTACAGCCACCTCTTGCCCACTGCGGCGGGCGCTCAGCTGCACGGATGCGGGTTTCAATTGCTGTAATCCGCTGTACTGGCCCTTTTCATCGGCCATCCAGTAAATGTTCTCATCCACCACCTGTTTGTCCAGGTTAAGCAGGCGCAGGGAAAGGAATACGCCTTCCCTGCTGCGCAGCGCGTCTACTGCGGCTTTGATGGGCAGGTATTTTTGCGTGCCGGCGGCGGCTGTTTCCACAAAGAGCTGGGTAAGCAGGGAATCATGGCCCTGCATGTCATATGTTTTCACTTCCAGCATCAGGTCGCGGGCGCGTTGGAAATGATTGTTTACGATCTCCACCATGCCTTCCACCGGGTCGTACATCACATGCAGGGGCTTGCTGCCGGTTCGCAGCCCGTACAGGCAGGCGTTGGGGTCCAGGTAGTAGTCATACATCTGGCCACGCAACGCGGTCCACGGGTTCTGGGTTTTCCAGATGATCACACCGGTGTACCAGTCCCACATATGCGCAGAAAAGCCTTCCATCAGCGCGCGGTACTGGTCGTAATTGATCAGCTGCGCAGTGTTGGTCCATTGCTCGATATTTTTTTGCTTACCGTAAGCCTCATGGTAATTTTCATAGGGAATGTATTTGTGATACTCCCATACAGCATCTGTTTTTTTATTGCGGTAGTCTGGCATTACCAGGTTCTCCTCCGGCATAAAACGTCGCAGGGATACCAGGTCTCCCACCCCTACGGAGCCCACTTCTGAATTGAACGGAAAAGTTTTGAAGCTCCAGAAATGTTCCACTGGCTGGATGCTGTAAGGCCCGTCCCCATTGCCCCCCAGCGTATTGTAAGACATGCTGTCACTGTTGGAATAATCAAAGAAGTAACGCGTCTGGTCCAGTGCAGGCAAAATGGAATCCCTGATGGCGTGGAAGATATCCGGCGGCGGGGTGATCTCGTTGCCTCCACACCAGAAAGCCAGCGACGGGTAGTTGCGGAGCAGCTTCACCTGGTCTGCAATGCTGTTGATGAACAGGCGGTGATCATCCGGGTACTGCCGCCTGGTCCACTGGTCTTCCTTCTTCATCGGGTCTACCCAGCGTCCATTGCAGTCGCCAGACATCCAGAAATCCTGGAACACCAGCAGGCCATATTTATCACAGGCTTCAAAAAATTCCGGCCGTTCCGTGAGGCTGCCGCCCCAGATGCGGATCAGGTTCAGGTTCATATCCCGGTGGAAACGCACTTCTGCATCATACCGTTCCTTGCTGAAGCGGAACAAGGCATCGGAAGTGATCCAGTCGCCACCCTTGATAAAGATCTTTTGCCCATTCACCGCTACTTCACGGCTGCCGGTGTGGGCATTCCAGGAAGTCTGGATCTCGCGCACGCCCACTTCCACACTTTCCGCATCACTGGGCTGGCCGTTGGCAATAAATTCAATCTTCACTTTATACAAAGCCTGCTCCCCGTAACCTGCCGGCCACCAGAGCCTGGGTTGTTTAAGCGTCAGCTCCGGCAGTTGTACCGTAGCGCTGCTATTGGGTTTCAGGCTTACAGCCTTGCTGAGGGTATTGCCCTCCATGGTGTAGCGCAGCATGCCGCTGATGGCTTTGCCGCTGGCATTTTCCACATCGGCAGCTACGTCAATGAACGCGGGCGCCTGGGCCTGTCCGGGCCAGCGCTGGCCGGGCACGCTGGTCACCACGTGCGGATCTTTGATGCGCACCGCGCCCGTTTTCTCTATGGTCACCTTATCCCATATGCCGGTGTTGCGGTCGCGCATGGGCTGTATCCAGTCCCACCCGGCAGTGTACTGCGGGCCTACATTACGGGCAATGGTGCCATCACCTCCCTGCCCGCCGTTAGGATCGCCTACTACCGGTGCCGGGTATACGATCACTGCCAGGCGGTTTTGACCGTTCTTTGCCAGGAAGGGCGTGATATTATACGACTGGCGTAGGTAGGCGCCAAAGTGGGTGCTGGCATTGAGCTTATGACCGTTCAGGAAAATATCACAGCCATCATTTACGCCCCGGAAGTGCAGCCATACCTGTCCATCAGGACCGGTGGCCGTTTCTTTAAAGTCCTTTACAAACCAGTACGTGTAGTGATCCCGCCCGGCGTAATAAATGTCCGGGATATGCTGGTTGTTCATGCCATAAAAAGGATCGGGCACCTGCTTGTTATCCAGCAGCGAGGTAAGCACGGTACCAGGCACGGTAGCCGGCATCCATCCCTGCAACGGGTACGATGGGCTGGAAATGGCTTCCCCATTGGCTTTTACACTGTTCACCTGCTGGCATTGCCAGCCGCTGTTCAGCTCATAATCGGGTTGTTGTGCGGATAATTTCAGGAACGTTGTTAGTAATAGAACACTGGTGATCTTCAATGTGCGGTGCATGCGTGAAGTTTGTTTTTGCAGGTAGAAGTTTCCGTCGACAATTGTCAGCGACAAATATAGTAAAAGAAAAAGCGGGTCGCATTCCCATCTCCGGAATACGACCCGCCAGGGGTCAGCGATTTAGATTTTGTGTTGATAGTAACCTTCGCCGGTGGCCGGCAGTTATATGATGTGGCAGTGATAATCCTGCTGCATTTATTTTAAAAATACTAAAACTTTTCTGCAAAAAATGTATTTTTAAAAAGAAATAAACAAAAAAAAGGATTATTTATCCCCATTTTTTGACCAAACCCGGTTCCCTGGCTGAAAATTCAACCATTTTAAGATGGACAAAAACAAATTGCCCGCAAAAAAGGATATGATAATGGACGAACTGGATTTTTCCATCCTCTCCTCCCTGCAGCAGGATGGCAGGACTTCCTTCACCGTGATCGCTGAAAAACTGAACGTGTCTGTAGGCACGGTGCGTACCCGGTTTAACCGCCTCCTGGAAGAAGGCGTGATCACCATTGTGGGCCGCGTGGACCCGGTGAAAGTAGGTTTCAATTGCTATGCGCACGTAGCCGTGTTTGTACGCCCTGCCACCCACAAGGAGGCCGTAGCCAAAAAAATAGCGAAGATGCCGGAAGTGAGTTTCCTGGCCGGCACCTCCGGTGATTACGACCTGGAGGTGGATGTGATGTGCCGGGATAATGACCACCTGCAGGATTTCATTAACAAAGTAGCTGCTATTGAGGGAGTGCACCAGACCAAAACTGCTATTTATTTTAAGGTGTACAAATATGCCCAGCCGGATGTAGGCCTGGTGCATGGCGATGAATAGGCACTGTTTTACCAACCGGGCGCAGGCCGCGTGACCGCGAATAAAGTCCCATTTTTAACAAGGTGTAAACAGCCCATTCCGTAACTTGTCATTCATGGCACCGGACAACAAATCTCCACATATCCTCAATACTTCCGCGAACCTGCTGGGGTTTTGCCTGATTGTGCTCACGTCCATCAAAGTGGCCAAGTTTAACCAGGCCACTATCATTGATGACCTTACCGGCGTGGCCTCCCTCCTGCTGATAGCCAGTTGCCTGCTGTCCTTTCTTTCCATGCGCGCCTCCAAGCGGGAAAATGCCCGGAAAATGGAGCTGGTGGCGGAATACATCTTTCTCGTGGCGCTGGTGTGCCTGGGTATTACCATTGCACTGGTGTCATTTAATTTGCTGGCATAAGCCCGATACGCGCTACAGGAGATAACACCCGGGCCTCCCGCAATTTCACGAAGCGCAAATATTAATTGACGGAATATCGCGGTCCTCCAAAAGCCTTATCCTCACCAAACCAGCTATGGTAGCGGATCTGCCTTTCCGGCACACCATTGGTCCTGCATTGGCAAAACCATTTTATGCTACAAACCAGCAAACGCCTGCTGCAGACAGGCTGCCTGATCTGCGTATTCCTGCTCGGCACCCGGGCCGCTACTTTTGCCCAGGTGGCCGCTCCTTCCAATGGCCAGTTACGGCTTACCCCCACGGAACTTACCGCCCTGCATAGCAAAGGCGCACTGGCACCAGGGTCCAGCAATCATGCGGGCATCGAGGAGATCGTCCTGTATGGCGATCCGGCTAAGCCAGGGCTCTACACCATTCTCCTCAAAATTGGCCCCAACACAAAGATCGCCGCCCACCTGCACCCGGACTTCCGTACGGCCACGGTAGTTTCCGGCACCTGGTACTTCGGGTACGGCGATAAGTTTGATGCAGCAAAGCTGAAGCAATTGCCCACGGGTAGCGTGTACACGGAAGTAGCCGGGCAAAATCATTTTGCCATGACCAAAGGGCCGGTAATGGTGGAGATCACGGGCTATGGCCCCTCCGGTGTAACGTATGTGAATGCAACGGATGATCCTACCCGGAAATAAAGGGTGGTGATAAATGAACAGCACCGGGCTGTTCCCCTGCAAATGCATGGATCATATGAAAGAACAGCTGCTGCTTAAACCAGGACTTCCGGCGGCAACCTGGCAGCTACAGCACTTCGCCCGTAAAAATGTGCTAGTCTTCCCCACTTTTGTGCAAACAACCAGCCTGCACGCGGCGGTAAATTTGTGTTGTCAAAACAAACGACGCACAATTATGTCAAAAACAATTCTCATTACCGGTGCATCCCGCGGCTTCGGTAAGTTATGGGCAGATGCTTTTCTGCAACGCGGTGATAAGGTGATTGCCACGGCACGCAACCTCAAAGACCTGCAAGACCTTTCCGACAAATATGGACAAGCCCTGCTGCCCCTGCAGCTGGATGTAAACGACCGCGCCGCCGTATTTGCCGCGGTACAAAAAGCGCAGCAACATACCGGCCGCATTGATGTGCTGATCAACAACGCCGGCTATGGCCTCTTTGGCGCCGTGGAAGAAACTACGGAACAGGAAGCCCGTGCACAAATGGAAACCAACTTCTTTGGCCTGCTCTGGGCATCGCAGGCAGTACTGCCCATTATGCGGGCACAAGGCGGCGGGCACATTATCCAGGTATCCAGCATCCTTGGCCTGGTAACCCTGCCGGTGCTCGGCCTTTACAACGCCTCTAAATTCGCCGTGGAAGGTCTCAGCGAAACACTGGCCACGGAAGTAAAACAGTTCGGCATCCATGTAACCATGATAGAGCCAAATGGCTTCACCACGGACTGGGCAGGCGCTTCCGCCGCCAGCACTACGCCTATGGAAGAATACGCAGGCTTGCGCAAGGCCTTCAGCGACTCCGCCACGCCGGATAGTTTTGGAAATCCTGCGGCTACTACGCCGGCAATCCTTAAATTAGTGGACAGTGCGCAACCACCACTGCGCCTGCTACTGGGCAAAGTAGCCCTCCCCTTTGCAAAAAGTGTGTATGAAGCACGCCTGGCCGAATGGGACCAATGGCAGGAAGTGGCCCACGCCGCACATGGATGATATCCTTTACATTTTTAACCGGTACGTATGAGACATTATAAAAGCCTGGCAGTCCTTCACGAGGAAAACGGCTTCCCGCCTGTGGAAAGCCCGCTGGTAAGCCTGTACCGCTGCGACAACAGCTGTACAATGGGCAACCGGGAGTTTACCAGTGAATTTTACATGGTAGCTTTCAAGAAGCTCAAATCCGGCGTAATCCGTTATGGGCGTACGCGCTTTGATCATAGTGCCGGTTCCATGATATTCCTGCGCCCCCACCAGGTCATTGAAATGAAAGAGCTGGAACTGGAAGAAGACGGCTTTATGCTGTTCTTCCACGAGGACTTCCTCACCGGGCACCCCTTGCATGAGGCTATCCGCAAGTACCACTATTTTGATTATGAGACCAACGAGGCCCTGCATCTCTCTGCCAAAGAAGAAGAACTGGTATGGGATATCTTCAGCAAGCTGGAAACGGAGTATCATAACAACGTGGATGAATACAGCCGCGAGATCATGCTGGCCAATATTGACACCCTGTTGAAATATGCCCAGCGTTTCTATAAACGCCAGTTCATTAACCGCACCGAAATAGCCGGCAAAACAGCTACCCGCTTTAATGAAGCACTCGCCAGTTACTTCACCAGTGGGGATTTCCAGGAAAAGGGATTGCCTTCCGTACATCACCTGGCCGCGCAACTTCACCTCTCGCCCCGTTATCTCAGTGATATATTAAAACAGGAAAGTGGTAAAACAGCCCTGGAGCTGATCCACATGTACCTGGTATCTGAAGCAAAGAACCTGCTGAAGAGCAAAGATCAATCCGTGGCGGAGATAGCCTACGCGCTGGGGTTTGAGAACCTATCTTATTTCTCCCGCCTGTTCAAGCGGGAAGTAGGACTAAGCCCGGTGCAATTCAAGAAACAATTACTCAACTGATCTTCACAAGCATCATGAGATCATGGCCTGCTGCTTTTGCGGCAGGCCTTTTTTTGTAACCCGTTTTTAAAATTTGCAACATCGTGTCCTTTACTTTTTGTTTAAAGAAGATGGCTTCCGGATTTAAAATTGCAATTGCAAAGTCATTCCATTTATAGAATCATAAAACAAAAACGACCTTCTATTGCAAAACCGCTAATCCATCTATTTTACCGTTTAAATGCATATTTACCTATTCATCCCTGTTTTTGACCGTTTGTAAGACCTGGGGGCCGTCCTCTCGATTTTTAAACCGCTGGTCCCACCTGCTGTGAATGGAATGTTAAAAGCGCTCTATCTTTACATGGTCAAACAAAAAAAGGAGCTAGTCTCCAAAGCAAAATGAAAAACGTATTCAGCGTTTATATTAAGGCCCACCTCACCTGACTCCCAAGTCCCAGTACTCAAGCCCGAAAGAAACTTTCTGTTACTTAACCAGCATTTTCATTACACATGAAATCTATGCAGATGGATTACGCACCGCGTAATTCAATGGAAGCTTTGCGCCAACCACCGTGGTGATGAAGCTTGCTGTGCAGCCAGTCCGCAAAGCTGCTATTCCTTACACAGACTGACAACGCAAAAAGCAACTGAAAAGGTTGTCCTGGCGGAGCTATGCCCGCAGGTCAACGATCACTCACATACTAAAACACAACGCCATGGCCTCATTTGGTAAAAAGCTCCTTTCTGCCTTCGTAGAAATGGAAGACAAACCGCAAGACGGACCGCTGCCGGATCTGCAACCCGGCACCGCCCCCGCTGTACCTGCCGCACCCAGGCGGGCTACACAAGATGTTGCAACGGGAGCGCCGGTACGCAAACAAGTAACGGGTGAAGCGGCCCAAAAGTACCAGGAGCACTTTAACCGCCTCTTTGCGGAAGCGCGCCTGCCCGGCCCGGGCTACCTGGAGTTTTCCAGGATGACCGCCGCCATGCAGTCCATCGCTGACGAGAAAGCCCGCTTCTGCGCTGCATTTGCAGGTCTGCAGGTACAGGGGCTGGACAAGGAAAAGCTACTCAGTTCCGCCCAGGACTACCTGCAACTACTGGCATCAGACGCGGTGTCTTTTCACCAAACTATTGATGCCGCGCTGGATGAAAAGGTAAAAAGCAGGAAGGCGGCCATTGAAGATGGCAAAGCCCGCATCCAGCAGCTCTCCCGGGAGATCATGCAGTTGCAGCAACAACTGCAGCAACAGGAACAGGAAGTAGCCGAAAGTGAAGCAAAGCTGGATACCAGCGCCGCCGGCTACAATGCCGCCCTGCTGGCAGAGAAAGATGCATTGATGAAAAACATTGAAAAAATTAATCAACACATCCTTTAAAACAACTACGATCATGAAAGCACTTACCGAAAAAGTAGTGAAAACAAACTGGCTCTCCGAGCCTAAAAATGTGGCGACAGCGATGGTCGGCATTGCACTGCTGGCGGGCCTCACGTACGGGTTTACCCTCTATGTACTACCCTGGCTGATCACCGTTACCTGGAACCTGGTGAACCTGCTGATAGGCGGGGTGGTGCTCACCTTTTTGCTGATGCTGTTTTCCAGCAAAGGCTTCTGGCGGGCGCTCCGCTACTTATCCTCCTTCATTGCAGACTACACACTGGGGCTGGTGATAGAGCTCAATCCCTTTGCCATCCTGCAGGCTAAAATTGAACAGGGTTATGAAGACCGTAACACGCTGTTCAAACAAACGGCACGGCTGAAAGGCAAGCAGAGCGAGTTGATGGACAAACTCAGTGAAAAGGAAAAAGAACTGCAACTCAACATCCAGAAGGTGAAGATCCTGCAGCAGGAAAACCCGCACAACAACCAGGTGCATCTCTACGCCAACAACGTAACCCGCTGCAAGGAATACATCGACAACGTAACGCCCATCGTGGGTGACCTGAACAAGCTGGTAACCTTTGCAGATGCGGCTTACGAAGAAAGCGGCATCATGCTGGAAGACGCGAAGCTGGACCTGGAGGCCAAGAAAGACCTCTACTACTCCGTGACCACCGGCCTGCACGCCGTAAGCAGTGCCATGAAAGCCTTCAAGGGCGATGATGGCCTGAACCAGGATGCGGAAAAAGCCCTGGCCCTGCTGAAGGTGCGTATTGGTGAAAAGATAGGCCACATCAGGTCTGCCATTGCAGTGACCAGTCACTTCATGGACGACAAGGTACTGGAAGACAAAGCCAAGTCTGCACAGGCCATTGCACTGATCAATGGTTTTGATATGCAGTCCGACTTTAACTACACCCGGCAATCGCTTAATAAGAATGCGGATGGCGGGCACCTGAAAGGGGTGTCTGTACCGGACCGGTACAAAGGACTGCTGGACTAACGGGAACGGATATACAAAAACAATGTCCAACACCAGGGAAATTATACACTCAAAAAACACTTAAACGCTCACTTATTAAATCAAACTCACTATGTCACTTAAATTAAAACCTGCCGGTAAATTACTCATCATTATCACCGTAGTAGCCACGGGCGTCCTGGGCGTAAGATGGTACCAGGGCCGGCCCAAAGCGGTAGGCAACGCCGTGGAAGTGGGCAAGGTAACCCTGCCCGATGCCCCGGAAGCCTCCCTGGGCAGCAATGCCCAACAACTGCCCCTGCCAGATGATAATCCCGCCTCCAATGGCGGCACACAGATCACCTGGTTGCGCATGGCGTGGAACAGCCAGTTCTCTGCCATGTATGCTAACGGTGGCGTACATACGACAAAGCATTCGCTCTTTGACCAGGCCAAACTGAATGTTACTTATGTCCGCCAGGATGACTGTAACAAACAGATGGCAGACCTGGTGAAGTTTGCACAGGCATATAAAAGCGATCCTAACACGCCCGGTGTACTGATCACCTTCATGGGCGACGGTATGCCTGCCTTCATGACCTCATTGTCTAAAGAGCTGGAACCGCTGGGCGCCGAATACCAGCCGGTGATCATCCCGGTATCGCATGGCAAGTCCTTCGGGGAAGACCAGGTGATGGGCCCCCAGGGCTGGAAACAGGACCCGAAGAATGCGATCGGTAAATGCGTGGCCGGTGTGCTCCGCGACGGTGACGTGAACATCCTGCTGAAATGGGCCGGTGACAACGGCATCAAAGTAAACCCGGATGAAACCACCTACGATGCTACAGCCATCAACCTGATCGCTGCAAACGACTTCCTGGATGCGCCCAACAAGTACATTGCCGGGTATACCGAAAACCGCAAGATCGTGGTGAATGGTAAGACCACCGGCCGCGATACCACCGTGGGCGTGGATGGGGTAGCCACCTGGACGCCCGGCGACGTGAACGTGGCCCAGAAAAAAGGTGGCCTGGTCACCATTGCCAGCACCCGCCAGTATGCATCGCAGATGAGTAACCAGACCATCGCGATCAGGAAGTGGGCCAACGACCACCGCACGGATGTTGAGAACATGATCATTGCCCTGGCCCAGGCCGGAGACCAGGTGCGCTCTTACACGCAGGCCCGCGAGTTTGCCGCAAAGGTGAGCGCCGCCGTGTACAATGAACAGACGCCGGACTACTGGCTGAAATACTTCAACGGCGTGGAAGAAAAAGATATGCAGGGACTGAAAGTGAACCTGGGTGGCTCTGCGGTATTTAACCTGCAGGATATGGCCAATACCTATGGCCTTGGCACCGACAAGATAGACCGCTACAAAGCTGTGTACAATACGTTTGGTAGCCTGATGGTGAAGATGTACCCCCAGCTCATGCCGGCTTACCTGCCGTATGAAAAGGCCGTGGACAAATCTTTCCTGTTCTCCGTGATCAGCAATCACCCGGAACTGCTGGAAGGTAAAGCCATCGAAACAAAATATGCCAGTGAGATCACGGACAAAGTGTCTTCAAAATCTTACCACATCGAGTTTCAGACCGGATCCGCCGTTATTAGTCCTGCTTCTTACAAGCTGCTGGATGAGATCTTCCAGTCGGCGGTAGTAGCAGAAGGTTTGAAGGTGGGCGTGTATGGCCACACGGATAACGTGGGTACCGACGCCACCAATCTTCCCCTGTCTGAAAAACGTGCCGGTGCGGTGAGAGATTACCTGGTACAAAAAGGTATCACTACTGACCGCGTAGAGGCCAAAGGTTATGGTGCCAGCAAACCCGTAGCCAGCAACGCTACCGCGGAAGGTAAGGCCCAGAACAGGCGCGTGGAAATTGTATTGGGTGAGTAATGTTAAACTATATGAAAAAATTATTGCAACCCTTTGCGGTTATCAACAAACAAACCTTTGCCATCATGGTAGTGCTGCAGGTGGCTGCAGCACTCGCCATCTGGCAAACCAGTGCCACCGGCCTGCTTCCTGCGCCCAGCCACATTGGCGGCGCCCTGCTGAAACTCTCCACCAGTAAGCTGCTCATCGATAACGTGCTGGTGAGCCTGGGGCTTACAGTGCAGGCCATGTTCTATGCCATCGTGATCACGCTGCTTTTCT
The DNA here is from genome assembly GCF_003071345.1 of Chitinophaga parva. Lineage (NCBI taxonomy): Bacteria > Pseudomonadati > Bacteroidota > Chitinophagia > Chitinophagales > Chitinophagaceae > Chitinophaga > Chitinophaga parva. The sequence continues at coordinate 798,364 of NZ_QCYK01000002.1, read as the reverse complement.
GCTACCTGTCTGTGCTGCCGTTCTTTAAGAGCATGGCCCAGTTCATTGTGGCATGCCGCTACCTCACGCTGGCGGGTCTCATCTTCGTATTCACCCTGCTCACCCACAACGGCAGCAGCCTGAAACTGTGGCTACTGATCTGCGGCATTGTGCCCTTCTTTGTCACATCTTTCCTGAGCGTGATCGTACACATCTCCCACGGGGAATATGACCTGTGCAAAACGCTGGGATACAGTAACTGGCGCACGCTCTATGAAGTGATCATCGTGGGCAAGGCGGATAAAGTGCTGGAGATCCTGCAGCAAAACTTTGCCATTGCGTGGCTGATGATCACCATGGTGGAAGGCCTGAACATGAGTGAAGGCGGCATTGGCGCACTGCTGATCAAATACAATAAATACAATGACCTGACCAATGTGCTGGCCCTGCAGGTGGTGATCTTTGGCATAGGCCTCCTGTTCGACTTCCTGCTGGCACACCTGCGCCTGTGGTTATTTCCTTACACCCGTTTAACTAAATAATGATGACTCCTCATAGTAAAGAACAAGTATTGCTGCGCGCAGAACATGTATGCCTGGATTACGACGGCTATCATGTATTACAGGACATCAACTTCAGCATCCGCAACATTGTGCGCCCCGGCGTGGAGCAAGGCCAGGTGGTATCGCTCCTGGGCCGCAGCGGGATGGGTAAAACCCAGCTTTTCCGCCTGCTGGCAGGTTTACAAAAACCTACATCCGGCACCATCAGAATAGAAAATGATAAAGAAGTAAAGGCCGGCGATATGGGCGTGGTGTTCCAGCACTACTACCTGTTTGAGTGGAAGACCATCTACCAGTCGCTGATGATGGCGGCCCTCCAGAACCCTGCACTGCGGGGCAATGAGCAAGACGCCATTGCCAGATGGGCCGGCGCCTTTGACATCACGGAGAGCCTGCAGAAGTACCCGCAACAGCTTTCCGGCGGCCAGCGCCAGCGCGCCAGCATCATCCAGCAGTTGCTCAAAGGCAGCAACTACCTGCTGATGGACGAGCCCTTTTCCGGGCTGGATGTATGTGTGCTGGACAAGGTGGTAGACATGCTGCTGCAGGTATCGGTGTCAAATGAGTTAAAAACCCTGATCATTGTATCTCACGACATTGAAACCTGCGTGGCTATCTCGGACACGGTGTATATCCTGGGCAAGACTGCCGAAGGGGAAGGCGCCACCATCAAGGGAGAGATAGACCTTATAGGACGGGACCTGGCCTGGAACACGGACATCCGTCGTCACCCTGCGTTCCGCGATACATTGGAAGAGATCAAAGCCGGCCTTTAACATCTGTTGTTTGTACCCTATGCTCCATAAACACCGCGCCCCGCTTCTTGCTGAAGCGGGGCGCTTTTATTAACCATTAATGGTTCAACTGTTCATTGATTCTCCGGTGCCTGGCGGAAAAGATTGAGGGTAAGGCCCACCTCAAAAGCGCCATCCACGTACGTTTTCATGCCGCCTGTCTGCGAGGTGTACATGGCGTGCACCATCACAGACTGTTTGATATTAAAACCAACGCCGGCCGTCACACTCTTGGAAGTGTGGTACAGGGCCATCATATTCACCACGTTATTCAGGAACACAAGGTTTACACCCGCGTCAAAGATAGGCTGGTAGCCCCTTACACCGCGGTAGGCTATTTTAGGTTCCAGGCTGTTTACCGCACCGCTTTCCGGCAGGAAGCGGTAAGACAATGCGGCATAGTACAGCGTGCCGCCATCCACGGTTTTATCATCGCCGGTAAAAAGGCTGCGCACGTTGGGCAGGGCCAGTTGTGCGCCCAGGTGCTCACTGGTGTACGCCACCCCAAACTCCCCTTCAAAATAGTTATCACGGCGGTTGTAACGGCTGATGGACGGATCATCCAGGTCTCCATTCAGCTTGGTTACATCCAGGTGTTGCAGGTCCAGCGCCAGGGACAGGCCAAAGCTCAGGTGCGTACCCTTCTCATCGAGCGGCAGGTGGTAGGCATAAGTAAGGCCTGCTTTGGTGCGGTCTATCAGGCCTGCCTGGTCACTCATGAGGTGGAAGCCAACGCCCACGCGGTCTGTAGCCCGGTAGTCGGCCGTAATGCTTTGCGTGACCGGGGCCCCTTGAATGCCGGCCCACTGCTTACGGTACGCCACATTTATATGCAGCCCTGTATCCAGGCCCGCCATGGCGGAATTGGCCAGGTACTGGTTCTGGAAATACTGGGTAGCGGAAGGCTCCAGCAGTGCTTCTGCTTTATTGAGCGACTGCGCCAGGGAGGCGCTGCCGCAAAAGGCGGCCAATAAAATGCCCAACAAGAGTGAACGGATAGAGAATTGCACGTCTTCTGGTTTTAATTATTTTTTGATATCCCGCACAATGGTAACAAACCCTTTTACCGGTTGCTGCCCCTGCACATTGATAACATAGTAATAGGTTCCTTCTGCCAGCGGGTCGCCATTAGCGGTACCACCCCAATCGTTGTTGTAATTGCGGGTATAGTACACGATGCGGCCGGCGCGGTCAAAGATGGTGATGTCGTAAGTGCCGTAGTTCTGCAGGTTCGTTACTATCCAGCGGTCATTGCGGCCATCCCCGTTCGGCGTCAGGAAGTTGGTAGCCGTGATCTTCGTATCGGGTGCGGGTTTCACACGCACGTTGTAAGACGCGCTGCTGGTGCAGCCATTGCCGGTGCTGGCTGTTACCATGTAGGTAGTATCCTCACTGGGCTGCACGTTCAGCTGGCGGCCTTCTGCGCCGGTGTTCCAGGCATATTGGCTGGCGCCCGGTGCATCGGCAGTAAGCGTGAGGGATTCACCCTGGTTGATCTCTCCCTCCTTGTCTGCGGAGATGCTTACATCCGGCAGCGCATTAATGGTGAGGGCAAAGGTGACACGCAGGCTATCCACACCACCATTGGCCGTACCGCCATCATCTTTCAACACTACCGTGAAGTTCACTTTACCGGTGGTATTGGGTTTCAGGGTGTAGGAGATCAACCCACTGTTATTGATGGTCAGCGCGGTAAAGAAGTCTTTATCTGCGCTGATGGTGTAGGTAAGCTGCTGGCCGGCTTCTACAGGCGAGCCGCCGGTGAGCTGGATACTTTGCTTGGCTGGCACCGCGCAGGTTTGTTTATCCGTCACTGCATCCAGTATGGGAGCCTGGTTCACTGCAGCGGGTGCAGGTGTTACACTGATATGTACTGTGGCCGGTGCGCTGGTGTTAAAGCCATCGCTTACCGTTACGGTGAGGGTTACGGTGCTGTACACTTTGGCATCCAGCAGGGTTACATCCTTCACGGTGATCTCACCGGTATTGGGATCGATCTGGAAGGCGCCGCCGGAATTATCGCTGGTGATGGTCCATTGCTGCAGGGTACCGGTGCTGGCCGTGGCGGTGAGCGTGCCCACAGCAGTGCCCACAGGGCTGTGCTCTACCGCCTGGAAAGCCGGTGGTGTATTGATCACCGGTGCCGGGCTACCCACGCTGATGCTCAGGGTATTGGAAGCGGTATTGCCATTGCCACCTGCGTTCTGGGCCATGTTTGCCGGCAGGTTAATAGTAATGGTACCGCCGCCGCCAGGTGTGATCAGCAAGGTGTAAGTTTTGTTATCCGTGGTTTGCAGGTTGCTGCCGGTTGCATTTACAATGGCAAAATCTGCCGCAGTAAGGCCGGTCACAGCTTCGCTGAAGGTGATGGTGATCGTGAACGGCGCACTGCCGGTGCCGGTACCGGTCAGCACCACGGAGGGGCGGATCGCATTCACAAAAATATTGCTGGTGCTGGCCGCGTTCTTCACGGTTACATCCGCATTATTGCTGTTTGCATCGGTAATGGTGCCACCATTCAGGTTCAGGGAGGTGGTAAGCGCTATACCATCCATATCATAATCACCATCCACCACGGTGTAATTAAAGGTGAGCACACCCGTGCCGGAGCCGGATACCAGTGTAGCCTGCGCGGTTTTGGCACCGATAATAATATCCAGTGAGGGTGTGCCCGTTACGTACACGCCTTTATTGAATGTAACGCTGAATGACAGTACATCACCGCTGTGGTAGGTATTGTCTGCAGGCACATTCACCTGCGTGATGTAAGGCGCGTTAAAGTCTACCATGGTGCTCACGGTATTGGAAGCCGTGTTGCCATTGTTGGCCGCGTTCATGGCCACATCTGCCGGGATGTCTATGCTCAGGGTACCTGCCGCGCCGGGTATTACCAGGGCTGTGTACACTTTGTTATCTGAAGTTTGCAGGTTGCTCACCGTGGCATTGGTCAGCACAAAATCGCTGCTGGTAAAGCCGGTCACCGCTTCGCTGAAGGTGATGGTGATAGAGAAGGGCGCGGTTACCGTGGGCGCCGGGGAAGAGATCACCACCGTGGGATGCGCGGTATTGACCAGCACATTGGCCGTGGAGGCAATATTGTTGAGCGTAAGCACGCCATCGTTGCTGATGCCATCCTTGATGCTGCCGCCATTCAGTATGAGTGCGGAGCCCAGGGCAATGCCATCCATATCCAGGTCGCCATTCTGCACCGTGTAGGTAAATACCAGCAGGTTGGTGCCGCTGCCACTTACGTAACTGGCCTGCACCGGCTGGGTGCCAATAATGATGGGCAGTTTAGGCGTGCCCGTTATCGCTACATTTTCGCTGTAATGCACGGTAAAGGTGAGGACACTACCGGCGTTGTAGATATTATCGGCCGGTACATCCACCTGGGTGATCACGGGCACCGCCAGGTCTGCGGTTACCGTAAGGATATTAGAAGCTTTGTTGCCGGCGGCCTGGGTGTTCACGGCCACGTTGGCAGGCAGTTGCAGGGTCAGGCTGCCGTCTGCTACCGGCGTTACGTCTACCGTGTATACAATACCGTCTGTAGTAGTAAGATTAGTGAGCGTGGCATTGCTTACCAGGAAGTCTGACAAGGTAAGGCCGGTCATGGCTTCACTGAAAGTAATAGTGGCAGTGAAGGAAGACGAGATGGTAGCAGGGCCACTGATCACCACCGTGGGGAGGTGGGTGTTTACCAGCACATTGGTAGTGGAGGCTACATTGTGCAGGGTAAAGTCTGCGTCACGCGCGGCCGCATCGCGGATCGTGGCGCCATTGGGCAGCAGGCTGGTTGCCAGGGAAATGCCGTCCAGGTCCATTTGTCCATCCAGCACGGTGTAGCTGAAAGTGAGTATGTCCGAGCCCGTTCCACTTACATAAGTGGCCAACACCGTTTGTGTGCCAATGGTAACGGGCAATGCCGGCGTACCGGTCACATTCACCACTTCACTGAAATGCACCGTGAACGTGAGATCCTGGCCGGTAGTATACGTGCCATTCACCGGCACATCCACCTGGGTGATCTCGGGCACCGGCAATGTTATATTCACCGAGAGTGTATTGGAAGCCTGGTTGCCACTGCCAATACTGTTCTGCGCCACATCGGCCGGGAGCATCAATGTAAGGCTGCCATCCGCCGCAGGCGTAACATCTACTGTATAGGTCACATCATCCGTAGTAACCAGGTTGGATAAGGTGCCGTTGGTCACTGCAAAATCAGACAACGTAACGCCAGTCATCACCGCGCTGAAAGTAACCGTGGCCGTGAAAGTGCCGCTGGCCGTAGCAGGTCCGGTGATCACTACCGTGGGATGGCTGGTGTTTACCAGCACGTTGTTAGTAGCGGCTACGTTATTGAGCGTAAGGTTTGCATTATTGGTGGCTGCATCCTGGATGGTGGCGCCATTGGGCAGCAGGCTGGCTGCCAGGGCTATGCCGTCCAGGTCCATCTGCCCATCCAGGATGGTGTAGGCAAAGGTGAGCGCAGTGGTACCAGCGCCGCCGGTGTAAGCGGCCAGTACGGTCTGTGTGCCAATGGTGATGGGCAAGGCGGGGTTGCCGGTCACATTCACCACTTCACTGAAATGTACGGTGAAGTTAAGCACCTGTCCTGTTTTGTAAGTGGCATTGGCCGGTACATCCACGCTGGTCACTGCGGGCGCGCTTACGTCCACGCTGGAGCTCAGGGTATTGGATGCGAGGTTGCCATTGTTGCCCACATTCACAGCAATGTTTGCCGGCAGGGAGATGGTCAGCGTACCATCAGCCGTGGGCGTTACCAATACCGTGTAGGTAATGCCGTCTGCAGATTGCAGGTTGCTGAAGGTAGCACCGTTGGGGGCGGAGAAATCCGTAACAGCCAGGCCGGTCACCACTTCACTGAACGTAGCCGTGATGGTAAAAGGCGTATGTGCGCTGGCCGGTGCACCGGAAAGCGTTACCGTGGGATGTGCGGTATTCACTTTTACCCCGGTGGTGTTGCCCACGTTATGCAGGGTCACATCCGCATCGTTGCCGGCGGCATCGCGGATAATGGAGGTACTGATGTCCAACGCAGTGCCCAGGGTAATGCCATCCATATCCTGGTCGCCATCCTGCACCAGGTAGGCAAAGCTCCACGTATCCGTGCCGGTACCACCGGTGTAGATAGCTTCGCGCGTTTGCCCCCCAATGTCGATGGGCAGCCCGGGTACATTGGTCACCACGGCGTTCTCACTGAAGTGCACCTGGAAGGTGAGCACCATGGAACTGTTGTACACCAGTGGTGCGGGCACGTCTACGCTGGTGATATAAGGTGCTGTAACATCTGCGGTGGTGGTAATGGTATTGGAAGCCGTGTTGCCGTTGTTGCCGGTATTGAAAGCGGCATTGGCCGGGATAGTCACAGACACGGTACCATCTGCCGCGGGCGTTACGGTGAAGGTGTAGGTTTTGCCGCCATCACTGCTCACCGGGGTGCCGGCGGTACCATTCACCAGGGTGACATCCGTGGCATCAAAGCCAGTCACTTTTTCACTGAAGGTAGCGGTTACGGTGAAAGGCCCTGTTACGCCGGGCGCCACGGGGCCCAGTGTTACCGAAGGTATGCGGGCATTTACCAGCACGCCGGTGGTAGCTGCCACGTTGTGCAGCGTAAGGCTGGCGTCGTTACCCAATGCATCCTGGAGAGTGCCTCCATTTGCAGCAAGGTCAGTACCGGTAGTTACACCGTCTGCATCATATTGATTGGGCAATACCGTGTAGCTGAAAACCAGCTGGGTGGTACCTGTACCGCTCACATAATCGGCCCACACGGTGCTGCTGCCAATGATGATGGGCAGCTGGGGCGTTCCGCCGGTTTGGTCCACGGTTACCGGTTCATTGAACGTAACAGTGAATTGCAGCTGCTCGCCTTGTCTATAGGTCTTATCAGCCGGGCCGCTTACGGCGGTCACCACGGGGCCTGCATTGTCCACGTTCACCGTGTACACATTGCTGGCCTGGTTATTATTGCCCACGGCGCTTTTTACTACATCCGCCGGTAAAGAGAGTGTAACCGTTCCCGTTACATTGGCCGGGAAGTTGAGGGTGCCGGTATAAGTGATATTGTCTAAGGTAGTCAGCCCTGTGAGCGAAGTGCCGGTCACGGTACCACCGAGGATGAACTTGCCGGCATCCACTGCACCCATTGCCTCGCTGAAGGTAATGGTCACATTTACGGAAGAAGCGGAAGTGGAGGGACCGGTAATGGTTACCGCGGGATGCTGTGTATTTACCAGCACGCCAGTAAGATCCGCTACCACAGCGGGATTTATCGTAAGGTCTGCATCATTGGTGGCAATGTCTTTGATGGTGCCGGTACCTGCATTGGCAGCTGTTACGCCTATGCCATCGGCATCATGGTTACCGTCTACTACCGTGTATTTGAAATAGAGCACGGAATCACCGGTGCCGGACTGGTATTGTGCCTGCACGGTGGTGCCGCCAATATTAAGGTCCAGGTAGGGCACGCCCGTTACATTTACTTTTTCGCTGAACACTACTTTGAAGGTGAGGTCCTGGCCGGCGATATAAGTTGCATTGGCAGGGCCTTCTATCACAGTGATGGCAGGCGCGGTGGGATCAAACTGGAGGGAGATGGTATTGGAAGCCAGGTTGCCGTTGTGACCAATGTTTTCTGCCTTGTCTGCGGGCAGGGTAATGCTTACCGGCTGGTCAGGTGTGGCGGGTACTACCTGGAAGGTGTACGTGATATTATCTGAAGTGGTGGGGGCATTAACGCTGCCGTTTACGATGGTAAAGTCAAACGCATCGAGGCCGCTTACCCACTCACTGAAGGTGGCGGTAACGTTAAAGGGCCCATTCACCACGGCGGGTGCGGCGGTGGTGAGGGTTACCGTGGGGTGGGTGGTGTTTACTTTTACGCCGGCGGTAGACGGCACGCCGTTCAGGGTGAGATTGGCGTTGTTATGGGTATCGTCCCCGATGGTGGCGGAGCCGTTGAGGCCAAGGCTATCTATGGTAATGCCGTCTGCATCTGCCTGTCCATCCAGGATGTGGTAAGAGAAGAGAAGTGCGCTGCTGCCGGTGCCGCTGGTGTAAGTAGCCTGTACGGGGGTGCCGCCAATGTTAAGGTATAGTACAGGCGTACCCGTTACAAATACATTTTCAGAAAAGTGTACCGTGAATTGCAGGGTGTTTGTGGCGTTATAATAATCATCAGGCGGTACATCCACACTTGTAATGGAAGGCGCAGTTTGATCTACGGTAGCAGTTAATACATTTGACGCAAAGTTGTAGTTGCTCTGAATGTTCGCCGCCATATTTGCGGGTATACTCACGGTCAGCGGGCCATCAGCAATGGGAGTTACTGATATGGCAAAAACTTTATGCTGGCCATCCACATTATCCTGGAAGGCACTAAGCGTGGCATTGGTCGCCGTAAATATACTTTGGGTAACCCCGATCATACTTTCCGGGGAAAAGGTAGCCGTAACGGTAAACGTACCGCTGACCTTAGCGGGCAAGGGATCAGGAGTAAGTACCACATGCGGAACTACACCGGAGACAAAATTACCCCAGGTATCGTCTGTTGCGCCGGCGGTGGACAAGTCCACCGGAGTGCCATCTGCCAGTGAGGTGATAGCCCCCGCAGGTGCCACCACTGCGGCTGCAAAAGGCAGGTTGCCACTATCCTGAAAATCACCATCCTGCACAGTATAATGCATCTCAAGCGACGTATTATCTGCAGGGTCCCTACCCACACAGACAAAGGTTCTTGAAGTGCCGTCTGACATACTTATATCAAGGGTAATGGGGCCCAGTCCCAGGTTGACGTTAATAGGTTCAGAAAACGTCACATACAACGGGATATCGGTTCCATAGTGGAAATTATCACCATAAACAGATACATCCGTTGTCGCAGGCGCCAGCAAGGCGTGGGGCTTTGCAGACGGCGCTGCCACATCATGCGGCATCACCGCATGCATCCAGCGTTGCAATGGATAAGGAGCAACAGCAAAAACATGTTGCACGCTCAAAAGCATGAACAATAGGAATAAAGGAAAATGCCGTGTAAAGGTTCTTTTCATAGGAACGGTACAAGGATTTAAAACTGAATACCGACATACAAGCGTACAGCCTATCAGGGGTGCATATTCATAGGATCATCATCACTTAAACATCTTTCTTCCGCGTTCACCTGGATAGTAAGCCCGGCCTTATCGCCTGTAGGGAGCGGTTCGGCATAGGATAGTCGGTTTTGCCTATCGTATTAACTTTTATAATAACTTGACAATGAATTAAATAGGGTAATTCCACGGGGGAATTGATTCTAAAGGTACTAGGAATTATTTAAAAAAGTAATAAGAATGAATGCCCGCCGGGCTCAAAAGGGCCTCAGGAACAGGGGGTTTTGGGCGAAATGTCCCTGTGGGCGCGGGATAGCAGGGATTGAAAAAATATTGAATATGTGGAAAACTTTTTCCGGATTTGTGGATAAGTCCCTAAGTGAATGGCTTGCAGTGCGATATCATGCAAAAAGGCCGCCGCCGGTGCGACAGCCTGGTGCATGGCAGGTTAAATGGTAAGAACTGTTTAAAAACGACAGGGCACATTGAAACGGTTACTGCATTTTGCCGCTGTTTTAAAAAGCATACAGAAGACCGGCGCAATGGCCGGTCTTGAACGGTTAGTATCGGGGTTATGATCAGTAGCCATGGTTTTGCACCAGCTTACCGTTGCTCAGCTGGATCTCTCTCAACGGAATAGGCAGGTAGTTATTTACACCATCTGTATAGCCCGGCAGCGTGGTGGCCGCCTTGCCGGTACGTACCAGTTCAAAGAAGCGCAGGTGATCGCCCAGGGCTGTTTCCACGCGCATTTCATGGTACACGTTGTCCAATGTTACGGTGGTGTAATCCGGCAGGATGCTCATATCCGTATTGCCGCCACTGGTGCGGGCGCGCAGCCTTACTTCATTCACCAGCTTTGTAGCGTGGGCCGCATCACCGTTGTGCAGGGCTGCTTCCGCCGTCCACAGCTTCACTACTTCCAGGCGGAAGATGCGTTCATTGGTAGGGCCGTCTGCCACGCTGCCACCAGCATTGAAAGGAATCTCGGCAGCAGGCAGCCAGTATTTTTTATTCCAGTACCCCGTCTGGCTGGTGGTGGTATTGGCCACCGAGCCATCAGAGAGCACATCACCGTTGGCGATCACGGTGGCTTTCAAACGGGGATCGCCTTTTTCAAAGGCATTCACCAGGTCCTGCGTAGGGGTTACAAAGCCGTACCCCCAGGTGTTGCGGGCGTTTTCCCACAGGTTAATGTTAGAGCCTACGCCCTTACCGGGAATGTTGGCCATATTGATCTCGAAGATAGAACCGGGATTGAATTCACCTGCGGTGGTGAACAGCTTTGCATAATCACCGGAAGGGGAATACTGGCCGGAAGTGATGATCGCATCCCCTGTCTGCTGGGCCTGCGTCCACTTCTTTTGCCACATGTAAGCATAGAGGAGCAGGGATTGTGCAGCACCGATGGTAGCCTTGCCCTGCTGGTCTGCCGTAAGGTCAGATGCTTTGGGCAGGAAGAGGATGGCGCTGTCTGCATCACTTTCTATCTGCGCCCACACCTTGTCGGGTGTTACCTGCAGTTGGTTATACTCGCCGGTTTCCAGGGGCTTGGTGATCAGCGGCACGTTGCCAAAAAGCTGCACCAGTTGCAGGTTAAAATAAGCGCGCAGGAAATAGGCCTGGGCCAGGATGTGCTGCTTTTCCTGCTGGTTCATGTCGATGGCCGGCACCTTGTCCAGCACCAGGTTTGCCAGGTAAACGCCGTGGTAATTGTATTGCCAGGCGCCTTGTACATAACTGTTATCCGGTTTCGTGGTGAAGAGCTTCAGCTGCTGCATCTCTGCTACATCGGAAGCGCCGCCACCGCCTTTTTCCGCGTCATCGCTCATGATATCGCCCACGGCAATGCGGGTATCCAGCGCAAAAAAGTTCTGCGGGCGCATGGCTGCGTACACTGCGTTCACCGCGGCCTCCGCATCGGCAGCAGTTTTATAGTAGGTGGAGGTGGAAAGATGCGCGGTAGGATCTTCATCCAGGAATTTAGAGCAGGAGGCTGCCGTAACAGCCAGTATGGAAAGTGCAAGTATTTTTTTCATGTCAGTAGTCTTTATAAGGTAATGTTTACACCGGCAGTGAGGATGCGGGGCTGCGGATAGTTCACGTTATCCTGGCCCAGGTTGAGGGTGCCGGCGTTACCGCCAAACGTAATACCGATCTCGGGATCGTAACCATTGTAGTGTGTAAATACAAACAGGTTCTGCGCAGATGCATACACGCGCAGTCCATTGATCTTCCACCGGTCCATCATCTTCTGCGGGAAGTTGTAACCCAGGGTCACATTGCGCAGGCGCAGGTAGTTACCGTTAGACAAATAATAACTGGATGCCCTTGCATTGTAGTTCGGATCTGCTGCGTTCAGGCGGGGAATGCGGTAGCTGGTACCTTCTCCATGCCACCTGCCCAGGGTTTCTTCTTCCATGTTGTAGTTGGAAATAAAAAAGCCGTTTGTATTGTACTTGTAAGACTGGTAGATCTTGCTGCCGGATACCCCAAAGAATGACAGGTTCAGGTCAAAGCCTTTAAAGCTGGCACCTGCGCTGAAGCCATACTGCAGGTCAGGCAGGGGACTACCCAGGAAGGTCTGGTCTTTATCATCGATCACCTTATCGCCATTGAGATCCTTGAAACGGATATCGCCGGGGGCAGCTTTGGGCTGGCCGGGATGCGCGTCTATCTCTCCCTGGTTCTGGAATACGCCATCTGCTACATAACCATAGAACTCCGCCACGCGGTGGCCGGCCATGGTCATATTGGGACTGCTGAAGATCTGTGCACCTTCGTTTTCCAGGCTCAGTACTTTATTATGCAGCGTAGCAAAGTTGCCGCCTGCATGCACATTAAAGCTGCCAAACGTGTGGTTCCAGTCCAGCTGGAACTCCAGGCCAGCGTTGGCCATGGAAGCCACGTTCGTGAGGGGGCCGGTGGAGTAGCCGCTTTCAAACAGGATGGGAATACGTAGCAGCATGTTATTCGTCTTCTTATCGTAGTAGTCCACGTAACCGCTGAAATCCTCCAGGAACTTGAAGTCCAGGCCCAGGTCAAACTGGCGCACCTGTTCCCATTTCAGGTTAGGATTACCCAGGCCTGCCGGTTCCGCGGTGAGCTGTGGATTGCTGCCAAAGGCGTAATAACCGTTATTGATATTGGATGCAAAATCGTAATAACCGGCGCTGGCCTGGTTGCCCACAATGCCCCAGCTGGCGCGCAGCATCAGGTTGTCGACGGCATGTGCATTGCGCAGGAAATTCTCTTTGCTCAGCGCCCAGCCTACGGATGCAGAGGGGAAATTACCGTACTTGTTGTTCTCTCCAAATTTGGAAGAGCCGTCGCGGCGGATGGTACCGGTGAGGAAATACTTCTGGCGGAAGTTATAATTCACGCGGCCCATGTAAGACAAAAGGCTCCAGCGCACCATGCTGCCGGCCACCGTGGGATTGGCCGTACCGGCATCCAGGTATTGCAGGTAAGCGGCATTGCCGGGCTGGCCCTGGTTAGCGCCTCTTACATAATCATAACTGTACTGCTGCGCGGAAATACCGGCCAGCACTTTTATTTCGTGATCTTCCGCAATGCGCTTTTCATACGTGGCGGTGTTATCCCAGGTCCAGCTATAACCTACCGCCTTTGATTGGGACAGGCTGGCAATAGGATTGTTCTGGGAGGCAGACACGTAGTAAGTAGGAGTGAAAGCCTTATCGTCTGCAAAGTTGAGATCAATGGCCAGGCTGGAACGCAGCGTGAGGTCCTTGACAGGCTTCACCTGCAGGTAGGTATTGCCTACCACAGACCAGTTGTTGTAAGGATGGTTTTTGGAAGTGTAGTTGATACTGGCCAGCGGGTTCTGAATATCAGAATAACGTGCGGGCAGGTAGTTGCCGGCAGTATCCTTTATGTGCACGGAAGGGTCCATGCTCAGGGCAGACAGGAGATCCACGCGGCTAGTAGCCCCTTCGCCCACCAGGATCTGTGTGCTCCTGGCCACAGAAATATTCTCCCCTACTTCCACTTTTTCTATGGGGCGGAAAGAAGAATTGAGTGTGAAGGAAGCACGCTTAAACGTAGAACCAGTGATGATACCATCCTGGCTGAAGTAGTTGCCGCTCATACGATAGGTAACCTTATCGCTGCCCCCACCAAAGGCCACATCGTAGCTCTGCACCGGCGCGGTCTGGAACATGGCATCCTGCCAGTTGGTGTTAGTGGTGTACTGCGCAGGATTGGTCCAGGGTGAGGCCTGGCCGGCATTCTTAAATGCTTCCGTGTTCAGCATGATAAAATCCTGGGTGTTCAGCAGCTTCAGTTTTTTCCTTACCTGCTGGGTGCCGGCGTAAGCATTCACATACACGTGGGAGTTATTGCGGCTGCCTTTCTTGGTTTCAATAAGTACCACACCGTTTGCACCGCGGGAGCCGTAGATGGCCTGGGAAGAAGCATCTTTGAGGATCTGCACGGAAGCAATGTTATCAGGATCAATGGCGTTGATGCCGTTGGCCGTGAGGGGTACGCCGTCCACCACGTACAGTACATCGGAATTGTTGATAGAGGTGAGGCCGCGCACGCGTACTTCCGCATTCTTACCGGGCGAGCCGGAGTTCTGCGTGATCTGTACGCCGGGTGTTTTGCCCTGCAGGGATTGCTGCAGGCTGGCAGCGGGTTGCTCTTTCATGGCATCTGCATCCACGGAAGAAATAGCGCCGGTCACCTCTCCCCTTTTCTGGGTACCGTAACCTACTACCACTACTTTTTCCAGGCTGGTGGCTGATACTTCCAGCTGTACGTTGATCTGGCGCTGGGCCCCTACGGGTATTTCTTTGCGGTTGTAACCAATGAAGGTGATCACCAGCACATCATTGGCGGATGCATTGATGGCAAAGTGGCCGGTGGCATCTGTTGTAGCGCCACGGGCGGGATTGGCCTTGAGTGACACGGTGGCACCGGGCAGGGGATGGCTGTTCTCATCCACGATGCGGCCGGTGATGGTGGAATCCCCGTAGAAGGCAGTACCAGTAAGGGTTCCGGCCTTAGTGGCGCCGGCAAGAACGAGCAGTAAAATGGCAAGTACATTAACCACCCGCAATACGGGGCGCAGGAAGTTGGCATAACGCCGGCGCTGTGAGGGCAGTAAGCCGGTTACATAGCAAGGATCGGTTGTGTGCATACAATTGCGATGTTTGATATAAAAAAACAGGTAGGAATAATGCGTGGACCTTTTCACTTCATAACATGATATGTGTATCTGCCTGCGCGCAACAGTGCGCATAGTGGGCAGGCATGGCTATTCCGGGCGGCAAAAAGCAAGGGCTTTCGCTGCAGTGCATAACGTGCGCGTTTGAATCAGTTTCGGCTGTTCCTATTGATAATGACACGGATAGGCGGAGGTTCCGCCATTGGGGAGGGAAAAAATTTCCAATCAACAATTTCCAACACCAGGGAAATCACCTGTTCCAAATTCGATTTTCCAGGAGGCGGGTTATCAGGCGGGATTAGCGTTGGGGCCGGAAATCATTGGATGTTGGAAATTGTTGATCGGGGAATTTGTTGATATGGGAAATTGTTTTTGGGGGACACCCCGCTACTGCGGGCAGTATTCCGCCAGGTAGGTCTTCAGTTCGCGGATCACCCGTTGATGTTTGTTAATGATGAGCACCAGCATGGCGGCCGCAAATACAAAGCTGATGCTGAATCCGGCCCACACAGATGGGTTGGTAAATGCGGCATGGTCATGCCTTGTTACCAGGGAAAGGACCATGATACCTATAAAAAACACCAGCACAAAACCCACTTCCAGGCGGAGGCTATGGCGGGCGTATTGCAGGAGTT
Source organism: Chitinophaga parva (assembly GCF_003071345.1). Classification (NCBI taxonomy): domain Bacteria; kingdom Pseudomonadati; phylum Bacteroidota; class Chitinophagia; order Chitinophagales; family Chitinophagaceae; genus Chitinophaga; species Chitinophaga parva. Next base: position 783,091 of record NZ_QCYK01000002.1, on the reverse strand, counting down.
GCTGCAGGCGCGGTTGTATGTCATCACTCAGTTCCAGCTGGTTTACATATTTAAATTTTTCCCAGTAAAAAATGATCAGCACCAGGTAAAGCGCCATGCATTTGGCAAACCCGGCGGCGGAATGCGGGTACGCAAAACCATCTGCGATAACGGGAAACACCATCACCAGCAGTAGCATGCTACCCAGCAGGATGGTGAGGATACGCTGGTACTTCATTCTCACCCGGCTGTGCAGGTCTGTGGTTTTGCTCTTTAGCAGCAGGGCTATGTATTCGGGGCTGTGTTGTTGCAGGGCATTGGTCTCAGTCTGCCAGCGGCCTTTTAAATCATCCAGTTCCATCATCAGGCGTTTAAAATGTTCTTTAATTGTTTTTTGATACGGTTGATCTTCACCCCTACGTTGCTTACAGCGATGCCAAGGATCTCTGCCATTTCCTGGTAAGTTTTCTCTTCCAGGTACAACAGCATGAGGGAGCGGTCAAACTTGTTGAGCGATTGTATAGCGGCTTGTAATTGCCGCCCGTACTGCACTTCCAGGCGGGATGCGTCTGTGGCCGGCAGTCCGGCAACTTCCGGTTTCAGCTCCTGCTGCAGCAGGGAGCGGCTTTGGCGGCGGAAGCCGGAGATGGCCGTATTAAGCGCCACCCGGTACATCCAGGTGCTTACACTGCTAGCCTGTTGAAAGCGGGGAAAAGACTTCCACAGTTGTAATATAATTTCCTGGTAGAGGTCCTCCGCATCGGCTGCACTCCTGGTGTACATCCTGCAGATCTTACCGATGAGGCCCTGGTGGGTATTGATAATCTCTATGAATTGCTTTTCCAAAAGTTAAATGCTTTTGTATAGTTAGTCGCCGGTGGGGAGGGTTTATTACAGGGGTGCCGGAATATTTTTATACATCGTCATAAAGATATTGACAAAAGCGCACCCAACCGTCCCTGGCGCCAGCTCTACGACGGGCTTTTAAAAAGCGGCTTCCCCGCAAAAGCCCTATATTTGACCCCTGTTTTACCACGCCGGCATGGCGTGCCTGAAAATGTGAAGATTATGCTCTGGTACCCGTACACGCAAATGAAGCAGGTGGACCGCCTGCCTAAAATGATAGCCGGCAATGGCGTGATCATGCAACTGGAAGATGGGCGCTCCCTGGTAGACGGTATCTCTTCCTGGTGGGCCGTGATCCACGGCTACAATCATCCCCGCCTGAATGCCGCCCTGGCTGCGCAAGCTGCCAGATTTGCCCACGTAATGCTGGGTGGCATGACCCACGGCCCCGCGCTGGAATGGGCCGCGGAACTGGTGCGCATTACCCGCCTTCCCGGGCAGGAAGCTGGCGAAGGCCTCCACCACGTCTTCTTTTCCGACAGCGGTTCCATCGGGGTGGAAGTAGCGCTGAAGATGGCCATTCAATACTGGAAAAACCTGGGCATACAAAATAAACACAAGATCCTATCCCTGCGGAATGGCTATCATGGTGATACTTTCAAAGCCATGGAAGTAGGCGACGACTCTGACTTTACCCGGGCATTTTCCGCGGTGCTCCACCGCGGCTATATGCTGGACATCCCCACCGGTGGTTTTGATGCCACGCCAGAACAGGTGCAGCCAGCCATAGACCAACTGGAAGCATTACTCAAAGAAAACCATGCCCACATTGCGGCCTTCATCGTGGAGCCTATTGTGCAGTGTGCGGGCGGCTTTCACATCTATTCTCCCCTGTACCTAAAGGCGGCACGGGCGCTCTGTACGCAATACGATGTGCTGTTGATATTTGACGAAGTGGCCACCGGCTTTGGGCGCACGGGAAAAATGTTTGCCGCGGAACACGCCGCCGTAACGCCGGATATTATGATCGTAGGCAAGGCGCTTACCGCAGGCTACATGGGCCATGCCGCCACACTCAGTACAGATGCGGTATTCAACAGCTTCCTGGGAAAAGATGATGAAAAAGCATTGATGCACGGCCCCACTTTTATGGGCAATGCACTGGCCTGCGCCGTGGGCCTGGAAAGCATCCGCATCATCGAATCAGAAAACTATCTGGAGAAGGTGGCACGGATCCATGCCATCATCCGCGAAGAACTGGATGCTGTCAACAGTCCCGCTATTGTAAGCAAACGCACGCTGGGCGCCATCGGGGTGCTGGAATTTGAGAACGCGGAACTGCTGGCGGGCTTCAAACCCTTTGCCATGGAAGAAGGGGTATGGTTGCGGCCTATTGGCAATATATTGTACCTGATGCCGCCTTATGTGATCAGTGAGGGGGAACTGCGCAAGGTAACGGGCGTAATGCGCAGGTGGGTAGAGAAGATTTCCGGGAAATAACTTTGTTATCTGCAATAATAATGGCCGTGCAGCATATCCGCTTGCACGGCCATTTAGCTTTACGGCGTTGTGATCTTCACTAATACTTTGCGCACCGTCACCGTATCACCTCCTACGCCAAAACTATCAGACCCACGTACGGAGAGCGTACCAAACCGCGCAAAGGCCCGTACATAGTAGGTTCCGGCGGGGAGGTCCGGCTGCCGGCATTTGCCTTGTGCGTCTGTATGCAATGCCGGCACAATGCTACCTGCACCGGTGGAATCGTCGGGGTTATTCCATAATGCTTTGTTGTTATACAGGTATACGTTGCAATTAGCCACCGGCGATTGATCCATATCTACCAGGTATACCTGCAGGCTGTTGGTCTTCACATTTGCATTTCCCAGCTGCAACACATCGCTTTTTATTCCGGCAGCTTCCAGCGTAAACGTGCCGGTACCGCTGAGGAGCTGGTTCTTACCCGCGGCAGTGGCATAGCTGTAATAGGTGCCGGGCGCCAGGTTCATTTTCAGCACGCGGCCAAACGCATCGGACTGCGCATGCCATACATTGCTGAGCGTATCCCTGTTATCGCGGGAAGCCTTGCTGGTAAAGAGGTATACATTGGCGCCGGCCAGGAAGGCGCCGGTACTGTCTACCGTCCGGTAAAATATGCCGTTCTGGTTATCCTGTGAGGGGTACAGCACCAGTGAATCGGATTGCCGGTCATGAATGCTGCTTACCGGGTAGTCTTTGCTGGCAGAGTAGTGCATCCCACTGCTGTCCATGGCGGCATACACGGTGTAGGCCTTTGCCGGATCTATGCCCTGGAAGCTGTACTGGCCGGCTGCATCAGCATTGACGGAGGTGAGGTAACCGGTATTATCGCTCGTATATTTCAGGTAGATGGTAAGCGGATGTACCTGCTGGTATGTGTAGTTACCGCGCAGGGTGTCGTAGACTAATACTTTCCCGCTCAGGGTAAATGGCCCTCCCAGGTCGCCCAGGTCTTCTGCGCCTTTCTTCACGCATGACAGCAGGACCATACCGGGTAAGAGTATCGTTAACAATAGCTTTCTCATATTACTTAAAGAAGGTTTTAATGATCTGCACAAACAGAATAGGATTTACCGTCACGGCGTAGAACGTACCGCCGCTGGCATAGCGGGTTTTGGTGTCTGTTACCTTGTTATTGGCCACTGTGTAGGCCATTTGTTTGTAATAGTTGTTACCCACGGTGAATGCCAGGCCGGGCACAATGTCGTAAGCGCCGCCCAGGTAAAAGTTGTTGAGTGGATGCAGCATATCAAACCCGCCAAACACACTGAGCCGCCGCAGGGGATAGCGGGGTATAATGCTGTTATCGCGGTTGTATGTTTTCAATGGGTACAGTTTGAAACCCACGATGGCGTTGGATGCATTGTCCGATGCGCTCACCCGGAAACCATTGCCGCTGGTGTCTATTGTGTTTGTAGAAACGGGTTTGCGGGCAATGGCAATACCCGCGGCAATCTGCGCATGGCGGAGTGCTCCGATCTTCAGGAAGGATTTGGCTACGTCTTTGGCGGCGGATGGTTTGGTAACGTCCTGTATGCTGATGCTATCGCGGAAGGGGGCTTCATATTTATCCAGGGCCGCTTGTTGTACGTAGGCGCTGTAATCTGTTGTGGTAGCGTCTTTGAGGGTAATGGGCTCCAGGTCATGGGGTAAAGCAAAACCATCTGCTTTTGCTGCCAGTAATACCAGCATATCCTGGGCAAGGCCGCCTACCGCACAATTTGCAGGCTTGCCACCGATAGGCCCTCCAAACACAGCCCCGGCACCACCTTTATTCGCCAGTGCCCGGGTAAATGCCTCCAACCCCGATACGCTGGTGGCAGACAAGGCGCTGGTAAAGTCCACCTTTGCCAGCAGTTCCGTAGCCAGTTTTGTAAATGCTTCCAGGTCATCAAAATCCTGTCTCTTTTCATCGATGTTCAACTTTACACTCGTGGGGGTGTTCTCCACCATCAACATCACTTTTTCATTCTCGGGCACCTCGGTCACCCTTTCCTTCGACCATTTGTTAACAATGAAGGTGTGCGCATTTTTATAGACAAGCCGGTATTTCACTGCGGCATCAAACTGCTTCATTACGGTAATGTTGCCCAGGGTGGAGGTATACAACATGCCGCTGTAAAGCTGGGGCACCCTGGCCAGCTTTGCCTGCAGCGTGGTGCTGGCAGCATATGCTTCATTTAAAGTGCTGAGCTTTGCAGAATCGTTCTTAATGCCCAGGCGCACGGTCCCGGCTTCCGCCTGCAGGCGGGACAGCGCGTCCAGGTTGTGCTCCCGGGCACGCAGTTGCGCAATACAGCTATCTATGAATTGCTCCCGTTCCTTTAACTGTGCCAGGTGAATGGTTCTTTCTTCAATCTTGTCTGCCAGCGTTGTCAGGGCATCTTCCGTGGGTACTGCAAATGGGTTCAGTGTCAGTACCCCTTTGGTGTACCACAACCAGCCCGTGAACCAGGCATTCAATTGCTGGAGTTTGCGCAAGCTGGTGTTGAAGACACTTGCACCGGGATCACCAATGTGAACCAGGCCGGAATTGATCTCCTCTGGGTCCACCTGCCGGATGCCTTCCAGCGTGCGTTTATACCAATCCACTACCGTTTCGTTGAAGGGATCATGCCGCTGCAATACGAATTTGTATTCATTCGCCGCGGTGGTGCTCTCTTCCAATTGCGCCTTGTAATCCAGTCCGCGGAAGGTTTTACCAGCATTGAAGTAAACATAATCGCCTGCACGGTATGCCCGTTTGAGATCGATGGCCACCAGCAGGGTGGCGCCATTGTATATTTTTACCTGGAACTGGCTATCCAGCATCCGCCGCACAAAATCGCCCGCCGGGATATATTTATTGGCATCCAGAACAGGCGCAGTCAGCTGCTGCTGCGACGTAACAAAATCTTTCGCCTCCATGGCGCTCACAATATCATCCAGGTCGCTTTTGTAGTTTGTGTATGCCGACCCTAACAGGCACGTATAAACGGTATTTACCGTGCCGTCTACTGTTTTTTGTGTTTGCTGCAGGTACTTCAGGAACTGGCTATTCTCTTTAACAAGATAGGCCATCGGCACCTTTACCTTAAATGCAACTTCTTTACGCTGTTTAAGCACCGCGGGGGGAAATGCAATGATCTTTCCTTCGCTGTCAAAAACGATCTGCATCTGCCCGCGGGGGGCCTTTTGCTGCGCTGCCAGCGGCTTGCAGCACCATAGGGACAGGAGGGTAATCAGGAAAATTTTTCTGGTCATGGGGTAAAAATGTAATGGGATAAAAATGATTAACCCTGGAGGACTCCGATATTGTTTGCCAGGTCGTTAAACGCGGTATCCGAGGGGCTTGTACCTTCCGCAGGCCTTATCCAGTCCGTTTTATTCAGGACCACATACGATTCATCATTATAGGCCAGGTAAAAATCCCAGCTCATGGTGATCTGTTGGCCAAGTGATATTGCAATAAAATAGTTTGGAAAATATCCTACAATGGCCACTGCATGCCCGCACCAGGAGCCGGGTGCAGCGTCGCCGGTGAGGGGGCCGGAAGGCCGCTCCCACTGCTGGTGGTCCTGTGCAAATTTGGGCAGTTGCAACCCTGCCAGGCAGCCGCCAAAATAGTGCACGCCCAGCTTTACCTTATCCACATCATTTGTAGTGATCTTAATGTAATCGTCTATGGATTCCCCGAAAAGCCCCGGTGACAGCCAGTTATCCAGGAACTTCCAGATCTTGCACCCTCCCCCGGCCTCCCTGGATTTATCATACGCCTTATTCACCGCATCCTGCGCGGGCGTTTTTAACTGCTGCTGTGCATTGGCTGTCCAGGAAGTAATGAGATGCGCTCCTGCAGCAGGCACGCAGAGCGGGGTGATTTCATTACCATAAGAAAGCCATCCATGCTGTGGCACTTTGCCCTGCCACATGGAAATAAGCGGCGGTGCAGGCAGCCCCGCCACGGCGGCATTAAACGCTACTTCCCGCTCCTCCCGGTTGTGACCATGCCCCGGTGGAGGATCTTCTGCCGGCAATTTGCCCAGGTTTCCCGGCACATTGCCTTGGGCATTGTCTGTTTTCAGCTTTTCTTTCAACAGGCTTTGCAACTGGTCTGCCAGCTTACCCGCATCCGGAGCCGGCGCAGGTGCCTGCGGCGCAGCAGGGGCGGGCTTTTCCGGCTGGGGCTTTGCCGCATCCTTTAGCGCTTTTAATTTTTGCTCCGCTGTTTCCAGGTCGGTTTGTTCTTTGAGATGGTTGATCTTAAAGTTGAAGAGCTGGGCGGGTATGGAGAAGATGGCTTTCAATACATTCACCGGGATAGCGGCAAATCCTTCCAGCTCACTGGGTTTGCTGATCGTGTTCTCTACCAGCATGCCGGCGTTGAACTTCGGCGCATACTGGTTCTTTACAAACGGCGCCCGCTTCACTGGCACACACAGGAAACTGGAATGATCCGGTACCTGTATATCGTATTTCACCAGCGGTTCGTCTGCAAATTCACCGCTTCCTTTTTCCTTTGTGGTTACGGAAAGGGTCACATTGCGCAAGGGCCGCACCAGCAGCCCGGTGTATTCCTTATTGGCAGCCACCTGCCGCTCCGGCACCTGGGGAATATCAAACCTCATGGAGGCATCTACAAACGCTTTGTCTGCATCCATGCCATCAATATGGATCATCCACTTTTTGATGTAAGTGGGCCCTCTCAGTTCACTGGAAAGGATCACAAACGTGTTGGTAAACTCCACGGTCTGGTCGGTGGATGCAGGGGGTGGTGCCTGTTCTTCCTCCTCCGCCCCTACCAGGTTTGCTTCCCGCTGCAATAGTTTGGCCGGCAGTTCGGTAAACATCCCGATGATATTGGAAATGCGCGCCTCCGCCGTTGCAGCTGCATTTTCCAGCAGCCCCTGCGCCGTAGCACTCATCTTTACCTCATCATTGGAAAACAAACTGGGTGCATAACATGCCAGCAGCCGCTGCCCGGTATCGGGTTGTATGATCACCGTGTTTTCCAGCTCCAGGGTGCCCAGCCATGTGTCCAGCACCGTGTTGTCGTCTGCCCTGCGCCGCACGATCACCTTTGCAGTGGCTTTCACCTGCAAAGCCGCCGTGGGCAGGAAATAGGGAAGATCTGCTGCTTCACCGCCTTCACTATCCGGGTCGCTTTTCTTTGTTTTAATAATGGCGCGTCCGGACCACCAGCTGCCGATCACATACCAGAGCAGTAAAATAACCGGGATAACGAGAACGAGGTACAAGATCGTTTGCGTGCTCATGAAACATAGTTTAGGGTTATGGTGTGGAATATTATGACAAGATCTCGGCGTATAAAGGCGGGTTCACCGTTTTCAATTGTTCAAAGATGGCGTTGAGTTGTACGCCCTTATTTACCCAGGCGGTTGTTTTGCCCTGGTACGACACATTATTTACCAGCTGGCTGGCTTTGTGCAACGCGATCACCTGCCAGTTGTCATTGAACACAGGCGAGCCGGAAGATCCCTTTTCTGTATCGGTGAAATACAACACATCGGGATATTCCTGTTTAAAAATATGATTGTTCCGGAAAGCTACTTTTTTGGAATACCCGAAAGGATGTTGGATGATATTGACCGGCCATGCACTGTCCGCCTGCAGCACCACGCGGTTCACATCCAGTTGCAGGGGTTTCCTGGTCACCGGTTGCTGCAGGCGCAGGATGGCATAGTCCAGTCCTGCATCTGCCGCGGCTATGGCGGCAATAGCCTGTGCTTCACTTGTTATTTCATCAGCATTATAGTCGAAGAACGCCTGGGTATGTGATCCCTGCAATTGAAAATCTTCCTTACCGGCCGTTGGTTCATTATCATTGCGTGCTTCTACCACGTGGTAATTGGTGATCAGCAAAGCGGGTGTAAGCAGCCAGCCGGTACCGGAATAAACAGCAGGATTGCCACCGGCAAGCACGGCAGGCTGCCCGTTGTCATAGCGGCGCACTTTCAGGCAGGCCACGCCCATGCCGGCATTCATCCCTGCTGCCAGCCATGCGTAAGAAAGCATTTCGTTACCGCTGATACTGCGCTCCTTTTCTATTTGCAGGATGGTGGATGTAGAAGGCGCCGGCAATACGGTAGCCGAACCAGCAGCCTTTGTACCCTGGCCTTCCAGCTTTGCAATGGCCCTGTCCACCGTGGCAGCAGCCGCTGGGAACAACCGTACATGACGGGCCGCCTGCTGCAACCATGCATAGAATGGAATGGTGCCATCCGTGAGGCGGGGTGTATCATTCAGCTGGATCACGTCCAGCTCCAGTTGCACCATCGAATGGTTGTGATCTGTGAATAACAACGCCCGGAAACCGGGATGCACTTCAGCCAGGAAGATCCTGCGGATACTGGCTTCATATCCAATTGTATTGTAGATAGCATCATTCAGGTCATTTCTTTCCTGCTGGTTGAGGTAAGGCATAAATGGGGTGCTTGACGGGTGTTATACTGAAAAAGATTGCATATCATCATCACGGTCCCTGGCCTTCACATCTATCCTGATCTGGAAATTGGGAGGGGGTGGGTTGGACGGCTCCGCCCCGGGAAAAAAGAGGCTGTCCGGGGGAAGCCCATAGGTAACTTTTGCCGCCTGCACTTCCGGCATCGTGGCAAAACGTTGCAGCTCTGCCGCCACCGAGGGATCATAATCATGGGCATAATATGATCCCAGCGCCTGTTTGGCCAGTGCCGCGGCTTCATCTTCGCGGCGCAACTGGTACAGCGCCCTTACCTTCAGCATGGTAAGCACTTCCGACCCTTTATCAAAAAGCGTATCTGGTAGTAGGTTCAAAGCACCTTCCGCGCGGCCGGCATTCAGCAGGTCTGCCACCTGCCTGGCGGTGTGGCGGTAACGGTCTTCCATATCCGCATTTTCCCAGATGGAAAGGTCTGCCCCTTCCATGCCGGCGCGCCCCAGCAGGTAGGCCTGCGCACGGGCAGGTAATTCATCCAGGTTGCTGAGCAGGAGGTTCTGTATGCCGTCCATCCACCGCGGTTCCAGGTCACGGGGCGATTCATCCAGTGAAAGCCGGTGGTAAAATTCTTCGGCCCTTTCCGCCAGGCCTTCTTTATCCTGGTAATATTGTACGGCGGCACGATGGATCACGGGCACCAGGTCTTTCTTCTCAGATTCCTGGATGAGTTGCAGCATCGCTTTGCGCACATCCGGCCGGTGGCGCAGCACATCCCGGTCTGATGGCATTACCAGCGATACTTCCTTTTTCAATTGGCGGAACAAGGTTTCCGCTGTTGCAAGGTCCGGCACCACAAGCCCGCAAGGTGCTGCCAGTACTTCGCGGATAACGGCCGGTGTAATGCGGCGCAGCACCATGCCGGGATACGCCAGTTTACGCACCTCCGGCACGTGGATATGATCCAGGATGCGGCGGTACAGCATACCCTGTAATTGTAGCGCTGCGATCTTCTTTACATCCCTGGTGGCAAATTGATCCCGGGCCTGTTTTACATCTTCTATTCCAAACTCTCGGGCCAGGCCGGCTGCCAGTTTCAGGGTAAGCGGGTTACCACCAATGATGGACACCAGGCGTTTGGCTTCCGCTTCATTGGCCACGCCGGCTTTTACCAGGTAGCCGGTGGCGGCTTCGTTATCCAGGGTATTCAGCTCCATCAGCAGCACATCCATATCTATAACAGGTGCACGGCCTGCGGCAATGGTCCTTACCAGCGGATGTTGTTCCCGCAGGCGTACCATAAAGTTGTAAAGCTGGCGCACATACTCCGCCCCGCGGTACTGGACTTCTTCAAAGGTATCCAGCACGATCACAAATGGCCTGGCTTCCAGCCTTGACATCTGCCGGGCCAGGGACAAAAATTCGGATTCAATACGGTCCAGGTCCAGCTCCTTTTGTACGGAAGCAGCCGCACTGCGCAGGTAGATGGCCTCTGATGAACCGGCCCCCACGCTTTCTGCCAGGGCTTCATTCCACGATCTATAAAATGCGGCAAACGCGCCCCCGATCTCCGGCACATCCTGGTACTGGATGGACAGCTGGCGGGCCGCTTCTATCAATAAAGTTTCCGGCTGCAAGGCATCCAGTTGCGGGCGGTCAAAGTCCAGGTATACAAACGGGAAACGGTCTTTGCGGTGGGCCTCCGCATGCTCCAGGATAAACTGGGCCAGCAGCGTGGACTTACCAATGCCGCCCATCCCGAATACCAGTAGGGGATTTTTACTGCTGGAAAAAAGATTGTCCCAGATGCGGCTCACTGTTTCCAACAGTCCTTTGGGCGGCGCCACCCCTACATATTTCCGCAGGTTGGCCAATTCTGTTTTTCTTCCGCGGAACAGGGACTGGAAGCTGCCATCCACATAAATACCGGTAAGATGTTTCAGCGGCGTAAGCATTTCGATGGTCTCTATCCGGTTGCGCACCGCGGCTATGGGCGGCAGGCGCAGTCCCGGCAAACCGGAAAGCCAGTCCGCTACCTTGCACAGGGCATGCAGGTCTTCCAGTTGCAGGGCGGTAAGCACGATCTCCTCTCCCAGCAGGCAACGCCGCAGCATGGATTGTAATTGTGCCCGGGTACCGGTGGGGTCAGATGGATTCAATGCCAGGGCGGCCTTTACTTTTTGTGCCTGCAGCAGCGATTGGAGCGCTGCTTTCCGGTAAGAGTCCTTCAGGGTAAAATATACTTTATAAACACGGGTGTTGCTTTCCATCACCGGTGCCGTTGCTTCATGCTGCAGGCCTTTATTCGCCACTGCGGAGGCTTCATACTGGCGGCTATCAGTGTACATATCACTATACGCTGCCAGGTACCGCAGGCAGGTATTGCGCAGTTCTGCTGTATCTGCCGCATCAGCTGTGCCAGGCAGGGGCCGGATGGTGGCGGGATCGTAGTAAGCGAGTACTGCCGCCGCCTGCACGTAACGTGGCAACGCCGCCGGTGGCGCGGGGGCTTCTTCCTTTCCGGGCGCAGGTGCCGCTGGCTGGCTTTGCAGGGCCGCCAGTCTTTTTTTTATCTCTTCCTGGCTAAGGTGTTCCGCCGCCTGGCCAGGTTCTTCCAATGTTTGCATACAACAGTGATATAAGGTCAGGAATTGATGATACCAATAGCAAAAGCAAGGGCTTTATCTGCCAGTTGCCGGGTGCGCGATGCATCATTGGGCACGTCCTGCAACACCGCATCCACCATATCTTCAATGCCGGCGGTGGCTATTGTTTTATTATAAAAACGGGCATAGTCTTCAAAATATTTCCGGATCTCATCCCGCTCTACCGGCTTGATCCTTTCCGTGCGCACGGTATTGAGATAATTCCTCACCGGGTGCTCAAACCCAAGCAGCACCAGGCGCATCATGTCCCTGCTTACTTCCGGGATGCTTTCTGTAGAGGCGATAGCTACCAGGCATGCGATCATCTCCAGTGTTTCCGCGGGGAGGAGTTGGACGCCGCCTCCCCCATCCAGGCCGTCCAGGATGATCACGCAGGTTTTGCCGGCCAGCGCCACCTGGTCTGCGATCACGCGGCACAGGTAATTGATCCAGCGGGAAGCCTGTTCTTCCTGTAGCTCCGGCAGCGTAATGCCATCAGCCACCCAGGAGGGATTCACCTGGTCCAGGATCAACCTGGCCAGGTCCAGCGGGCCAAAGCGGGTCACCGCCTGCGCTTTCAGGTCAATGTAAATACTGTTGAAATTAGCATGGTTCATGAACTGGCTGATATACTGCACATACAACACCGTAAAGGATTTCCCCGATCCTGCGGGGCCGGTGACCACCAGCACGCGGGTCACGCCTTCATAGTTGGGCTGGCGCAGCGGCCTGGAAAAACCTTCTACCGCCCTGCGGGTAATGCTGCGGTTCAGCAAAGGAAGATTGAGCCGTACCAGGATAGGGTCCCACACCTGGGGCGGAATATGGAACACCGGTGGTACCGCCGCGGTGATCCGTGCTATTGCATCATTAAAGATCTTCAGGTGCTGCCATTTGCGCATCAGTTGCACAATGAGGGCCGGATCTTCCATCCACGCCGATGCTTCACAATACGTGACAATAGACCATGCATACGTTTCCGGCAGGGGGTTCTGCACGATCTTCAGGCAATGTTGCTGCGGGATGACGGACATTAACGGTACGGGCCCGTTAAAAATAAGGGTCGCTACATTTTTGATCAGTTCAGTGCGCTCGTCAACGGTCAGAATACTATCTACCATGGCGGAAGGTATTTGAAGATTGGAGAGATGGGGTTTGTTGGGGTGTGTCTAACTGGTGTGAATATAGCGCTTTTTATGGAATACCAGCCGGTAAATCCGGCCCCTGTGCATAGCCATTTCTGGCTACACACGATGGGGTAGCTGCGTGAAAAACGGGACCGCTACGTTTCTATAAAGCGGGATCAGGCGAGTAATTTTTTGAGTGCCTGCTGGTACTGTTTTTTATTCGATTTCGTGATCATCACCGCATCGCACTGGTTAAAGCGTGCAAAGGCTTTGATGGCATCTGCCAGTTTACCCAGGGCTGCATCATCCAGTGGCACCGCTTCAAAGTGCAGGTTGTGGATAAGCAGGCAATGCTGCTTCCGGTCTGCCTTACTGTCCATGCGGGCTACAAAGGTATCACCTATCAGCACCGGCAGGGAAAAGTAGCCGTACTTGCGTTTGGCCGCGGGCACAAAACATTCTATCTGGTAATCAAAATCAAAAAAATCACGCAGGCGGTGGCGGAATACGTTCAGCACATCAAACGGCGATAAAATAAACGCATCGCCGGACAAGGTGATCTTCTTTCCTTTGTAGGCCGGCAGCATGTACAGGGGCGCGGTTTTCATACCTTCAATGGCCACGCGCAGCAACAGGCCTTCTGCCACCATTTTTTCCAGCTCCTGCTTTACCAGGTTGCCCTTCACGTGATGGGCCCTCCAGGCCAGTTCTTTGGCGTAGGCAATACCGAGGGCCTGCATTTCCCGCAGGATCACATGGCGGGCAAATGCCACAGGGTCTGGCAGGGTGGTGTCCGTATCCTGCGGCACCAGGTTGCGGGGCAGGTCATACAACCGGTGAAAATCAGCGTTGCGGGTCACCATCAATCTTCCATCCATGTAAAGCCGCTCCAGCGCTACTTTTGAAGGGCGCCAGTCCCACCAGCCGGAGCTTGCCTCACGGCGGTCGTTTTCAAAATCCTTCACCATCAGCGGGCCTTCCCGGCCTATGCGGTCCAGCACCTTTTGCATCAGATTTTCTTCCGCCGGTGTAAGCATCCCGCGGCTGGTGGCAAAGCCAGCCTTCACTGGCAGGGAAAAGCGGTAGTTGGCCATGGGCATATACCCCGCGTCCGATGTAAAAAATTCAAACACGCGCCCTTCCGCCAGCAGCCCTTCCAACCATGCCGGCTGGTAGTCCGGCACCCGGTTATAAATGGCATGGTGGTGGGCACGCTCCACCGTATAGTTCGTGTCTATCTGTACAAAACCCAGGTGCTCCAGGAGTTGGTACACCGCTTCCGGCCCCTTCCCAAAAGGAGCCTTGCGGGCCAGGCCTGCGGCATGCAGGATGATCTTCCGCGCCTGCGGCGGAGTAAGGAGAATGGTATCCATGATTTACCCCTGCATTTTAAGCAATTATCACCGGATAATAAAAGCGCTCGCTGGAAGAAACTTTATTAAATGTCACAAAAACACTTATTTTTAGGGCTATCAACTTTTGTTATGAGATCATTCCACGTACTTCCCTTATGTGCACTGGCACTGTTGTGTGCCGTATTGCCGGCGCAGTCCCAAATTAATTCCGTAGCACAAGTTCCGCCCATGGGATGGAACAGCTATAACTGTTTTGGCTCCGCGGTGCATGAAGACGAAGTAAAGGCCAATGCGGACTACATGGCGCAAAAGCTGAAACCTTACGGGTGGCAGTACATCGTGGTGGATTTTCTCTGGGCATATGATAATCCTCCCGGCAGCAACATTGGCAGCATTCCGCAGCGCCAGCTGGAAGACGGCTCCCTGGTGCCCTGGCTGGCCATGGATGCCTGGGGGCGCCTCCTCCCCCATGTCAATAAATTTCCTTCCGCCTTTGGTGGCAAAGGCTTTAGCCCGCTCAGCGCCTACGTGCATGGCCTGGGGCTGAAGTTCGGCATCCATATTATGCGGGGCATTCCCCGCCAGGCCGTATGGGCCAAAACACCGGTGCTGGGTGCGCCCGGCATTACCGCGGACATGATTGCCGACACCAGCTCCACCTGCACCTGGAACAATCATATGTATGGCCTGGATATGCGCAAACCCGGCGCCCAGCAATACCTCAATAGCCTGCTGGCGTTGTATGCACAGTGGGAAGTGGATTTCATAAAGGTAGATGACCTCTCCCGCCCATACAGTACTGCGGAAGTAGAAGGCTACCGCAAAGCCATTGATGCCTGCGGCAGGCCGGTGGTGTTCAGCCTTTCCCCCGGTGCCACACCGCTGGAGATGGCCGCGCACGTAAAGGCCCATGGCAATATGTGGCGCATGGCAGATGATTTCTGGGACAACTGGGCAGAAGTGCTGCACATGTTTGAACTGGGGGCGGCCTGGCAGGGCAAGGGCGATGCAGGCCACTGGCCGGATTGCGACATGCTGCAGATCGGGAAGCTTTCTAAACGCGGGCCTGTGGGGCCTGAGCGCTACAGCCGCTTTACAGACAATGAACTGTGCACACACATGACTTTCTGGAGCCTGTTCCGCTCCCCGCTGATGATGGGTGGCAACCTGCCGGAAAACCGGCCCATGGATGAAAAGCTGCTCACTAACCCCGAAGTGCTGGCGGTAAACCAAACCGGTGCGCACCCCCGGCAGTTACTCAAAACAGCGGATGTACTGGTGTGGGTGTCTGATGCAGCAGATGGTAAAAGTTATAATGTGGGCATCTTTAACCTGCGGGATAGTGATGCCAGCATAGCCGTGCCACTGGCGGCACTGGGCGTTAAAGGAAAAGCACTGCTGCGCGACCTGTGGCAGCACAAGGACCTGGGCGCCGTGAAACAATACCGCGTGCCGGTGGGCGCACATGGTGCAGTGTTATTAAAATGCACGCCTGCGGCGCCGTAAAGTCACCTATCCTACAAAAGAGAAGGGCGGCCTCAAATTGCTTCCCTGGACCACCCGCGCCAGTGGCAGCACACCACCACCCAGCCGGCCGGCGACTGGTATGGCACCGCAAAAATAGTACTGCTAAAGATGCTGTTAATTTGTTCATGTAGTTCCATTCACGTTTGGCCAGCCACTTTAGCAGAAATGTAATGCCAAAAATAACATGGGCATCCCCAATTTTGCCCCACCTGTATGTTTTTTCAAAAATTCGTTCTAAGTTGTAGGCACATTTACGGGATGTGCACCGCTTCCCGGAGGTCGCCGGCCGGCAGATGATTGTTGGCATGGCAACTACATTAAGTACCACGTCATGAACCACTACCAATCCCTCAACGACCAGGCGTTGGCCGGATTACTTCAAACCGGCGACCGGCAGGCCTTCACGGCCCTGTACAGCCGTTATTGGGAAAAGATGGTCATCGTGGCGTATGTAAAACTCCAGTCTACCCAGGATGCAGAGGAAGTAGTGCAGGACCTCTTTGTAGACATCTGGAACCGGCGGGGCAACCTCCAGCTCAGGAACAGCTTTCACACCTACATCAGCGGCGCCCTTAAATACAAGATCTATACTTTTATTGGCAGGAAGAACCAGGAACTGGCCCGCAGCGGCAGTCTTGCCATGGAAGACATTTGCCGCAATACCGAAGAATGGCTCTCCTACGAAGCCTTACGGGAAGACCTGGAAAAAGCGGTACTGGAGCTGCCGGAAAAATGCCGGCTGGTATTCCGCCTGAGCCGGGAAAACGGGCTCTCTAACCAGGACATTGCCAACACCCTTTCCATTGCCCCCAAAACCGTGGAGAAGCACCTCACCAAAGCGCTCTTACACCTGCGCACCGCCCTCAAAAGCTTCTTCTTCCTATTCCTTTAAATTTTTTTTCCGCACCACTACGGGTAACTGCCTGTTTTGCCAGACTATATTATAGCAGCCTGGATTTAATCCGTCCACGCATAAAAATGTAGTATGGATACGCAACCTTCACCGGAACAAATAAAAACCTGGGTAGAAAACTTTCTCGCGGGCACCATCAGCGAGGCAGACCGGCAATCGCTGGAAGCGTGGTTCAGGACCATGCCTGAAGGGCCTGTGGAATGGAAGGATGCGGCAACAGCCCGTGCCGGCCAGCTGGAACAGCGGATGTTGCACGCCATAGACGCCCGGATCAACCGGCAGGAACACCGCCTGCGCTACCGGCACCGAAGACGCGCCCTGCTGGCATCCGGCCTGCTGCTGGCCGTTGCTGCCGGTGGATGGCTGCTGATGCAGACCTGGCGCCATCCCGGGAAAACCGTGGCCCAAAAGGCTGCTATTGAGCATGATGTACAACCAGGTTCCACTGTTGCAACCTTGCTGTTGGCAGACGGCAAGGAAATAAAACTGGATAGCACACATACGGTAAACGTAACCACCATGCAAGGCCGGATCTGCCTGTTGAACCAACATGGCAATACCACCTACGTAGGGAACATTCCCGGCAAAGCTGCCGGGAACACGCTCACCACCCACCGCGGGGAGCAAGCCCCCGCAGTGACGCTACCGGATGGCACCAAAGTGTGGCTGAACGCCGCATCCACCCTGCATTTCCCGTCCACTTTTGCGGGCGGGGCGCGGGAAGTGGCCCTTTCCGGCGAGGCGTATTTTGAAGTAGCAAAAGATGCCGCGCACCCGTTTATTGTAAGCACTGCTTCCGACCGGGTGGAAGTACTGGGTACCCACTTTGACGTAATGGCCTATCCCGATGAACAGGTGCAAAAAGCCACCCTGCTGGAAGGCAGCATCCGGGTGCGCCGTGGTGGCAACAGCGCTTTGCTGCACCCCGGCCAGCAGGCCAGGACCAGCGCAGGCGATGCGATCAAAGTAAGCGAGGTGGACCCGGACGAATCCGTAGCCTGGATGTACGGGCGGCTGCCCCTGCGCAAGATGGACATTCCTTCTTTTATGCGCAGTGTATCCCGGTGGTACGATGTAAACGTGGCGTATGAAGGCCCGCTTCCTACGGCCACCTTCAGCGCCATGCTGATCAAGGACGTTCCTTTATCCCAGCTGCTGGTAGCGCTGGATGCCAATGGCGTGCATTGCCGCCTGCAGGGAAGAACGGTGATCGTAGGCCAGCATCCGTAATGAACATCAACACATTTAATATCATATTTGACTTAGTCCGGTAACCAATTTCGTTTCATTCACCGGTTACCGCTTCCACAGCGGTAACCGGCATCGTCCACTTTCATCCATACGGTATACATCAAACACGCTGCATACAACTGCCAGTTTCTTTCGTCCATGTAAGGAATCCTCGTAAACTGATATCCATCAACACACACGTTAAACGGACCACCACGCTTAGACGACCCTGTCTTTTGCTGCCAGCGCTATGCCCGCTGGGGTAAAGGATGTTACCACTGTTATGAAATTATTTTACGCTTTTAAAACCGCTGTTATGACCACGTAGAAAAACATCACTCCCGCTCTGAAACGAAAAAAACCGGTAACGGCTGGAACCCGCTACCGGCGTAATCGTATGGTTTATCACAAAGTATAATCAACGTCTCAAGCTGATTAGTAATCCCCTATTCAAAACCAAACTTTTCAAAAGTATGGAATATTTTCCTGTACGCAAATTCCTGACAGGTGCCGCCCGCTGGTACCCAAAAGTCTGTAAAGCAATGCGTTTAACGACATTCTTAATGCTGGTTTCCGTGCTACAGCTGCATGCAAAAACAGAAGCTCAAAACATCAGTTTCTCCGGTACGAATGTCTCAGTGGAAAAAGCACTGATGGACATAGAACGTCAGACCCACTATGGCTTTTTCTGGAACGACCAGCCCGTGGGCGCCGCGCCCCGCATCAGTGTGCACTTTTCCAACTACACCCTGCCCCAGGCCCTGGATGAGATCCTGAAAGGCCTGCCGCTTACTTACCGGATAGAGAACAAATTTGTATACATCGTGCCGCGCAACCCGGCACCGCCGCCAGTGCTGCCTGTGCCGGAATTCACCATCCACGGCACTGTTACAGACTCTGTGAAAGCGCCCATTCCCGGCGTTACCATCATGGTCAAAGGTACCTCCCGTGGTACGGCCACCGGTGTGGATGGCAGCTATACCCTGGTAGTAAAGAAGGGCGATGTGCTGCTCTTCAGCCACCTGGGTTACATTCCCAAGGAAGTGGTGGTAGGCCTGCAGGAAGTCATCGATGTGCAGCTTACGCCGCAGGCCAATTCCCTGAACGACATCGTGGTGATCGGGTATGGTACCCAGCAAAGGAAAGATGTAACCGGCGCCATTGCCGCCATTGGCCCCAAAGAGCTGAAACAAAGCCCCGTGGCCAATATCAGCAACGCACTGGCCGGCCGGCTGCCGGGCCTTATCACCGTGCAGAATAGCGGGGAGCCCGGCGCAGACGGATCTGCCCTGTATATCCGCGGCTTTGGTACCACCGGCAACAATTCACCCCTGGTGCTGGTGGATGGGATCCAGCGCGATTTTTCCAGCATCGATCCCAATGAAGTGGCCAACATCACCATCCTCAAAGACGCCGCCTCCACCGCCATTTACGGCATCCGTGGTGCCAATGGCGTGGTGCTGGTAACCACCCGCCGCGGCACCAATGCCAAGCCCAGTTTCAACATCACCGCGCAGAACGGCTGGCAATCCCCTACCCGCCTGCCGGAATACGCCAATGCCTATGATGCGCTGACCCTCTTCCGCGAAGGCCTGGTCAATGATGGGCTGAGCACCACGCAGTACACAGACGAGATCCTCAACCACTACAAAGACCGCAGCAAACCTGCGTATGAATACCTCTATCCCAGCGTGGACTGGCTGGGTACCATGCTGAAGCCTTACTCCACGCTCACCCAGGCCAACCTGAATGTAAAGGGCGGTAACGACTTTGCCCGCTACTTTGTATCCATGTCTTACCTGCGCCAGAATGGGCTGTACAATTTTGAGAACCAGATCAAGCAGTACGACATACAGGCGGTGACCAACAAGTATAACTTCCGCTCCAACATAGACCTGCAGATCTCCCGCGACCTCTCCATGGAACTGAACCTGGGCGCCATTGTAAGGGACCGGAACTACCCCGGCACCAGTGCGCAGGACCTCTTTACGGCCATGAAACAAACACCCTCCTGGTGGTACCCGCTAAAGAACCCTGATGGCTCTGTACCAGGTACGCCCAACCTGAGCGCCTCGCCTTACGCCCTGCTCGTGAACTCCGGCTACCAGCGCCTGTTTGAAACCACCCTGCAATCTACCGCGGGCTTCAAATGGGATATGCACCGCCTGGTGGAAGGCCTCAGCTCCCGTGTACGCCTTTCCTTCGATAACCTCAACTACCGCAACGTAGCCCGCTCCCTGAGTGGCTCCACGTACAAATACAACCTGCTGCCCGGCGTGGAGGCAGACACCGTGACCGACCTGGCGGCGAATGGAACATACCAGACCATCAACCAGGGTAATGGAACCCTGGACTACCAGGTAACCGCCAATGGCACCCGGCGCACCACGCTGGAACTGTTCCTGAACTACGACCGCAGCTTTGGCAAGCACAATGTGCATGCCGTGGCCGTTTACAACCAGTCCAGCTATTTCGCGGATGTATCCAGTGACCAGTCCAACGCGATTGCAGGCCTGCCCTACAAATACGATGGCCTGGTAGGCCGTGTGTCTTATAACTACGACAACCGCTACCTGGCGGAATTGAATGCGGGTTACAACGGTTCTGAAAACTTTGCAGCCGGTAAGCGCCTCGGCTTTTTCCCGGCAGTATCTGCCGGCTGGGTCATCTCCCAGGAACATTTTATCCGGGACAATGCTTCGTTCAATTTTATCAATAACCTGAAGCTGAGAGGCTCCTATGGCGTGGTGGGCAATGACCAGATAGGCGGTGCGCGCTTCCTCTATCTTACCGCGTGGACCATTACCAACGGCGGTTACCAGTTTGGTGTGAACCACGATGGTAATTCCAACAGTGGCGCCAATGAAACACAGATCGGCAACCCGGATATTACCTGGGAAAAATCGAGGAATGCAGATGTAGGCCTGGATATAGACCTGTGGAACGGAGGCTTGTCTATCAGTGCAGACTATTTCAAAAACCACCGCAGCAACATCCTGCTTACTTCACAGCTCATCTCCGCCACCCTGGGCCTTACCAACATTCCGCCTACCAATGGTGGTGTGATAGACAACCATGGCTATGAGATCTCCGTGGAGCACCGCAAGGAATTCCGGAAACAGGGTTACAGCATCCGCTTCAATGCGTCTTACGCCCGGAATAAGATCCTCTATTATGCAGAGCCCCCTTACACCGGCCGCGAATGGCAGGCCGTAACCGGCACGGAAGTGGGTAGCCAGTATGGGTACACTTCCCTGGGCCTTTACAGGAACGCGGACGATGTAGCTAAAAGCCCCGACCAGTCTTTCTTTGGCCAGGTGCAACCCGGTGATGTGAAATACAAGGACCTGAACGGGGATGGTGTGATCAACAGCCTGGACCAGGGTTACCTGCCGGGTAAAGTGAACACCCCGCGCAGCATTTTGGGCCTCAGCCTTTCTTATCACTATGGCCCGCTGGATGTGAGTGTGTTCATGCAGGCCGGCCTGGGTGGCACGGTGATGACCACCGGCGCCGGTATTTTCCCCTTCTCCCGCTTTGCCGGCGTGCTCCAGGACGTGATCAACAACCACTGGGTGGCCAGTGCTCCTGACAAGAACTACGAGTTTCCGCGCATCTCCTCGCAGGACAACGTGAACAACCAGCAGACCTCCACCTTCTGGCTGAAGTCCAGCGACTACCTGCGCCTTAAAACTTTTGAGATCGGGTATTCCTTTCCCAAATCCATGCTGCGCCGCATCGGCTTTGCAGATGCCCGCGTTTTTGCCAACGGCATCAACCTGATGACATGGGACAAGCTGAAGATCTTTGATCCCGAGATCGCCAACGGCGGCACCGGTACTTACCCGCAACAAAAAGTTGTAAATGCAGGCCTTACGTTCACCTTCTGATCCAGGTTCCTTTTACCTGCGCTACATGACTTGACTAAACTTTTTAAAGTATGAAACGCTTTACATATACTGCCCTTTTCATCCTGCTCGGCGCACTGGTCTTCTCCTCCTGTGAGAAGTACCTCAACGTGGTGCCGTCAGAAACCATTTCCAGTGCCGATGTGCTGGATAATATTGTGAATGCAGAAAAGATCTGGACCCGGCTGTATGCCACTACCCTGCAGGACTTTGGCCTTACAGAAACCGGTGGTTACAACGGGGTGCTGCTGGATGCCTGCACGGATGAATCCAAGAACCACTGGGAAAGCCCCGGGGAACTGGCATTCAACTCCGGCTCCTGGAGCCCGGTGAGCAACGCACTGGATAACTGGACCTCCGCTTATCAGACCGTGCGCCTTGCCAATATCTTGCTGGAAAACATTGACCAGGCAAAGATCCCGGCAGATAAGATCAGTTATTACCAGCCGCGCATTCCCGGTTATAAAGCAGATGCACGCTTTCTCCGCGCCATGCAATACTTTGAGCTGATGCGCCGTTATGGTGCGGTGCCCCTCATCACCCGTTCTTACAACGTGGCCGATGCCGCCGCGGCCAGCGGCCCCCGCACATCACTGGATTCCATTGTGGACTTCATCACTTCAGAATGCGATGCAGTGGCGGCCGTACTGCCCCTCACTTACAATGACCAGCCCAGTGAAGTAGGCCGCATCACCAAAGGAGCTGCCTTGTCACTTAAGGCCATCACCCTGTTATACGCAGCCAGCCCGCTGTTCAACGGCAACACCCTGTATGCAGGCATCAAGAACCCTGATGGCAGCCAGCTGTTCCCGCAGGCATATGACGTTAATAAGTGGAAACGTGCTGCAGATGCGGCTAAAGCGGTACTGGACCTGAACATTTATTCCCTCAACAATCCCAACCCGGCCAACCCGATCGATAACTACGCGCAACTGTTTTACTCCAGGGAATACAACGAGACCATCCTGCCTTTCATGCGCGGCAGTGACCGTAACACAGAACAGGTGTTCCTGCCCAACGGCCAGGATGCGCAGTCCTGCGGTGGCTACGGCAAGCTCAGTGTGTTCCAGACCATGGTGGATGCGTATGAGATGAAAAACGGCCTGCCCATCACCGATGCCGGTTCCGGTTATCAATCCACCGGCACCTTTAACGGCCCGCTGTGGGACGGCAAGGCTTACCGCCAGTGCAGCAATATTTCCAACATGTACAAGGACCGCGACCCGCGTTTCTATGCCACCATCTTTTTTCAATATGAGTACTGGGACTCTGCCAGCCATAGCCGCCCGCTGAAGTATGCCTATTTTGGTGGTGCAAACGGCGCCTGTGATGGCTGGCCCAAATCCGGCACCAACTGTGAAACCGGCTACGGCTGGCGGAAATGGATGAACCCCAACGTAAACCTGAGAAGCGGTAATGGTACTACCAACCGCAATTACCCGGTGATCCGCCTGCCGGAAATATTGCTGGCTTATGCAGAAGCGACCAATGAATTCCAGGCGGCACCTACCCAGGATGTTTATGATGCGGTGAATAAAATACGCGCCCGCGTATCCATGCCTGCATTGCCCATTACCGCGGAAGACCGCACCAAAGAAGGCATGCGCAAACGCATCCGCAACGAATGGCGCGTGGAATTTGCTTTTGAGAACCACCGCTTCTGGGATGTGCGCCGCTGGCTGATTGCCAAGCAGGTGGACAATGGCCCGATGTACGGGCTCAATGCACGCCCCAGCCAGGCGGAGTTACAGGCCACCGGGCTGGATGAGAACAGCGAAGCTGCCGGGGTAGCCGTGTTCTACAAACAAACGGTAAACCAGAACCGCGTGTTCACGGACAAACATTACCTCTTCCCGATCCCGCAGATCGAAGTGAATAAAAATCCTAACCTGGTACAGAACTACGGCTGGTAGAGCGCTTATCCAGTCTTACACAGGCCGCAGCCCGGGCAATGGGAGTTTCCCGGGTTTGCCGGCCGCTTCTTCCACAACACATGAAAAAAATGTTCTCCTGGCTGCCGCTGGCCATTTGCCTCGGTATGCCCCTGACAACCCGCGCCCAGTACCAACCCCTGGCAGCGGCAAAAGCCATCGTGCAGCCCGAAAAGCAGGTACGCTTTACCGTCCTGGCAGATGGTATGGTGCGCATGGAATGGGACAGCCTTGGCCACTTTACAGACCAGGCTTCCTTTGTAGTAGTGAACCGTAAATTACCGGTGCCCGCTTACACGCAGCAGCTACAAGGCGAATGGTACACCATCCACACCCCGCTGCTGACACTGCGTTACAAAAAAGGCTCCGGCCGTTTTAATGCAGACAACCTGGAAGTCACCTACGAGCAGGAAGGCCGCCGCCTGCAATGGCGCCCCGGCACCCCACAACTACAAAATCTCAAAGGCACGTACCGCACACTGGACCGCTACGATGGCAACCTGCTGGACGGCAAAACGCCCATGCAGCTGGAAGATGGCATACTGGCCCGCGATGGCTGGACGCTGATCGATGACAGCCGCAGCTTCCTGTTTGACAATGCGGCCTTTCCCTGGGTAGACACCACGGCCCGCCATAGTGGCCAGGACTGGTACCTGCTGATGTATGGCCATCATTACAAGACGGCATTGCAGAACTATGCCGCCATTGGCGGCAAGGTGCCGCTGCCACCACGCTATGCCTTTGGCTACTGGTGGTCGCGGTACTGGCGATATTCAGATGTGGAGCTTCGCCAGCTGGTGGACAATTTCCACCGCTACAACATTCCACTGGATGTACTGGTGATAGACATGGACTGGCACCAGCAGGGCTGGACCGGGTGGACGTGGGACAACAGCCTGTTCACCTCCCCGGAACGCTTCCTCGAATGGACCAACCAGCAGCACCTGAAAACCACACTGAACCTGCACCCCGCAGATGGTGTAGGGCCGCAGGAGCGCCAGTATGCTTCGTTTGCGAAGGCAAATAATTTTGATACCGCAGGGCATCATGCCATCCCCTACATGGGGTCCAACAAGCGCTTCATGCAAACGCTTTTTGATACCATTCTCCGTCCTTATGAAAAACAAGGCGTTGATTTCTGGTGGCTGGACTGGCAGCAGTGGCCGGACGATCCGCAGGTACATGGGCTTGACAATACCTGGTGGCTTAACTATGTGTTCTTTACAGAAAAAGAAAAATATGGCCAGCGCAGGCCTTTGCTCTACCACCGCTGGGGAGGATTGGGCAATCACCGCTACCAGACCGGCTTTTCCGGCGATGCCACTATCTCCTGGAGGTCACTGGCATTCCAGCCTTACTTTACCAGCACCGCATCCAATGTGCTGTATGATTACTGGAGCCACGACATAGGCGGGCACAATATGCCGGAAGGTTTTAAATCCCTGGATCCCGAGCTGTACACCCGGTGGATGCAATACGGTGCGCTGAGCCCCATCTTCAGAACACATTCTACTAAAAGTGCCTTGCTGAACAAAGAGATCTGGAACTTCAGCGGTGCGTATTTCAATGCGATCTACAACGCCATCCGCTTACGCTATACCCTGGCACCTTACATCTACACGATGGCACGCCAGACGTATGACTCCGCCCTGGCCATTTGCAGGCCTTTGTACTATGAACACCCGGATGACGACAGCGCTTACCACTTCACCAGCGAATACTATTTTGGAGATGATATGCTGGTAGCGCCCATTGGCAAACCAGCCGACAACGGCGTGTCCAAGGAAACCGTGTGGCTGCCTGCCGGTAATGACTGGTACGAATGGCATACCGGCACCCTGCTGCATGGCGGGCAAACCATGGCGCGGCAGTTTTCTATTGACGAATACCCGTTGTATGTAAAAGCAGGCGCCATTATTCCCATGAACCGGGATACGGTGAAACAACTGGATGGACAAACCGCCGCTATACAACTGGGCATCTTCCCTGGCGCCGCCGGGAAGGGCCGCCTGTATGAAGATGACGGGGACGACCAGCATTATGCATCCCAATATGCTGTTACCAATTACACCACCGGCATGGCCACCGGCGGAGCATTAAAACTGCAGATCCAACCGGTGAAAGGTCACTTTGCCGGCATGCGCACCATCCGCGATTATAAGCTGTGCTTTTATGGGCAGGCAATGCCCGAAGCCGTGGTAGTGGCGGGTAAGCGCTTACCTTATGCATCTACCGGCAACGGGGCACGCTGGTATTACAATGGCCAGCAACTCTGCGTAGAGGTATACCTGCCCGGTGTGAATGCATTGCAAGGGCAAACGGTATCACTGCTGCCAGGCAATACCCCCGCGCCAGACATCAACGGGCTGCCCGAAAAAATGAAACGGCTGTACCAGGCATCGGAAGCTTTAAAGTATACTAATGCCTACGTGGTAATACCGTACCAACTGGCACAAATGGAAGAACTGCCGCAGGCGCTGTCCTATTATCCCGGACGCTATGCACAATTGATCAATGACTTTAACCGCGGCTATGCCCAGCTGGATGCAATATTGGAGAAAGCGGGCGGCATCTCTGCCAATGAGAAGGCTGCATTTTTGCAGGCTGCAGGCAAGTGAAATGACGCTGTTAAACAATAGTAAAGGAGGGCGTTGGCCCTCCTTTATAGATTTTTGATCAGGAAACCTAGTCTACCCTGATCTGTCCGGAAAAATAGGCTGCCGCAGGACCATATCGCTGACACCAGCGCAACTGACATCCCACACCAGGGAGATAACTAAGCATTATATAATTGTTCATAGTATGGCCAACCGGTAGCTGCAGTTTTAAATGCAGGCTGGATTTTATATGCAGGCTCAAAAGAAAAGCTAATAATGAATATTGACTATTTTTTTTCCAATTCTGCAGGCATGGCGATTTTTGCAGGATCGATCTGGCCTGATAAAGAATTCAAAAAGGCAGTGATCTGCCTGGCCTGTTCGCTGGATAAATTCCTGTTTAACTGGGCCTTGCCCATGATCTTCACGGCGGAATCCAGGTCAGCTATGCTTCCATCATGGAAATAGGGAAATGTACCGGCCACACTGCGCAATTGAGGCACCTTAAAAATATCCTTATCCTGTTCCCGGTGTGTCACCTGCTTTCTTCCTTCGTCGGCCATCGGGCCCATTGTCAGGGTGCGGTAGTCGGTTACCAGTCCGAACTTTTGCATCATAGAACCACCAATGCCAACTCCGTTGTGGCAACTGGAGCATCCCGATTCAACAAACAGCCTGAGCCCTGATTTCTCCTCCGTGGTTAAAGCCCTCGTATCTCCTTCCATATAGCTGTCAAAGCGTGACGGAGTCAGAAGGGTTCGCTCAAAGGCGCCTATTGCCTTCTCCAGATTTTTGTACGTCACCGGTTTTTTCTCACCGGGAAATGCCGCTTGAAACAAATCCTGGTATAATTTAATTGAGCTTAGCCTGTTTATTAAAAAACCCTCGTGGGGAATAGCCATTTCTGCTGAATTTAATATCGGCATACCGGCTTGTTCTTCTACATCGGCAGCCCGGCCATCCCAAAACTGCATATTCTGCAACGCAGCATTAAAAACCGTTGGCGAATTCCTGTCCCCCTTCCCGCCGGCATCGCCCACCGATGAAGGCAGGTTGTCCACACCATAGGTTTGGAGGTTATGACAGGAATTGCAACTCTGGGTTCCTGTCTTGGAAAGCCGGGTATCGAAAAACAATACTTTTCCCAGCCTGATCTTTTCAGGCGTTAAAGAATTGGTTTTGCTTTCTGCGATAGTGGGTAATCTCCTGAAGGTATTACGTGCAAGCTGCATCAGGGAATCTTCGTACGGATCATTAGCGACCGGCTTTTGCTTTCCGGTGTGTTCCCCGCAGGAAAGCACAAGAACAATGGCCCCAATGCCCCAGATCAGTCCTTTCATGACGCTTGATTTTTAAAGAAGATACCGGGAAGAACACCTTGTCGTAATTCCATAATTGCCTTCTTCCGCTTAGCAGCATCTCCATCGCGCTTCGCCGGCAAATGCCTTATTCGCCAGGCTCCCTCACCTTCTTGTTGACAAATAATATTTCAAAGTTCAGACAATCCAGGCAAACCCGCGCTGCCTGCGACGGTTCGTATACGTAAAGGAAATTCCCAACTTTTCGGGAGATGCACAATGATCACAATCATCGGACAGGCTGACAGGTGGCCACATTGGGGACTGTATACATCATATCGTTTGCCGGTATGCAAGTCCCCATTTGGGTGCACAGCTCCCGTTAGGATATCTTTTTATCGAAGATGTATCCTACCAGTGCGGTAACAGCCATAGCACAGGTACCCCAAAAAGCAATCCGGAGAACGCCTTTCAGGATACTGGAGCCACCTGTTCTGGCTGAAATGGCGCCTAAAATCATGAGGAAAACAATTGCAAAACCATATTGGTAATAAACCATTGCGTCGATCGGCGCGAAAATGGCGACAAACAGCGGCAAAACCGCACCAGATAGAAAAGATGCGAAAGAAGCAAAGGCTGCCTGGATGGGCTTGGCTGCTGTAATTTCATTTATTCCAAGTTCGTCACGGGCATGGGCCTGTAAAGCGTCGTGCTGCATAAGTTCCGCAGCAACTTGAACCGCAAGATTTCTCGAAAGTCCCCTGTCCTGATAAATTTGAGTCAACTCTTCATGTTCAACTTCCGGCATTTCTTCCAGTTCCTCCTTTTCCCGCTCCAGGTCCGCCTTTTCTGTATCGGCCTGCGAGCTGACAGATACATACTCGCCGGCAGCCATTGACAGGGCACCTGCTGTTAACCCGGCAACAGCGGAAAGAATGACCGTTGTTCTCCCGATGCTGGCGGCAGCCACGCCAATAACAATACTGGTAGTAGACAATATGCCGTCATTGGCACCGAGAACGGCTGCCCGCAACCATCCCACCTTAGTTACATTGTGGCGTTCCATCTGCAGTTGTGCTGTCTTCATGAAAGTTAGATTTTGGATTCCGGGATATAGCTATTACAACGGTGCCTTCCATGCGGAAAAGGGAAGCCATACCCAACAGGAGTAGTAATTTAATAAATATTTTCTTTGCCAATCACTTTCTATAACCCATAAATTTCATCGCCATCTAAACAATGCCGGTCATAGCTCCTCCTGATGCCCATCATTGTTCTTAAAGCAGCAGGGACCTACTTTTAACATAGTTATGGACTTGGGGCAGGTCTTCCGTCAATTGGTAAGCATGATCAAGCATTGGCCGTGAGACAAGGGTCTGCATTCAGGGCCATCCGGGTTGGGAACCGAATTCATCAGCAAGGCAATGCTATACCATGACCGGCATTTATTAACCTGCCGGAATCATTTGATAATTACAATTAGCGCTATTTCCATCTTCATCAAATTACGGAGGGTAGTAACATGAAAAACTATATCATTCTCTCTTTCATCAGGAAAATCTATAGTGGAATTTTTCCTGTTCTATTATTTGCAGCGCCAATTCTTGCACAAACTAACGACAAGAAAGAAGACTGGCGGAACTACAACAGAACGTATGAAGGTGACCGGTATTCACCATTAAAGCAGATCACGCCAGCCAATGTGGGCAAACTTCGTTTGCTGCATACCTTTGATTTGGGAAAAGATGTAAGCAGCATGCAAACCGGCCCCGTGGTTATCGATGGAACAATGTATTTCACCACGGATACGGTTACATATGCCATTGATGCATCAACGGGAGATCTTATTTGGAGACGGGTAAGGCCGGTGCAAAATCCTGTTGGTTATGGCGCTAACCGGGGAGTTGCCTATTCGGATGGCAAGCTATTTCGTGGTGCCTCCGATGCGCATGTTTTTGCTTTGAATGCTAAAGACGGCGAAATTATTTGGGATGTACCCCTTGATGTTGCAGGCCCAGGTGTCTCCATTCCAATGGCCCCTCTGGCCTGGAACGGAATGCTATTCATAGGAAATGCCGGGGGAGATAATGCAGGTGTAACAGGCCATATGTATGCCCTGGATGTCAACGACGGCCATATGATTTGGGAGTTCAATACAGTGCCTGATAACGGGCCTGCCCGTGAAACCTGGCCGGCAGCCAACAATGGTGTCCCTGTAAGCGGCGGGGCAATTTGGACTTCCGTTTCTCTGGACACTAAAAACGGAGTGCTTTACATTCCTGCCGGCAATCCTGCACCCGACTTTGATATAGCGCTCCGCGAGAATGGAGAAGAACTTTATTCCAATTGTGTAATTGCACTGGATAGCAAGACCGGCCGGATGTTGGGTTATATCCAGTTGGTAAAAAAAGATAATCACGACTGGGACGTAAGTTCAGCCCCTGTGGTTATTGTTACAAAAGGGGGAAAACAAATTATAGCTTCGGCTAATAAAAATGGGTTATTATCTGTATTGGACCGGAGTGCCATTGCCCTTAATTCAGACGTGATTGACCCTTCCGGCACACTTAAATTGCTCTACGAAGTGCCAACTACAGTGCGTGAAAACACAGACATTCCGCTTTCCAGGGAAAAATTCGTTCGCTTCAAACCTGGCATTTTAGGTGGCTCTGAATGGAATGGCTCAGCTTATCATCCAGGCCTCGACTTAATTTATACCGGCACAAATGACTGGGCAACCGCAGTAAAACTTTTACCAACAGATTCTGCCCGAATGACACCCGCGCAAGGCGGATATTACTTTGGAGGTGCCATGCAATTTGATCCTCCTTCTGAAGCCAGGGGATGGGTAACCGCCTTTAACGCAAAAGACGGCAGTGAACGATGGAAATATCAATCCCCTGCGCCCATTCTTGCCGGTGTTACGCCAACAGCAGGTGGACTTGTTTTTACCGCCGCACAAAATGGTGATGTTTACGCGCTGGATGCACAAAACGGCAAGCTATTATGGCATGCATCAACCGACTTACCGAACGGCGGCGGTGTGATTTCTTACTCAGTAAAAGGAAAACAATACATAGCGGTGGCAGCTGGTATGAAAGCGCCATTGTGGCCCAAGCCTTCTAACGCAAGCAGAATTTTCATTTATGGCCTTTGACCTTTTTTCAGGATGATTCACAGCGATTTCCGCTGCAATGATCATTGAAAAAGGACTCAATATATCAGCATCGATTTAGTTACAGACGTCCCTTTTCTATTTCGTGTACACCCCGTTACTCTTTCCCCGCAGTGGAAAAAGAATACGGGAAATCTTTTGCAGTCGTGCCCTTATTATAATTGGGCACCGCGCTCATTTTAATGTCCAGGCACCCGCCTTGCCAGGTATACGCTGTAGTAGTACGGCTTCACCGTTTCCGCTTTGTGGGAAAACCAGCTGGCCCTTTCTTCTTCCCGGAACTCCGCGTGGCCCGTGACCGGCATCAGGGAAAACACGCCGTAATCATTCATCCAGGGCGAGGGCTGGTGGGTTTGTTTAAAACCCCTGATCTTGTCTGCATGATAGGTATACTGCCATCCATCCCCATCACGGCCGGTTTGGGGTGTCCACATGTTCATGCCCCAGGGCAGGCCAATGGCGGGATAGGTGTTCCCGTTAGACAATTCAAATTTGGAATCGGTGCCCATCAATGGGTTCACCAGGTCCGGCAGGTCTTCCTGCCCATTCTTCAGCTGTGCAAAACAGCCTGCGGACAGCAACAGGGCTGCACACAGGCTGTAGGCTTTTCGCATGGTCAATGCTTTCAAAATGTTTCCGTTGTTTGTGGGTTTAATAATACAGCAACACCCGCCATTCTTCCATCTGGAACTTCACACCGCCCCCGTTATTCTTGCTGATCAGCACGCGATATAGCTTGTGCGGCTGGTTGTCCGGCTGGTTAAGCTCAAATTTAACGGTTTGATAGCGGGCGGAGAATAAAAAATTACTGCGGTCGTCCAGGGTGACCCATGTTTTCCCGTCATCATCAGACCCCTGGAATTTCCAGGTGTTGGCATCCCTTTCCGGGGCGTCATTGCCGGAGGTTAGCGTGTAGGCGCTCACCACCTGCGGTGTTTCGTAAGCGAGCTGCATCCAGAAGCTGGTGGTATTGAACTTGTCCGTGTAGAACTTGGTGGTGTAATCGTTGTCCACCAAATGGGAAGAACCTTCTTTTGATGCAGCACCGGCGCTGTTTTCATTGCTCACGGAAAGCGTGCCGCCTGCTGTTACGTCGCGGGAGCGGATCTCCAGCGAGTCGATCCTGAAATAAGCGGTACGCAGCATTGTATCCACATTCCCGGAAGACACGCTGGCAATGCGGACAGGCAGCAAATATCCCGTGCTGGTTTTAAGTTTGGAAGGATCAATGGAGAGGGTCAGGGGTGCGGAGGCAGTCTGGCCTTTACTGATCGTGGCGGTCAGGCCGGATACCGTATAGGCGCCCCGGGGGAAAGCCACGAAGTGGTAATTCTGGTACGCATTATCACTGTTATACTGCGCAATCAGGCTGGTATCAATGACAAAGTTTACCGTAAGATCACTGCCGGCGCCATGGAAGCCACCCACTGCCGCACCAAACGTAGCGCTTTGTATGGAGTCCACTTTAAAAATAGTAAGCTGCGACCGGTCTGAATAAGCAGCTGGCATATACACTACGCCTTCACTGTTGGAATAAAGGGCGTCTGATTTAACACAGCCCGCCACCATGGCCGCCAGTGCCGCTACCGTCGTGTAGCAGCAGCTGGCGAAGGTTTTATTGTTAAATATGTTTCTCATTGCTGTTTTACTTTTTTGAATGTGGATACGTGGTCATTACCATCCGGGATTCTGTACCAGCTTTGCATCTTTCCGTACTTCGGAGCTGGGGATGGGCCACAGGTAATCGCGCTGCTGGAAGCGGATATTCTGTACCAGTGTGCGCTGGTAGAAATCATTGCCACTGCCGTAAGCGTTCATGCCGTACACCGGCTGGTTCAGGTAAGTGGAAGCCAGTTTCCACCTGCGGAGATCAAAGTAACGCACCTCTTCAAAGGCCAGTTCCACCTGTCTTTCATGCTGTATCAGTTCCCTTACGCCTTCCTGGCTGGTGGGAGGGGCAACCTGGCCGCTTTCCGTGCCATAGCCGGGCACACCAGCCCTTGCGCGCACCAGGTTCACGTATTTGAGAATGTCTGCATTGCCCGGGTCATATTCATTGAGCGCTTCTGCATAGTCCAGGTAGATCTGTGCCAGGCGCAGGTAACACCAGCCCCTGTTGCTGCGCGACTGTGTAATATTCTTGCGCACCAGGTAACCGGTGGCGGAAAAGTCGGTGCTGCTCTGTACGCGGCCGGATGAACCATTGTAGCTGAAATCAGATATTACTTCCGTGGCACTGCTGCCCTGGTCCAGCCACAGGCCTTTGTTGTAGGTCACTCCTACATAAAAACGCGGTTCCCGGTTCACCCATTGGTTGAACGTGCTGCGCGCCTTTACATCATACGGATTTTTGAAGTCGGTAAAGCCTGTCTGCTGGTAACCCGAGGTCGCATCCGTAATAGGGAGGCCATTCTTCATGAAGTAGGCATCCACCATGGATTGGTTCACGGAATAAAAACCCAGTCCTACCGTCACGTTCAGGTAGCCTACCAGTTTGGGGCTGGCCTGATTTACATAAGAGCCCACCGTAGTGCACATGGATTTACCAAAGATCCATTCGGAATTCCAGTCCGTGGTCACTACATCGCGGCAGGCCTTGTAGGCGGCATTGAATGCATTGGTATCAGTTACGGTATACAGGCTGTAAGTAGACGGCACAAATTCATCAATGAAACCCTTGGCCGCATCTGCTGCCAGTTTCCACTTCTGCTGGTCATAGGCCTGGTTGGTAAGCGGCGTACCATCCTGGTTCTTCAGGGTTGCCAGGGATGGGTTGCCATTGAACAGTGGGCTGGCGGCCAGCATGAGCACCTGTTCTTTGTACGCCTTGCAGATGCCGGTAGTGATCCTGCCGTATTCATTATTTAGCGGTCTTTCCGGCAGCTGTGTGGCGGTTTTGGAAGAGGTGATCTCCATGTAGGCTGTATCCAGCTGGCGCGAAATGTAATTAACGCAGCTGTCAAACGGCGTTCTTTCCTTAAACAGTTCCGCATCCGTAGCATCCGCCGGTATCACGTCCGGCAGGATCACCACCGGGCCGTATAACCGCAGTAACCAGAAATAGAAGATAGCGCGCATGCCCCTGGCTTCTCCTTTGTAGTGGGCTTTCAGGTAATCGCTCACCTGCGCAGGATTAGCACCGTCTATCTTGTTGATAAAATCAGTGGCCGTGCGCACGGGTTTGTAAAATTCCGGCCACAGGTACTCAAACGTAGTGAACGATGGCGAAAGGGTGCTGAACATAAAGTTCGTGGATGTAAATTCCGGATGGGAGAAATAGTTGGCATCATCGCAGATGTAGTTGAAATAGCCGCACCGTCCTGCATTGCCCGTCCGGTTGTTCACGTACGGATCGGGAATATTGGCATATACCTGCGCCAGGTAATCGTTTACGTTGGCAAGGTTGGCAAAGATAGAATCTGCTGGTAGGGAATCGTTCGGAATGTCGTTCAGGAACTTTTTGCAGGAGCCCAGGGCCAGCAAGAAAAACAGGCCTGCAAAAGCGGACAGGAAATAATTTTTTATGTTCATGATGATCATTTTAGAAGTGTGCCTGGAAACCGATGGAGAAATTTCTGGTGTTAGGATAGCTGTCGCCGGTACCGGTATTCAGCTCAGGGTCCCAGAGTTTGAAAGGGCTCCAATAAAACAGGTTGATCGCGGTGAAATAAAAGCGCGCATCCTGGACGCCTAATTTTTTAAATACCTTGCCCTTGGGAAGATTGTAACCCATGTCCAGTGTTTTAAAGCGCACCACGGAAATATCCTTTACCCACCAGGTGCTGTTCACGTTGTTATTGGCATTCGGTGAAGCGCCATAACCCAGCCGTGGGTAAAATGGGTGTGTAGCATGGTTATCTTCCGTCCAGCGGTCTTCCGCGTTGGCAAGCAGGTTGTTGTCTACCCCACCGGCAAAGGGCGAGCGGGCAATGCCGGACAGCATGCGCCTGGCGCCCTGGAGGGCCTGGAAAAAGGCGCTCAGGTAAAAGTTGGAATAGTTAAAGTTAAAACCCATGCCCACGGTGATCCTGGGCACATCTCCTGTATTGATCGTTGTCTGGTCATAGGCATTCACCACGCCATCGCCATTCAGGTCGCGGTATTGCAGGTCGCCGATGCGGGGCGTGCCGCCTATGCCGGATTGATCGGCATGGTTATCAATTGCTGCCTTCGACTGGAAGATGCCTTCTGCAATATAACCCTGGCTGGCATTGATGTTCTGGCCCCTCGGATCCAGGTAAGGCGCTTCGTAGGGAGCAGCGCCGTTTTCCAGCAGCTTATCCTTGTTGTAAGAAAAGGTGGCTCTCATGGAAAAGTTCAGTTTACGGGCAATCTCCATGGGCGCCAGTTCCAAGGTTCCGTCAATGCCCTTGTTGATCGTTACACCATAGTTGCCATCAGGATTGTACTGCAGGCCCGCAAAACCCGGGAAATTAGCCCTGGTAAGGAATACGCCGGTCCTGTATTTGCTGAACCAGTCCACCGTCAATGACAATTTATTGTTCAGGGTCTTCAGTTCAAGGCCCACATCCTGGTCGTGCGATTTGGCCCATCTTACATTAGCGCCATAGTGGCTGATGTTGATAGCGCTGGTATAACTGGAGCCGCTGTTGTTGCTCGGCGTACCAAACGTTATCCCATTGGCGCCGGTGGTGATGGTGGTGAGGTAGTCAAAGCGGGTACCGCCAATAGCGCCGGAATAGCCGTTGGAATAGCGGACCTTGAAGAAATTAAGCACCTGCGTTAAAGGCTGGAAGAAGGCTTCCCGCGACAGCACCCAGCCACCGCTGAAGGAAGGGAAAAACCCGTACCGGTTCTCCGGTGAAAACACCTGTGACCCGGTAAAGCCGCCGTCAAATTCCGCCAGGTACCGGTCGTCATAAGAATAGGTAACCCTGCCCGCGTAGTTCTGGGTGCGCACGGGGATCGCATCGGTGTAGGTAGTAGCCGTGGGGTCGGGGATGCTGCGCTGGTTATAAACGATAGTACCGCTTACATTATGCAAGCCAAAAGAACGCACGTACCCCAATTGCCCTTGCAGGCTGAAATTGCGGGACTGGTCGTTCGCCTGTGAATACACCAATGCGTCAGAGCGCAGCAATACCTGCTGCAGGTTCAACGAGCCATCATCCTTGTAAGGTATGCCCTGGTTGAGGTAATAAATGCTGCGCGACTGCAGCCGTTTTTGTGTATTGGTGTTGTCCACGTCAAAAGCAAAGAGGCCATTGACAGACAACCCTTTTGTAATAAACCCCAGGTCCTGGTCCAGCCCTACCGTGCTGGAGATCCTGGATTCAAAACTGTTCTGGTAGCCGCTTTGTGTAATATCCGCATATGGGTTGGGTGAGGGTGTGGTCCCCTCTGCAATGCCCGATACCAGGTTACCCGGGTACATCTTGGGATACATTACAGGATTGGCCCGCATGGCGTCTGTAAAAGCAGAAGTAGCGCCACTGCCCGGCTGGTTAAATTCAGCCACAAACCCATTAAGGCCCAGGTGGAATGTGGTGGTCTTGGTCCAGTTCATATCCACGTTCGAAACAAAATTATAGCGCTTATACTTGGTGGCTGCATCATAATTCTGCAGGCCGTCTGATTTCAGCAACGATGATTCCTCGTAGTAGGAAACAGACGTATAGTATTGTGTATTTTCCGAGCCACCCGTAGCACTGATGTTAAGCGTGCGGTTGTGGGCAATCTTGTTCAGGATGGATTTCATCCAGTCTACGTTCGGGTACACGTTGTGATCAGCACCCGGAGCAAGTGTACTGTCTATGTAATCCTGTGAATAGGCCGGTTGCAGGCTGGAAGCGGCCATCGCTTCGTTTCTCAGTTTCATATACGTACTTGCATCCGCCATCTTGGGCAACTTGGTAAAGGAGGTGACCCCTTCCATGTAATTGGCCATCAGCGTTCGCTTGCCCGGCTTTCCCCTTTTGGTAGTGATGATGATAACACCGTTGGCACCTTCCGCACCATACACCGCGGTGGCAGATGCGTCTTTCAGGATGGTAAAAGACGCGATGTCCTCTGCCACAAGATCATCCAGGCTGCGGCCCTTCACCCCGTCTACAATGATCAGTGGATGGGAGTCGTTACCGGTACCAAACGTGGAAATACCACGGATCCAGATATCAGCGGCATTGCTGCCCGGCAGGCCGGAACGCTGTACGCCTACCAACCCGGACACACGCCCGGCCAGCATGGTACTGAGGTTAGCCACCGGGTATTTCAGTTCTTCCGCATTGACAGTGGACTGCGCGCCGGTAAGGGTTATTTTCCTTTGCTTGCCATAACCCACCACCACTACGGCGTTCAGGCCTGTAGCGGTATCCCGGGCGATCATCTGTACCAATACAGAAGACCCGCCGGCTTTGATCAGCACATTCCTCATTTCATTGGGTTTGTAACCCAACGCTGTAAAATCCAGGGTGTACAAAGAATCCTGGTACAGGTTATTCACCTCGAAAATACCCAGGCTGTCGGACGCCGTGGACACTACCACATGGCCGTTGCCATTCCGTACATCCACGTTTATACCGGGGAGGTATTTACCAGCTTCACTGGTCACGATCCCTTTAAGCTTGCCCGTTTTCCGCTGGGCCTGCGCCGGCACAACGAATAAGCCAAACAGCAAACACATAAAAGCACCGGCACGGAGTCCTGTCTTTTTAGTTGCTTTTCCTTGAATAATAGCAATAGGCGGTCTGCCCGCTGAATGCAGGAATTTCATTTTCCGTTATGAATTTTTTAATTAGTGAATGATGATCGCATCTCCCTGGATTTCAAACTGGAGATTATTGGATATACAGATCAGTTTAATAGCATGCTCAATGTTCGGCTGGTTGGCCAGGTTACCGGTAAATAATTTGTCGTTGATAGCGTCGGACTTATAAATGATTTTTTTACCAAACCGTCCTTCCAGTGTTTTGAATACGCTGGCGAGGCTGGCATTCTGGAAATCCAGGTTGTAGCTGGCTTTACGCGCAGGCTGCGGTCCTGCTGGCTTAGTGGCCTTTTCCAGCTCCGTGATAACAAAGGTTTCATGCAGCTTATCCATG
Organism: Chitinophaga parva; assembly: GCF_003071345.1. Taxonomy (NCBI): domain Bacteria; kingdom Pseudomonadati; phylum Bacteroidota; class Chitinophagia; order Chitinophagales; family Chitinophagaceae; genus Chitinophaga; species Chitinophaga parva. Next base: position 745,548 of record NZ_QCYK01000002.1, on the reverse strand, counting down.
CTGAAAAGCTGGCCTGGTTGCATCACCACATCGTCATGCAAAGTACCCGGATGCGCTTTAAGGGAATGGATCAGCACCTTACCTTTTAACAATTTCACGTTTACCGTTCCCGGTTGGTCATGGATGTAAAAGATGGTGCCCAGGTCCCTTACTTCCAGTGGCCCTGCTACCACAGAGAATGGATGCACCGGATCGTTCTTTACGGTAAACGTAGCAGCGCCTTCCAGGTAAACTTTCTTGTTGTGTATAAAGTCGCGCTGGTAACTGACATAACTTCCCGGTTCCAGCGCCACTTCGCTCCCATCCGGAAAAAGCTGGTTTACCACATGGCTTTCCTGGTTAAACAAAGTGTCCATTGCAGCAGGGGCGTATACAGGGGCCTTTGCTACCATATTATTAGTATGCCGATAGTCAAGCAGCTTCCATAGTCCAAGCGATCCGCCACCGATCAATAACACGGCAGCCGCTACGCGGATCGTCCGTTTCCAGTTCCTGTGGGGCACCATGCGGATAGCCGGGTGCTGGCCGGTCCGTTCGAGCAATTGCTGGTAGGTGGCGGCTTGCTGTGCAGGATCTGCCGCGGGCATGCCTGTTGCAGACTGGAATTCCGTTTCCAGGTGCTGCAGTAAGGCGCTTTCATGCGCGGAAAGCAGATCAAGGATCCGCTGCTTTTCCTGGGGAGAAGTGGCCTCCTGCAAAGACTGTAATAACTTTTCTATTTCCGCTGTTGACAACATACTTACACCTTTAAATGCCTGGAATTGAAAAACTGGTACTACTTTCAATGTTAAGTAATTGTTAACAAGCTGATAAGCAATACCAAACGCTGTTTCCCGGGATTTCCCATAAAAAAAGATAGCATTTTACTTGCATTTATGCATGCTCCGCCAGTATATTGTGTGCTACATTAACCACGTTTTCTGTCATTGCCACCACTAATTTACCATTCCCGGCCGGGCAAAATTACCGGCACCAGTGTTCAAAATAATTAAATAGATATAAGTCCCAGGCAATGGGAAAGTGATGACTGCTTATTACGGGCTGCCAGCTTTGCACTGGAAAAAAAGCGCGCCGCGTGGTGGTTACATTTTGTTCATGAAAGGATAATACAACCAAAAATAACGGGTAAGAATAGATTTCTAATTTTACAATCTTAAACCGCAGGCAGGAAGTGAGGAAAATCGTCTTTACAGATAACGGAGCTTTACTGGAAGGTCTCAGATCCGGTAAGGAAGAGGTCTTCCGGTATCTATTTGACAAGTACTATTCCGCCATCAGCAGAAATATCCGCAAACTGGTTGCTGATGAAAGTGCCGCAGAAGACCTGCTCCAGGAATGCTTCATCACTTTATGGGAAAAAAGAAATGACCTGGCCGATGGCGTAGAACTGGGGGGATGGTTGTTCAATACCAGCTATTATAAATCGATGTCTTACCTGCGCAGCAACATCCGGCGCACAGTTGTGAACCAGGCTTCTTTTCCTGAAGATGCCGGCATAGAGGATGGTGAGCGGCAAATGGAAGCCACGCATGTTTACCAGCGGCGGATGACCCTTCTGAATAATGCGATTGCGGCTTTACCGCAGCAAAGACAAAAGGCGGTGATCCTGTGTAAGGTACAGGGAGAGCCGTATGAGAAGGTGGCGCAGGAAATGAATCTTTCCGAGGCTACGATCCGGCAGTATGTGAAGCTGTCGATGGCTGCATTGAGAGGATCACTGAATCATGAATAGCGGGCCTGTACTTCCGGGCAGGTAAATAAAGCACACTTTACGTAATAAAAACGGCCAGCAGGTAAGCCCTGCCGGCCGTTTCGGTGTCATATCTTTCACGGTACCAGTTACGCTGCGGGAGTCCACGCTGTCTTAGGCAGCCTGTATCCCTGCTGCCATACAAGGATTTACTCAAGTCTAACCGGCAGCCTTCTGGTCCAGCACAATCCACCTGTTGATGCTGTTATCAGCACCTTCGAGCACCACTTTATAAAACCTGGACGGCAGGTCCTTTACGTCAATACTGGCATGCTTTTGCTTTAATGGCCACTCACCCATTAGCTTGTATTGGTCTTCCCCACCTGTTTTCACATTATTGGTGGTGCTAACCCATATCTTCACTTTCGTATTCTCATTAGGGCTTAGTGGCACCCAGTTCACATCAATCTTGCCTTGTATATAGTTAGCATCCATGTGGATAAGGCTCACCTTTCCAATAAAAGGGATGCCATCCAGCTCCCGGTTCACGGCTACCGGTATGCTGATGCCCATGAACCTGGCAATTGTGGGGTATATGTCTACCACCCCCGGCATAAAATAGTTAGGATAAGCATTGATGGCAGGGTTGCTCGTTAATATCCAGGTAGTGCGCTGGCGTGGTGATTGTCCTCCATGTCCTTTACCGTTGGATTCGGTCCTCCCATGATCGGTGGTCATAATGATCATCCAGTCTTCCGGGTAATGCTTCTCCCGGTACTGAATAGCCTCCCACACTTTTCCCATTTGTTCATCAAACATCCGGACAGCTGCTGTGAGCTGGGGAGAATCACCATATTTATGGCCCATATCATCTGTGTACTCAAGGTATATCCAGGATAGGTCCGGCGCCTTTTGCAAAATGCCTTTTACAGCATCGGCGGTAACCTGCTCATCTATCCGGTGCATAAATGTCCGCCCCTCTTCATCATGTGGAAAACGGACGGTATCCAACTCATAACCATCCGCATGTTCATCCACATGGATCCCCCCGGTTTGCGCCAGGCCATCCCCTACCAGCAAAGTCCGGTTGTCGGTCCAGGTAGAATAAACGGCTATCTTTTTGGCCGGATACTGGTCCTTCAATAAGCGGAAAATAGTAGGATAATGATAATCAGGTGACTGGTTATAATTGTCCCAGACATTGTGCTTATTGGCCCAGGTGCCGGTAAGAAGGCTATTATAGCCCACTGCGGAAATGGTAGGCGTTTCTGAGTAAGCACCTTTTTCCCCACCTACATAGGCCCTCATATAGTGCCCGGCCTTTGAGATCTTATCCAGGTTAGGGGTCTGTACACTTTCCAGGAAGTCAGCGGGAACGCCATCCGTGATAACAAATACCACCTTTCTGGCACGCTGCGCATGGGTAGTAAGGGATAGGCCCGCCAGGCAAAAAAATAAAATGCAATACTTTTTCATGCTATGTTCTTAACTTTTGATCCGGTATAAACAGTTAACACAGCCGGGCCGGCACGAACTCCGGCCCGGGCTGCAAAACACTACCTCCTATTCATTCTTGAGCAGCCACATTACCCCGTTGATATCGTCTCCATTGGGAAATTGTGCTTTAACGGCTGCATTTACATTATCCCCGTTATTATTATATTCATCAGTGGGGTACATCCAACGGACCGGCACCTTCCCATCATTGAGCATGCCACTTCCCGCGGTCTCAAAAACGGGTATGCCCGTTCTCCTCTGATTGTAGAAAGCTTCCCAGCCTGTATTCATAAACAGGGCTATATACTTCTGCGTTACAATCTGGGAAATGGTCTTATCTCCCTGCAGCTGCACTACCGGTTGCTCCAGGTAATGCTGTATGTCTGCATCTGTGTACCCCGTTCCTTTGTAGTTGGAAAACTGCATAGCCGCCTGTACACCATTTTTATAATATGCATTGGCATCCCCATCGATCCATCCGCGGGCGGCGGCTTCCGCCAGTGTAAACTGCAGCTCAGCATAACCGATAGCCACAGAGGGTTCATTGACCGGATCATAGGCATAACGGCGGTTGATCTGTGATGCTTTACCGTCTGTCATCAGCTGTACGTTGGTAGACAACGGTGCGCTACCAGCCATTCCTGCATATGCATTAAAGTTTCCCGCCGGGAGGCCGGTAGCCGTTGCAGGCATCCCGTAAACGAACAAACGGGGATCATTGTATCGTTTCAGCATGCTTACAAAGGAACTATCCAGATAATAGTCCGTTTTCATGCTGTTGTTATTATAATAAGGATAGCGGTTATTGTTGATATCATAGAAGGGGAGTGCAAGGTTATCGCTGTTGGAGCCAAACAACGGGTACTTCGCAGGGTCTGCCACGATCTCCCGGAACCTTTGTTTAACCAGCAATTGTGTGTTACCCTCCTTCGCAGAAAGGCTTATTAGCACCCTTAAACTAAAGGCATTGATTGCTTTTTTCCATTTACTGATGTCTCCATTGTAAACAACATCGCCATTGATATCCCCGCCATCGACAGACAGAGAATCGCTTGCTATTTTCAGGTCGTTTAAAACCCCCAGGTAAATATCCTCCTGCTTATCGTAAGCCGGCCGTATGGCGTCCTGGGAGAGATCATCATTCATAGCCCGCATCATCTGGGAATAAGGCACATCTCCGAAAGTAAGGGTTAACCCGATGATATAATAAGACCGGAAGAACTTACCCAGGTAACGGTAGTTCTGCTTTCCTGTCCTGGCAGCTTCCTGTTCCATTTTTACCACCTGGCGGATACTTCCGTATGCATCAAACCCACTTCGCTGCCAGCCATAATACTGATTAAGATTAACGCTTTCTGTATAAGCCAGGTAGCGGGATGCAAGCCCCGCCTGCGGAGAAATGCTGGATAAGGCATTCTGTTCAATCGTGGTTAATAAAAGCGAGGGGTCTGCCTGCGTAGGCAGGTTAGGGTTTATCTGGTATGTTTCAAACCGCTTGCAGGAGACCTGACACAACAAGCCCGCTGCCACCAGGAGTGCAAAAAGTAAATATCTTTTATTCATAATGTCAGACATGATTGTTGTTAAAATTTCAGGTTCAGATTCACTCCCACACTTCTTAAGGAGGGAGTTTGCAGGTTATCGCCTTCTGCATCCGGATCAACATTGGGCAGCTTAGCAAACATCAGCAGGTTATTGCCAATGAGGGATGCGGACGCGGATGAGAATACCCGCGTTCTTTTAAGGAAGGCAGGAGAAATGTTATAGGTCAGCACCACCTCCCGTAATTTTATATAAGTACCACTATAATAGAAGTAATTATAAGCCGGCGCATCATTCGTGGAGGTCATGTAAGAAACATAGTTAACAGGCGTTTTATTCGGGGCATATGTCCGGGTATCCGACAGGATGTTGCCGTGGTTATCATACTGTACATTGCCGGATGTAACAACAACGCCTTTCCCCACATAGGTCTGTAATCCCTGGTAAGCCTCGTCTCTAAAATGATTGGCAGTGGCGGGCGAAGAACCACCCCAGATCATTTTCAGGTTGGTAGTGGAATAGATAAGTCCACCCAGCCGGCCATCCATCGAGCAGGTTAATGTAAACTGCTTATAGTTGAAGCTGTTTTGCCATCCGTAGATCCATTTGGGATCACCGTAACCAACAGCGCGTTGGTAGGCATCGCTCAGCGGCATCCCGTTCGAGCCGTAGATCACCTGTCCATCAGGGGTAGTCTGGTACACCCCGGTAAATATCTTATCACTTCTCTCGCCCACTTTCAGGTTATCCTTATACCCATCCAGGCTATAAGTGGCCTCCGTAAGCCACCTGTGGCTGTTGCTGACATTAAAGCCGGTCTGCCACTGGAATTGTGATGTCTTAACCGGCACCAGGCTAAGTACCATTTCCCAGCCCTTTCTTTTGTATTCATCCGCATTGACCAGTCTTGTTCCGTAGCCACTGGCCAGCGACATACCTACGCTGGCAAAATTATTGTACTCACGGTTCTGGAAATAGGTGAGGTCCAGGTTCACCCGGTTCTGCAGCAGTCCTATTACCAGGCCGGTCTCCCACGATTGGGTGGTAGACGGTATCAGGTGCGGGGAGATCAGCTCAGCGCCCCAGGAAAGGGCCGGCACGTTATTCCATTTGTTGGCAAGGGAATACGTTTGAATGGAGGCGTAAGGGTCATTAGCATCAATGGCGCCGCTATTTACCTGCGACCAGGATCCCCGTGCTTTAAGAAAGGACACAGCAGCAGGCAGTTTTAAAACATCTGACAACACCACTGCACCTGTTACAGAAGGATAGAAAAACGAATTATTCCGCACCGGCAAAGTAGACACCCAGTCGTTCCTTCCTGTAATACCTAGATAAATGAAATGATATAGCTCGGCGTCCACCATCCCGTATAAACTTTTGATCTGTTTCTCCTGCAGGGTATTCTCGCTGTACAATGGATTGGTTGAATTGCCAAGGCTATAAAACCCGGGAATAGTAAGGCCATCGGTGCGGGAAAACAGTCGCCGGTAGTTGCTATACTGGTTGGCACCACCTGCACGGGCAGACAGGCTAAAGTTCTGACTGAAATCGTGTTTATAACTGAGGATGAAGTCGGAAGTGATATCGAAATAGCCTTTCTTGGTATAAAAAAGATTTCCATTGGAGATGCTGCTGTAGCCAATATAGCTCTTGGGCTCCTGGGTAGTTTCATCTGTTCCATACTCATTTATGCCCGTACGCAACTTGGCACTGAATGAGGGCGAAATATCATAGTTGAGCGCAAAGGAACCAAACACATTGTCCTTACGGTAGCCCTGCAGGTACTGGTAAGCCACGAAATACGGGTTATTGTACCACGAATTGTTATAATTCTTCTGCTGCAGGCCTTCCTTGCCTTTCACCCAGTAATTTTTGAGGTCCCTTATATCTACGTCTGCACCGGTCCAGAGCACCAGATTATACAGAATATTATCCGGTCCGTAACCTGTGGTGGGGTAGTTATTGGAAAACTCCCTGTTATAGGAAAGCCGCCCGTCCACGTTCAGTCTTTTGGAAAGATTGTAGTTACCAGACACCGAAAAAGATGCATTGTTCATGCTGGTATTGGGCATCACCCCTTTCTGGAAGATCTCGCCAGCAGATACCCGGAAAGTACCTTTGTCGCCGCCCCAGGTGGCAGACAGGTTATTGGTAGAAAGCAGGCCAGTGCGGAAGAAGTTCTTGAGGTTATTCTTCCCCCTTGAAACCCAGGGAAGCGGCACCAGTTTCCCGGTTGCGGGATCAACGGGGCTGTTGTACTGCGGCGTTTCAAAATAGCCGCTGGGGGTGGTAGGATCTTTCTGATCCAGCTTGGGGCCCCATAGCCATCCGCCACCTTCTGTACCACCGCCGGATCCGTCTATGTAAGCATATTTGCCATAGTTACCATCCCCGTATTCCGTCTGTACTTTGGGAATACGAAGGTAGCCGGTCTGCAGGAGGGTGGAAGAATTGAGCTCTACCTTCACGTCACCTTTGCGCCCGCGCTTGGTGTTATACATAATGGCACCATTTTTCCCGATTGATCCATACAAGGCGGCAGCAGAAGTTCCTTTCAGGACTGAAACGCTTTCGATATCGTCCGCGTTGATCTTAAATGCATCTCCTTCCAGATCAGGTATCCCATCGATAACAATAAGCGGTTTTTGACCGCGGAGGGATACGGATGGTGCCTGGAAGAAGTCGGTTGTGTTGGCAATATTCAAACCGGCCACCTTGCCAGTGAGGCCACTCATGGCGGTAGGTGCCTTTACTTTTTCCAGCGTTTCACCGCTTACCTGTTGTACCGTGTAGCCCAGTGATTTCTTCTCCTTGCGGATACCCAGGGCTGTTACCACTACTTCATTCAGCTTACGGCTAGTATCGGCCTGTAATGTAATTTCATAGGAACGCTCATCATTTACCGTGAGCATTTTCTCCCGGTAGCCCGCCGCGATCACCAGTATGAGGTCTCCCTTTCTGGCCGGTACAACAAAAATGCCTTTGTCATTGGTAAATACGCTGTCAGAGCCGCTGTTCGGGTTAAAAACGCTTACCCCTGGTATGGCCTCACGGTGCTCATTCATCACCACCCCCTGCAACGGCGCACGCACAGTGGATGGCGCGCGATGGGTGGCGCCGGTGTTGTCCTTTACAACAATAGAACTGCCATTCACGGCAAAAGAAACCTGCGCCAGGCTCTCTATCTGCGTCAGGATAGCCCGGAGATTACTGTTGAGCAGGTTCAGGGAAACTTTCCTGTCCAAAATAGCGGTTTCACCAACACAAACAAAGTTGTAATCCGTTTGCATTTCAATAGCGTTGAATACATTCCTCAGCGGCTGGCCACTGGCCTTTACTGAGCAGTTGACCCTGGCTGTCTCTGTCACCCCGCTCTGGGCCAACACTGGTGAACAAAAAAATGCTAGCATGAGTGAAAGCATCGCACTGGTGCATCCTAACCATCTGCAATGAAGGTAAATTTTCTGGTGCATAAGAAAATACTATCTGTTATAAGTTATAGTGAAGAATACCGGTAGTTCCATGCAGGCAATATCCTCCCTGTTCATGCGCAATACATGAAAAAAAGAGATAGCTGGTTGTTACTTGTTTTTGTTCCTGTTGAAATTGTAAATAGCTCCCTTCTTTAAAGGCAATGCAATACCTGATCATGTCTTGCACATGAAAAAAGAGAACGTCGTCAATTTGCTGTTATGACTATTTTTTCGCCGAGATGTAAATAGAGTCCTTTCCTTTCAGCTGATATGCTACACCGGCCAGTTTGATCGTTTCCAGTACCTCGGGTAATGGCCGGTCACTGAACTTGCCCCATATCCTGCAATTTGCGGCGCGCTGGTTCTCAAACACCAGGTGCACGCCATAGACTGCCTGCAGCTGTTCCGCTGCTTCAGATAAAGTAATATCATTGAATACCAGCTCCCGGCTCATCCAGCCGGTAATATTATCGTTAATTCCAATCGGACGCACCTGTACCTGCTCCTTGTTTTTATCCAACACCAGCTCCATTCCCGGCTGCAGCATATGCTGCTGTCCATGGCCGCCACGCACATTTACCCGGCCCTCTACCAGGGCCACCGTTATTTTATCCCGGTCCGGAAAAGCTGCAATGGTAAAGGCAGTCCCCAGTACCTCGGTCAGCAACGTTCCGCTTACCACTGTAAAGGGCTGGTGGGGTCTCTTGCTTACTTTGAAAAAAGCCTGCCCATCCAGACGCACCGTACGATGCTGCTCATCAAAAACCTCCGGATAACTCAACCTGCTGCCTGGGGAAAGGCACACCATAGATCCATCACTTAATGTAAGCGTAGTCTTTTCCGCGGCTACAATCGTCTTCTCCCGTGATCCCGGCGTTATCTCAGGCCTGGCAATAAACATCCACAATAAGCTGGCTGCCACTGCGGCCCCGGCCAGGGAAAACCCGGCTATCTTAAATATCCTGGTGTTTTTGGTGCGGCGAAGGGGTGCTGGCACAGGGTCTTGTAAGAATTCCCTTTCCTCCTGCTGCAACCTGGATTTAAGTGATGCGAACGCTTTGCCCGTTTCTGCAGCGCCATTATGCTGGCGACCTGCCGAAAGCCAGACAGCCTTGACCTCTTCAAATAACTGCCTGTTATCTTTCGACGCCATGAGCCACGCTGCCAGCCACTCATCCTCTGCAATGGTTGTATTGAAAGATAAATGCCTGGTTATTAACAAATAAATTTCCGGCTCACTTAGCTGCATATAATATTTGAAAGATTAAGGAAAAGCCCTCGTCCTAAAAGACGAATTAAAAGAAAAGGATCATGACAGGGAAATCATAATTAACAATCTATTAACAAATCACATTAAGGATGGGAGGCGGTATATTGTTTCTTCAGGAACCGCAAAGCGCGGTACATTTGGGTTTTAACAGTATTCACAGATATTTCCAGTACCGATGCAATCTCTTCATAACTAAGCCCTTCATCCCGGTTCATCCGGAAAATGAGGCGGGCCTGGGTAGGCAGCAGTTCTATCAACGTGGCTATCTGCCGGTCAGTTTCTTTATAGTATAGATTCCTGTCAGCTATCTCGGTTCCGGCAAGAGGAAGGTCATCAAAACCGCCGCACAAGATTACAGGTGCCAGGTTTTGCTTCCGCAAGTTGTCTATTGTTTTGTTACGGACAGCGCTATACAGGTAGGCAGAGAGCGATCTTTTTATAGTGAACCGGGAACGGTTCAGCCAAAGATAAGCGAATACGTCCACCACAATATCCCTGGCATCTTCTTTCATATCAGGGATAAAACTTGCAGAGAACTGCACCAGGCTTTCGTAATGCTTTGTGAATAACGCTTCAAATGCTTTTTCATCACCTTCCTGGATGGCCCTAAAATATGATTGCTCTATGAAGGGCATATTGTACGGTTGATTTGCAAAGATATAGCCTCAATATTAACAGAGCATTATCAAATCGGATCAAACGTTTGATAACCCCCTTGAACACCGGCCGTCCCGGTCCCATTTTACTATTGGGCCCATGCCCCGGTCCAATCCGATATTACAACAACCAGTAAACGACTGATGATAACATCCTTGCCCTTCACAATATATATAAAATAATTATGCGAAAAGTTCACCATGGCGTTTAGCGGTATTTTGCCGAATATTATGAAATATGAAAAACAGAGATGAGAAACGAGGCGCCGAAATAACGAGACAGTATCTTGACCTCTTAGACCGACATATTGATGACGTTATTAGTGGCAGCGTGCCAGAGTTTATGAAACTCAATGAGATTGCCCGTGAACTTGCCATATCGCACAAGCATCTGACCCATATTGTTCAAAAAGAAAAGGGACATCATCCCTGCTATTTCTATGATGCCAAAATCATTGACAAAGCAAAATATCTGCTGGCAGGTACCGATATGGCGATCGCAAAAATTGCCACAACGCTGACATATGATGCTTCCAATTTTTCAAAATTCTTCAAGAAATGGACCGGGGAAACACCGGGTATGTTCAGAACGGCCGCCCAGAAAAAACAGTGAGGTTCACCCTAATGATTCCACTTCTAATGCCCATAAATCCGCATCTGCACCAGGTGGTCTTACTGATATTAAAGACATCGCACCATTAGTTAAATTCCTGGTTGCCGATGGTTGGTGGGTTACCGGCCAGGCCATCTTCGCAAATGGCGGCTATACAACAAGATAGTTGATGCAACGAGACGAAGCATGCTATCTCACTTCAGTCTGTAAAAAGCAATTCCGCTCCTGATAATTATTAATGGCTGTACTTATTAAGATATGCTATCTCCGGTCCATTGTCCACTGCTAAATATGAATGTTAGCATTTCCAACCTAAGAGCCGACCTTGTGCAAATTATTTCCCAATAATTTTCTTACGATGTACAATACCCCAATCCGAGAGGCTGCTGATAATATTCTGTAACGTATTGCCGTGCGCTGTCAACTCATATTGCACCGATATGGGTTGTGTATCTAAAATAGTCCGTTTAATCAACTGGTTCGTTTCCAGTTCTTTTAATTCTTTACTCAGCATCCGGTTGGACACCCCTTCCACATCATTCAAAATATCGGAAAATCTCCGTTTTCCATAACAGCAGATAGACGAGATAATAGCGATCTTCCACTTTCCATTAAGTGCATCCATCGCATCCTGAACAGACCTCATTCTCTTTTTTTGTTCCTCCTGGAACGCTGTGATTTTACAACCCATTGTTACTTAGTTACACCTGTTATACTATTACTTTTCGGCACAAAGTTACTAAAAATAACCTGCGGAATCTACCTTTGCTGCACAAACATTAGAACTATGGATAAATTAAAAAACAAAGTAGCAGTTATTACCGGTGGTAACAGTGGTATAGGATTTGGCATTGCCCAGGAATTTAAAAATGAAGGGGCTAAAGGAGTTATTGTGGGCAGAAACCCGGAAACCTTAGCCGGAGCTGCTGCTCGACTTGGGGCTGAATTTATAGCCATCAATGCGGATGTAACCAGCACCACCGGGCTGGATAGCATGTTTAAGGAAACAGCTGCAAAATTCGGTAAAATAGATGTGATCGTAGCCAACGCGGGTGGTGGAACTATAGGAACAGTGGCAGATATCAGCGAAGCTGACTATGACAAAACGATGGACCTGAACCTGAAAAGTGTATACTTCACTGTTCAGAAAGCCTTGCCTTATATGAATGATGGTGGTTCTATAATTCTTATCGGATCAAACGCAGCGCATCGCGCTTACACCTCATTCGGGCTGTATGGTGCTGCAAAAGCGGCGGTGATCTATTTGGCAAAAGCATTCTCAAACGATCTTTTAGATAGAAAGATCAGAGCAAATGTGATCACACCCGGTACAACAGATACGCCGGCATTTGACAAGTTTGTTCCCGCAGAACAAATTGAAGCTGTAAAAAAACACTATGCAGGTGTAATGCCGATAGGCAGGATCGGGCAACCGTCTGACATTGGTAAAATAGCGGTGTTCCTGGCATCCGATGACGCTTCATTCATGCTCGGTGCGGAACTCCTTGCTGATGGGGGCATGACCTATCTGGCTAAGTAATTGCCGCAACCACCGCACGGGTTTGCAGTGATACCATTTTATAATTAAATTAATTTTCAAGATGAGTAAGTTAGAAAATAAAGTAGCCATAATAACAGGTGCATCAAAAGGAATCGGCGCAGCCATTGCCAAACACTTTGCTGCCGCAGGTGCAAAGATTGTTGTTAATTATGCTTCCAGTAAAGAGGATGCAGATAAGGTCGTAAAAGCCATCACCGATAATGGTGGTACAGCCATCTCAGTACAAGCCGATGTATCAAAAGAAGCTGATGTGATCAGGCTGGCTGAAGAAACAAAAAAAGCCTTCGGCACCCTGGATATCCTGGTTAATAACGCGGTTGCACAGGGATACGCCCCTATAGAACAAATATCAGCAGACGCCTTTTACCAGAGTTACAGCGTTAATGTGCTAGGTCCTATACTCACTATACAAGCAGCATTGAAATTGTTTGGGGATAAAGGCGGCAACATTATCAATATCAGCTCGGGTGCAAGCAAATATCCTCTTCCAGGCGCCTCATTGTACTCATCAACTAAAGCGGCATTAGACGCCTTCACGATCGCTTTATCAAAGGAACTCGGTGGCAGGAACATTCGTATCAATTCCATATTGCCGGGTGCTACTGATACGGAGGGCGCCCGTAGTGCAGGGGTCACTGAAGGCAGCGACTATGAAAAAATGTTCATCGCCAACACGCCGCTTGGGCGCAGAGGCCGGCCTGAAGATATTGCCAAAGCTGCGGTATTTCTGGCTTCTGATGATGCAGGCTGGATCACCGGCGAGCAGATTTCCGTGTCTGGTGGTATGTATGGCTTCTAATAATTTATAGCAATGAACTAGCCGGTTTGTAAAATATAGCCGGTACATTATTGAAATTACAAGTGATAGTCGATTGCTATTTGAATAAAAAAAGCCGTCCTTTTTGAAGTGCCCCCAAAAGTGTCTAACTTTTTGGGGGCACTTCAAAAGTCACAACCGCTTTTCTTTTCGCATCATGCTAAGAAAAGCCGGCGTGATGCCCAGGTAAGTAGCAATGTGTTTTTGTGCAATGCGGCTTTCCAGCCCCGGGTAAAGTTTCCGGAATCCGAGGTAGCGTTCCTCCGCCGTTTGGGATAGGTTGGATGTGATGCGCTGCTGGTACAGGTCAAAGCCATTTTGTGAGAGGATACGGAAGAAGCGTTCAAATTTTGGCACCTCAAAAAACAGCTCTTCCAGCTGCGATAATGACATATAGTATACCTCGCTGTCTTCCAGTGCCTGTATGGCGTTAACTGCCGGCTTTTCCTTAAAGAAGCTCACGATATCACAGGCCCACCAGTTTTCGGGATAAAAACAGATGTTGTGCTCCATGCCTTCCTTGTCAGTATAAAACATGCGCAGGCAGCCCCGGTTTACAAAATAAATATGCCGGTCAATGCCCCCGGGTTGCAGCAGGAAGGTACGTTTGGACACCATTTTCTGCTGCAATAACGCAAGCACTTTCTCCTGTTCACCAGGAGAAAGTGCTATGTGCATACCAAAATTTGACAGAATTAACCGGTGCATAGGCCAAGATAAGCATTTATAGCTCAAACGGCGTGGTCATATACAAATGCAGGGTGTCTGTTGCTGCCAGGCGGTACGGATCGGCAATGTCGCGATAGACATCGCTTTCTGCAATTGTTTTAAATGCGCTGGCGCTGGGGTATTCTACCAGTAAAATTGCATCCCAGGCTTCGCTTTCCGGCGCGAGTATGCTGGCTGCTACGTTGCATGCCAACCTGATTTTCACATCATTAATGCCTAATTTTTCAGTAGCCTTCCGAAAGGCCGGAAGATATGTTTCAAAGTAATACTTCCGGTCTTTAAATTTCAGCATGTTGAGCATGAGTACAGGACCTTGCACTTCTTCAAATTCAGGTAATTTCATGGTGTTGTTTTATGATGATTAAAAAAGCCAATCATTCCTCCACATTTTCTATGTTTTCCATGCAGCAAAGGTCGCCGGCGGGCGCCGGAAAAAAGTTCAACTGGTTGAAGATTTTAAAATAGTAATTAAGAGAAGCGTCGTGTTTCTGGCAAACCAGTGTTCCTTCCAGGTGAGCGGAGGTTCTCCGGAGGGTGTGGTAGCAGAAGCGTAGCAAACACAGAACCATGTTTTCTTCGTACTGGAGAGTATCAATTTCAGCGGGGTCAATTGTTTCATGCGTCTGTTGCTGGTGAACCAACATCCCAACGAGGATTACCTGACAGGGCCCATATTGGTAAAATAGGATCCTTATGAGAGCAAATCCTATAATTTATATCCCTGCTATATTACTTCCTTTCCTGTTCTGGCCAGTGGTACGGAACGCGAGACCGTTTTGGTTTCCAGGGCCGCTAACATCAGGGATGAAAACATGATTACCCTGCATATAGGCGACAGGTTGGGAAAAATACAACTGGAGCTGCCCATTTCCGGTGTATTGTACAACCAGCAGCTAAATATTGAAAGAAGCGAAAAAGAGTAAACTGTGCTTAGCGGCAAAGCCTCACCAAAAATCGAAACCTGTGGCTCCGCCGTTTGTAACCTATCGTTTGTCCGTACCAGGCAAGCGGCTGCGGCCCATTATTGATGCAATGGCTAACTGGGCTTTCCAGGATATGAAAGCGGCGGCACGCCTGAAAAGTAAACAGGCTACCTGACTGGTACATACAGCCGGGCTGTTTTACTCCTTCAGTAATGTTTCAAAAAACTGGTCAATGCTTTCTATTGCACAACCAAGCAGATTGGCAGATTCACCCAACTCGGAAGAAACAATCTGTGCTTTTTCACGTATCTGGGTCATGCAATACGTATTAATTGCCTGCAACATGGGTATGGTAATATATTGCTTAGCTGCAGCAATTCTTCCTTCCAAAATAACCAACTCGGGGTTGAAAATTTGAATTAGCGTAGAAATGCCTTTACCCATACTGGAACCTATATTGGATAAGAGCCTGATGGCATACAGATCTCCCTTGTTTGCCGCTTCAACAATTAGTCTTGGTTCTATTTTATCAATCTCTTTGTTGCTCAATTCACTTAAAATAGAATGCTGTCCCGATTCAATGCCAACCTTTGCCATCTTTGCCAAAGCAATTCCGGACGCAACTGTTTCAAGGCATCCATGCTTGCCGCAATAACATAGGTCTCCATTATCGGCAAAGGGTATATGCCCTATTTCTCCTGAGAAGCCCGACGTTCCTTTCCTTACCTTGCCATCCATTATAATTCCAAGGCCTACACCCCAATCCATTAAAAGTACCAGCACATTTTTCTTCCCTTTTGCTTTGCCGCATCTTAATTCACTGAGTGCGGCAGTCTTTACATCATTTTCTATACTTACCGGTACACCAAAAAAAGATTTGCAATAATCTGCCAAAGCTTCCTGGTCGTTATTGCCAACCAGGTGACTAAGGTTTTCACCGGTTGCTGAATTAACCAGGCCAGGCATGCTTATACACACATGCACCAATTTGTTTTTGGGAATGCCGGTTGAAGCAATTAGTTTTTGGGCCTGTTTCAGAATATTTTCCAAATTTTCCCTGTTCTCGGGAAGTATATAGGGTATGGAAACCTTATTTCCCTGCAATGTCAATGTATTATCAAAGACGGCGATATGCGTCATAAACAATTCAATGTCTATGCATAGCACGAAGAATGATTTTGGCACCAGGCCAACCAAATCTGGTCTGCGGCCGCCAAATGAATCTCCTACACCTTTTTTTTCGATCCATCCGGCATTGGATAGCTCAGCTAATAGTTTCAATACAGTGGGAGCGCTTAAGCCCACTTCTTTACAAATATTGGGCGTAGAGGCCTTTTCCGATTCGAACAAATATTTTAAAATCTGGATTTTATTCAATCCATTTTTCCCTTCTCTTTTCAAGTTCTCCAGGGGCGGTTTGTTGTACGGACTTTGTTTGGGCATGAAGGATTCCGGTTTAGTTCAATGGCATAGTGCCACTTGCAGCGATAAACTTATAAAAATAAATAATTAAACAAAATCAAAGTTACATTAAAATTTTATAGAAGTTGGTTAATTGAAGCATTTTTTAATTGATTTATGATTTTTATTAAAAAATTAACTATGTTTATTTAGTTATTATAAAAAATACTAAAACTGCCGATGTATCTAAAACATTTTAGTTATCACCTATTCCACAGAATGTACTTGGAGCAGAAACCAAGCTGGAGCAAAACAAAGACTGGGACGGAACTTTTGACCCGACAATTCATTAATATTTTCAAACGATTTTATATATAAAAAAATCAAAAAAATGAATAAGGACTACTCCGCCCGTAGAGAATTTTTAAAAAAACTCGGGCTTTCTTCAGGTGCTTTAATCGCCGGAAAATATGCGGAAGCCTTTGCCCGCAGCAATAGCGACAGCTACATTATCCGGTTGGGCAAACAACAACGTATCTCTTCCGGCGACAATCTGCAAATTGCTTTAATCGGCGCAGGTGGAATGGGTTCAAGTGATACCGATACTGCGTTGCAGGTGCCAGGGGTAAAGCTGGTGGCTGTATGTGATTTGTACACAGGCAGGCTCGAAGCGGCAAAGAAAAAATGGGGGAACGATATCTTTACAACAAAACATTATAAAGACATTCTTGACCGTAAGGATATTGATGCAGTGATTATAGCTACTCCCGATCACTGGCATAAACAAATTTCAATCGATGCGCTTGGCGCGGGCAAGCATGTTTATTGTGAAAAGCCCATGGTTCATTCCGTAGATGAAGGTCCTGCTGTTATTGCAGCCCAAAAAAGTTCAGGAAAAATATTCCAGGTAGGCAGCCAGGGCGTATCATCGCTAGGCAATGAAAAAGCCAAACAATTGCTCAAGGAGGGCGCTATTGGCGAGCTCAATTATGCAGAGGGTTTCTGGGCAAGGCGCGATCCTGTTTCTGTTTGGCAGTACCCTATCCCGGATGATGCGTCTGAACAAACCGTTAGTTGGGAAACGTATATCAGCAATACTGTAAAAAGGCCTTTTGATAAAAATCGTTTCTTCCGCTGGCGCAATTATACCGATTATGGAACAGGCATGGCGGGAGATTTGTTTGTACATCTTTTCTCCAGCCTGCATTTTATTACAAGTTCGCTTGGGCCGGAACGCATTTACTCAACTGGCGGCCTACGTTTTTGGAATGATGGCCGTGAAGTTCCCGATGTATTGCTTGGCTCTTTCGATTATCCTAAAACGCCGGTACACCCCGCTTTCAACTTGTCATTGCGTTGCAACTTTGTAGATGGCACAAGCGGTACCACTTATTTAAAGATGGTTGGCAGTGAAGGCTCCATGGATATAACCTGGGACGATGTAGTATTAAAAAGAAACAGTGCTCATGAAGAAGATCCATTCTTAAAAACAAAAGGAAAACAGGGTGATGCAAGAAAAAAAATACTGCCGCCTAATTCGATTACTTACAAGGCGGAAGAAGGTTACAAGGGCGGCCCGTATGACCATATGTTCAATTTCTTTTCCGCTATCCGAAATAATGGGGAAGTAGTCGAAGACGCCGTATTCGGTTACCGGGCAGCTGCTCCCGCACTGCTTTGTAATGATAGCTATCATCAAAAAACGGCTATTTCCTGGAACCCGGAAGCAATGAAAAAAGTTTAGTTCGAAAGGATAGATGTCTCAAAATAAACTAAAAAGCACTTCAAAAAACTAAAATGAAAAAATCAATCTTAACGCTTGCAACGCTTGCATTTTGTTTCTCCCTTTCCTGTTCATTTGCCCAAAAAAGCGGGAAGGGGAAATGGATTACGCTTTTTGATGGCAAAACGCTACAGGGCTGGCATGGTTATAACAAGGGTGGTGACCCGGTAAAAAACTGGAAAATAATTGATGGGGCGCTTGTCTGCCTTGGCGCTGCACCGGACGCGTCAGGTGGCGACTTGGTAACAGATGGTCAGTACGACAATTTTATTTTAGAATGGGATTGGAAGGTAGATAAGGGAAGTAACAGTGGCGTAATGTACCATGTGGTGGAGAATAAAAAGTACCATGCCCCTTACGAAACCGGCCCTGAATACCAAATAATCGATGATGTTAATTTTCCTGAAAAGTTAGAAGAGTGGCAAAAGACCGGTGCCGATTACGCTATGCACCTTGCAGGAGCAAATAAAAAATTAAAACCTGTAGGTGAATGGAATTCAAGTAAAATTGTTTTTGACCATGGGCGTGTAGAACATTGGCTGAACGGAGAAAAAATTGTTGCTTTTACTGCATGGGATAAGGATTGGAACGATAAAAAATCAAACGGGAAATGGAAAGGTTACCCTGATTATGGTGTAGCTAAAAAAGGCTTTATTGCCCTGCAGGATCATGGAAACAAAGCCTATTATAAAAATATCAGGATAAAAGAATTATAGGTATCGTGTTATCCAATAAGCTCGCCAGGATTCAACCAATTTGCCTGGTTCGGGGCTGTCTCAGACTTCGAGACAGCCCTTTTTTATTTCAGGTACCTGATGGAGAAAATTTTCATACAGGCGATTCTCAGAGCCTTCATTTTACTTATGAGATTTCCCCGTCTACCGGTATGGAAGGGCGGCATATCTAATACTGTAAGATGACGTTATCATACATGCGTTCCAACATTTGGCTATTTGACGGGAGAAATCATGCGCTCTACCCGGCCCAGTTTTCCGTTTACATCCATACCTTCCACTACGATCCGGAAAACATGTGTAAAGTCGTTGTTAAAGAATTTAATCCGGATAGTTTTCTGACGGGCATTCGTCAGCACCACGGGCGCCCAATAAAGCGTAAGCCTGGTATCGGGATCCTTAGTCAACGTATCTGATTGTGTATAATCCGGTGCATAGAATTCCTTGAGATTGTCATAACCATGAACTGTCAAAAAAGGGAGGCTGTCAGTAGCTTGTTCTTCCAGCTCACTGCCTTTCTTGGTGTATATTACAATGGCCGACCCGTTCAACGGAGCGCCAACAAACGGAGCTGGAAAGGCTTTAATATAGGCAATATCCATCATAGGGACTCCTTCAGCGTCCGCGCCAGGCATTTCATCCACGAACAAGGTGGCGTAGTTGATAACCGTAGAGCGGTCGCGGGCAAAGTAGACACCACCGCCATCTGCAACCAGGCCGGGAATATGGGCCTGCAGATAGCTGAAAATATTCAGATAACCAATGGCGGACTTGTCGTGGCTTACATCCAGCGCATAGACATTCATGGCGCCGCTACCTTTAAAAAGCTGGTTCTTGACATAAAAGTCATCCATTTGCTCCAGTTTCGTTTTCTTGTGCGTCTTCACGGTAATGCCCGTTAACAAATGACCGGAGGCCATGCCGCTAGTCTTGAACAGTTGATAATCTGCTGCCAGCTGACCGTTAATATCGGCCGAAAAAGGAAAATGGCTTTGCAATAATTCCCCGATATCGCTGGCCTTCATCCGGGCATCTTCCGGTTGTGCCAAGACCAATGCTGTATTGGACTGGCTCTGTTTATTGCCGGGTATTTTATAATATAATTTCGTGCTGTCAAACAGAAATACCTGGGGTAGATTAAAGTGTCCTTGTTCATCCAATGGTACAAGCATAGATTGGGTAACCCCATCGATGTGCTTTAATACAAAGAAAATGCTTTTCAGGCCCTTTATGTGGCTTGCACGCAGTTGTTGCAAGCTGCCAGACAACGTCAAGTAGGTGCTGTCAATGTTATTTCCCGGATCTGCATGCCCCGCCGGATGTTTGTACCTTCGCCATCCGTGGGTAAGCATTACCAGATCCAGCCGGGCCGCGGATACCGCTGAATCACCCTGGAAATAGGATGCCGCATTATATACTGTTCCCCTGAGCTCTCCTGCCAGCAAAAGGTCTGAAAAAATACTGCAAGCGCGGGCGCTGTCCTGCCCCAAGGTCCCGTCTGTAATCGCAACGGACAAGTTGGCGACATTGCTGTCCGGAAGTGTCAGTAACATCTCGTTCATTCCCCGTTTTAAATAATTAGTTTGCTCCATCGCTAACTGAATAGCAAAGGTGTCTGCCGCCATGTGATCGATAAAACTTAATCGTTCAGCCAATGGCTGCCAACTGGCAGAATAAACGGTGATTACCATTCCTCCACTTCTAAGGTCTTCCGTTGGAATAAGCCCGGTAATGGCACTTCCGCCGCTCATACTTGCTGTGGCCTTATATATGACACCGCCCTGAAAGGTTGCTATCACATGTACAACCTGCAAATCCGATGGAATACTTAAGGAAGGTGTAATCGTAAAAGCTTTGCCATTTGCACTATCGAAAACATGTAGCCCGATGCCGATTGACTGAATTGCTGGTAAGGCTGTTACTAGCTCCGATCCATTAGGCGTATGCCAGACAGCCGTATAAGAAGCGCCCTCGTGAGGTGTAAACATAAAATCACCCATTCCTTGATGCTGCGTTTCAAAACGCGCCACCTGATCACCACTATCATTGCGGATGTAGCCGCTGCCAGCAAGCGGTATGCCGCCCTTACCGGTCGCTATAAAAGCAACCGTAGCTGGCACCCCGTTAATCATCTCTCCTCCTTCCGGGAAAAAATCAATCCGGGCCGGGCCGGTCAAAACCGAACGTTGTGCCGGAACATCCTCCTGCAAAATAGGGACGCTATGCTGATAACTTGAGGCTACGTCCTGATGCAGCAACCGTTTGGTATAAGCAATAACATGCAGCCCTCCATACCGATAAGCAGCCGGGATGCTGAAATGGCCGGCCGTTATGCCACTTTCTGATATCGGCAATATCAAATGCTTTATAACCGCGCCACTGTCATCTACCATTTCTACGTATAGGTTTCTGCTCAGGATGCGAGACCGTCCCTGTTGCCGTAGGTACACTTTAAACCACATCATTTCACCTGGGGCATAGACTGCCCTATCAAAGTGAAAATGTATGGCTTCCAATGGTTGGGCAGGTTGGGGCAACGTATCTACAGACTCGCCTTTTGCATATGTGGCAAAGCAAACATCACAACTGGACAAAAACAGTAAAATAAATACGATTTTATACATAGCTAGTGGCGCGGGTTTAAATTGGAAATTCGGACCTGCTGATTATTGCGGCGAGATTATCACCGACGTACAGTCAGAATGCGATGTAATGACCGCTCCAATTGGTATCGATCCAAGGCAATTACAGTTACCTAAGTCATCATTCCCACACTGGCCAACACCATTGCCTGTCTTGGTGGTAATGGACATTGGAGACGATGAAGTGTACTTATAAGTGCACAATACGCCTATGGCATCTGCAGGGCAACCCGTACCAGTGGCGGCCCCAGCTACAATTCTACGCAACTACTCTTTGGATAAGGCCTGAAAATCATCGAAATTTAGATTCAATTTTCTCATTGTATGAAATTTTGGGTGAAAAAGACTCGTTATTCGAGCAGGTACTTCAGGTCGGCGAGAACGTATGTCTCCGGAAGTTGGTGACCATTTAAAAAGAAAGTAGGGGTATGAGTTATCTTCATTGACTTGCACCACGCATTCATTTTCCTGATATTTTCATGCTGTAGCGCAGGATCGCTCTGTAGCGGAAACCTGGAGGCAAAATCTTTATACGCTTTGCGGGGATTTTGGTACCAGGTATGTAGTGCATCCTGTACCGTAGCGCTTTTGTAATCTGCTTGCAAAGCCAGGAAATGTGCCACCGGCGTGGTTTTAGGATCTTCCAACTCGCCACTGGCAGTAAATATTACCTGTAACGCGATATCTGGACATTCTGCCAACAGCGTTTCAACCTGGGGATGCACCTTTGCACAGGGATCACAATAAGGATTACACACTTTCAACAAAGTATGCTTAGCCGTTGCACTGCCCAGCCGGACACCCAAATTTCCCACACCGGCTATCACCGGCTTGCCGGCAGATAGTAATACATTAAAAACGGCAGTATTATATTTAAACGCTTTGTAACGCAACTTATAGTCCTGCAGCGCGCTTACCTGCTTCGAAAATGAGACGAAAATGCTGATGCTGACAAAGAACAAAAGGAATGGCGCAAATAGCCGCACCAACCACCCGGCATCAAAAGCGAATATCCAACTGATATCAAGCCATCCACCAATTAGCGCGTTTATAAAAAGCAATACCATGATCAACTGAACGGAAAGACACAATACACACCATTGCTTTATCACGCGTCCCTGGTAATATAGCGAATAAAAAACATACAACAGAGCGCAGGCATTGGAGCAACCCAGCATCGAAAGCTGCGTCTCAGCAGCTGAACCATATATCAATAACGTAACGAGGCCTCCCCAGTAGTAAGCCGCGCCAATCACGCTCCAATGTATCCCGAAAACTGTTGCACCTGCTTAATGTAGTACTGATGCACAGTTCATCTTTGTACCGTATGCGCACAGTTGTTCCAGCGTAGGGTTATCCCCATCTATTTGATGCAGTAGCAGCAAGGAACAAATAAAAGCGCCCATAGCATACAACACCACATATATTCCAAATGCAAGATTGTGGCGTCCTCCCCGGTACATCACAAAAACATCTACCAATAGGGCAGTTGACAACAACCCCATCCCAAGGAATAGCGCCAAACTACGCCCCGGCAGCGGGATGTGCGAGGTGGCGGCTGCAACTGCCTGCGGTTTATCTGCAGTTTCTATTAGTAGCGTAGCACCGTTCGTTCCCACCCAAAAAACGCTTGCGGGTACGGTGCGCTTCCGATGCGTAGTTGGATGTATGTAACTTACCTTGCCCTTATCATTTGCGATGACCAGCACAAATAAATCTCTATTCTCCACGCGTTGCAACATGATAAAAGGTGCCGGTAGCTGTCCCAGCTGCTCCTGCTTTACCACCAACCCTGTGGTGGCGATGCCCAATGCATTTAACACCTCGCTAACAGCCAGCATGCTGTCGGAATAAGGATGTTCATTCAGTACCTTTCTCACAAAATTTAAGGTAAATGGGACCTTCAGTGCCTCGCAAACGTGAACAACAATTGTTTCACAATTCTTCAATGGGTCAAGCAAATGCTTTAACGAATGAACAAGCTTCATCAAAGTTAGTTTTTGGGATATTCCAAACGGGGGAAGTTGTGCTATCTGGATCAGCACGTAACCAAATAAAAGTAGCGGTTAGACACATCACCTGCATCAGTCAAACGTTTGCGCAAAATTGTTAATTCCAGGATTGGCTAACATGACACACCGATTTAATGATGCTCTTCGCGAAATGACTATTTAAGTTAATAACTATCCTTAATGATATCGTTGTCGCCTAGAAGGCACGGTGCACACCCGTGATGGTATGTTCTCTTTAAATTTCCTATCTCTACAGCTATAATTGGAAAGATTGCCTTTTGTTCTTCGGAAATAGGACGATGTTGTCAATCAGCTAAAAACAATTAAACAGTTTCCGAGCGGCCTTTATACCTTCCGTGTATTCCAGGCCATAGTTATGCCGGTAAAGGTCCGCGCCACCTATAAAATGGGTCAGCTGATCGTTTGCAAAACAGTAATCCTGGATGAGATGCTTTTTCATAAGAAAGTGGTTTGAAGTGAGGAATAGTTTTCACCTCACTCCGGCCACTGGCGACCAAGGCCAATACTGACGGCATATAAATACGTGGCGGCCAACGCTGGCCCACCCCTACCATCAGTGCAGGATATCCCCCTGCCCACTTCCCGATGCTTTATGCTGCCGGCTTGTTGGCCGCCCAGAGCCTGGGGCCGAATTTTGTGTAAAACTGCGACTCCTCTGTAAGTCCCAAAGACCGTTTTTCACTACATCCGAAGAAAATAGATTGCTTCCTGGGGTTCTTTTATCGTTCATTTTAAGATAGCCGAAAACACCAATGCCAATAATAGCGGCAACTATGGTAATTGCAATCCAGCTTTTGTTCTTGCGGGTTTCTGGGTAAGGGGCGTATGTTTTGTTAAAGTATGCTTTAGTAATTCTGTTAAATCATCTGCGTATAGCCGTTATCAACATAGGCCAGACCTGTATAACACTGGAATAAGAAGACATTTTTCACAGCATCTAACCTTTCGTTGTCAAAAACTTTATTTTCAATTTTTGCCAATTCATTTTCAGTTAAGAAAATTGTCTGTGTAGCCTTTATGGTTATTTTATGCCCCATGAATGGATTATCCTCTATCCATTGGTTACTGATCGCAGAATTGATAATCCTTTTTAAATTTTTCACATACTTGGCAGCGCTGTTGTGGTTGCACTTGCGATAAGTTTTAAGATGGTGTTCAAAATCTATCAAAAATTTGTTTGATAGGTTGTAAATTAAGAAGTCATTTTGTGAGAGCTTTACTTGAAGAAACTCCTTAACTAAGTTTTCTAAGGTCAAAAAACGCTTATAGGTAGCCAAGGCATAGTCCTTTCCAATCAAATCATGCATCAGGGTATTGTGTTCTTTTATCATCCCCATTAGGTTTTTAAACTCCACATCATTGCCTAGCATCCTATTTTTCGACATTTCTGCGGAAAACTCGATTCCCTTTTCTAAACAGTCCTTTACGGTAGTATTAAAGGCAGTACTGTATTCATGAAGTTTTTAGATTGCCAACTTCATATTCAGGGTCCTTTTTGCCCTATTTCCTGCCGATTTGCCTGCCAGTTGACCGCCGAGATATAAATGCCAGTTGATAACTGAACTACGTCCTCCCCAATTGAAAGACGCATATAGATGGGCACTTTCCAGGTCTACAAACGAAAAAAGGGCTGCTGCATAGACGCAACAACCCTAATAAGGTGGTTATGAACAATTTTAAATATTCATAACTAGCTGAAAATAAGTATAAAGTGGAGCTGGCGGGAATCGAACCCGCGTCCAAACATATCCTCCAAAAGCTTTCTACATGCTTATTTCCGCATTAGTTTGTCGGAACCGTGCCAGGGGCAGAACAAACCAGCCCGGTCCTTATCCGTTTGAGTTTCAGCTTTCACTCACAGAAACCATGAAAACCTATCCTATTGTGGGTTTGATTCGGCGGCGGGAGACGCATAAGGCCACATCATCCGGCGGCTATAATGGGTACCTAATTTAATTAGGCAGCCATGGCAAAGTTAGATTCGCCATTTAGAGTTTGGGTATTCAGATTTACGTGCTAATTATCCAACGCACGGCATGCTTACACTTTCAAAGACCTATGCTGTCAAAACCAGGCAGCCCCAATTTTTTCAGGACACCAAAAATACGAAATATTCCCGTCATAACAAAGAAATGACCGGCATACCATCGTAAACGCTGAAAGACCCCTTGAAAGAAATGACCGGCATTCCGTCGTAAACGTTAAAAAGCCACCAAAAAGAAATGACCGCATACCACCAGCCATTCCCCACCATAAACGTTAAAAAGCTCAAAATACCCCCCTCACAAAAAGAAATGGCCGGCACACGGCCGGCCATTTCATCAATACGCTCCAAATTCCACCCTAATGCCGGGTGATCAGTTTATAAATATCATTACCATTCGCAAACAACAACAGCCCCAGCAGGATGATCATCCCCACGTATTGTGCATACTCCATGAACTTCTCCCCGGGCTTGCGGCCGGTGATCACTTCATACAACAGGAAAAGCACGTGCCCCCCATCCAGTGCCGGGATAGGCAAGATGTTCATAAACGCCAGGATAATGCTTAGGAAGGCCGTCATCTGCCAGAAAGAGGCCCAGTCCCACACCGGCGGGAACAGGCTGCCAATGGTCACAAAACCACCCACAGATTCTGTAGGTTTAATACCCTTGGCTACGAAGATCAGTTTCAGCTGCAACACATAATTGTTCAGCGAAGTACCCACCTTGCGCACACCGGCCGGCAGCGATTCAAAGAAAGAATAAGCAATATGTTTGGGCTGGAAGTACTCCTTCATCAACGTAGTATCCATGGGCGATGCAAAGCCAATGCCCATCTTGCCGGTGCTATCCAGCTGCACGGGCACCTGCAGGGCCTGGCCATTACGCAGCAAGCCCACGGTAACCGTTTCCGGTTTTTTATTATACAGCTTCATCGTATCCAGCAAATCACCCACAAATGCAGTGGTGGCACCATTTACAGACATTACACGATCGCCCACCTTCAGGCCGGCTGCCCTTGCGGGAGACTGCTCACCAAAGGTATCTATCACGGCGGGGGTACGGGGCAGCAGGATCGTGGCTTTGTTTGCCACCACCTGGCCCACAAAGGTGTCCGGTACGTTGATCTCTACCTGCTCACTGCCACGCTGTACCTGGATGGTCTTGGCCTGGTGCAGCACTACATATCCGCCCACGCGGCTAAAGTCTTCTATCACTTTATGATCCACGCTCAGGATCTGGTCCCCGTCGCGCAGGCCTATGCTGCGGGTCAGGGAATCCGTCTGGATGCCGAAAGTAACTTTATCATGTGGCAGCACATCTTCGCCCCAGTGCCACAGCATCATGGCGTAGATGAGGAAAGCCAGGATCACGTTCACCGTTACCCCGCCTATCATTACAATGAGGCGTTGCCAGGCCGGCTTGGAGCGGAACTCCCAGGGCTGGGGCGGCAAGGCCATCTGCTCCTTGTCCATGCTCTCATCTATCATACCGGCAATTTTCACATAGCCACCCAGGGGCAGCCAGCCAATGCCGTATTCCGTATCGCCTTTTTTGTATTTGAACAGGGAAAACCAGGGGTCAAAGAACAGGTAGAACTTCTCCACTTTGATCTTGAACAGCCGGGCAGGGATAAAGTGGCCCAACTCATGGAATACCACCAGGATAGACAAGGATAAGATTAACTGTCCAGCCTTAATTAAGATCTCTTGACTCATTTAATTGTTGCGGTTACTACGCGTTTTAAAGGTTTGGAACGGAAAAATATCCGTTTTTTCTTATATAACCGGGGATTGCCCCACAAATATATTGTTAAATTACGATTGCGCTTATCAGCTTGGTAGCGTGCTTGCGGGCAGCCTGGTCGCTCTCGTAGTAATCGTTCAGGGACGGCTTTTCAATGAAAGGCACCTTGGTCATCACCTCCTCTATCACTTCCGTCATCTGCAGGAAACCGATCCTGTTCTTCAGGAATGCCAGCACCACTTCTTCGTTGGCTGCGTTCATTACGCAGGCAGCATTCCCGCCGGCCTTCATCGCCTCTACGGCTATGGCCAGGTTGCGGAAGGTTTTGGTGTCTGGCTGCTCAAAGTTCAGCACCGGGTAGTTCTTGAAGTTAAAGCGCGGAAAATCATTCTCCAGGCGGTCGGGGAAGCCCAGCGCGTACTGGATGGGCAGCTTCATGGAGGGCAATCCCATCTGGGCTTTGATGGAGCCGTCGGTAAACTGCACCATGGAGTGGATGATGGACTGGGGATGAATGATCACCTCGATCTGCTCATCCTTCAGGGCAAACAGCCACTTGGCCTCGATCATTTCCAGGCCTTTGTTCATCAGCGTGGCAGAATCTATGGTGATCTTGGCACCCATGCTCCAGTTGGGATGCTGCAGGGCGTGGTCTTTCTTTACATTGATCAGGAAGTTCGGCTTCTTACCCAGGAAAGGCCCGCCGGATGCGGTAAGGATCACCTTTTCCACCTGGCGCAGGGGCTCGCCCAGCAGGCATTGGAAAATGGCGGAATGCTCAGAATCCACCGGCAGGATGGCCACATTCTTGCGGCGCGCCATCTCCATTACAATGTCGCCGGCTACTACCAGGGTCTCCTTATTGGCCAGGGCCACCGTAGTGCCCTGCTCTATGGCAGACAAGGTAGGTGCCAGGCCGGCAAAGCCCATAATGGCCGCCAGCATTACATCTATGGTATTCCAGGCAGCCACTTCCACCAGGGATTTGGCCCCGGCAAATACTTTAATGCCCTTGTCAAACAGGGCTGCCTTCACTTCTTCATATTTCTTCTCGTCCCCGATCACCACCGCATTGGGGTTGAACTTCAGGGCTTGCTCTATCAACAGGGTTGCATTTTGCTGGGCGGTCAGCACCTCCACGGTAAAGCGGTCCGGATGCGCGGCAATTACGTCCAGCGCCTGTATGCCCACAGAGCCGGTGGAACCGAAAATGGCAATGCGTTTCTTCATGGAAAAAAGTTAATGGTTAATAGTAAATGGTTCATCGCATGCGGGTGTTCCACAGGTAACCACCACCATTAACGTTCAATGATTTTACAAATGGACATGCCGGGAAAGGCCCCAGCACGTTTCTCAATTAAGTTTCAGTTTCTACGATCCAATGATCCGGCAATCTAACAATTAACGGCTAACATTCAACCATTAACGCACTACATATGCTTCCAGCTCATCTGCCAGTTTCCGGTCATTGCTCAGGCGGGGCACCTTGTTCTGGCCGCCCAGTTTGCCAATGGACTTCATATATTCAATAAAGCCCTGGCGACGCACCGGCCTTATTTTCAGGGGTTGCAGGATATTGCCCGTCAGCAGGTCGTCATAGTAAATATTCTTGCCGCGCATGTTCTCGTCCACCTTCCGGGCAAAGTCGGCCAGGTTTGCCGGGGCATTCTCAAACTCCACAAACCATTCGTGGTAAGGCAGTTCTCCATCCACCTGCACACGGGGCGCCACGGTAAATTCTGTGATGTGCACGCCTTCTTCCCTGGCGGCCTTCATGAGACTGTACTCCACTTCTTCCCCGATCACGTGCTCTCCAAAGGCGGAAATAAAGTGCTTGATACGGCCGGTCACAGCTATACGGTAGGGGTTGGTAGAAAGGAACTTCACCGTATCTCCAATATTATAGCCCCACAAGCCGGCGTTATTATTTATTATCAACGCATAATTCACCCCAACTTGTACATCTTTCAGGGAAATACGGGTGGGATTTTCGTTAAAGATCTCGTTGGCCGGGATAAATTCATAAAAAATGCCGGAATTGGTATTGAGCAGCAGGCCCTGGTGTTCCTGGGTGTCCTGGAAGGCAAAGAAGCCTTCAGAGGCCGGGTAGGTCTCAATAGTAGCGATGGGCTTGCCAATGGAGGCCATCAGCTTGGCCCGGTAGGGCTCAAAGTTTACCCCGCCGTAAACGATCACTTCCAGGTTCTTGAAAATATCCTTGATCAACTTGCCACCGCTTTTCTCGATCAGCCGGTCAAAGTACATCTGCATCCATGGTGGAATGCCACTGATCAGCGACATATCCTGGTGATAGGTCTCCTCCACGATGGCGGCCAGTTTGGTTTCCCAGTCTTCAATGCAATTGGTCTGGTAAGAAGGCAGCTGGTTGGTACGCAGGTAGCTGGGCACGTGATGGTTCACAATGCCACTCAGGCGGCCGGTAGGAATGCCTCCTACCCTTTCCAGTTCGGGCGACCCGGAGAGGAAGATCATTTTCCGGTCGGCAAAATCCGTACGGCCGGTCTCCGACATATAATTCAGCAGCGCATTGCGGGCTGTATCCATATGATTGGAGATAGAATCTTTAGAGATGGGAATGTACTTGATCCCACTGGTGGTACCGGAGGTCTTGGCCAGGTAAATGGGCTGCCCGGTCCATAAAATATTGTGTTTCCCTTCTTTTATCTTTTCGATATAGGGTTTAAACAGTTCATAATCCCGGATGGGCACTGCTTTTATAAAGTCGTCGTAGTTGCGGATATCATCGTAGTGATGGTCTTTCCCAAATTCGGTCTTCTTACCGGTTTTCACCAGCTCCTGCCAGATTGCTTCCTGGTCTTCTACCGCCCGGTGCATTTCCTTCCGGAGTTTGGCACTCACAATGGAAGCAAATGGTTTGGCCAGCAGTGATTTGAACTTCATGCCCGTTAATTTAGAATAATGTATACGGACCGGGCAACGCTCATGCCCGGGTACGTTTGTAGCTTTTATAATGGCCCTGGCCCGTTGGCAGGACCAAAAGCAAAAGTAAAAAAATTGCGATGCAACAGGGGCAAGATACTGCAATTTCTCCCGGATTACCAAGGCTTCGCGGGTAAGCTACTGGTATTCACGATGGTACGGCGCCTGGAGCAAGTTTTTATTTTCCGGGAAAGCTTGTATCTTTATGTTATCACCCCCGGGCATATACCTTCCACGCCCCGGACCCTTCTTTTTGGGGCCGAAAAAGTTTGTTATTTACAAACTATTCAATACCTTTGCAGGAAATTATTTTTGGATTACTATGTTTGCAGTTGTAAAAATCTCAGGTCAGCAATTCAAGGTTGAAAAAGACCAAGAAATATTTGTACAGCAACTTTCCGGCAAAATCGGCGATAAAGTTGAATTTGCGGAAGTTCTGCTGGTAGACAACGGCGGTAAGCTGACCGTTGGTACTGATGTAAAATCAGTGGTTAAAGCAGAGATCCTTGCCCATGTGCAGGGAGATAAGGTGATTGCCTTTAAGATGAAACGCCGTAAGGGTTTCCGTAAGAAAGTTGGTCACCGTACTCATTTTACCAAGATTAAGATCAGCGAAATCGCGTAAATTTATTTATACAAGTTTAAAAAAGTTATTTCCAGATGGCACATAAAAAAGGTGAAGGTAGCGTTAAGAACGGTCGTGATTCCCAGAGCAAAAGACTGGGTGTAAAGGTATTCGGTGGCCAGATCGCCGTTGCCGGTAACGTTATCATCCGCCAGCGTGGTACTGTTTATCATCCGGGTCAGAACGTAGGCATTGGTAAAGATTTTACCATTTTTGCCCTGACTGATGGTGTTGTTGAATTCAGAAAAGGTCGTGAAAACAGGACTTTCGTTTCCGTAAAATCATTTGACACCACTGCCCAGGCGGAAGCTTAGGAACAGTGTTTGCCATAAAGTTTTTTTTAATACCCAATTTTTTTACTAACCCAAATTCAAAAAACAATGGCAACAATTAAAAAAGCAGCTGCTAAAAAAGCTGCGCCTAAGAAAAAAGCTGCAGTGAAAAAAGCTGCTGCTCCCAAGAAAAAAGCCGCTGCTAAAAAAGCTGCTGCTCCCAAGAAAAAAGCTGCTGCTAAGAAAGCTGCTCCTAAAAAAGCCGCCGCTAAGAAAGCTGCTCCTAAGAAGAAAGCTGCTGCCAAGAAAGCCGCTGCTCCTAAAAAGAAAGCTGCTGCTAAGAAAGCCGCTCCTAAAAAGAAAGCCGCTGCTAAGAAAGCTGCTCCTAAAAAGAAAGCCGCCGCTAAGAAAGCTGCTGCTCCTAAAAAGAAAGCTGCTGCTAAGAAAGCCGCTCCCAAGAAGAAAGCTGCTCCTAAGAAGAAAGCTGCCGCCAAGAAAGCTGCTCCCTCAGTTGAATCTAACGGCAATTCCTCTAGCGAGTCTTCTTCTATGTAAGATCGATCTGCAACTCGTAATGATAAGCTTCCCGTCGCAAGATGGGAAGCTTTTTTGTTGGTATCTTGCACCCATGGATAATAGCACGATCGCCGACAGCTTTTCCCTGCTGTCTAAACTCATGGACATTCACGGGGAAAACTCCTTCAAAGCCAAATCCTTTGGCAGCGCCGCCTTCACCATCGACAAGCTGCCCCTGCCCCTCGAAGGCATGCCACTGGAAGAAATGAAAAAGATCAAAGGCATAGGAGAATCCCTGCTCAAAAATATACAGGAACTCCTGCTTAGCGGACGCCTGGCCCTCCTCGATAACTACATCGAGATCACCCCGCCCGGCATCATGGAAATGCTGAAAATCAAAGGCCTGGGCCCCAAAAAGATCGCTACCATCTGGAAAGAACTGGAAATAGAATCCCTCGGGGAACTGCTCTACGCCTGCAACGAAAACCGCCTCTCCCTGCTCAAAGGCTTTGGCGAAAAGACCCAGGAAAGCGTAAGGCAGGCCATTGAATTTTATATGGCAAACCGGGAACGCTTCCTCTATGCTCAGGTGGAAACCTTTGCACTGGACCTGGAAAAGCAACTCAGCAGCTTCTTTGCCCCTGCCGCCGTATCGCTCACCGGCCACTTCCGCCGCCAGGAGCCTATCATAGATGAAGTGGAACTGGTCATTGCCCTGCCGGTAGCCCGCCTGGAAGAAAGCCTGGTGTCCATGAAAGAATTTTCACTGGTAACCAGTACGGATGAGATGCTGGTGCTGCACCACGAGCAAAAGGTAAAAGTGAAGATCTTCTCCGCCACAGAGACCAACTTTGCCACTACCCTGTTCCATACCACCGCTACCCCGGCCTTCCTCGAAGAGTTCCGCGCCGCCGGTGGTGATACTGCTACTGATTGCCATACGGAAGAAGAAATCTTCAGCCGCTCCCATATCGCTTTCCTGCCGGCCGCCCTCCGCGAAGGCATGGGCGAATCGCACAAAGCCAAAGGCTTGTCCGCCTGGCCGGAACTTATCCAGCCCACGGACATTAAAGGCATCATCCACTCCCACAGCACCTGGAGCGATGGGCAGCACGACCTGGAGCAAATGGCCACCGCGGCCGCCCAGCAAGGGTTTGAGTACCTGGTGATCAGCGACCACTCCCGCACCGCGGTATATGCCAATGGCCTCTCCATAGAGCGCATCCAGGCACAGCATGCCCAGATAGAAGAACTGAACCAACGCCTGGCGCCTTTCCGCATTTTCAAAAGCGTGGAATCTGATATCCTCGGTGACGGAAACCTGGACTACCCCGATGAGGTGCTGGCCACCTTTGACCTGGTGATCGCGTCCGTACACGCCAACCTGAAAATGACGGAGGACAAGGCCATGGCCCGCCTCATCAAAGCCATCGAAAACCCTTACACCACCATCCTGGGCCACATGACCGGCCGCCTGTTGCTGAGCCGCAATGGCTACCCGGTAGACCACGACCGCATCATAGATGCCTGCAAGGCCAATAACGTGGTGATAGAGCTCAATGCCCACCCGCGCCGCCTGGACATAGACTGGCGCTACATTGCCAAAGCCCTGGACAAAGGCTGTCTCATTTCCATAGACCCCGACGCCCACAGCATAGACGGCTTTGCAGATGTACGCTACGGCGTACTGGCAGCCCAGAAAGGAGGCCTAACCAAACAACATAACCTGAGTAGCTTCAGCGCCCTGGAACTGGCTAAATGGTTAGATTAATAATTGACAATCCTAACAATATCATACAATGACCTTCATTTATATCGCTGACCCGATCTGTGGCTGGTGTTATGGCTTCACCCCTGTGGTGCAGCAGCTGCAGCAAAACCACCCCGACATGCAGTTTGACGTGCTCTCCGGCGGCATGATCACGGGCGACAACCGCTACCCTATTGAGCGTATGGAACAGTACATCCTCAAAGCGCACAAACAGGTGGAAAGCCTGACGGGTATTGAATTTGGAAAAGCCTTCCTGGACGGGCTGCTGCTCTCCAAGACCTACCTGCAGGACTCTGAAAAGCCCAGCACCGCCATTACAGTGTTTAAGCAGCTGAAGCCCGCCCAGGCAGTGGATTTTGTACATGATATACAGGTGGCCTTTAACTTTGATGGCAAAAGTCTCAACGATGATGCTACCTACCGGGAACTGGCCATCAAATACGGCCTCGATCCAGACGCCTTTGTAGCAGAGATGAACAGTGACGAAGTGCGCTATGCCACCAACCAGGAATTTGCCCAGGTGCAAAGCTGGGGCATCACCGGCTTCCCTGCCGCTGTGCTGGCCACAGACAAGCAATACTACCTGGTGGCAAAAGGCTTTACCCCACTGGAGGACATTGAAGCCCGCATACAGAACATTTTAAACGAAGAGGCCAACAGCTGATGAACTACCATATCGCCACCTTACAGGATATACCCACCATACAGGCCCTGGCCCATAAGATCTGGGCCCGCACCTATGCGGAAATCCTTTCCCCGGCGCAAATGACCTACATGCTGGATATGATGTACGGCACTCCTGCCCTTGCCGCACAGATAACGGACGATCATTATACCTTCCTCGTATTCCGGGAAGAAGACCAGCCCGCAGGCTATGCGGCGTTCAGCCCACATGCGGAGCAAGGCGTATACAAGCTGCACAAGATCTACCTGGATACAGACCTCCAGGGAAAGGGCCTTGGTAAAACCATGATGAACACCGTAAAAGATCTGGTGGCGGAAAAAGGCGCCCACACCCTGGAACTGGATGTAAACCGCCATAATAAAGCACTGTACTTTTACAAAAAGCAGGGCTTTGCAGTGGTAGGTGAAAAGGATACCCACATTGGCAATGATTATTATATGAATGACTACGTCATGCGCATCCCGTTATAACACGGGATTTTTTTGAAAGGGCCTAAAAAATAAAAGCCTGGTAGCGAATACCAGGCTCGTTTCCCAAGTTAACCATTAAAAGACACAACATCTTTAAGAATATCTCTCGAAAGCTTCTATTAATTATTTATGGTGGCCAAAAGCCAGTTAATCATTATTCCCGAAACAGACACATGACAATCTTTTCCGTTTCGCTTCTAATACATCTACGTCCCTGAAATCACTTTGGATTGCCCCTTCCCTAAATTTTTTTTAAACTTTTTCCTATTTGAATACCATGCCGGCTTGGGCTTATCACCCGTTTTTTTGTGGAGTTAATTGCTAATGTTTTGTTATTACCACAAAAATTAATACCGGGCTGCGGGCTAAAAAAAACCCGCACCTGGTAAGGCGCGGGATCTGATCTGCATGATTCAAGCAGGTGTATGTATAGCTTGACTTGCCTAAAAATAACGGGGGGCCACTACTTTAAACTTATTGAAAGAAAACCGGTAGTTCAGCATCAACTCATGCGATCCACCCTGCATGCCCAGCAGGTTGTTGGACAAGGGAAAATCATAGGCATATCCTACCTGCAGGTTTTTAGTAGCCTGCACCTGCATGATGGCATTCACGATCTTTTCTGAACGGTAAGAAGCGCCCGCCCATACGGTATTCTTAATGAGGAAATTTGCATTCAGGTCATACTGGAAGCCATTGCCGTACACCTGGCGCAGCATCGCATTGGGCTTAAACTTCAGGTCATCATTCACATCAAAAAGATAACCCGCCTGCAGGTACCAGCGGCGCTGGTAGATGGTGGTTTCCGCTTTCTTACTGTTGGCCAGCGACCGGAATGAAGGTGAAGAAAGGCCCACGTAAAAACGCTCTGTAAACAGCATGAACCCAAAGCCCACATCCGTGCGTGAATACGTGAGGTTCTTGGCATATACGGGGTCTGATGTATTGAACTGCTGGTCATTTTCATGAAACTGTGCCATGCCTACTTTGAGGCCCAGGGCCAGGTAGGTCTTATGGTTCAGCATTACCCTCTGGGATACATGCAGGTTCAGCGCCGTTTGCGTTACCGGCACCACGTTTTCTGTAAGGCCGGTAAAGCCCAGCGTGGTCCCGGATTGATGCACCGGGCTGTAAAAGCTGAACGCGGCCGTCTTGGGCGCCCCTTCTATACCTACCCACTGGTCCCTGGCTACCGCGGTCAGGTTGGTAGATTCATCCATGGAACCATAGGCAGGGTTGATCACAATGCCGTTGAACATATACTGTGCATATTGCGGGTCCTGTTGCTGCTGCGCACGCACCGGTTGTGCCCCGGCAGCCAGCAGCACCGCACCCATAACGGCAAGCAGGCATCTTTTCATTGGAATAGTTTGAAATTGATTGATACGCTTAAATATCTTCCCCATCATTACCTTCTTATCACTACAAAGCCGGTATAACGTTCCTGCTTGCCGTGGTCGTTAATAATGATGATATAGTAGTACGTTCCCTCCGGCACATTGCCGCTCCCATTCACATTGTAACGGCCGGCGAAGTTGTTGTCCAGGTTATCGTAGTTGCGCGTATGGAACACGGTGGCGCCCCAGCGGTTAAATACGGTCACCTCGTTTTCGGGGAACTTATTGATGTTCTCTACGTACATGGCGTCATTACCCACACCATCACCATTGGGTGAGAGGGCAGGATGTACGCGGATCTTGCGGGTAGTATCATCGGTCCAGCGGTTGGGGCCAATGATCGCCATCGCGGTATCCGGCACGCCGTTGTTATCGCGGATGAGAATGTCTGCAAAAGCGGCGGTATCACTGATGTTCCAGTTCACGGATTTCATCGCCGAACTTACCTGGTCCAACGTGAAGGTGGCCGTTACATCTTTGAACACATCATCATTCAGGATAGGTACTACGTTTACCACGGCTTCCGTTTCGAAGGCCGGTATCACCACGGTGCCGGGCAGCGCATGGTAATCAGCATCCGGGGCAGCATCGCCGGAAGCGGCGTAGCTTACCTGCACGTCCTTGGCCACGCTCACCCTTGCATCTGCAAAGCGTATGCGGAAAGCACCGTTGCTGGCGGGCTTGCGGGCATCACTGATCTTCTCTATCACTATTTTGCGGGCTTCTGCTTTAGGGCCGGTAGGCGCATTTTCATCATCTGTAATGGTCATCACCGCCGGTGTATTATCTACCAGGATGGTGCCGCTGGCGCTGGTGGCGGTTACCACGGTAGCGGTAAGTTCTCCATCACCCTGCAGGATGTAATCGTCCTTGATCACTACGGGCACGGTTATACTGCCGGCACCCGCGGGGATGGTTACCTGGGTGGGTGGTGTTACAAAATTGGCTGTGGCGCCGGTGTTGTCAATATTCAGCGTTACGGTAATATCAGCAGCAGCTACAGTGCCGGCAGGCAGTTGCACGGTGAATGCACCGTCTGTAGCCGGTTCTGCGGCATCCTTCGTTTTCACGATCTGCACCGTAAGCTGGATCACAGTGAGGATGTCTACCGTGTTACTATTAGTGATCGTATAGCCGGTGGCGTTACCTGCCAGCACCAGGGCTACAGTGGTTTCGTTTAGGTTGTTGTTCAGCGTTTGCAGGGTAAAGCTGGTGCTGCCGGCGCCTGCGGGCATTTGCAGGGCGGTGGGCAATGCATTGTAGTCGGTAGTGGCAGCGGTGGTGGCACCCGCTGCGCTTACCGCTATATTAAAGGCCTGTGCGGTAGTAATGCTGGTGTTTACAAAGCTGATGGTCACTTTGGTGCTGTGGCCTTTGATAATGCTGCTGCTGTCTATTGTGATCTGCAGGGCAGTATTGGCCGGGTCAAGATGGGTAGCGTCATCGATCTGCACGTCCGTACTGGTCACTGTGAGGCCGGTGCTGGTACCAATTATGCGCAGCAGCTCAGCAGGTTCCAGGATATTATCCATGTTGGCATCCAGGGTGATGCTGGCACTGCTGCTGCCGGCGGGGATGGTAATGCTGGCAGGCAGGCTGTAATCTGCGCTGCTGGCGGTGGAAGCGGCATTGGCCGCCAGGCTTATCACCACATCCTGCGTAGCAGTGACGCCGGTACCCAGGCTGGCCGTTAGTTGTACGCTATGGCCTTCCAGCACACCAGCCGCACTGCTGCCCAGGGTCACTTTACCACTTACCGGGTCGGCAGCGGTGGCATCTGCAATGTGCAGGGTGGCGCCACTCACCGTGAAGCCGGCGGCTGCCGCGGCAATGGTAATGTTTTCATTATTGCCAATCACCTTGTCGGTTGCTGCCTGTGGCAATGCAACGGTAACGCTATGATCTCCGTAAGCAAAATGTACGCTGTCTGTAGGCCATGCTATTACGTGCGCATGACTGGCCAGGTCACTCACCGCCTTGATGGCGAATGCCAGGTCCCTGCCGGCTTTCAGGCTACCCGGCAGGGCCAGGGTAAGCTTAGTAGCAGCGCCTCCTTCTGTAATGGTGCTGGCATCCAGGATAAGGGCCAGGCCGCCCAGGGTGGCATAGTTATTATCCGCAACATCCAGGTCTGCATTGCTCACGGTGTAACTGCTGAATACGGGATCCACCGCGCTGCCACTCACCTGCAGGTGCATGGTCTGCGGACCGTATACATAGTTATCCGTCAGGAGTTGCATGGTTACCACCGTATCATTACCACTGCCCAGGGTGATGGGCGCAGGCAGGGTGTAACTGGCCGCCGTAAGCTGGGAAGCCGCAGTGGGCGCGGTGTTCAGCACAATGGGCAACTCCGTGGTAACCCCGGCCGGCAGTGATACCGTGAGCGGGCGGCTGTCACCTTTGGTCCAGGTGGTGGGCGCAGCGGGCGTTAGGGTGATCACGGTATTGGCCGGGTTGTTATGGGTAAGGTCTGCAATTTTGAAGGGTACATCCGGAACGGTGATGGCTTGTCCGCTGGTCACCGTGCCTGCCAGCTTCATGTACTCATTGCCTTCCAGGATCAGGTCTGTATTGGCTTGCAGCACATCTGCAAAAGTGTGGCTGTCCTCACCCGCGGGGATGGTCACCATGGATTGCAACAACGTATAGTCGCCGGGGTGAGTGGTGCTGTCCACCGCGGTAAACCGGATGGTGAGCGGCTGCAGCAGGATCAGGTTGTTCTCTATCTGTACCCCGATCTGGCTCTTGCTGCCTTCATCCAGGCTATTGCTGGCGTAGAGGTGCAGGCTCATTGCGCTGCCAGATTGGTCCTGGATATGCAGGATGCCGTCGCTCACCGGGAATGCGCCAGTGGCGGAGAAAGTTACATCTTCATCGTTGCCTACGTACTTATCTACCGTGGTGCTTACATTGGCAATCGTAGCGGAGGAAGTCCCGGCCGTAATGGTCACCGGTGTGGCAGGTGCGGTAATCCCGTGTGTGCCCAAAGTAAGGCTGCCGGCTGCATTTACGGTAAAGCTCATGTCATGGCCCGCTACCAGGTTATCCGGCAGGGTAATGGTCATGGTACCTATGCCACCTTCCGCCACTGTATCATTACTGATCAGCACCGGGTGTTGCAGGGGATAATTATTATCTGTTTCATTCACCGTTACATTGTTGATGCTAAACGGCTTCACGGCGTCACTGGCGCTGGCGTTCAGTTTCAGTTGGTACGTCAGGGGCCAGAAGAGCACTTTATCACTTGGGAAATGGAGCGTGGTACTGGTACTGTTACCCGTTGCCAGCACAACCGGGTTACTGCCCAGGGTGTAGCCACTGCTGCTTACGGAAGAAGTAGCATCGTAACCAAGATTGATACGGATGGGCACCTCCGTGGTAATGCCGGTGGGCAGCGCAATGTTCAGCGCAGTGCCACTCCCCTTCTGCACTATGCCGGCGGCGGGAGTCACGGTCAGTACGGTATTGGCTGCATTGTTATGGGTAAGATCATGAATGGTAAGGTCCAGGTCAGCCACGGTAGCCGTGGGATAAGCAGGCAGGCTGCCTTTGATCTTCAGGGCTTCATCCGCCTCCAGCACCGCATCGCTGTTTGCCTGCAGCACCCCGGTAAAGGTTTTGCTGGTGCTACCGGCGGGCAGGGTAAGCGTGGATTGCAATAACGTATAATCGCTGGCGGTAGTGGTACCGCTGTTCACACCTGCCAGGTTAATGGTAAGTGGCTGCAGCAGGATAATACCATTGTTGATAGACACCGTTACATCCACCGGGCTGTTATCCTCATCCAGCGTGGTTTTAGCAGCAGTCAGTGTGATATCCAGGGAAGCACTGGTGGCATCCGTAATGTGCAGGGAGCCGTTATTCACCGGTGCCTCTGCAGGGGTGCCCAGGGAGCCATTGTACGCAGCGGTAAAGGTGATGTCTTCATCATTGCCAATAAAGGCATCCACCGGTGTACTGAGGGTGGCAACACCGGCAGTGCCGCTGCCCGTGGGGATCTTCACGGCCGCAGGTGCAGTAACAGTATGTTTACCAAGCGTGATCCCGTTTGTATAAGCAAGGCTGAAATCCAGGTCCCTGCCGGCTACCAGGTTATCCGGCAGCGCCAGCTGCAGGGTAGCCGCCGGGCCACCTTCTGTAATGGTGTCCTTGCTGAGCTGCAGGGGATGCGCCAGGGGCCAGTTGTTATCAATAATGGCCACCACCACATTGTTAATGGTGAAATTTTTCACATCGTCATGCGCATCTGTAAGCAGTTTTACGGAACGGGTGGCCGGGCCATACACGATCTTGTCCGCATTGGCCTGGAAGGTCACCGTAGTGCTATGACCGCTGGACAGCACCAAGGGGTTGG
This sequence comes from Chitinophaga parva, assembly GCF_003071345.1. Lineage (NCBI taxonomy): Bacteria > Pseudomonadati > Bacteroidota > Chitinophagia > Chitinophagales > Chitinophagaceae > Chitinophaga > Chitinophaga parva. The sequence goes on along the minus strand of NZ_QCYK01000002.1, from coordinate 705,397 downwards.
GAAGGTTCAGGGTATAGGCGTTACTGGCGGCGCTGGAGGCAGCATCATAATTAAAGTTGATGCTTACCGGCACCTCCGTGGTAACGCCTGTGGGCAGGCTGATGGTCAGGGTGGTGGTATTACCCTTGGCCAGGGCACTGGCGGCAGGGGCCACATTCAGTACTACGTTTGCAGCGGAATTGTGGGTAAGGTCATGGATGGTAAAGTGCATGTCAGACACCGTTGCGGCGGGCTGGCCCACCACGTTGGCGGTGATCAGTAATGGCTCTGTATCTTCCAGCACCAGGTCACTGTTTGCCTGCAACACGCCGGTAAAGGTCGTGGTGTTCGTGTTTGCCGGCAGTGTCAGCGTATCCTGCACCAGCGTAAAATCAGCCGCCGTGGTAGTGCCGCTCAATGCGGGTACCAGGGCTACCTTAATGGGTTGCACCAGCTTCCTGCCACCGCCCAGGGTAAGCGTTAAACCGGTGGGCGTGTTATTTTCTGAAAGTGCAGTGGTGGCAGGTACCAGGGTAATGTTCAGTGTTGCATCGGTGGCATCGCTGATGTGCAGGGTGCCACTGGTCACCGGTGCATCAGCGGGTGCGCCGGTACCGGTGTAGGTAGCTGCATAAGTTACATTTTCATCATTCCCCACGTACACATCCACCGGGGTGCTGATGCTGGCAATGTTTGCACTGCTGCTGCCACTGAGGATCTTCACGGCACCGGGTTGCGCCAGCAGGTGTGCACCAGTGCTGATGCCGTTGGTATTACTTACGTTAAAGTCCAGGTCCCGTCCGGCTACCAGGCCATCCGGCAGGGTAATGGTATTGGTATACGCGGCACCACCTTCCGTAATGCTGCCATTGCTGATCACCAGCGGGTGTACCAGCGGCCAGTTGTTATCACTAACGGTGACGGATATACTATTTATAGTCACGCTGCCGGCGGCATCAGTGGCTGTTGCATCCAGGTTCAGGCTGTGCAGGGAAGGGCCGTATACAATATTGTCAGTTTTTGCCGTGAGCGTTACGGTAGTGCTGCTGCCGCTGCTGATCACCACGGGATTGCTGCCCAGCGTGTAGGCATTGCTACCGGTAGTGGAAGTATTGTTCCAGGTAAAGGTGCTCTGGATAGGCGTTTCCGTTGTATAGGGCGATGCCAGTGCAATAGTGAGCGTAATGCTACCGCCCTTCTGCACATTGGTAGCGGAGGGCGTTACCGTGAGCTGTGTGGCGCCGGCTACGCTGTGTGTTTTATCCTTAATAATGAATGGCAGGTCTGCAATGCTTACTACCGGCCCGCTGGTCACCGTGGCGCTGAGCTTCAGGGTTTCATTGACCTCCAGTACATTGTCCGTCTTCGCGGTGAGCACGTTGCTGAAAGTCTTGCTGCTGGTGCCCGCGGGCAGGGTGAGCGTAGTGGTGTTCAGTGTAAAATCGCCATTGGTAAGCGTGCCCGCCAGTTGCGGGGTAAGCGTGATGGTGAGGGGTTGTAATAATTGCATGCCGCCGCCCAGGGTCACCGTTACATCGCTGCTTTGACCTTCATCCAGGCTGGACGTGCTGGCGGTAAGTGCAATAGTGAGCGCACTGGCGTTTGTAGCATCTTTAATATGTACGCCACCAGGGGTAACAGGTGCATCTGTTACATTACCGGTGCCATTGTATGCGCCGGTAAACGCAATGTCTTCATTATTGCCAATGATCACATCGGCAGGCACCGTAAAGTTGCCGATGCTGGCGGAAGTGCTGCCAGCGTTGATCTTCACGGTGGCGGGCACCGTGAGGGTGTGCTTACCGGTTGTAAGACTGTTGGTAGCCGTAATATTGAAACCCAGGTCCCGCCCGGCTTTCAGGCCATCTGGCAGGATAATGGTGGCGGCGTAAGTGCCGCTGCCTTCTGCAATGGTGTCTTTGTTGATCACCAGCGGATGCGCCAGGGGCCAGTTATTATCGGTAATGTCTGCCCGCACGCTGTCCATGGCAAAAGCGCCTGCAGGCAGGGCGCCATCCGTTACCGCACCGTCCAGGCGGAGGTGGCGGGTAAGCGGGCCATACACCTCCAGGTCCGTGTTAACATGCACGGAGAAAGAAACGCCGGTGGCACCGGAATCTATTTTCAGCGGCATGGCCGGCAGTACCAGGTTGCCGGCGCCTACTTCGGAAGTAGCATTGGGTGTAAGGCTGATGCTGATAGGCACTTGTGTGCTCACACCGGCAGGAAGGCTTACGGTCACCGTTTGGGTATTCCCCTTGGTCCATGCGGCTGGCATGGCAGGCGCGCTGATGATCAATGCCGTTTGTGCGGGGGTGAGGCGGGTCTTGTCCGTGATGGTGAGGGTATCTGCAACCACGTTCACCGTAGCCCCGGTGGCAGTGGCATTTACATAAAAGGTCTCATTGCCTTCAATGATCGCATCGGTATTGGCAGTAATGACGTTTGGAATGGTTACGTTATTAGTGCTTGCCGGCAGCGTGTAAGTAACGGTATTAAGCGTGGCATCGCCGGCAGAGGTAGTACCATTGGCCAGGCTGAAAGTCACGTTCAGTGCCTTGGTCAGCGTTTTGTTGTTGTCCAGTTCTATTTTGAGGCTGGTGGTTTGTCCTTCCTGTAATGCATTGCTTACCGCGGTGATAGTGAGGGTAGGCGGCGGACCGGCCACGGTTTTGTCTACGATGTTCAGCGTATTGCTTCCATTGTTTGCCACCGGCAGGTTATTCGCTGCCGCGGTGAAGGTCACGGTTTCATCATTGCCCACAATGCCGTCATCAACGGTGCTCACCACGGCAAAGCTATCCACGCTATGGCCGGTGGTGATGTGTACAGAATCCGCAGGCATACCGGTCAGGGTATGCTGGTCGCTGGTGAGGTTACTGCTGGTGCTGATGGCAAAGGCAAAATCGCGCCCTGCTACCAGGCCATCCGGCAGGCCCACCCACAGCGTGGAGGAACCGTTGCCTTCATCAATGGAAGCAGCGGTGCGGCCTGCTATGACCGGGTGGGCCATGGGCCAGTTCTTATCATTAATGCCCAGGTCTATGGCATTGAGCGTGGTGTAGATATTACCGGCACTGTCTTTCGCGGTAGCATTGAGCACCAGGTGTTTTACCAGCGGGCCGTATACAATGCTATCCAGGCGGGTGTTATAAGTTAGGGTGCCGGAGGCCTGGCCACTGTCTATGCGGAGCTGCAGCGGCATGGAATAGCTGCTGGGATCAGCGGTGGTGGCGGCATCCTGGCTAAGGGTAATGTTAATGGGGATGGCGGTGGTGATACCGGCAGGCAGGCTGGCGGTGATGGTCTGGCCGGTGAGGCCTTTATCCACGGTGGCAGATGCGGGCCCCAGCGTGAGTTGCATGTTTGCCGGGATGGTGTGGGTTTTGTCTTTCAGCATGAAGACGGCATCTGTGGTACTGGTGCCATTCTGCCCCATGATCTGGCCATCGGCGCTGATGTGCAGGGTGTCATCCCTTTCGATGATGTTATCTGTTACCGTGGTAAGTGTAAAATCCACATGGTCAGAGCCGCCTGGTATCACTACCGTGGGGGGGATGCTGAAGCCGGAAGTATGGGCCAGGGAATTAAGATGCAGGTTGATGGTAAGATCGGAACTGGCGGTAACACCGCTGGGCAGTGAAGCGCGCACCGTTGGGTTATCACCTTCCTGGATAGTGGTGTTCAGCGGGGTGAGGCTGATATCACGGGGCTCATCGTCTACGATCACCACGCGGCAGGTATCATGGCCTCCATCTACCTGCAGCATACCGTAGTTGGATTTTAGCTGCAGTTTTACCGCACGGTTGTACTGCAGGATATTATTGCCGGTGATAAAGAATGAATCCAACGGGATCTTGATCGTATCGGTTGGAGTGCTATTGCTAAAAGCCTTGATCAGTGTACCGTTTGACAACTTGTAATCTGCTGCGGTGCCAGCCTGGTTACCATCCAGGTTTGCCACCGGGATGGACACGCCATCTATTTCCAGCATGAGGTCTGCTGTCAATATTGCTGGCAATGCGGTGGCACTGGTGATGTAGAGCATATTGCCCGTGTATTGCACATCACCGCTATTCCCTTCTCCCACCTTGACCGTGGATTTAAGGAACCCTATCTTAGGAGGCTCGCTACCAAAGGTGGTAGGCGCATTCCCTACAGGTGTGGCATCAAAGTCATTGGGGGTGGTGCCGTAACCGGTAAGCATCCGGGTGCTGATACTGGGACGGTGGTAACCATCAGCGCTGGGATCGGTCCACTCCCATTTATTATCGCCCATAAAGTTGTCAAAAAACTTATTGGCGGAAATACCCACATAAGTACCGGCTGCTGGCGCAGACTGAATACTGTTAGGCAGTAGCTGGAGGATATTTTCCTGTAGCGTCATCCGGCCGGTCTCATTGCCTACGAAGTAACTGCGGAATCGCTGCTGGCTGCCATTATTGGACCCACCATTCATCTTAAGCACATGGCTGCGAGGAGCAGGTATACCGGCGCCACAGGAAGTGCTGCGGTAGGCGGCTACTACAGAGGGATTAGGGCCGTCGCCATCAGACTCAGAGGATTTATAACCTATTACACATTCGCTATTCGCCAGCGCGGTCAGGTCAGTCAGATCAGCACCCATCACCACGCGTTCTGTTTGGAAAATATAGATGTCAGAATCTACCAGGTCGCCGTTGGTAAAGTAAAGCAGGTAGTTGGTATAGAAGTAGTTATTGTTCTTAACATATTCCAGGATAATGGTATAGTAAAAATCTGTAGCCCCAGACCGGAAGTTGTCCTGGTGGGCCTTACCCATGATCTGTACCTTCCAGGGGTTACCTGCGGTGCCACTGCCATAAATGGGCGATACCCAGGAAGGCTGCAGGGCAATGAGGTTATTTTCATTAGGATCGGGAACACTGTTATAACCATCTGCAAGGGCAATATATGTCTGGGGGCCCCGTATGTTATGTGGAGTGGTCTCCCAGCTCATTTTATCACTCCCCTCATACGTTTCCCGCTTCCCGTCACGGTACACATGATAACTCCCATCCGCATACACCTCTATGCGCAGCCCCGGATCACCGGTACCGCCCCCCGTAGGATTAATAATGCGCACCGGCGCCTGCGCCGCAACCGGCACCGCACCCAGTAAACCGCATAACAGGAAAAGCAGGCCAAGGCCCCAAGCGTGTACAACGCTGCTGATAGCACATTTGCTTTTCATAGGATAGGTAAGGAGTAACATAATTTAATGCGTTAGCCACCCGGCACCCCCGCTATTTCTCCCCCTCACGCTCCTGCCCGGAATGGATTCCTGATCTGATAATTTCGGGTATAGGCCTATGCTTGCAGTCATATGCGGTCCCGTGACGCTAAAGTTGCAGGCTACTGTGCATAGTGAAAAACCAATCCTATACCGTGGAGTTTCTTCTTGTACGACCGATTATGAGCGGGCCCAATACCCCTTCCCGATGCTTCTTTGATAGCAGTATACGACTGAAAACAATTAAAGTTAATATTATATAATTTATTGTGCAAATATATAAATTATCACGAATTAACTGCAAAAATGTTAATAACGCATAATTATAAAATAATATTTTACTGAAAATCAATACATATGATCAACCGGCAGGGTTGTGCACATTTGTGGATAAGCCCGCCATAATGGTTGAAAAAATGGCGTACCTCCTAAAAACCTGGCAGGATTGATGACAAAAAAATAACGGAACAGGGGTGCATAACACCATTTTGGGATTATGATAACAAGGGGAATTAAGGTAGATTTGCACCAAATAAAATACGAATGTCTACAATAGCTAAACCAAACATTGATTTTAGCCTCCCCTACAAGGTTAAGGACATGTCCCTCGCTGCATGGGGACGTAAGGAAATAGAACTGGCAGAAGCAGAAATGCCAGGCCTGATGTCACTGCGCGAAGAATATGGTGCCAGCCAACCCCTGAAAGGCGCCCGTATCGCCGGCTGCCTGCACATGACCATCCAAACTGCTGTACTGATCGAGACACTGGTAGCCCTGGGCGCTGAAGTGCGCTGGAGCTCCTGCAATATCTTCTCTACCCAGGACCACGCCGCCGCTGCTATTGCCGCTGCCGGTATCCCGGTATTTGCCTGGAAAGGCCTCAATGAACAGGACTTCGACTGGTGCATTGAACAAACCCTGTTCTTCGGTGGCGAAGACCGCCCCCTGAACATGATCCTGGACGATGGAGGTGACCTCACCAACATGGTATTTGACAAATACCCCGAGCTGATCCAGCACGTGAAAGGCCTGAGCGAAGAAACCACTACCGGCGTACACCGCCTGTATGAGCGCATGAAGAACGGCTCCCTGCCCATTCCTGCCATCAACATCAACGACTCTGTAACCAAATCCAAATTCGATAACAAATATGGCTGCCGCGAATCCTGCGTAGATGCGATCCGTCGCGCTACAGACGTGATGATCGCTGGTAAAGTAGCTGTAGTAGCCGGTTTTGGCGACGTAGGTAAAGGTTCTGCCGAATCACTGGCAGGTGCCGGCGCCCGCGTGATCGTAACCGAAATAGACCCCATCTGCGCCCTGCAGGCTGCTATGGAAGGTTACGAAGTAAAGAAAATGGCAGACGCCGTGAAAGAAGCAGATATCATCGTAACCACCACCGGTTGCCGCGATATCATCACCGGCGCCCACTTCAAAACCATGAAGGACAAAGCCATCGTGTGCAACATCGGCCACTTCGATATCGAGATCGACGTAGCCTGGCTGAACACGAACTATGGCAACACCAAAGTAGAGATCAAACCGCAGGTAGATAAATACACCATTGATGGTAAAGACATCATCCTGCTGGCAGAAGGCCGCCTGGTAAACCTGGGTTGCGCTACCGGCCACCCCTCCTTCGTGATGAGCAACTCCTTCACCAACCAAACCCTGGCCCAGCTGGAACTCTGGCTGCACGCCGACAAGTACGAAAACAAAGTTTACGTACTGCCCAAACACCTGGATGAAAAAGTAGCCCGCCTGCACCTGAAAAAGATCGGTGTGGAACTGGACGAACTGACAAGCACCCAGGCAGAGTACCTCGGCCTGCCGAAGGAAGGTCCGTTTAAGCCGGATTATTACCGTTATTAAAATTGTCTTAGGTACCAGGTCTTAAGTATTAGGTACTAAGCTTTGATAACATATTTACTTTTAGCGCCGGTCTTATGGTCGGCGCTTTTTTATTTATGGCAATCCTATCGCCAGGCACACAATTGAGACAGCGCAAGTACCAGATGTGAGACTTGAGACTTCGGCCCCAAAATGCAGGACCTAAGACCTAGGACCTAGGACTTAAGACTTAAGACTTAAGACTTAAGACTTAAGCCCCCCAGGCCCAGGGCACCTAGTACAATTTCCCTTACCTTTGCACCATGACCAAGCTCAGTGTAAACATCAATAAGATCGCCACCCTGCGGAATGCCCGCGGTGGCAACCTCCCCGATGTGCTGAAAGTAGCACAGGATATTGAACGTTTTGGCGCAGACGGCATTACGGTGCACCCCCGCCCGGATGAACGCCACATCCGCTACAGTGACGTATACAATCTGAAACCACTCTTGAAAACGGAATTCAATATTGAAGGCTATCCCTCACGCGCTTTCATGAAAATGGTCATGGAAGTAAAGCCACATCAATGCACCCTGGTCCCCGATCCGCCAGATGCTATCACCTCTAACACCGGCTGGGATACCATCACTTACCAGGACCAGCTGCGCGATGTGATCGGTGAGCTGAAAAGCGCCGGCATCCGCGTATCTATCTTCCTCAACCCGGAAGTACGACTGGTGGAAGCCGCCAAATCTTCCGGGGCAGACCGCATAGAACTCTACACCGGCCCCTACGCAGAAGAATATACAAAAGCACGCACCCAGCCACAGAACCTGGCCCTGTTCAACGATTATAAGAACACCGCCAAAGAAGCTACCAGCTTGGGTTTGGGCATCAACGCCGGCCACGACCTGAACCTGGAGAACCTGCGCTTTTTTAAACTGCACATTCCCCAACTCGCTGAAGTCTCCATCGGCCATGCCCTCATTGCAGATGCGCTTTACTATGGACTGGAAAACACCATCCAGTTATACAAACGCCAGTTGCAGGACTAACGGTTACGGATATACGATATAACAAGATGCCCGCAAATGCTGATTTTGCGGGCGTTTTGTTGTTATGCACGTTACGTTTGTTATTCCCCGGTATTCATCTGCCCCTTTCCCCAGGTACGCATAGCGTCAATAATAGGTAATAATGAAGCGCCCAGCGGAGTAATATGATACTCCACCCGCGGCGGGCTACCGGCAAAGGTTTCACGGGTGATAATGCCATCCGCTTCCAGCTCCCGCAACTGGTTGGTAAGCGTTTGTTTACTGGCTTCCGGCATCCCTTTCTGCATCAGGCTATAGCGGTTTTGCCCATTGCGCAGCAGGTGGATGATCACCGGTTTCCACTTGCCCCCAATGATGTTCATACAATATGTTACCGCACAATTGGTAGGATTGAAATCTTTTAGCTTCCGTGCCATTGCTTTTGCCATTGGTCTAAAATTTTAGCCTATGCCTGCTTTGTAATACCTGGGCAATGTAGCTAGATTTGCAACGATCTCAAAAACATGACATGCAACCACGCTCCCAGCCCACGGGCCATATGAAGGTACATTTTGCAGACCTGGACCTCCTCGTTGTCACAGACGGCGCTGAACAGTATGCGCCGGAAGAATTTGCCCCCGGCGTTCCTCCGGAACAAGTGCAGGACCTCCTGCTGGAACTGGGTATAAGCCGCTACCAGTTTGTATTGCCCAGCAATATCCTGGTGCTGCGCCACGCCGGCCGCGTTATTTTGTTCGACGCCGGCAACGGCCAAATGAATGGCCCCCAGGCAGGCGTGCTGCCCGCAAACCTGGCAATGGCGGGTATCTCCACGGAAGATATTACAGATATCCTCATCTCTCACATGCATTCCGATCATACCGGTGGGTTGTTTGACAAAGCAGGTAACGCCGTATTTCCCAACGCCCGCATCCATGTATCCCAGCAGGAATACGATGGCTGGATGAGTGACACGCTGGACCTTTCCAAAAGCAGGAAACCGGATGCAGGTGCGTTGCAATCCATGCAGCACCGCATCCGCAACAGCTTTGCGCAGATGGGCAGCGCCTTGCAATGCTTCTCCCCCGGCACACCCCTGTTTGAATGCATTACGCCCATCCTGGCCGCAGGCCACACACCCGGCCATTGCATGTTCGAGATAAGCCGGCAGGGACAATCCTTCCTGCACCTCTGCGATATTGCACATGACGAAGCCCTGCTCTTTGCAAAGCCGGAATGGGGCACCATCTTCGATACGGATTTTGATATGGCGGCGCAAACAAGGCGCAGGGTACTCTCCATGCTGGGCCAAAGCAGGCAACCGGTATTCGGCTACCACCTCCCCTGGCCGGGCTTTGGCCATGTAAGCCGCCAGGAGCAAGGCTTTCGCTGGATGCCACTGCGCATACCCAGCCCGCAATGGCCGGTAATGTTATGAACTGCTATGGTAAGGAAATCACTTCGTAAAAGTGTTGAGCGCAATATTGATCCCCAAATGATTGAAGGCTGCGCTGCGCTGGTAGTAAGACCGGGCGTAGCGCAATTGTATTTTACGCGTTACCAGCGCGGCCCCAAAACTGAGTCCACTGGCGCCTTTGGCGTCTGTAAGCGCCAGCTCCTGGCGCCGCAGGTAGTTGTACGCCCCCGTAAGCTCCAGGTACTTGCCAATGTTCCATTGCACCGCAAACACGGCATGGCGCATGAGCTTATCCACCGCGTGCCCTGTTGCAGCACTGTCCTCCGCCGGATCTGCATAACGCACATCAAACTGGTAGAGATGATGCAGGGTAGCGGAGAGCTGCAGCGGCACATGCGCCAGTTGTTTTGAAATACCCAGCTGCAGGTCAAAGGGCAAAGGCTCCCCTTCCCCCGGCACGTAGCTTTTCAGCTGCCCGCCCATGTTGCGCGCCACCAGCCCTATTTGCAGCCCATGTATGCTGTCCTGGTAAGCCAGGCCCACATCCGCCAGCAGGCCGGATGCTGCATACGCCCCATAGCGCGAGCTTACAAAATGCAACGTAACGCCATAGTGCCACCGCTCCAGGTACTGGCGGGAGGCGCTTACCTGCGCATTCAGATCGCGCGCGGTAAAACTGCCCTGGATGGTGCCGGCAGCATCAGTTTGGGGCATGCTGCCGTAATTAAGATATTGAATGCCGGCGGCAAAAGTGGTCTGTAATTTTGAAGCATAATAACCGCCCATGGCATGCCCGTACTTCACATCGGCAAAATAGGCAGCGTAGCTGGCCGCCAGCTGGCTGGTCATCTCCGGCCGCAGTAGCGCAGGATTGAGCAGGGAAAGGGTAATGTCACTGTTATGCTGGCTTACATTCACATTGCCCAGCGCCGTGATCTGCGGCGATGCCGGCAGGTCCAGGAAGGCAAACGCGCTCTTCCCGCCCAGCACCTGTGCACGCACAACCACGCCCGGTCCGATAATAAGCAGCAATAAAACAATATGACGGTACATAGTGGGATACTTGGGGCCGGAAAATACAAAAATTGTACAATGTACAGCGTACAACGTACAACGTACTATCTAAGCGAATGATCGAAAAATTGTACAATGTACAGCGTACAACGTACAACGTACTATCTAAGCGAATGATCGATATGGACAATAATATACGCCATACGTTGTACGCTGTACGTTGTACGCTGTACGCTGTACGCTGTACGAAAAATAGCGAAGCCACTTCCTCCGGAAATGGCTTCGCTAAACCCTTAAAACAATCAACATGAATCCCGGGCACTTACTCCGGGTACCAGTTGCACCTTGCCGGCCAGCAACGGACGACAATGTTTTGCACTACTTCTTCTTTAATAACGCCAAATCTACCACTTGGTTCATTTGACGCACATAATGGAATTTCATGCCTTTGATATAGTCCGGGTTGATCTCTCTGATGTCTTTTTCATTTTGCCAGCAAAGGACCACTTCCTTGATGCCGGCCCTTTTGGCTGCCAGGATCTTTTCCTTGATACCACCTACCGGCAGCACCTGCCCGCGTAGCGTGATCTCGCCGGTCATGGCCAGGTAGGGCTTCACGCGGCGGCCGGTGAAGGCGCTGGTGATGGCCGTGAACATGGTGATGCCTGCACTGGGACCGTCTTTCGGTACCGCACCTTCCGGCACGTGGATGTGCACGGTCTTTTGCTGGAACAATTTAGGATCGATCTTATATTCTTCCGCATGGGCCTGCAGGTAACTGAGGGCCGTGCTGGCAGATTCCTTCATCACGTTACCCAGGTTACCGGTAAGCCGCAGCTCTCCTTTGCCGTCACTGAGACTGGTCTCTATGAAGAGGATATCGCCACCCACATAGGTCCAGGCCAGGCCCACCGCCACGCCGGCGGGGTTGCCCAGGGTATAGATCTCGTTAGAGTAACGGGGCTTGCCCAGGATGGTTTCAATGTGGCCTTCCGTCATGGTGTCCGGCACTTCTTCTTCCAGGGCCACATCCTTGGCCAGGCTGCGCATCAGCGATGCAAACACACGGTCCAGTTCCCGCACGCCGCTCTCGCGGGTATAGGATTGGATGGTCTTGTCCAGCAAGGCATTGCTGAATTTGATCTTCAGGTCTTTGAGCCCGTGTGCTTCCTTCTGCTTGGGCAGCAGGTGGCGCTTGGCTATCTCCACTTTTTCTTCAATGCTGTAACCACTCAGTTCTATCACTTCCAGGCGGTCGCGCAGGGCGGGGTGGATGGCGTTGATGTTATTGGCGGTAGCAATGAACAGCACCTTGCTCAGGTCATATTCCAGCTCCAGGTAGTTATCGTAAAAAGAGCTGTTCTGCTCAGGGTCCAGCACTTCCAGGAGGGCGGAGCTGGGGTCTCCACGGCCATCGTTCCCGATCTTGTCTATCTCGTCAAGGATCATCACGGGGTTGGAGCTTTTTACCTTGCGGATGCTTTGCAGCACGCGGCCGGGCATAGCGCCGATGTAAGTTTTGCGGTGGCCGCGGATCTCACTTTCATCATGCAGGCCGCCCAGGCTCAGGCGCACATACTTGCGGCCTATAGCGTTGGCAATGCTGCGGCCCAGGGAGGTTTTACCAATACCGGGAGGGCCTACAAAGCACAGGATGGGAGATTTCATGTCCCCCTTCAACTTCAGCACGGCCAGGTATTCCAGGATGCGCTCCTTGATCTTATCCATGCCGTAGTGGTCATTATCCAGTATCTTTTTTGCCTTTTTCAGGTCGTAACTATCAGCGGTATAATCTTCCCAGGGCAGGTCCAGCATGAGATCCAGGTGGTTGTATACCACGGAGTAATCCGGTGTGCTGGGGTGCATGCGTTCCAGCTTCTCTGCACCTTTCTTAAACAGGTCCTTGGCGGCGGCGGGCCATTTTTTTTGCTCCGCTTTACGCAGCAATTCTTTTACCTCGCGGTCGTTGCTGTCGCCCCCCAATTCTTCGCGGATGCTTTTCAACTGCTGTTGCAGGAAGTATTCGCGCTGCTGTTTGTCCAGGTCTGCCTTGGTTTTGTTCGTGATCTTATTTTTCAGTTCCGCCAGTTGCAGTTCTGTTTGCAGCAGCTTCAGGAGCAGTTCCGCGCGGGTGCGCAGGTTGTTGATCTCCAGCAATTGTTGCTTATCTCCCAGCTCTGAATTGAGGTTGCTGGACACGAAGTGCACCAGGAACGCGGTGTTCTCAATATTCTTCAGGATAATGCTGGCCTCTGAAGGCAGGTTGGGTGAGAGCTGGATGATCTGTCCCGCCAGGTCTTTGATGGAGGAAATGTAAACATCAAACTCTTCGTCTGCAGCAGCAGGCGGCTCATCCTGGAGAATGTCTATGCGGGCTTTGAAATATGGGTCATCAGCTGTGATCTGTTCAATGCGGAAGCGTTTGCGGCCCTGGATGATGATGGTAGTGCCGCCGTCCGGCATCTTGATCAGCTTTACAATGCGGGCCACGGTGCCTACCTGGCTCAGGTCTGCAACGGTGGGATCTTCAATGGTGCTGTCTTTCTGGGCCACCACCCCTATCAGCTTATCGGTTTTATATGCGTCGTTTACGGCTTTGATCGATTTATCACGGCCCACGGTGATGGGCAGTACCACACCGGGAAACAGTACGGTGTTCCGCAGCGGCAGGAGTGCCAGCTCATCGGGGATCTTCTCTTCTTCGGCTCCCTCTGTTTCTTCATTCAGCGGAATGATCGGCATGAATTCCATCTCCTCTTCCGAATTGCCTAAAAAAAAATTGTTCATCATATATGTTTAAAGCAGGCCGGACAAAGTGTCATAATGTTAGTAAAATCAGCCCTTCTTTCTATGTTTCCTGCTATTGGTCAAGTATAGTGCCAGAGGCAGATTGTCAGCCTGTGTTGGTGAGATGCTACTGGTTCCGGTATGCGTTGTCCGTGCTACAAGGTAAAGGCTGGGCGCCAATTCTACTAAGGTGTGCATAAAAAAGAGCATCCACGACAGATGCTCTTTTTCTGGAAATGGTCACTAAAAACTTACTAGAGGGTAACCCCCACACCCAGCTGGATGGACTGGTTGCGCCATTTAGACTGGTCTGTAGCCTCGCTGAAATTGTTCATATCAGACAGGCCTACACAGTAACGCGCGCTGATGTTGACGATGGGCAACTGGAACCAAAGACCGCCCACTACGCCAAAGTCGCCGGATTTAAACGCATCCTGTGATGCTTTGATCACGTTCTTGTTGCTCATTAAAATGCTGTACTGGGGGCCCAGTTGCAGCTTAACGCGGGGTGTGCCCAGCGGGATGTTCACCATGATGGGAATGCTCAGGTAATTGAGTTTGATCTTTTGCCCGTTGGCATCCGACTGGATGTTTTCCCCATTGTAAATCTCGCTGAAATTATCCACGGTACGGGTAGTGCTTTGCGAGAAAACCAACTCACCCTGTACACCAAAACCTTTTACTAAATTGATCTGTGCAAAACCACCTAAATGATAACCCAGTTTAAATGCATCGTCATAACCGGTACCATCCAGTTTACCCAGGTTTGCACCTCCTTTGATGCCCCACTTAAAGAAGCCTGTCTGTGCTTTTACGGCAGACAAAGAGGTAAGCGCCAGCACTGTCATGGCGAGAAACAGTTTTTTCATATCGGATTGTTTTTATGGTTACTAACACGCAGGCAAAATGTGTGCTAAAATTTTTGTTAAAAGATTGGGACAGGAGAAAGGTAAATACCGGTAAATGGAATTGATTGGAATGCTGTTGCTTAGCAAACATGTAAACCGGAGTGAAAACGGGAAAGCATGGTAATTATTGCAGTAAAGGGACATAAAGGCTGTAACACAATAACAAACAGGGGGCGGCGTTGCACTGTTTCCCGGCTATAAGGTTACAGCAACATGTGCCGTGAAGTAGCCGGAAATACCATTGTCCGTGGTGTTGGTAAGCAGTTTGAAAACCGTGTAAGAAGGTACAATGCTTACGCGGCCAATGATGTAAGTGAAATGCACACTTATATCCACTGCGCGGGCTTCAAACGCGGTGGCAATATCCCTGGACTCCTGCTTGGTAAGCGGCCCAGGTGGCGGGGCAATGGTCTTCCGCCCTTTTTCAGATTGCATAAGGTATTGAATGCTTTCCAGCTCACTGTAATAGTTAGCCGTACCGGCAATAAAGTTGAGCGAAGGGGTGATCAGCACCGCATCATTCCGTTTGGCAATATCCAGGAACATAAAATCGTGGCGCAGGGATGCAATGAAGTTCAGGTCCTGCCCGTGCGTAACACTGTAACGGTTGCGCAACAGCCGGTCTTTTTCAGTACCCCAGCCCAGGTCCGCGATGATGCCGGGTTGCAGCCACCATTGCTGGTATACGAAATAGGCAAACAATTCGTTAGTAATGGGAGTGGGCATGATATCCTCCCGCGATTTCGTGAACAGGTATTTGGTATAATTCACCCCTGTTACAAAGTTGCGGTTTTTCGTATAGTCGTAACCGGCACTGAGGTCCCATTCAAACCAGGGCTTATCATTTGCATTAAAAAGATAGTAAGTGGAAATGCCTGCATTGAGGCCGCTTTTGTGAAAGTAGGTCACCCCCGGCGAAAGGTAAGGTTTGAGCACCAGGTCTGTATAGGTATTGTTCTTCCGGTCGTAAGCGGGATTATTGCCGTAGCCAAGGCTGAATACCAGGTTGCTTTTTTCCGTGCGCCTGATCATGGAATCCAGGTCCTTTTCCAGTTCGGCCAGGGTTTGGCCGCACACGTGGACACTACAGAACATGCATAGTACAAGGAAACTACAATAGCGCATAGCAAAGTGGCGATCTTAGTTACCCGCAAGATAAGCAATCCCATAGCGCGGTAAGGCCTGCTAAGGGCTATATAATCGAATTTTAATGCCACTTTAAGGTTAATGAATTGATAGTCAACAGGTGCACCCGGGGAGCCATGCGGTAAACCGGATGAAAATTGCGGTAAAGCCGTTACACCAGCTCTATCACGGTGATCTCCGGCAGTATGCCTACCCGGCCCGGGTATCCTAAAAAGCCAAAGCCGCGGTTCACATAGATCTTCTGGCTACCTTCTTCATACAGGCCGGCCCATTCCTTATACACGTACTGGGCGGGGCTCCAGCGCAGACCGGGGATCTCCACGCCAAACTGGAAGCCATGGGTATGACCAGCCAGGGTAAGATCCACGTCGCCGTATTGCGGGCGCACTTCAGCGTCCCAGTGAGTGGGGTCGTGGGACATGAGGATCTTGAACGGCAGGTGCTCTGTGCCGGCATAGGCTTCCTTCATTTTTCCATATTTGGGAAAGTGGCCCAGGGCGCTCCAGTTCTCAATCCCCAGGAGGCCGATCTGCTGGCCCTGGCGCTCCAGCACCACGTGCTCGTTCATGAGCAGGCGCCAGCCCAGCTTTCCGTGGATGGCCTTTACATCCTCCAGGTTCTGCTCGCGCAGGGCACTGTAGCCGTTGGCATCGCGGTCCGGCCAGTCGTAATAGTCACCGTAATCGTGGTTGCCCAGGGTGGAATAGATGCCCATGGGGGCTTCCAGCCGGTTAAACACGTTCATGTAGTCCTGCATTTCCACCGCCCGGTCGTTTACCAGGTCGCCGGTGAAGAGGATGAGGTCTGCTTTTTGCGCCAGGATCATGTCTACCCCACGCTGCACCGCTTTTTTGTTGGTAAAGCTGCCGGAGTGGATATCAGACACCTGCACAATACGGAGGCCTTTGAAGGCGGAAGGCAGGTTGGGAAAAGACAGGCGGAGCCTCCGGAGCTGGTAGTCATAACGGTTGGAAAAACCATACACCAGGGTGCCAAAGAGGCCCCCGCCCAGCAACAGGCCCAGGCTGGTAAGGAACTTGCTGCGGGAAATGCCCTGGCCGGTGGTGGCCACCGGGGCGCTGGTACCCGCTTGCCGGAAATGGGCAATGACCCACACAATGCCACGGCGGATGTCGTCCGTCAGCAGGAAGATGGTGATGATGAGCTTGGCGATCACCAGCCCCAGGATCACGAAAGTGACCACGGAGCGCACCGCCGTGGGCCACTCCTGCAGGTTCACATAGGAACGCAGGCCCCAGGTCAGGACGCCGGCCAGTGAAATGATCCAGTAAATTACATACACGGTAATGCGCACACCGGCGGATGCATTGTTCAACAAGGCCTTAAACGCCTGAAACACATACAGATCAAGCGCCAGCATCATTACCAGTACCCAGGGAGAAATTCCACGCATAGCAGTCTTACAGTTTTTCTGAAAGCGAATTTATGGAGGGAAGACGAATGGGAAGGGATTTTATTGTAGGTTGTACATTGCAGCTTCCAATGTGCACATCCCCCACCCGGTTGTGTATAAATAATAATACCGCGCCGGCAAACATTTACCTATTCTCTGTATTTTTGTCCGACCGTGGATGTTATATAAAAATTTTTCTATATGAAGTTTACCTATTACGGTCACTCATCCTTTGCGGTGGAGATCAAAGGAAAGAAGATTGTTTTTGACCCGTTCATTTCCCACAACGAGCTGGCGAAGCACGTGGATGTGAACACCATTGAGGCAGATTATATTTTTGTAAGCCACGGGCACGAAGACCATGTAGCCGACCTGATAGCCCTGGCCAAACGGACCGACGCTACCGTGGTAGGTTCTTTTGAACTGGC
Organism: Chitinophaga parva; assembly: GCF_003071345.1. Lineage (NCBI taxonomy): Bacteria > Pseudomonadati > Bacteroidota > Chitinophagia > Chitinophagales > Chitinophagaceae > Chitinophaga > Chitinophaga parva. Next base: position 688,189 of record NZ_QCYK01000002.1, on the reverse strand, counting down.
AATGTGGGCCGCCAAGCAGGGGGTAAAGAAATACCATCCCATGAACACGGGTGGCAAGTGGAATTTTGATTTCGGGGCTGTAAAGTGTGTGGTAGCGCACCACTCCAGCGGCCTGCCGGACGGAGCGTATGGTGGCAGTCCCATGGGTTTTGTGTTCATCACAGACGAAGGTAATTTCTACTTTGCCGGCGATACCGCCCTTACCTTTGACATGGAGCTTATTCCCCGTTTTGCTACTTTGAACTTTGCTATATTGCCGATAGGTGACAACTTTACCATGGGTGTGGAAGATGCCATCATTGCATCAGAATTCATCCAGTGCGATAAGATCGTGGGGGTACATTACGACACCTTCGGCTTCATCAAAATAGACCACGAAAAAGCCAAAGCCGCCTTTACCACCGCAGGCCTGAACCTGCTGCTGCCGGCTATAGGAAGCACCATAGAGATTTAGTTAAATGTTAATGGTTAAACGTTAATCGTTAAATGCAGCGGTTCACATTTAACAATTAACCATTAACCTTATCCGCTATACCTAGAAAACCACGAAACACACATCAATTTTACAATGGCAAGAATCATTGCAATCGCTAACCAGAAAGGGGGCGTAGGGAAGACTACCAGTGCTATTAACCTGGCCAGCAGCCTGGCGGTACTGGAATACAAAACATTGCTGGTCGATGCAGACCCGCAGGCCAACAGCACCACCGGCCTGGGTTTTGACCTGCGTAATATCCAGCAAAGCCTGTACGACTGCATGGTCAATGACGGGCAGGCCAAGGATGTGATCCTGGAGTCTGACACCCCTAACCTGAAGGTACTGCCTGCACACATCGACCTGGTGGGCGCAGAACTGGAACTGATCAATCATCCTAACCGCGAACGCGTGATGAAGCAGGTGATAGACAGCGTACAGGCAGATTATGATTTCGTAATTGTAGACTGCTCCCCTTCCCTGGGCCTGATCACCGTGAACGCCCTGGTGGCTTCCCACTCCGTGATCATCCCCGTGCAGTGCGAGTTCTTCGCCCTGGAAGGTTTGGGCAAGTTGCTCAATACCATCAAGATCGTACAGAGCCGCCTTAACACGGAACTGGAGATCGAAGGCATCCTCATGACCATGTACGATGGCCGCCTGCGCCTGAGTAACCAGGTGGTGGACGAAGTGAAACAACACTTTGAAGAAAGCGTGTTCAACACCATCATCCACCGCAATACCAAACTGGGTGAAGCGCCCAGCTTCGGTAAGTCTGTGATCATGTACGATGCGGCCAGCACAGGAGCTATCAACTACCTGAACCTGGCCAAGGAAATCCTGCAGAAGAATAACATGACCATTATTCATTCCGATTCAAAAATACTTGCAACAAACGATGAGCAATCCGAGTAAGAAAGAGGCGTTGGGAAAAGGTATCCGTTCGCTGCTGCAAAATATTGACACTGATCTGAAACAAACCGCCGGCGCCCTGAGTGATCAGGCCCTGCAGGCCGCTACCGGCATAGAACGGATAGCCATAGACAAGATCGAAGTGAACCCGAAACAGCCGCGCCGCGACTTTGATGAACAGGCCCTCCAGGAACTGGCCTCTTCCATCAAACTGCACGACGTGATCCAACCTATCACCGTATCCCGCATCGATGGAAAACGCTTCCAGCTGATTGCCGGTGAAAGACGCTGGAGAGCCTCCAGACTGGCAGGCCTGAAAGACATCCCGGCCTACGTGCGCCAGGTGAATGACCAGGAACTGCTGGAACTGGCCCTGCTGGAAAACCTGCAGCGCGAAAACCTCAACGCTATCGAGATCGGATTGAGCTACAAACGCCTCATGGAAGAGTGCGTGCTCACCCAGGAAGAAGTGGCAGACCGCATGGGCAAAGAACGTTCCACGGTAACCAACTACATCCGCCTGCTGAAACTGCCCCCGGACATCCAGGTGGCGGTGCGCAACGGCTCCCTGAGCATGGGCCATGCCCGTGCCCTGAGCGGCATCGAGAACGTGGAAAAGCAACTCTTCATCTTTGGAGAGATCATCAAGAACGAACTGTCCGTGCGCGCTACCGAAGAACTGGTGCGCAAGGTGAACCACATTGACAAGGGCCATGTGAAAAAGCCCGTTAAGAACCTGGCCCCCGCTTACCAGAAGATCGAGGACAACCTGGCCTCCCACTTCGCTACCAAGGTAAAGCTGGAACGCGGTAAGAACGGGAAAGGCAATATCCAGATCGAATTTTATTCTGATGAAGAACTGGACGCCATTTTGGAAAAAATAGATCTATACCGTGCAAAATAACCGGAAGGTAACCCTCCTCTTGCGTGTGCTCTTTGCCTTGCTGCTGCTGGCCGCCTTCCAGCGCCCCGCCGCGGTAATGGCCCAGGATACGGTGCGCCCGGAGACCAAACTGCGCATCGGCGCACAGATGGCCCAACAGGACAGTGCCAGGAAGCACCCCCAGTTGATAATATCTGATAGTGCCAGAACCGCCCAGCGCGATTCCATCCGCCTGGAAAAAAAACGCCTGCACGATCCGCGCAAAGCCGCCTTTTACAGCGTGGTGCTGCCGGGCCTGGGACAAGCGTATAACCATGAATACTGGAAGATGCCCCTGGTGTATGCCGCACTGGGCACGGCTGTGGGCGTATTCGTGTTCAACTACAAGGAATTCGTGGACTTCCGCAATGCTTACCGCATCCGTGTGGCGGGCAATCCCGGGGTAAAGGACAAATACTACGACATTTACCCGGACGCCAACCAGCTCAAATACATCCGCGATTATTACCGGCAGTATGTAGACTACTCCGTGCTGGGTTTCATCGTAGTGTATGGCCTCAACATCGTGGATGCCACCGTATTTGCCCACCTGAAGCAGTTCGACGTGTCGCCGGACCTGAGCATGAAAGTAATGCCCACGCTGATCAATAACCGCACCCCCGGCATTGCAGTGCGCATTTCCCTCGGTGGCGGCAAACCGGCCTCCAGCTACACCGCCTACAGCCGGTTCTGATTTTCATTTCTTTTATCATTCACCTACGAAACAAATACTTAGCATACCTCATGAAGATTGCATTGATCGGTTATGGTAAAATGGGTAAGGCCATTGAGACCATCGCCCTGGCCAAAGGACACGAGATCTCCCACCGCATAGGCAGCAGTAACCGGGAGTTGCTGGAAAAAGATTCCCTGTCGCAGGCAGATGTAGCCATAGAATTTACTACGCCGGAAACAGCCTATCCTAATATCCTGAAGTGTTTTGAAGCCAATGTACCCGTGGTATGCGGCAGCACCGGCTGGCTGGAGCACCTGCCCCAGATCAAGGCCCTTTGCCTGGAAAAGCACCAGGCCTTCCTGTATGCCAGCAACTTCAGCATTGGTGTGAACATCTTTTTTGAACTGAACCAGCGCCTGGCAGAACTGATGGCCAACCAGCCCCAGTACGATGTGAAGATGGAAGAGATCCATCATACCCAGAAAAAAGACGCCCCCAGTGGTACCGCCATTTCCCTGGCAGAGCAGATCCTGGCCAAGGTATCCCGCAAGAAATCCTGGATCAATGACCAGCCACCCGCCATGGACCAGCTGGCCATCCTGAGCAAGCGCATTGACCCCACGCCCGGTACACACACCATCACCTACACATCCGAAATTGACGATATTACCATTACCCATACGGCCCATTCCCGCCAGGGATTTGCCGCCGGCGCCGTAGTGGCGGCAGAGTGGCTACAGGGCAAGAAAGGTATTTTCACCATGAAAGATGTACTGGACCTTTAATCGTATCTTTGTGTAACGTTAATCGGTTCAGTTTGGCCATTTTTGTTGATTGTCAGTCATTTACTGTTTATATTCCCTGTAGGCTTACTGGGGCACAGTCAGGGTATGGTTACAACCTCCCGAACCGGTTATCCGCATAAAATACAATCAATCGTATGTTATCAAAGAAAACGCAGTACGCTTTTCATGCGCTCATACACCTGGCCGAACAGGCAGACAAGGGCCCGGTGCTGATCTCTGAGATTGCACAGGAGAAAAATATTTCCATCAAATTCCTGGAGAACATCCTGCTGGAGTTGAAGAACGCCGGCATCCTGGGCAGTAAAAAGGGCAAAGGCGGGGGTTATTACCTGCTGAAACAGCCCAAGGAGATTGCCCTGGCCAGGATCATCCGCCTGCTGGACGGTCCCATCGCCCTGCTGCCTTGTGTGAGCCTGAACTATTACGAACGCTGTGAGAACTGTAAGGACGAAGCTATCTGTGGGCTGCATGAAGTGATGAGTAAAGTGAGGGACGCCAGCCTGAAGCTCCTGGAAAACAAGTCTTTAAAAGACATCCTCACCCGGAACGTCCCCCTGCCTAAACTGAGCTAGGAGATCGCCGCGGTGAAAAGAAATACTGGTTTAAAAGGGCTGCCTGCAAAGGCGGCCCTTTTTATTTTATACGGTGCCGGGCTGCGCTGTACATTGGTTGACATGATGGCCGCCGCATGCCGCAGTCCCTCTTTTAAATTTAGTCTATAGTTTTTATAGGTTTTATGTATTTTTGTACCATTCGATCCATGCCGGCCCTGCACGCAGCAGGTACCCGGCAGCTGAAAAGGAAGTGACATGACTGCAATTACCACCACCACACTTGCAAACAAAGACATTCCGGAAGCTATACAGTGGCTTTGCGACCAGTTCCCTGGCGCTGTGGCCTTTTCCACTTCCTTCGGACAGGAAGACCAGGTGATCGCCGATATTATCTGGAAACACAAACTGCCCGTACGCGTCTTTACCCTCGATACCGGCCGGCTTTTCCAGGAAACCTATGATCTCATAGACCTGACCCGCGCCCGCTACCAGCAACCCATAGAAGTGTATTTCCCGGACACTGCCGCCGTAGAGCACCTGCTGCGCGAAAAGGGGACCAACAGCTTTTATGACTCCGTGGACAACCGCAAGGAGTGCTGCCATATCCGTAAGGTGCAGCCCCTGAACCGGGCCCTGGAAGGCGTGAAAGTCTGGATCACCGGCCTGCGCGCCGAACAATCCGACAACCGCCACGACATGCCCCTTATCGAGTGGGATGAAAAACGCGCACTTTACAAATACAATCCGCTCATAGACTGGAGCTTTGAGCAGATGACCACCTACCTGGCCGAGCACCGTGTACCTTACAATAAGCTGCACGACAAAGGCTTTGTCAGCATTGGCTGCGCCCCCTGTACCCGCGCTATAGAGCCGGGCGAACATCCCCGCGCAGGCCGCTGGTGGTGGGAGCTTTCCAAGAAAGAATGTGGCCTCCATGCCTAAGGCAATGGTATACAACCTGTAATTATATTCAGCACTTCATGCCCGCACGCACTGGCGGCTGGCACTCAAATAGACTTCAATGAGCAATAAAATTCAATGGCAATTTCCCCAGGCCCTGGAAGACGAGGCGATTTATATCCTGCGGGAAACAGCGGCACAATTTGAACGTCCGGCCATCCTGTTTTCCGGTGGTAAAGATTCCATCACCCTGGTACGCCTGGCCCAGAAAGCCTTTGCACCCGGCAAGATCCCCTTCCCTTTGCTGCATGTAGACACCGGGCATAACTTCCCCGAAACCATCAGCTTCCGCGATGAACTGGTAAAGTCACTCGGTGTGGAACTGCAGGTACGCTACGTGCAGGACAGCATAGACCAGGGTAAAGTGCAGGAAGAAACCGGTAAGTACGCCAGCCGCAACGCCCTGCAGACCGTAACCCTGCTGGATGCCATTGAATCACTGAAATACGATGCCTGCATAGGCGGCGCCCGCCGCGATGAAGAGAAGGCCCGCGCCAAGGAACGCATCTTCTCCGTGCGCGATGAATTTGGCCAGTGGAACGCCAAAATGCAACGCCCCGAATTGTTTGATATGCTCAATGGTAAGATCAACATGGGCGAGAATGTGCGCGTGTTCCCCATCTCCAACTGGACAGAGCTTGACGTGTGGAACTACATCCGCCGCGAGAACCTGGCCATCCCTTCTATCTACTACAGCCATGAGCGCCAGATCATAGAACGGGATGGCATGTACTGGCCTTACTCAGCATTCCTCAACACGGTGGATGGCGAAGTACCCTTCACGGGCCGCGTGCGCTTCCGCACCGTAGGCGATATGACCTGCACTGCCGCCGTAATTTCCGAAGCCGGTAAACTGGAAGATATCATCTCCGAGATCCTGGAAGCCAAGATCTCCGAACGCGGCGCCCGCATTGACGATAAACGCTCCGAAGCCGCCATGGAGAAACGTAAGCAGGCTGGCTATTTTTAATCAATTAACAACCGACAACAATGGAAGTACTTCATATAGCCACCTCCGGCAGTGTGGATGATGGCAAAAGCACACTGATAGGCCGTTTACTTTACGATACCAAGTCCATTACACAGGACAAACTGGAAGCCATCCACGCGGCCAGCAAGCGCAAAGGACTCGACTTCACCGACCTGTCTTTGCTCACAGACGGCCTGGTAGCAGAGCGTGAGCAGGGCATCACGATTGACGTGGCCCATATCTATTTCTCCACGCCTACCCGCAAATACATTATTGCCGATACACCCGGCCATATTGAATATACCCGCAACATGGTGACCGGCGCCTCCACCGCGCAGGCATCCCTCATCCTGGTAGACGCCCGCAAAGGCATTGTGGAACAGACCTACCGCCACTTCTTCATTGCCAACCTGCTGCGCATTCCGCACCTGGTGGTGTGCGTGAACAAAATGGACCTGGTGGAGTATAGTGAAGCCCGCTTCAACGAGATCGTGGCCGACTTCCAGCACCTCATTGCACAGGCGCCTTTCAAGGAACAGGAGATCAAGTTCATCCCCATTTCCTCTTTGTATGGCGAGAACCTGGTGACCCGCACGGAAAAACTGGGCTGGTACCAGGGCGACACCCTGTTGGAATACCTGGAAACAATTGAGGTGGATGCGGCCGACAACCAGCATCCCGCGCGCTTCCCGGTGCAATACGTGATCCGCCCCCGCACTACGGAATACCACGACTTCCGCGGCTTTGCCGGCCGCGTGGCCAGTGGTCATTTCAGCGTAGGTGATGAAGTGGTAGCCCTCCCCTCCGGTAAGACCAGCAAGATCAAAACCATCGAAAAGTTTGAGCAGCAACTGCCTGTAGCCAACACCGGCGACAGCGTAGTGATCACGCTCGAAGACGAAATAGACATCAGCCGCGGCAACCTGCTGGCCAAAGCCGGCCAGGCCCCCCGCGAACTGAAAGACATCACCGCCAACATCTGCTGGATGGACCAGCAAAAACTGGTGCCTGGCAAAACCTACCTGCTGCAGCACGGCGTAAACCGCCTCAAAGCCAAAGTACAAGGCGTGCAGGAAGTACTGGATGTAACCAAGAACGAGATCATTGCCGACAAAAAAGAGCTCGGCCTGAACGATATTGGTAAGATCTCGCTCAAAACCGCCCAGCCAGTCTTCGCAGACACCTACGCTGCAAATCCTGCCAATGGCGCTTTCATTCTCATTGATGAATTCAGCAATGCTACCGTGGCAGTGGGGTTTGTGATATAGAATTGTACAACGTACAGCGTACAACGTACAACGTACGGTTTAAGATATTAAAACAAAAACGCTTCGATGAATAACATCGAAGCGTTTTGCATTTAACGGTTGGCGCTTGTGATAACTTTATCCGCAAATTATTTTTGTGTATGATATTCGCGTAGATCAGTCGTTGTACGTTGTACGCTGTACGTTGTACGCTGTACAATTTTATTTCTTCAAATTCTTCAACATATCCACTGTCATTTTCTCCAGGTCAAATTCATGCTTCCAGCCCCAGTCCTTACGGGCGGCTTCGTCGTCAATGCTGCCGGGCCATCCGTCTGCGATTTGCTGGCGGTAATCCGGCTCATAGCTGATCCTGAAACCCGGGACGTGCTTTCCTATTTCAGCGGCTATTTCTTTCGGGGAGAAACTCATAGCGCCGAGGTTATAGGAGGAGCGGATCTTGATGTTTTCTTTGGGTGCTTCCATGAGCTCAATGGTGGCGCGGATAGCGTCCGGCATGTACATCATGGGGAGGTAAGTATCTTCCTTGAGGAAGCAGTTGTAAGATTTGCTTTCCAGCGCATCGTGGAAGATCTCGATGGCGTAATCTGTGGTGCCGCCGCCGGGAGCAGATTTATAACTGATGAGGCCCGGGTAGCGGAGGCTGCGCACATCAATACCGTAGCGGTGGTTGTAGTATTCGCACCAGCGCTCACCGGCAAACTTGCTGATACCGTAAATGGTAGTAGGCTCAATGATAGTATGCTGCGGCGTTTCGGTCTTGGGAGAGTTAGGGCCGAATACAGCGATGGAACTGGGCCAGTACACTTTATCGATGCCCTCTTCCTTGGCAATATCGAGCACATTGAGCAGGCTTTGCATGTTGATATGCCATGCCAGCAGCGGGTTCTTTTCGCCGGTAGCGGAGAGGATGGCCGCCAGCAGGTAGATCTGGGTGATGTTATGGCGGATGACCAGCACGTGCAGCATTTCCTTGTTCATCACATCCAGCGACACGTAAGGGCCGGAACCTTTCAGCAGTTCATGCTCTTCCCGCAGGTCAGACGCCACCACGTTATTGTCTCCGTACATCTTGCGCAGTGCAAGGGTCAGCTCTACGCCGATCTGGCCGCAGGCGCCGATCACCAAAATCTTGTCTTTCTTCATACGATCCAGTTAAAGGCCAAATTTACTTGGTTGTGTAATATTAATGGCCCACATTAAGATTTTAGCATGGGCGCCACAGGTGTTTACATTGGCGTAACAATACGGGCAATGCGGGTTTACCGCCTAAAACCCGGGAAGTGGCTACCGGTGCGGGTTCCAGGGGAAGGAACCGTGATACATGCAAAATCAGCTTACAGTTTCATGACAATCACTGCTATACACTCTTACCGCGCTAGGCATTCCCCTTAAAATCAACTAATTTTGCAAAAACTTAAAGGAGATCCGCCATGGAACAATTAAAAGAACTCTTCAAAGATCAACAATATAACCCCGATAACTTCTTCCTCATTGCAGGCCCCTGCGTGATCGAAGACGAAGAACTGCTCAACACCGTGGCAGACCGTGTATCCAGGATCTGCAAACGCCTGGAAATCCCGTATATCTTCAAAGCTTCTTACCGTAAGGCCAACCGTACGTCTATCCATTCCTTCACCGGTATTGGCGATGTGGAAGGGCTGGACCTGCTGCAGAAGATCGGTCAAGACTTTAACCTGCCTGTAACTTCCGATATTCACTCTGCCGCGGAAGCCGCCATGGCCGCTGCTTACGTGGATGTGCTCCAGATCCCGGCATTCCTTTGCCGGCAAACAGACATCCTCATTGCCGCAGCAGAAACCGGCAAAGTGGTGAACGTGAAGAAAGGCCAGTTCCTTAGCGGGGAAGGCATGAAGTTCGCCGTGGAGAAGATCCGCCAGGCAGGCAATAACAATATCCTGCTCACTGAGCGTGGCACCACCTTTGGTTACCAGGACCTGATAGTGGACTACCGCAACATTCCCATTATGAAAGCGCATGGCGCCCCGGTGGTAATGGATTGTACCCACTCCCTGCAGCAGCCCAACCAGGCGGGCGGCGTTACCGGCGGTAACCCGCAACTGATAGGCACCATTGCCAAGGCAGCCATTGCTACCGGCGCAGATGGCCTTTTCATAGAAACCCATCCCGTGCCTGCAAAGGCCAAGAGCGACGGCGCTAACGTGCTGCAGCTGGACCTCCTGGAACCCTTGCTGGAACAGCTGGTGGCTATCCGCAAGGTGGTGGCCAAACAACAATAAGGACCAGTAAGAACATAGCAAAAAAGGCTGCGGGACGATCATCCCGCAGCCTTTTTTTATGGGTACATAACACAGGAATTCCACGTATATTTATAATACCCCGTTGGGCACAAAGGCCCGTGCGGCATAAATATTGTTGCTTTTTTTTGAAACCAAAAACGTCCCCTTCCATGATTAAAATTCAAGATCTCCGCGTAGGTGATACGGTGGTGGCCCAGTACGATGGCGTACTGAAACAAGGCACCGTAACCGACATCAATCACGATGAAAAACAAATCAGCGTAGTTACGGACGAACAGGAGTTCTGGTACGACCAGCAGGACCTTTTCCCCATTTCACTGGGTGAAGAGCAACTGGCCAAGCTGAAATTTGTGCGCAATGATGCCATTAAACAGGGCGCCCAGTACGAGCGAGGGCCTTTCATCATCCGCTTTTATGTTAAGGATGGAGAAAAGCACGCCGACCTTCAGTACCGGGATGAGATCCGCGAGTTAAAGGGAGACCTGAATGTGAACACGCTGCAGAACCACTATGCGGCCATGACGAATTTCCACCTCGACTGATCCGGGAAAACATTAGGGCAACAAAAAAGCGAATCGTACACCACAACGTTGTTTGTGGAGAACGATTCGCTTTTTTATTTGTTGAAAAAGTGCGTACAGGGGAATGTTCCGGGCTAACATCCTTTTCTTACAGGGAGCGGAGCGGGTTCCGGCGATCATGAAGGATGTAATGCTTCATGTTCATCCAGAAAGCAAGGACCATATAGATCACCACCGGTGAGCCCATGGTGAGGAAAGAGATGTAAATAAAAAAGAGCCGGATGCGGGAGGTGGCAATACCTAACCTCGCCCCTATCGCGGAGCAGACGCCAAAGGCCTGCCACTCTACGAATTCTTTTAAGCGGTTCATATGTCAAATTTATCGAATTCCGGTCAGAAATAAAAGGAACCCCTATGCAGAAACCGTGCCTTCCCGGGCAGGCCTATAGATAGTTTATATATAAGTGAATAAATTACTATGAATCTGGTTTATAACTGGTTCACTGTGAGGGAACTAGGGGAACGGGTGTGGCGTGAATACCGCAACAATTGCAGCTTTTAACCTTGCAACAACGAAATTTTAGTTAATTTCGCGGTGCAATTTATTTCATCGTTAATATATTTTTTATCATGGTGTTTGACATAGACGTAATTAAAAAAGTGTATGCGGCCTTACCGGGTAAAGTGGAAGCTACCCGCAAGATGCTGGGTCGCCCTTTGACCCTGGCCGAAAAGATTTTATATGCCCACTTGTACGCACCGACCACCTCCGCGTTCGAAAGAGGTAAGTCTTACGTAGAATTCGCACCAGACCGCGTAGCCATGCAGGACGCCACCGCACAGATGGCCCTTTTGCAATTTATGACCTGTGGCCGCGATAAAGTAGCCGTTCCCTCCACTGTGCACTGCGATCACCTGATCCAGGCCAAGACCGGCGCTGTAGAGGACCTCAACACCGCCCTCGACACCAACAAAGAAGTATACGAATTCCTCTCCTCCATCTCCAATAAATATGGTATCGGTTTCTGGAAACCCGGCGCCGGCATTATCCACCAGGTAGTACTGGAAAACTATGCCTTCCCCGGCGGTATGATGATCGGTACCGACTCCCACACGCCTAACGCAGGCGGCCTCGGTATGCTGGCCATCGGCGTAGGTGGCGCAGACGCGGTAGACGTAATGGCCGGCCTGCCCTGGGAACTGAAAATGCCCAAACTGATCGGCGTGAAACTGACCGGCAGGCTGAGTGGCTGGGTGTCTCCGAAAGACGTGATCCTCCGCGTAGCAGGTATCCTCACCGTTAAAGGTGGTACCGGCGCTATCGTGGAATACTTTGGCGAAGGCGCAGACAGCCTGAGCGCTACCGGTAAAGGCACCATCTGTAACATGGGTGCTGAGATCGGCGCTACCTGCTCCGTGTTTGCCTACGATGAGAAAATGTCCGGTTACCTGCGCGCTACCAGCCGTGAAGAACTGGCAGCCCTCGCCGACGGCGTGAAAGAACACCTCCGCCCCGATGAAGCAGTATACGCAGATCCTTCCAAATATTATGACCAGGTGATCGAGATCAACCTGGACGAACTGGAGCCCCACGTGAATGGTCCTTTCACCCCGGACCTGGCCTGGCCCATTTCCAAGTTTGCACAGGCAGTAAAGGAAAACAACTGGCCCGAAAAGCTGGAAGTAGCCCTGATCGGTTCCTGCACCAACTCCTCTTACGAAGACATCAGCCGTGCAGCCTCCCTGGCCAAGCAGGCAATTGATAAGAACCTGGAAGTGAAATCCGAATTCACCATCACTCCCGGTTCTGAAATGGTACGCTACACCATTGAGCGCGATGGCCTGCTGAACACCTTTGACCAGATTGGCGGGGTGGTACTGGCTAACGCCTGCGGTCCCTGCATCGGCCAGTGGGCCCGTCACATCGACGATCCCAACCGCAAGAACTCCATCATCACTTCCTTCAACCGTAACTTTGCAAAGCGTAATGACGGCCTGGCCTCTACCCACGCTTTCGTGGCGTCCCCGGAGATCGTGACTGCCCTGGCCATTGCCGGCGACCTCACCTTCAACCCGCTGACCGATAAACTGAAAAACAAAGCCGGCCAGGAAGTACTGCTGGATGAGCCCTCCGGTTATGAACTGCCTCCCAGGGGCTTTGCAGTGGATGATCCTGGCTTCCAGGCACCCGCCGCAGACGGTAGCTCCGTACAGGTGATCGTATCGCCCACTTCTGACCGTCTCCAGCTGCTGGCACCCTTTGCCGCCTGGGAAGGTACCGACCTGAAAGGCCTGAAACTGCTGATCAAAGCGAAAGGTAAATGTACCACTGACCACATCTCCATGGCAGGTCCCTGGCTGAAATACCGTGGCCACCTGGATAACATTTCCAACAATATGCTGATCGGTGCGGTGAACGCATTCAATGATAAAACAGACACCGTGAAGAATGAGCTGACCGGCGAATACGGCCCCGTGCCCGCCACAGCCCGTGCTTACAAGGCTGCCGGCATTGGCTCCGTAGTGATCGGTGACGAAAACTACGGTGAAGGTTCCAGCCGCGAACACGCAGCCATGGAGCCCCGCCACCTGGGTGTACGTGCGATCCTGGTGAAATCCTTCGCCCGCATCCACGAAACCAACCTGAAAAAACAAGGTATGCTGGGTCTGACCTTTGCTGACAAGGAAGACTACAACAAGATCCAGGAAGATGACACCATCGACATCCTGGGCCTCACTACCTTTGCTCCCGGCACGCCGCTCACCGTGGTACTGCACCACAAAGACGGCAGCTCCGACAGCATCACGGTGAACCACACTTACAATGAACAGCAGATCGGCTGGTTCAAGGCAGGTGGTGCACTGAACGTGATCCGCGCAGAAGCCGCTAAAAACAAAAAATAGTTTTTAACAGCAGATATTTACAGCAGGAAGGCTGGCCGTAACAGTGGCCGGCCTTTTTTGCGCCCGGCAGGTAAGGCTATGGCCGATACGCGCTACCTACTAATCGGGCAATGTTGTATCTTTCTACGGATAATAATTATGCTTACCGGAAACGTTATGAACCTTTAAACAATAACCACGCAACTATCATGAAAAAATTAACCGTGCTTGCTTTGCTGGCCGGGGTGCTTGCCCTGGCAGCTTTCAAAACTGCTAAAGTGAAAAAAGTAGTCTTCTTCGGCGATTCCATTACCCAGGCCGGCGTAAATCCCGGCGGCTACATTGACGTACTCAAGAAAACCCTGGCCCAGGAGGGCAACAAGGGCTACGACCTCATTGGCGCCGGCATTGGCGGCAACAAGGTGTATGACCTCTACCTCCGCATGGACACAGATGTACTGGCTAAAAAACCCGACATCACCGTGATCTGGGTGGGGGTGAACGATGTATGGCATAAGTCTATGTTTGGCACCGGCACTGACCCGGACAAGTTTGTGAAATTCTACAACGCCCTGATCAAAAAACTGCAGGACCATGGCAGCAAGGTGGTCGTAGTGACCCCTGCTTCCATTGGTGAAAAACATAATGGCGAAAACAAACAGGATGCAGACCTGGACAAATACAGCGAAAGTATCCGCCAGGTAGCGGCAGCGCAGCACATACCGTTAGTGGACCTCCGCAAGTTCTTTACGGAATACGAAGCCGCCCACAACACCAGCGACGTGGAAAAAGGTGTGCTCACCGTGGATGGCGTGCACCTCAACGAAACGGGCAATAAGCTGGTGGCAGAGCAGATGTGGAACGTGATCAAAACCGTACAATAATCTTCCCGCTCCTTATTGTAAAAGCGGCCGTTTTGCAAGTAAAACGGCCGCTTTTATTTCATCCCTATCCACATGTGATGGCGAGAGGGAAGTAGAGGCAGGGCTAGCCCTTCCTATGCCGCTTCACGAAAAACCGCTTTGCTATGCTCACACGCAAATTGCCCGTGCCGTATGTTTCGTACGCATTCGCCGCCGCTACACTATTATGCAGCCCAAAATTTTCCCAGTGAATGCCGGCAAAATAGCGCGCAGAGTTGTAGCCGATAGCCGCGCGGAGATTGGTATTCCAGCCAAAGCCCGCGCCCCGTTCCCGCACGCCATCAGAAAACTGAGTGGCGCCGGTATTGATGCCCACTCCTACCTGCGCTACCAGCGTGGCAAAGAAATGCTGGCGGTATACAAAGGTGTAACCATACCCGCCTCCTGCTGTGATCTGCCAGTGGCCGGTGCGGTCATAGGGCCGGGTGGACAGGTAGCCTTCATCCTTCATATTGGCAGGCACCAGTGAAGAATCACCATGTACGTTTACAAACATGGTGGAAACCGCTGCTATCCAGGATCCGGCACTTTTCTTCTGCCAGTCTACCTGTATGCTGTTAGCGCGGTAAGAAAATTTTTCATCGTTGTCGATGTAAGTGATGGTGCCTCCGGCTGCTATGCTCTGTATATCCGGGCGGCGGGCGTGCTGGCCATCCTCCACGTAATCTTTGATGGTGCCTTCAGGATTTACGAGGTAATAGCTTTTATAATACTGGAGGTAGATGTCAGCTATCCAGCGGCGCAGGTAGACGTGCGTTTGCAGGTCCAGGTATTTAGGTTTGCCGTATTTTTCTTTGAGGCCGTTGTTGATGAACGGAAAGTTAAAACCCAGGTTCAGTGCAAACGTGCGGTAGTTGGCGCCCACCCCGATATTGAAGGGCGTGTTGCTGAAATAGCGGAATTTTTGATTTCCTCCCCGCTCATGTACTGCAAAAGCACCATACTTCCGCGATTCATACAAACGGAAGGTAAACTCGCGGGAATGATCTTCCACATAACTGGTATCATTCTTTGTAAGCGCCCATTTGGGCCAGTGATGCCGCTGGGCCATGGCCAGCGTGGTACAGCCGCAAAGCATCGTCACCAGGGCTATATGTTTCAGTGGGATGTGCATGCGTCTTTTTAGCGAAAGCATTACAATATACAAGCCAAACCGGGCGTGCCAGTTCATTTCGGCAATTCTATCACCTCCAGGTCCTTGATATTACCACTGTCCACCACGAAGCGCAGCAACGTTTTTACCTTGTGCCAGCCCTGTATGCCACATGCCCCGGGATTCATATGCAGGAGGCCCAGTTGGGGATCGGGCATTACTTTGAGGATGTGGGAATGCCCGCAGATAAAGAGTTTGGGCGGATGTTGCAGCAGCTGGGCGCGGATGCCCGGCGCATATTTACCGGGGTAACCACCTATATGGGTCATCATCACGTCCACACCTTCCACGGTAAAGCGCTGGGTTTCGGGGTAGCGCTGTCGCAGTTCCGGCCCGTCTATATTGCCCCATACCGCACGGAAAGGCTTGCCCAGGGCCTCCAGGGCGTCTGCCGTGGCGGAATCTCCCAGGTCGCCGGCATGCCATATTTCATCCACCGCGGCAAAGTGCCGCTGTACCAGTGGATGCAGATAGCTATGGGTATCCGAAAGCAGGCCTATCTTTTTCATAGCGACAAAGGTAACGGCCTAAAACAAATGAATGCTTTTTTATATTTTGTACAGGAAAAAACGGTCACACCTCCTTCATGAAAGCCACTTACCAATTCACGGGCCGCCTGCTGATCTGCTGTGCAGACAGGCCGGGCATTGTAGCGCGCGTGTCTCAGTTCCTATACGCCCTGGGCGCCAATATCCTGGACGCCAGTCAACATAGTACCGATCCCCGCGAGGGGCTTTTCTTCATGCGCATGGAATTCCACCTGGAAAACAGTACCAGCGACCGCCACGCGTTTGAAGCTTCCTTTGCCGAAAGTGTAGCAAATCCCATGCAAATGGATTGGCGCATTGACTACCCGGACCACCGCAAGCGCATGGGCATCTTTGTATCTGCCTACGACCACTGCCTGCAGGAACTGCTGTGGCGCTGGCGTAGCGGGGAGCTGAAGGTGGATATACCCCTGGTGATCTCCAACCACGAAAGCCTGCGGGCGGAGGTGGAAAGCTTTGACATTCCCTTCCACTACCTGCCGGTAACCAAAGAAAATAAAGCGGAGCAGGAAGCCCAGGCACTGGCCCTGCTGGCCAATACGGGCATCGATTTCATTGTACTGGCACGTTACATGCAGATCCTCTCCCCCACCGTGGTGGAGCGTATGCCAGGCCGCATCATCAATATCCATCACTCTTTCCTGCCGGCCTTCGCGGGCGCCAGGCCTTACCTCAATGCGTACACCCGCGGTGTAAAGCTCATTGGCGCCACAGCGCATTATGTAACCAATGAACTGGACGAAGGGCCTATCATTGAACAGGACGTGGCCCGGGTAAGCCACCGTCACTCCGTGGAAGACCTGGTCATGCTGGGCAAGGATATAGAGCGCCAGGTGCTCACCCGCGCGGTGAAGGCGCACGTGGATGACCGGGTGATCGTGCATGGCAATAAGACCATCGTATTTTAAAATAAAAAAAGGCGTGAATCATCACGCCTTTTTTATTGTTAGTTAACCTGCTTGTCTATCACCCTTCCGATGCCCCTGCCGGCTGTGGCATAGCTTTCCTGTAGCCGCTCACCGGTATCCCAGTCATTGCCCCAGAATGCATTTCCGGGTGCATTGTCCACCTTGATGCGGGCGATCACCTTGGAAGGATCAGCTGTTTCTACCAGCAAAGCTTCCCCGTCCACGGAAGCGCTTTTGCGCATTACGCCTACGTTAAAACCAGGCTCTGTGGAAGTGGTGTGGAAGATGAGCGTATACTTGGCATCTTTGTGGGTGCCGGCGTCCATGCCACTGGCTTTGGAAAGCAGTTCATTGAACTTAGGCTCAAAACGGCCCTCGCGGTCTGCTACCCACGATTTGGCCCAGGTATCGCCACGGCCGGGTGTTTTCTTGTTGAGGTCATCCGTCTTTTGCTTTACGTAGTCGGCTTCTTTGGGAAATTTTCCTACGCTCATATTGTCGTAGGTAAATTGCGTGTTGATGATCTTTTCTCCTTTCAGTGCAGAAAGGTCTCCTTCGGTTACTTTAACTTTCTGTGAAAAGGCAGCCATTGTAAAGAGCATGCCGGCCAGCATCAGCGTGGCAATTTTTGGTACACGGTACATAGCGTTGGGGTTTTAGCGCCATGAATTTACCATATAATCAGTAGCACTCCAAATATTCAATACACCAGCCCAAGATAAGCACTGGCCGTTTCAAACACCAGGGCCGCGGCCAGCTTGGCCGTGCGGTTATCGCTGTCATAACCGGGATTCAGCTCCGCAATATCCGTGCTGATCACTTTACCACACTGGAGGATCTGCCGGTAACACTGCAGGGCCAGCCCGGTGGGCAGAATACCATTGGGGGCCGGGGCGCTTACCCCCGGCGCATTTGCAGCACTGAATACATCCAGGCAGGTAGTAAAATAAATATGATCTACGCCGGCTATAAAGTTACGTATAGTCTTTAACGTTAGTTCCGTTTTTGAAAAATGGAATGCATCTGCTATCACGTACTCCACCCGGTGGGTATGGGCCAGCTGGAAGAGGGCCTGGGTATTGCCCATGGGCTGGATGCCCAATGCCAGGTAGCGGAAAGGGCGGCCGGCGGCCTGGCTTTCCGTGGCCAGCTGCCAGAAACCCGTGCCGGAACTGGGCCCTGCGGCATCCGGCTCCCGGATGTCAAAATGTGCGTCAAAATTGATGAAGCCCAGCGTGGGCATGGCCTTCACGGCTTGTTGTACATCCGAGGTATGGGGGGTGTTGTGCAAGGCCTTTGCTTCCAGGAACTGCTGCACGCCGCAGGCATGGCCGTACATGATCTCATGCCCACCACCCAGCAACAGCGGCCTGTAACCCGCTTCCAGCAAGGATTGTACGGCACGTTCCAGCGTGGCCTGTGCGGCTTCCAGGTCCCCGTCTTCACAGGTAACATCGCCTGCATCTACCAGGCGGAATTCGCCGGTGAAGTGCATCGGCAGGCTGGCGCAGGCGCTGCGCAAGGCCTGTGGGCCTTTCACAGCACCCACCCTGCCTTTGTTGCGACGCACGCCTTCATCACAGGCAAAGCCCAGTAAAGCCAGCCCTTTCTCTCCGGTTGCCAGCGGGGGCAATGCTTGCTGGCGCAGGTCCACCGGCAATACCACCTGGTGCCAGCGCAGGTAAGGCGCGGAAAAGCCATCTATGCGGCCGGTCCAGGCCTGTGGGGGACGGTAGTGTTTCATATCCACCTGATTTATTTCACCAAGATACCCTCTTTCCAAACGTGCTGCGGCTTCATTTTACCCTGGTAATAAAGAATGTCGCGGTAATCTGCACAAGGGTAAGATTGCATATCGGCAAACCAGCCGTAACGCAGTACGCCCCGGTCTTCCAGGCCCAGGGCATGTGCCGCGCGGATGGTAAGGCCTGCCAGCACTTCTGCTGCGGACAGCTTTTCTGCCGCGCTTAGTACTGCGGCTTGCATCAACAGGTCACCCATGGGGGCAGAGCCGGGATTCCAGTCGCTGGCAATGGCCAGGATGGCACCCGCATCCAGCAGGCGGCGTGCCGGCGCGTACTGCATACCCAGGCCCAATGAAGCCCCCGGCAGCACGACCGCTACCGTATCTGCACCACCCAGTGCCCGGATAGCCGCGTCATCACTGGCTTCCAGGTGATCTGCACTCCGTGCATGCACCGCCACGGCCAGTTGCGCACTGCCGGCGGTAAACTGGTCTGCATGCACCGTAAGGTCAAAACCCAGGCTGGCGGCGGCCTCCAGGAAAGGCATGGCGGCTGCGGGGGAGAAAGCGGTTTGCTCTATAAAAATATCCACGCGGTTACTGAGCCTTTCCTGCTGTACCTGTGGCAAGAGGTCTGCGATGATCCACTCCAGGTAGGCCTTTTCATCGCCCTCAAAATCTTTGGGCACCAGGTGGGCGGCCAGGCAGGTACTTACCAGCGATGCCTTGGTATGCACGCCTGCATCGCGGATAGCGCGCAGCATTTTCAACTCCTGCGCTGCATTGAGCCCATAACCGCTTTTTACTTCTATCGTGGTCACGCCTTCCTGCAGGTGACGGTTGGCCCGCTGTACCACCAGGGCCGCCAGTTCTTCCTGCGACGCCGCCCGTGTCTGGGTTACGGAGCTCCAGATACCGCCACCCGCGCGGGCTATGTCCAGGTATGACTGGCCTTCAATGCGCATGCTGTAATCACGGCTGCGCGTACCGCTGAAGCAGATGTGCGTGTGGCAGTCGATGAAGCCGGGCAGCAGCACCTGGGGCGTGTCAATAAAATGCAGCTCCGCATCCGGGTACTGTGCTTTCATATCCTGATAGCCGCCCACATCCACCACCCGCCCGGCCGCTACCAGCAGGCCACCGTGCTCCATGATGCGTAAATGACGTTCACCCAGCGGGCCACGTATAGGCATATCCGTTAGTGGCAGGATCTGTATAAAAGGACCGATCAGTTGCATGGCTGTTTTGCTTTAAAGTTGAAGGCCGAATTGTTTGCCCACTTCCGCGGCTTTCTCATAACCCGCATCTGTATGACGGAAAATACCTAACGCAGGGTCATTGAACAACACCCTTTGCAGGCAAGCCTTTGCACGGTCTGTGCCATCTGCCAGGATCACCATGCCGGCGTGCTGGGAATAGCCCATGCCTACGCCACCGCCGTGGTGGAAAGATACCCAGGTGGCGCCGCCACCAGTATTGGCCATAAGGTTGAGCAGAGGCCAGTCGGACACGGCATCAGAGCCGTCTTTCATCGCTTCCGTTTCCCGGTTGGGGGAGGCTACAGAACCACAGTCCAGGTGGTCACGCCCTATTACGATGGGTGCTTTTACCTTGCCTGTTTTTACCAGCTCGTTAAACAGCAGTCCTGCCTTTTCCCGCTCTCCCATGCCCAGCCAGCAAATGCGTGCCGGCAGCCCCTGGAAGGCGATCTTTTCCTTTGCCTGTGTAAGCCAGTTGGCCAGGGCCTTGTTCTCCGGGAACAGTTCCATCAATGCACGGTCTGTGGTATAAATATCTTCGGGATCACCGGAAAGGGCCACCCAGCGGAAGGGGCCTTTACCTTCGCAGAAAAGCGGGCGGATATAGGCGGGTGTAAAACCAGGAAAATTGAAGGCATTGGCTGCCCCACCTTCTTTGGCAAACTCTCGGAGGTTATTGCCGTAGTCAAATGTTACAGCACCTTTAGCCTGCAGGTCCAGCATGAAATTCACGTGCCGGGCCATGCTGCGGATAGACAGGGCACGGTAAGCGGCGGCATCCTGCTTACGCAGGTCTGCTGCGGCTTCCAGGCTAAGACCATTGGGAATATAACCATTCAGCGGATCGTGTGCGGAAGTCTGGTCCGTGAGGATATCGGGAATGATATTGTCTTTCAGCAGACGTTCCAGCAGGTCGCCGGCATCGCTCACCAGGCCTACAGACAAAGGCGTGCCGCTGGCCTGTGCCGCCTTTACCCAGGCAATGGCTTCTTCATAGCTGTGGGTCATCTTGTCCAGGTAGCGGGTATGGATGCGCTTTTGCAGGCGGGAAGCATCCACGTCTGCACCCAGGAACACGGCGCCTGCCATAGTGGCCGCCAGCGGTTGTGCACCGCCCATACCACCTATGCCGGCCGTGACCAGCAGCTTACCTTCCAGGTTACCCCCAAAGTGCTGGCGGCCGCATTCCATGAAGGTTTCATACGTGCCTTGCAGGATGCCTTGCGTGCCGATGTAGATCCAGCTGCCGGCGGTCATTTGCCCGTACATCATGAGGCCTTTGGCGCGCAGCTCGTTAAAGTGCTCCCAGGTGGCCCACTTGGGCACCAGGTTACTGTTGGCCAGCATCACGCGGGGTGCCTGCGGGTGGGTACGTACCACGCCTACGGGCTTGCCGGATTGTACCAGCAAAGAATGCTCTTCATCCAGCGTAAGCAATACTTCAATGATCTTTTGCAGTGCGTCGCGGTTGCGCGCTGCCTGGCCTATGCCGCCGTACACCACCAGTTCATCCGGGTTCTCCGCCACTTCCGCATCCAGGTTATTGAGCAGCATACGCAGGGGGGCCTCCGTTTGCCACGACTTTGCATGCAGCTGCATGCCACGCGGGGCTTTGTAATGCGGGTGTGCCGCGTAGGTCTTAATAAAGTCCAAACTGTTCATGAGATGCATTGTTTAAGGTGATATGATGTTGGGCGGCTACGGTATCGGCTATACGTACCAGCGACTGGTCTGCAATAATCTTTTGCAAGGCGGCAATATCATAGGCAAATACACGGTCCTTGTCCGCAAAGCTTACCTGCTGGCGGGCGTATGCATGCACCGCTTCCAGCACGGGGCCGGATACCAGCGGGCGGCGGAAATCCACTGCCTGCGCGGCATACAGCAGTTCTATGGCCAGGATATACTCCAGGTTATCGATCACCTGGTTTAGCTTACGGCCACTGATGGAGCCCATAGACACATGGTCTTCCTGGCCCAGGGAAGTAGGTATGCTGTCTGCGCTGGCGGGGAAACAAAGCGTTTTATTTTCTGTGACCAATGCGGCCGTGGTATACTGGGGGATCATGAAGCCGGAGTTGAGGCCTGCATCCGCAATGAGCAGTTTAGGCAGCCCAAAACGGCCTTCGATCATCATGTAGCAGCGGCGGTCGGAGATATTGCCCAGCTCTGCAGCCGCTATGGTGGCGTAATCCAGGGGCAGGGCCAATGGCTGGCCGTGGAAGTTGCCCCCGCTGATGGTGTCTTCCGCGCTGAAAATGATGGGATTGTCCGTCACGGCATTCAGCTCTATGGTAGTAAGTTCTTTCAGGTGCAGCCAGGCCGTGCGGGAGGCGCCATGTACCTGGGGCATGCAACGCAGGGAGTAAGGGTCCTGCACGCGGCCACAGTCCGCATGGGAGTACATGATCTGCGAGCCAGCGGTAAGGGCATGGAGGCGGTGGGCCACGTATTGATTACCCGGGAACGGCCGGATGGCGTGCAACCTGGGATCAAAAGGTTTTGACGTGCCCATAAGGCCTTCCAGGGAAAGGGCGCCTATGATGTCTGCCGCTTCCAGGGCATTGTGCAGGCGCTGCACCGCCCTTACTGCAAAGGACAAAATGAACTGGGTACCGTTGATCAATGCCAGGCCTTCTTTGGGCCCCAGCACCACGGGCTCCAGCCCTTCCTGCTGTAACACGGCAGCAGCGGGCGTTTGCACGCCTTTGTACCAAACCTGTCCCAGGCCAATGAGCGGCAGGAAAAGGTGGGATAAAGGGGCCAGGTCGCCGGAGGCCCCTACAGAGCCTTTTTCCGGCACCAGGGGAATAATGTCATGATCAATATGCCAGCAGATACGCTCCAGGGTGATGGGGTTTACGCCGGAGTAGCCCTGGGCCAGGGCCTGCACCTTGGTGATGAGCATGAGCTTTGCCACCATTGCGGGAATGGGGGCGCCCACACCTACACAGTGGCTTTGCAGGATGTTGTATTGCAGGGCGCGCGTATCTGCTTCGGAGATCTTGGTATCGCAGAGGGGGCCAAAGCCGGTATTGATGCCATACACGGTGGTATGCTGGGACACGATCTCGTCCACGTATTGTTTGCTTTGGCGGATGCGGTCCATCACCTGGGGCGTGAGCACGCCCCGGGCGCGGCCTTCTGCCAGGTCAAGGGCCAGGCCTACGCTCAACGTATCAGTGCCGTAACGGAATGTTTGCATAACTAAGCAGTGGTTGTTTGGGTGTATGATGAAAGATGACGGGAGATGCGTTCAGAAAGGGACACCTCGTCCAGGCTTGCTTCCAGGGCGGCGATGCCGGCCAGGATGCGGCGGCTTTCTGCATGCTCACCGGCCATTTGTTCCATGGCGGCCGTTACCGCTTCCCACACAGGTTCCAGTTGCAGCAGCAAGGCCTGGCCTTTTTTGGTGAACATCACTTCCTGGCGCCGCCCGTCTTCCTTACTGGCCTTCGTGGTCACCCAGCCCTTCTTCCGCAGGCTGGTGACCAGCTGGCTAATGGCGGAATGTGACACTTCCAGTTCATCTGCAATGGCTGTGAGCGACAGCGGCTGATGCCTGGACAGCAGATAGAAGACCGGGAACCAACTGGCATCAAAGGGAATGCCCTGCTGCTCATAAACTTTATTGACCTCGGAGAGGAAATACTCGCTCAGGCGGCGCAGGCGGCTGCCAAAAACGAGGAACCCAAGTGATGGATAGAAGGGCATGTACGTGAAATTATATAAGTGCTTATATATTTTAAAGCGATATTACGGAGGGGGCGGGATTTTTCCAAAAAAATCAGGTTTGAAAGGAGCATGTTGCGCCCCGCTGCGGACAGGTAATCCCTGTAGGGAGGTGCCGTGGTGGTCACCAGCACACCGTCTTCTGTTTGCGGGTCCCTGCCAATGATCCCACGGCAGGAGCAACAAAAAAGACCCTCGAAGGCGCTTGTTTAAAACGCCCCGAGGGTCTTGTATGAATCATTTAAAAAGAAACTTATTTCTTCCTTACATCAAACCAAACCGGGTTGGTATTCTCCGGGTCTCCATTGTAGTTGATGAACAACTCTTCTCCTTTCTTGATCTCACGGCGGGTAATGATGCTCATGGTCTCTGCTTCAAAGTCCATCTCATAGATGCAGTTCGGATCATAAGAGTGGTTGTAGATGGAGCAGTAGCCCAGTGCTATGCAGGAACGGGTTTCTCTTGCTCCCCAAAGGAAGATGTAGTTATGCAACTTGGTTTTATCCGCAATGGCCGTATCGTCGTAAGACAGGACCAGCACTGGCGACGTTTCGATCCGGGTACCGGATGCAATTCTTTCTTTTGTAAAAACGCCACGGCCTCTGCCCTTGGACTTCAAGATTTGTAAATACGGTTTGATCATAATAAAAAGTGTAGTAATAAAGCGAACAGATGGCAAGTTAACGAAACGCCAATGCTTATTCAAAAGTTAATACAAAAAATATACCTGGCCCGGACTTGGTAGCTTTAAATGCTTATTTTCGCCACCGGGTAAAACTGATATGGAAAACGAAGCCTTACTGGAAAAATTTGAAATACTCTTGCAGGAGCGCAACTTCCGGGAACTTACAGTGTACCTGGATGACCAGCTCATTACCGACATTACCGAACTGATTCGGGAAGTGCCGGAACAGGCTTCCACCATCATCAACAACCTGTCCATATCCCGCGCTGCAGCGGCTTTCCGCATCCTGGACTTCCCCGACCAGGAAGATGTCATCAAGTCGTTGCCCGCCGGTAAGGTAGCAGAACTGCTCAATGAATTGCCCGCGGATGACCGTACGGCCTTCCTGGGTGAACTGCCCAGTGCCGCGCTCACAGAGCTTTTGAAGCTGCTGGACCCTGAAGAACGCAAGATCACCCTTTCCCTGCTGGGATACCCTGAAACCAGTGTAGGCCGCATCATGACCCCGGAGTTCCTCTCCGTGCAGGAGCAATGGACGGTGCGCCAGGTGCTGGACCATATCCGCGAACATGGCAAAGATTCCGAGACCATTGACGTGATCTACGTGGTGGACAGTACGGGTAAATTATTGGACGATTTCCGCATCCGTGAGTTCCTGCTCGTATCGCCCGATACCGCAGTGAACACGCTGATGGACGACCGCTTTGTATCCCTCCATGTGATGGATGAACAGGAAGAAGCCATCCAGGTGTTCCGCATGGAAAACCGTGTAGCCCTTCCCGTGGTAGATGATTCCGGCATTATGCTGGGTATTGTGACCATTGATGATATGCTGTGGATAGCCAATGAAGAACACACCGAAGACGTACAGCGCATTGGTGGTACCGAAGCCCTGGATGAGCCTTACCTGGACATTTCCCTGTTTAAGCTGGTGCGCAAACGTGCCGGCTGGCTGGTGGTGTTGTTCTTAGGTGAAATGCTCACCGCCACGGCCATGGGCGTTTTTGAAAACGAGATCGCCCGCTTTGTAACCCTGTCCCTCTTCATCCCGCTCATCATTTCCAGTGGGGGCAACAGCGGCTCCCAGGCTTCTACCCTCATCATCCAGGCCATGGCCCTGGGCGAAGTGACCCTGGCAGCATGGTGGCGCGTAATGCGCCGCGAGATCTTATCCGGCCTGCTGCTGGGCAGCATCCTGGGTATTGTGGGCTTTACCCGCATCATGATCTGGGAATCCATCTTCCATAGCTACCATGGCCACGGCCTGTTGCTGGGCTGCGTGGTAGGCGTATCGCTGGTGGGCGTAGTGCTCTGGGGCACGCTTTCCGGTTCCATGCTTCCCCTTGTCCTTAAGCGCCTGGGTGCAGATCCCGCCACCTCCTCCGCTCCTTTTGTGGCCACCCTGGTGGACGTTACAGGCCTTATCATCTACTTTACGGTGGCCTGGCTCCTCGTGTTCCACGGGGGCACTAATGCATTTTAGCGCTGTACAAGGTACCTTCCTAGTACGTTTTCACGGTGCACAGTACCGTGTCCTGCTTCTTATACACAGTAAACAATTCATCGTATACATTCTCCGGCACAGAATCCACCGGGGGCCTGGCTTTGAAGCTGCGCAGCATGGGCAGCAAAGCAGGCCGGTGACCAATGACGAGCACCCGTTTACCCCAGTCGCCATGGCGGGTAAGCTCATACAGCAGGGATTCGCCGGAGCTGTCTGCATTAAAGAACACGGTATCTGTATGCAGCGCTGCACGCAATGAGTCTGCAGTGGCGATGGAACGCTTGAAGTGGGTGAAGTAGATCTTGTCGATGGCGGAATCGCGGAGCAGGCGGGCCAGCGCACCGGCCTGGCATTGGCCTTCCGGGGTAAGCGTAGAATCGAACCCGGGATAATTTGCCGCATGCCTTACCACGAAGAAGGTGCCGGTAAGGAAAGTGCTATCCTCCGCCACGGGCACAGCCTCCCGCGGCGGGGCCGTTTCCTGGCAGGCCGCGAGCAAGGCAAATAAGCATATGGGCAGGAGGCGGTACATAGGATCAAAATCGTACAGCGTACAACGTACGGCGTACATTGATAGTTGCTTTGGTTATATTTACTGTACAAGATACAATGTCTTGGGCGCCGTGCAAGCATTTATTTTGCCGGCTACAACAACCACCACCTTCATTTTTACCGATATCCGTACATTGTCACACAGCCCGGGTGCGGGCTTTGGTACGTTGTACGCTGTACGTTGTACATTTTAATAAAACAACCAAAATGAAACAATATCTCTCCCTCCTGCTTTGTGGCGTGGGCCTTGCGGCCAGCGCGCAGCAGGCGCCTACCCTTACCGTTGAAAAGATCATGCAGGATACGCGCTGGATAGGCACTTCGCCAGACCGGGTATTCTGGGGTACGGACAGCAAAACCATTTACTTTAACTGGAACCCGGAACAGGCATTGGCAGACTCCCTGTATGCCACGCCTTATAACCAGGCAGCTCCCGTTAAAACCGCACCCATGGACCGTGCCCGCCTGATGGCCATCCGCCGGGGACGTTATAACCAGCCCCGCACCGCCATTGCCTATAACCTGAATGGCGACATCTATCTGCTGAACCTGAAGACCGGCAGGGATACCCGCATTACCCATACCACGGAATATGAGAACGACCCGGTGTTCAGCTTCAACGACCAAAGCGTGGTGTACACCTCCGGTGATAACCTCTTTGCCTGGGACATGGCCGATGGTGGCACGCGGCAGTTGACCGACTTTACCAAAGGTGAGAAGCCGGAGACCAAAAAACTGAACCACCAGGAACAGTGGCTGCATGCACAGCAACAGACCCTCTTTGACATCATCAAAGACAAGCAGGAGAAAGCTGATGCAGCCAAGGCCTTCCAGCAAAGCGTAAAGCACGACACCCTGCGCACCCTCTACACCGGCGACCGGGAGGTGGAGGAAACCCGCATCAGCCCGGATGGGCGCTACGTGATGTACCAGCTGCGCAAACCCGCTACCGGCGCACAATCCACCAAAGTACCCAGTTTTGTAAGCGCCAGCGGTTTTACCACAGACATTCCTTCCCGCACCAAAGTGGGTGACCCCCAATCCAGCTACGCGTCCTTCATCTATGATCGCGTAAAGGACACCGTATATCCTGTCATCACCAAAGATCTACCGGGCATCCACGACCTGCCGGACTTTGCAAAAGACTACAGCCATTATGATACGGTGCCCCGTGGTGTCATCGTGCACGGGCCTTACTGGTCGCCCGGCGGTACCTATGCACTGGCGGATATTTTTTCGCAGGACTTTAAAGACCGCTGGCTGGCAATCGTGGACATGAACACCGGCGCGGTAAAGAACATAGACCGGCAGCGGGATGAAGCCTGGGTGGCCGGCCCCGGCATAGATGATCCCGAAGAATATGGAGATGCTTCCCTGGGCTGGCTGGATGACCATACCTGCTGGTATATGTCGCAAGCCAGCGGGTATGCGCACGTATACAAAACAGATGTGACCAGCGGGCAGCAAACAGCACTCACCAAAGGCAACTTTGAAGTACAGGAGGCCACGCTCTCCCACGATAAAAAATTCTTCTACCTGCTCACCAACGCCGTACATCCCGGTGAAAAACAGTGGTACCGCATGCCCGCCACCGGCGGGGAGCCCCAGCGCATTACCACCATGACGGGCGCCCACGAGGTGAGCATTTCCCCGGATGAAAAATGGATCGCTTACCGCTACAGCTACACCAACAAACCCTGGGAGCTGTACGTACAGGAAAACGTACCAGGCAGCAAACCACGGCAACTTACCTTTAAAGCACAGTCGGACGCCTTTAAAGCCTACCCCTGGCGCGATGTGCCGGTGATCACTTTTACCGCCCGCGACGGCGCCACCGTGTATGCCCGCCTGTACAAGCCGGATGCGGCGAAGAAGAACGGGGCTGCCGTGATCTTTGTGCACGGCGCCGGCTACCTGCAGAACGCCCACAAATGGTGGAGCTTGTACTTCCGAGAATACATGTTCAACAACCTGCTCACAGACCTGGGCTATACCGTCATGGACGTGGATTACCGCGGCAGTGCAGGTTATGGCAGCAAGTGGCGCACGGGCATTTACCGTTACATGGGTGGCAAAGACCTGGACGATGAAATAGATGCGGTGCATTACCTGGAGCAGGAACAAGGCATTGACAAAAACCGCGTGGGCATGTACGGGGGCAGCTACGGCGGCTTTATGACGCTGATGGCCATGTTTACCAAACCCGGGGAAATAGCCGCGGGCGCGGCTTTGCGCTCAGTAACAGATTGGGCCCATTACAACCATCCCTACACCGCCTCCATTCTTAATGAACCTTATACGGATAGCATTGCTTACCGTCGCTCTTCCCCCATTTACCATGCAGCAGGACTGAAAGGCCACCTGCTCATGTGCCATGGCATGGTGGACACTAATGTACATTTTGAAGACATTGTACGCTTGTCGCAACGCCTCATAGAGCTGCACAAGGACAACTGGGAGCTGGCCGTGTACCCGGTGGAAGACCATGGGTTCACTACGCCCAGCAGCTGGACGGATGAATATAAACGCATCTTAAAATTATTTGATACCTACCTTAAATAATTTACAGGCACATCACATGAAACGCAGCGTCCACGGGCGCTGCGTTTTTGTTTGAGGGCCATTGGTGATAATAAATTAACTCCAGGCTATACTGTTTTGGCATACTTTTTTCTCCCATCCCGCCGCGAACCATTCTTTTAAAACCGGATTTTGTATGCCTACTTGATGGAACCCGATACAAGGACTTCCCATTTTTTATTAGCATATTGCATCTTCTACCACTAAAAATAATAACCATATATGTGTGGAATCGTCGCATACATTGGGCAGCGAGAAGCTTACCCCGTAGTCATTAAAGGATTAAAACGACTGGAATACCGCGGTTATGACAGTGCCGGCGTGGCGCTGTACGGCAAGGAAGGCCTGCAGGTATACAAGAAAAAAGGCAAGGTAGCAGAGCTGGAAGACTTTGTTGCCGGCAAGGATGTTAACGCCCACATCGGCATAGGCCACACCCGCTGGGCCACACACGGCGAGCCAAGTGACCGTAACTCCCACCCCCACAGATCACAGGATGGCAAACTGGCCATGGTGCATAACGGCATCATCGAAAACTACATGCAGCTGAAACAGGAGCTGATCAACCAGGGCCACACCTTCTCCTCCGATACCGATACGGAAGTACTGGTACACTTCATTGGCGAGATCAAGAACAGCAACGGCTACTCCACCGAAGAAGCCGTACGCGTGGCGCTGAAACGCGTAGTAGGCGCCTATGTGATCGTGATCATTGATGAAGATGACCCCGGCACCCTGGTTGCCGCCCGCAAAGGCTCTCCCCTGGTAATAGGCGTGGGTAAAGGCGAGCACTTCCTGGCTTCCGACGCCTCCCCCATCGTGGAGTACACGAAGGAAGTGGTGTATGTGAACGACTATGAGATCGCCATTATCCGCAAGGATGAACTGATCCTGAAGAACATTGCCAACGAGATCCAGAGCCCCTACATCCAGAAGCTGGACATTGAGCTGGCAGCCATTGAAAAAGGCGGCTACGACCACTTCATGGTGAAAGAGATCTTTGAACAACCGCAAACCATTTACGACAGCCTGCGCGGCCGCCTGGATGCCAAGAAGGGCACGCTGACCATGGGCGGCATCCGTGAATACGCCAGCCTGCTCAAAGAAGCCCGCCGCATCATCATTGTAGCCTGCGGCACCAGCTGGCATGCAGGGCTGATCGCAGAATATATCATTGAAGAGCTTTGCCGCATCCCGGTAGAGGTGGAATACGCCTCCGAGTTCCGCTACCGCAATCCCGTGGTGGGCAAGGGCGATGTGATCATTGCCGTATCCCAGTCCGGTGAAACGGCAGACACCCTGGTGGCCATGGAAAGCGCCAAAGAAAAGGGGGCCATCATCCTGGGCGTGTGCAACGTGGTAGGATCCTCCATTGCCCGCCTCTCCCACGCCGGCGCCTATACGCATGCAGGCCCGGAAATAGGCGTAGCCAGTACCAAGGCTTTTACCGCACAGCTGGCGGTGCTTACCCTCATTGCCCTGAAAGTGGCAGAAGAAAAAGGCAGCATTACCCAACAACGCTTCCAGTACCTGCTGGATGAACTGGACAGCATCTCTGAAAAAGTGGCTGCCACGCTGAAACTGGATGACCAGGTGAAACGGATCGCACATAAATATAAAGATGCGCGCGACTTCCTGTTCCTGGGCCGCGGCTACAACTTCCCCATTGCGCTGGAAGGTGCGCTGAAGCTCAAAGAGATCTCTTACATCCACGCGGAAGGCTATCCTGCTGCGGAAATGAAGCATGGCCCCATTGCCCTGGTAGATGAAAACCTGCCCGTGGTATTTGTAGCCACCCGCGATTCCAACTACGAAAAAATTGTATCCAACATACAGGAGATCAAAGCCCGCAAAGGCAAAGTGATCGCCATCGTCACAGAAGGCGATACCAGCATCCGCAGCATGGCAGATGACCTCATTGAGGTGCCGGCCGCAGATGAACTGGTAGCGCCGATTATCTCCGTAATCCCCTTGCAGCTGCTGGCCTATCACATTGGCGTAGCAAAAGGGTTTGACGTGGACAAGCCGCGTAACCTGGCGAAGTCAGTTACCGTAGAGTAGGTTGATAGTTAATTGTTAATAGTTAATCGTCGTTTTGTTGTTTGCGCGTGTGTTTCTGTTATGTCTTACTGGTAAGACGAGGGCAGATATACGCTAACACAATGAAACGACGATTTTTTTATGCCATCAACAATTAACCACCGGCCATTAACGATCACCCATTAACTATTAACCATTAACGAAAAACAAGCATGAACCGGATAGAAAAACGCCCGCTCACGGAGCTGGGATACAACTTCGTGGATGCTGCTTATCTTCCCAAGGGGAAAGATGAATATTACCTGCGCGACCAGCAATGGGGGCGCCAGGGTGTGTACCGGAAGCTCACGGCACAGGAACTGGAGATCCTGGTGCGCAATGACAATACATCGGACGACTGGAACAACATCATGGTGTCTAATGAGTTCAACCCGCAACTGGTGCAGCACTGCCACTTCTATGGCATGGTGCGCATCGGCAAACTGGAACCCTACTTCCTCGAATTCCGCAACCTGCGCCTGGCTGTGGGTTTGTACAACAGCACCATCACCTCCTGCGACTTTGGCGACAACGTGGTGGTACATAATGTGAACTTCCTCTCTCATTACATCATTGGCAATGAAGTGATCCTTTTCAACGTGAATGAAATGGAGACCACGGACTTTGCCAAATTTGGTAACGGCATCATTAAAGATGGCGAGTCTGAGGAGCGCCGCCTGTGGATGGAACTATGCAATGAGAACGGCGGGCGTAAGATCCTGCCCTTTGATGGCATGCTGCCGGGCGACGCCTACCTGTGGACCCGCAACCGTGATGACCAGCAGCTCATGGACCAATTCCGCATCCTCACCGAAAAGCAATTTGACAAGCGCCGGGGCTACTATGGCATGGTGGGCGACCGCACCGTGATCAAGAACTGCAAGATCATCAAAGATGTAACCATCGGCTCTGACGCCTACCTGAAAGGCGCCAATAAACTAAAGAACCTCACCATCAACAGCCGCCCGGATGAAACCTCGCAGATAGGGGAAGGTTGTGAACTGGTGAATGGCATCATTGGTTATGGCTGCCGCATTTTTTACGGGGTAAAGGCAGTGCGTTTTGTAATGGCCTCCCACTCCCAGCTGAAATACGGCGCGCGCCTCATCAACTCTTACCTGGGCAATAATGCCACCATCTCCTGCTGTGAGGTATTGAACTCCCTGATCTTCCCGGCACACGAGCAACACCATAACAACTCTTTCCTTTGCGCGGCCCTCGTCATGGGGCAGAGCAATATGGCGGCGGGTGCCACCATTGGCAGTAACCATAACTCCCGGGGTGCAGATGGTGAGATCATTGCCGGGCGCGGGTTCTGGCCGGGCCTGTGCGTGAGCCTGAAACACAACTCCCGCTTTGCCACCTTCACGCTCATTGCCAAGGGTAACTACATGAATGAGCTGGATATTCCCTATCCATTCAGCCTGGTGATGAACGATGAGCATGACAACACGCTCAAGATCATGCCCGGCTACTGGTTCCTGTACAACATGTATGCACTGGCCCGCAATGCCTGGAAGTATATAGACCGTGATAAACGCAGCAACAAGATCCAGTACATAGAGTATGATTACATGGCGCCGGACTCCATGGAAGAACTGCTGCATGCCCTGCCCCTTATAGAACAAGCCGTGGGCGAAGCCTGGTACCTGCAGGAAAAACAGGAAGTACCCGGCGCAAAAACCTGCATTAAAAAAGGACAGGAACTGCTGCTCCACGACCCGGCTACCGTGGCTAAAATGAATATCTACGCCAGCAAAGTGGAAAACAGTAACCGCAAAGCAGCATTGCTCAAAGTACACCGCTCCTACCCGGTGCTGCGCGAGATCGTGAACCTGTATGGTGTGCGCAATATCCTCGCTTATCTTGCCAAGCAGCCGGATGCCACCTTTGCACAATTACAATCCCTCGCAAAGACCGCCAAACGCGGCCCCTGGCAGAACGTCGGCGGGCAGCTCATGCGCGAAGCCACAGTGGAAGACCTGAAAAACCGCATCCGCAAAGGCAAAATAGGCAGCTGGCTGCAACTGCATGATGTATACAAACAGGAAGGGGCCGTTTATGAATCGGAAAAACTGCAACATGCCATTGCCTGTATGATGCACCTGCACGGCGTCAGCGCGGATGGCTTTACACCTGCCTTCCTGAAACAATGTATGGAACAATCTGTGTACACCATGGGCAACCTCACAGAAGGCATTTACCGCAGCCGTGAAAAAGACTACACCAATCCTTTCCGCAAAATGACCTACAGCAGCCAGGAAGAAATGGATGTAGTGATCGGCAAGCTGGAAGACAATGGCTTTATCCGGCAGACCATTGCCGGCCTGAAAACATATAAAAAAACGGTGAAGGAGGTGAGCAAGAAGTGGGCGCTGTAAAATGTTGTACCTTGTGCGCTGTACATTGCACAATTTCAGATGGAAAAAAAACGCTGTCCCTGGTCTGAGAAAGACCAGCTCTACATGGACTATCATGATAAGGAATGGGGCACTCCCAGCCACGATGACCGCCACCTGTTCGAGATGCTGAACCTGGAAGGCGCACAAGCGGGGCTGAGCTGGTACACCATCCTGGTAAAGCGGGAAAATTACCGCAAGGCATTTGACAACTGGGATGTGAAAAAGATCATCAGATACGACGATGCCAAGATCGCCTCCCTGCTGGAAAACCCGGGCATTGTGCGCAATAAGCTAAAGGTAAATGCAGTGGTGAAGAATGCACACGCTTTCCTGGCCGTGCAGAAAGAATTTGGCAGCTTTGATAAATATATCTGGGGCTTTGTAGACCATAAGCCACTGCTGCATAGCCGCAAAAGCATGGGAGAAGTGCCCGCTAAAACAGCCATCTCCGATGCCATGAGCAAGGACCTGTTAAAACGGGGCTTCAAGTTCGTAGGAAGTACGATCTGTTATTCCTTTATGCAGGCGGTGGGGATGGTGGATGACCACGTGGTCACCTGCTGGAAGCATCACAAAAAACATTGAAACAACAAAAAACGCAGCTTGGACGGCTGCGTTTTTTTCTGGGAGAATCTCAATTTGCTACAATGTGAGAACTATGTAAATGTTTAAGCGTTGCCCCAATAAAAAGGCCTCAGCCAGGAGCTTCTGAAAGTATCCGCCAGGTCTTCCCCTTTTGATATTTCCAGCTTCACGTGTGCTACTCCTTTGTGCAGGAAGCCCAGTTCCCGGGCAGCCCGCTGCGTAAGATCTATCATGCGGTGATTGGTCCGCGCCAGCCGGTCTGTGATGCGCACAAACACCGTTTTACCATTCTGCTCATTGGTTACTTTTACTACGGTACCCAAGGGCAGGGTGTTGTGTGCCGCCGTAAATCCCTGGTTGCTGAAGCGTTCACCGTTTGCGGTACGGCGGCCGTTGAATTTGTCTGCATAGAAACTGGCCACGCCACTACTCGCACTTTTCTTCAATTTGATGGGTTCCCCGTGCACAAAGGGCAGGCGCAGCAATAAGCTGAAAACCAATACCCCGGCCCGCTTGAACCATTTCAAGTATGTCCGTTTCATAACACCGGAGGGCCAAACACTGTACCAAAGCGGGCTTCTAAATGTTAAAATTGAGAGCAGGCACTGCTACTGCGGCGTGGCAGGATCAGCCAGCGACTTGTCGTTCAGCAGTTTGTAATCCGTGAGGGTATTTAAAAAAAGATATAGCTGGCGCTGCTGGCCGGCGTCCAGGGGGATGCCATTTTGCAGCAAAGGGTCCAGGGTGGCAGACCGCACAATGCCATGGTCATAGTGGGCAAACACATTGTAAATATCGAAAAAGCGCCCATCGTGCATGTAGGGTTGGGTGCGGATGATATTGCGCAGGGAGGGCACCTTGAACTTCAGGTAATCATCCTGGCTTTTAGTGATGCGCATGCGGCCGGAATCGTTCAGTGCGGGCTGCACGGGCAGCCCATTGTTGCGGAAACTGCCATCTGTAAACAAGGGCTCTTTGTGACAGGCGGCGCATTTCTGCTGGTAGAGCTGGTAACCTGCGGCTTCTTCCTGGCTGAAGGTAGCCTTACCCGCCATCACGCTGTCATAGCGGCTGTTAAAACTATTGAGCGTGGCCACAAACTGGATCACCGCATGAAACATGCGCTGGCTGGTCACTTCCTCGGTACCAAAAGCCGCTTTGAACATTTTTTTATACTGCGCGTTTCCCTGCATGTTTTTCAATACCACAGGCAGGTCCTCTCCCATTTCATTATGATCCGTAAGCGGCGTAAGCGGCTGCATATCCAGGTTGATCACACCACCATCCCACATAAAACTTTTGCTCCAGATCATGTTAAAGATACTGGGCACCGTGCGGGTGCCAATGCGGTTATACACGCCGTGGCTCAGCGCATGATCGTAGTGGCCAAAGGCTGCATACTGCTGGTGGCAAAAGGCGCAGGACACCTGGCTGTCTGCCGATAACTTGGGATCGTAAAAGATGGCCCGGCCCAGGGCAATGCCTTCCTTCGTAAGCGGGTTCTGGGAAAAATCATATTGCACCGGCGGGAAATTATCCGGCAGTTCCAGCTGATACGCGTGTGGTGCAGATACCAAGGCATCATCATGCCGGCACGCGATGACCAGCACGGCCCAGCAGGCTGCGATCAGGAGAGCAACTGCTGTGGCTTTACGGATCATGGGGTGGTAATGCTGGTGATGGTGAACATCTGCTGGTAATTATCCGCCACTTTCACGGCGTCTGCATCAGGCTCCATGGTGCCATAAAATTTAGCGAAGCTGATCGCATTGGGCACATTGAACCAGCGGTACAGGTCCGCAGTGGCTTTTACCAGGTGTGCACCGCCAGCCCATACCTGGGGCTGCGCCAGGGGCAGACTTACGGAGCGGATGGTATTATAAGGCGCCTGGAAGCCGCCAATATGGAACTGTAAAATATGGCCCGGCGCGGTGGACACGGGGGAAGTGCCTTCAAACTTGGCATTGATATACCCGCTGTTCCAGCTCCAATACATGCCATTCACCACATCCAGGGCACCATCTTTCGGGCCGCCTGCCTGGGTAAGACTGTCTACCCCGACCAGGAAATTCAGCGCCGCATACGCATCGTTCGGCACACCGGTAATAAGCAGGGTACGGGAGTTGCTGTCTGCCTCATTCACGAGAAAATACGTGTTTGGTAGCGGGGTCACGGAGCCGGTAGAAGTGGTCAGGGAAAAGTTACTGAGATAGTAACGGAAGGTAGTAACGGTAAAGGCTTCGCCAATGGCATTATGATAGGTGCTGTCTTTGAGCACAAGCGGGTGGCCGTTTACAACGCTGCTAATGGAAATTTGAATAGAATTGTTCCCAAACCTCCTGTTATCAGAACTCTTGGAACATCCCGCCAATGCGAGAATGACTAAGCAGCATAGCCAGCGCCTCATAGGAATAATCTTTCGCAGAAAGTTACATCCTTAAATGCAAAGCGCCAAGCCGTCTGCATAAAAACACAAAAGCATAACCCGCAGCTAACAAGCAGCTTACGGCTTATGCTTTTGCACCATAAATTCAGCAATCATTATTGGAAGGCCACCACGTGCTGGGTAGCGCTCCCCAGGCCGTCTATGCCCAGTTCTACCACATCACCAGGCTGCAGGTACACCTGGGGGTTCATGCCCAGGCCTACACCCGCGGGAGTGCCGGTGGAGATCACGTCTCCCGGGAGCAGTGTCATAAACTGGCTCAGGTAAGCCACCAGGAAAGGCACGTTGAAGATGAGATTCTTTGTATTGCCGTCCTGCATGGTTTTGCCGTTCACTTTCAGCCACAGGCGCAGCTGGTGTACATCGGCTATTTCATCGGGCGTGGCCAGCCAGGGGCCCAGGGGGGCAAAGGTGTCGGCACTCTTGCCTTTCACCCATTGACCGCCGCGCTCCATCTGCCAGGCACGCTCACTGTAATCATTGTGCAGGCAGTAGCCGGCCACGTATTGCAGCGCTTCTGCCTCATTCACATACGTTGCTTTTTTCCCGATCACGATGGCCAGTTCCACTTCCCAGTCTGTTTTCTGGCTGTTCTTCGGGATCACCAGGTTATCGTCAGGGCCTGCCAGGGCGGAAGTGCTTTTGAAGAACACGATGGGCTCCTTGGGAATGGGGGCGCCGGTTTCCGCGGCATGATCACTGTAGTTCAGCCCAATGCACACGATCTTGGAGGGGCGCTGGAAAGGTGCGCCCAAACGTGCAGCTGCAGGCACTTTGGGGCAGGCAGCAGCGTTAGCCGCCAGCCATTCCGCCAGGCGGGCCACGCCATTGGTCTCAAAAAAACGTTCGCCAAAATCTTCGCCAAAGGCGCTTACATCCAGCATGCCATCGGCCGTTGCTACACCCGGTTTTTCTTGTCCCGGTAATCCAAACCTGATCAGTTTCATATGCTATTTTGATTGTACAGGCTCCGTCCGGTCTGTGGCCGAAGCACCGTTGAACTTGTTGATTTGTTTGAGCCGCAATTGCCCGGCATCCACCTGGATATTATACAAAGGCACAAAGCGGCCGTCCTGCAGCACGCCGTAGGACACCTCTTCCGGCTTGTCTGTGCCCAGTACACCCGCATTGAGCGTGTGGGGCACCAGCAGGGTATCTGTTTTGGAAACTGCGCCATAGGCCACCGTCATCACCACATGGTCCGGCTGCACCTGTTTGGTCTCTATCACCAGGTCTTCCAGCACGGAGCCGCTTTGTACACGGCGGCGCAGGCTTTTCACCATTTTACGGCCAATGGAATCTGCCGCGTAGAGGCGGTCTGCATAATCGCTGATGCGCATGGGCGGCGTACCTACCTGCAGGATCTTCAGGTCTCCCTCCTTAATGCTGGCGTGGAAATAACGCGGCTGCATGTTCTTTTTCATCACCGCGATATAGCAGCTGGTAGCGGTATCCCATACAAACTTATACAGTTCCGCGGTGTCCATCGCATTGGACACCGGTACGGAAAATACTTTTTCGTTCTGCTGGCCGGCAATGTTAGCCTTGATGGTCACCAGTTGTTCTTCCTTGTCCAGGGAGCCGATATTGACCTGGACATTACCCCCGGCCGGCACCGGCAGGAAGTTGGAATCCTTATCAAAATATGTATCCGTGCTGGCGCTGGTCCTGGCAGGTTGCTGGCTGCAGGCGGCCAGGATGAACAAAAGTGGCAGGATGAGACCTAAATTGTAACGCATGTTTGCAAAATGAGATGAGGACTATCACAGGGGGTTTTTACCTGTATTACGCCAGCCAAAATACAAACAAACTGCAATTTGTCCAGCGCCCTTGCATTTTTAACGAAGCGTTAATTGTTGAGCCGGATAAAGCCCCCGTCTATCGGGTAGTCCGTACCGGTGATAAAACCAGCCTGGTCAGAGCAGAGGTAGAGGGCCAGCCAGGCCACCTCTTCTGGCTTGGCCATGCGGCCTATGGGCTGTGACTTGCTCAGCTTTTCAAACATTTCTGCCTCGCGGCCGGGATAGTTTTTGGCAATGAACCCGTCTACAAAAGGCGTGTGCACCCTCGCGGGCGATATACAGTTGCAACGGATGTTCTCTGCCAGGTAATCCCGTGCCACGGAGAGCGTCATGGTCAGCACCGCGCCCTTACTCATGGAATAAGCAAAACGGTCTGTAATGCCCACGGTAGATGCAATGCTGGCTACGTTGAGGATCACACCGCCCCCTTGCTTGCGCAGTTGGGGAATGGCGGCAAACATACAGTTGTACGTGCCTTTTACATTTACGCTGTATACCCGGTCAAAATCAAATTCTGAAGTGGTTTCCAGCTTGCCTACATGGGCAATGCCGGCACAGTTTACAAGGATGTCTATACCGCCAATGGCTTCCATGGCCTTGATCACCTCTGCCTGGTCGGCCACGTTGCAGGCATATACTTCTGCCTTGCCACCTGCTTTCTCAATGGTTTCAAGGGTGCTCATGGCAGCAGTTGCATTGAGCTCCAGGATATGCACCTGCGCACCCCGGGCGGCAAACACCGTAGCGATGGCCTGGCCTATGCCGCTGCCACCGCCGGTTACCACGGCCTTTTTCCCATTTAACTGAAACAATTCCATAACGCGAAATTTTATGTGGGCAAAATACTTAATCCGCTGGCCAGTCAGCAATTGTTTTTTGCCGAAGGCTGATGATTTTTTAACGGGCTGAAAAAATAAAAGCAAGCGGGGTTGCATTCCAGCATTATGGGTTGTATTTTACATTGCTTTTTGTTTTCAGCCCATCAATTTCAACCAATCATTATTTAATCAACCAGTATCCATTTTCAGCAAACGCTTGTTTTCAGCAAAAAGACAGCATTTCATTTTTAACCAACCAAACGAGCGAATCACCGGGGTCGTTTAGGTAAACCCATTTTTATGCATTCCTTTTTACACAAAGCTGCCTTGTGCATGGCATTGCTGTGCGCAACGGGGGAAGTGTGCGCACAAAACATCCTGCGGGATGGCGGCACGCTGACCACTGATTTTGAACCGGCCGACCCTGCCCAGGGTATTTCCAAACTGGCGGATGGCAACACTGCTACTTCGTACATAGCGCCAGCCAGCCAGCAGATCCACATCACCTATCAAAGCGACCAAGTGAGTGAAGTACTGCGCTATGCCATTACTGTGGGCACAGATTCCCTGGCCCGCAATCCAGCCGGCTGGATGCTCTTTGGTGCGCCGGATGGCAAAGCATGGACCGCACTGGACGCGGAGTTTGGCATATCCTTTACCGCGGGTGAACGCAAGGTTTTTAAGATTGCGAGCCCGGTACCTTACACATCGTACCAACTTATTATCTTCTTCAACAGCGGCAGCCCCGTTACCGAGATCGCGGAGCTGGAACTGATGGATTACTCCAATGACCTTACCCCGCCCGTGCCTACAGCCAAAGCACAGCGCCAGGATGTAGTGATCCGATGGAGCAATGCCGGCAATGAAAAAGCCAAAGGCATGGTGATAAGCCGCAGTGATGACGGCATCCACTTTGTAACGATAGACACCGCTGCCCTGCCGGCCAAACAATACACGGATGCAAACGTGCGCTCTAATGCACTGCTGCTCTACCGCCTGCGCGTACTGGATAGCAACGGGGTGTCCAAACCCTCCCCAACGGTATCCGCAAGATCCAACACCCTGGCGGATCTGCCCAGCCTGAACCGCTTTGCCGACAAGCGGGTGTATGACACCTGGAACATCCGGAATGCAGAAGGCATACAACAGGCCTTTGATGATAACATCTACACCAAGTTGTACTGCTACCGCAGCTTTGACAACCTTACCTATGTGCTGGATGGGGGCGCTACCGCAAAGCAATACGCTGTTACTTCCGGCAATGATGCGCCGGAGCGTGATCCATACGACTGGGTGCTGGAAGCTTCTGCAGACAGCAGTAACTGGACGCCGCTGGACACCCGCCACATGGAGTATTTCATAGACCGGCACCAACGCAAACTGTACCCGCTCACCAATACCAAAAGTTACAAGTACTACCGCCTGCGCATCCTTACCAGCATTGGCGGTAATGACCTGCAACTGGCGGACTTCCAGCTGATGGGCGATGGCAACGGCCAGGTGAATAAAAACAAGCCCGCAAAGCCAGGCCTGTTCCAGGTGTACGGCAACTCACCCTACCAGCTGGCCCTGTCCTGGACAGACAGTGCGATGAATGAAACGGGGTACGTGTTGCAATATTCCGCAGACAGCCTGCACTGGAACAGCGAAGTGGCGCTGGATGCCAACAGTTCCGCATACTTCCACCGCCACCTACATCCTATGACGCAATATTATTACCGCCTGCGCGCAGAAAATGCCTATGGTACTTCTGCGTGGGCCTATGCCAGCGCACGTACCGTACCGGATGCACCACCAGCCACCTGGCAGGAACACTGGTATGAGCACCGCGCCCTGCTGGACCGCGTGTATATGAACAATGACATTGCCATGTACTTTGACTACGCGGTGGACCGCCAGCAAAGCGAGTGGACGAAAGCCTTCTACACCTCCGCGTGGCAGTATGTAAAAAAGAACTACGGCTCTTTCTGCGATCCGCGCCTGTACGTGGTACTGCATAGCATGCCGCCCACCAGCATTTACAGTGGCGGGCACCCCTCCGTGGTCTTTGATTCATCGCACGACTACCGCAACGTCACAGATGTAGCGGGCAACTGGGCCGATACCGGCAACTGGAACCATGGCGCCAGCGTGCACGAGATGTGCCATATCGTGGAAGGATCTGCTGATGATGTATGGGGATCGCCTGCCTTTGGCCTCTGGGGCGACAGCAAATGGGCGGAGATCTTCGTGTATGACGTGTACAACCACATGGGCCCTGCATACGCCTACCTGAAAAACGACCTGTACACGCAGATGCAGACCCAGTACGATGATTTTCCGCGCAAGAACACGCAGTGGTTCAAGAACTGGTTCTACCCCATCTATGACCGTTCTGCAGATTCCAGCCAGGCCCTGTCCCGGTATTTCCTCCTGGTATCGCAATACTTCCCGCAGCATGACGGGGCTTACTCCAAGAGCATGAACATGGGCGAGTTTGTGCACTTCTGGAGTGGCGCTGCAGGCTATAACCTGAAGCAACAGGCAGATACCGCTTTTGGCTGGACAGACCAGCTGGAGATCCAGTTCCAGCAGGCACGCATTGACTATCCCTTCACCTACCCTGACGAAGCACCGGTGAAAACACCGCCGTCTCAAAATGGCCATGGTGGCGCAGCTCCCTGCAAGTACCTCTACCCCAATCCTGCTTCCGGCACCATCTACCTGGATGGCCCGGACCCCAGTGAAAATTACCTGGTAGATGTATATGCACTGAACGGGCAGCGCGTGCTGCAAACCCGGGCCATGGGCAACAACGTGCCGTTGAATATTGCATCCCTGCACAATGGCATTTACCTTTTTGTGGTGAATAGTAAACGCAGTGTGGCCTTTACCAGGCTGGTAGCGGTTTTCAACAAATAAGCCACCATTTTCCCAAGGCAAATAAAAAGGCCGTCTTCCTTTGCGGAGACGGCCTTTTTTACGACTATAAAGTTTGGCGTTTAGTAGATCTTGTTCAGCGCGTCCACGTAAGCGTTTACAGAAGCATTCACGATGTCGGTGCTGTAACCGAAGCCGTAGAACGACTGTCCCTTGTGCTGCACGCGCATGTTCACCTTGCTCACATCCGCACTGCCACCGTGCATGGCCTGGATACTCAATTCATCGATCTCGATGGTGTCTTTGATGATCTCCTGGATGGCGTTGATCGTGGCATTCACAGGTCCATTGCCGGCGGAGCTGGCTTCCTTCTCCTCCCCGTTCACCTTCAGCCGCACGGTGGCCATGGGGCGCAGCGGATCGCCACACACTACCTGCAGCAGGGTCACTTTGATGGCCTTATCGTCGTAGTTGTTGCTATCACCATCGCCCATCAGTTCCAGCAGGTCACTGTCGGCAATTTCTTTCTTTTTATCTGCTACTACCAGGAAGCGGTTGTACACTTCGTCCAGGTTCACTTTATCCAGCTTGTAGCCCAGGCGCTCCAGGTGGTGCTTCAGGGCATGACGGCCGCTGCGGGCGGTGAGGATAATGGAATTGGAGCTGATGCCTACATCTTCCGGGTTGAGGATCTCGTAATTTTCGCGGTGCTTGAGCACACCATCCTGGTGAATGCCGGAGCTGTGTGCAAAGGCGTTGCGGCCCACGATGGCTTTGTTGGGCTGCACAGGCATGCGCATCATATTCTCTACAGACTTGCTGATCTCGTAGATGTTCTTGCTCTGGATACCGGTGTGGTAACCCAATGCATGGTGGGTTTGCAGGATCATGGCCACTTCTTCCAGGGAAGTGTTACCCGCTCTTTCACCAATACCGTTAATGGTACATTCCGCCTGGCGGGCGCCGTTCATGATACCGGCAATAGTATTGGCGGTAGCCAGTCCCAGGTCGTTATGGCAGTGTACAGAAATAATGGCTTTATCAATGTTCTTCACATGGTCTACCAGGTATTTGATCTTGGCGCCATACTGGTCCGGCAGGCAGTAGCCATTGGTGTCCGGGATGTTTACCACGGTGGCACCGGCGGCAATCACCGCTTCGATCATGCGGGCCAGGTATTCATTGTCCGCGCGGCCGGCGTCTTCTGCGTAGAACTCGATGTCTTCCACGTATTTCTTTGCATACTTCACAGCGTCTACCGCACGCTGCAGGATCTCATCCCGGGTGCTGTTGAACTTGTACTTGATATGCATGTCAGACGCACCAATGCCGGTGTGGATGCGTTTGCGCTTAGCGTATTGCAGGGCGTCTGCGGCAGCGTCAATGTCCTTGGTGTTAGCGCGGGTAAGTGCGCAGATCACGGGCTCAGACACGGCTTTGGATATCTCCACCACGCTCTGGAAGTCGCCGGGGCTGGAGATGGGGAAGCCTGCTTCGATCACGTCTACACCGAGTGCTTCCAGTTTTTTGGCAATGACGATCTTTTCTACGGTAGTGAGCTGGCAGCCCGGCACCTGCTCACCATCGCGCAGGGTGGTATCGAAAATATATACACGATTCTTATCGCTCATAGTTGCTGTATTTATGTCGGTTGATCGGAATGGTAAGGAGGCTTAGTTCAGGTTTTCCAGCACCTTGGCACCCATCTGGTCAGTGCTCAGGTACAGGTCGTTCGGCGTATGTTTATTGGCAATGTCCATGGTCCTGTAACCCTGGCGCAGCGTGGCTTCCACGGCCTTGATCACGCGGGAGCTTTCTTCTTTCAGGCCAAAAGAAATGTCCAGCATGAGGGCAGCGGAAAGGATAGACGCCAGCGGGTTGGCAATGCCTTTACCGGCTATGTCGTGCGCGGAACCGTGAATGGGCTCATAGAAACCAATGGTATCGCCTACGGATGCAGATGCCAGCATGCCCATGGACCCTGCGATCTGGGATGCCTCATCGGTGAGGATGTCGCCAAACAGGTTGGCCGTGAGCACCACATCAAAGCGTTTGGGATCTTTGATCAGCTGCATGGCGGCGTTGTCAATGAACATGTGTTCCGTTTCCACATCGGGATATTGCCTGGCCACTTCCTGTACCACTTCGCGCCACAGGCGGGAGGCTTCCAGCACATTGGCTTTATCTACAGAGCAAAGTTTTTTGCGGCGGGTCTGCGCGGCGGCAAATGCTTTGTGGGCAATGCGCTCTACTTCATAGCGGTGATAGATCATCAGGTCAGACGCGGTGTTGCGGTCTTCGCTGCGCTTCTTTTCCCCGAAATATACGTCGCCGGTCAGCTCACGGAAGAAGAGGATATCTGCACCCCGGAGGATCTCCGGCTTGATGCTGGAAGCTTCCAGCAGTTCATCAAACAGCTTGATGGGGCGCAGGTTAGCATACAGGCCCAGTTCTTTCCTGATCTTCAGCAGGCCCTGTTCGGGTCTTACTTTCAGCGTGGGATCGTTATCGTATTTCGCGTGGCCAATGGCACCAAAGAGAATGGCATCACTGCGGCGCGCCTTTTCCAGGGTTTCATCGGGCAGGGGATTGCCGGTGGCTTCAATGGCTACGTGGCCCATCAGCGCTTCTTCGAAAGTGAAGTTGTGGCGGTAGTTGCTGGCAATGGCCGTCAATACTTTCTGTCCCCAGGTGGTTACTTCTTGTCCAATTCCGTCCCCGGGAATGACCAGGATCTTTTTGTCAACGCTCATTTAGATTGCTAGATTGTTGGATTGTCAGATTGTTAATGTAATCGTTGTACGTTGTACGCTGTACGTTGTACGCTGTACGATTTTAAAAATTAAATTCCCGGGTGGCTTCGTACGCTTCTATGTCCTTTTT
Source organism: Chitinophaga parva (assembly GCF_003071345.1). NCBI lineage: Bacteria > Pseudomonadati > Bacteroidota > Chitinophagia > Chitinophagales > Chitinophagaceae > Chitinophaga > Chitinophaga parva. Next base: position 643,498 of record NZ_QCYK01000002.1, on the reverse strand, counting down.
CAGGCTGAGGATGTAGTCAATGTCATCATAACCGTTCATGAGGCAGGCCTTTTTGTACGGGTTGATGTCAAAGTTTTCCTGCTCACCGGTGGATACGATCTTTACAAACTGGTTTTCCAGGTCTACTTCCAGCTGTGCTTTGGGATCGGCCTCCACGGCGGCAAAGATCTTTGCCAGGAAATCATCGCTCACCTGTGCAGCCAGTACAAAGTTGTTGAGGGCATTGCCTTTGAAGATGTCTGCAAAAAAGCTGCTGATCACTACTTTAAAACCGGCATCGGCAATGGCCCAGGCGGCGTGCTCACGGGAGCTGCCGCAACCGAAGTTCTTAGCCGCTACCAGGATCTCGCCGCTGTAGACCGGGTTGTTCAGCACAAAATCCGGTTTGGGCTGGTTGTTGGCATCATAACGCCAGTCGCGGAACAGGTTTTCGCCAAAACCCTCACGGGTGGTGGCTTTCAGGAAACGGGCAGGAATGATCTGGTCCGTATCGATGTTTTCAATGTTTACCGGCACTACGCTGGAAACGAGGTGTTTGAATATTTTTTTCATGCTTTGTAATGATCTTGAATTTTTGTCTTAGGTCGCGGGGCCCGGTACATAAGACCGGAACCATTTTTACAATTTCACTGCTTCTACGCGCAGGCGGTGGTAGTCTGCGTACAGCACCCCGTCTTTGAGGAGGTGAGGTACCACCAGGTCGTTCACTTCCTGGAGGATCTTTTCTCTTTCGTCTTCCGGTACGTGGGTAAGGAAGCCGGCACCAAACATTCGCAGCCACACCGCCACGCCGTTTTGGGCGTCGCTCAGCTGGGTGGGGCGGTCAAAATATACTACGCGGTTCACCCGGAAGCCTGCATTTTCCAGCACTTTGGTATACTCGGCCACGGAGGGAAAGTACCAGTAAGGCTCGTAGGTGTAGCCATGTTTGGTGAGCACTTTTTTGAGGCCGGCCAGGATGGAGGCAATGTTATCCTTCCCTCCCATTTCCAGCACCAGGCGTCCACCGGGCTTCAGTGCGGCGTACATGCGGGCGGCAGCTTTCTTCTTCTTTTTTACCCAGTGCAGGGTAGCGTTGGAGAAGATAGCATCCACCGGCTGTTCCACCGTGAATTTGGTAATATCCGCCACTTCAAAGTGCACATTCGGATAGTGGTCCTTTGCACTGGCAATCATATTGGCCGATGCATCCAGCCCCACTACCGAAGCCCCGCTCTCCGCGATCTTCGCAGTGAGCTCACCGGTGCCGCAACCCAGGTCAATGATCTGCTCACCGGCCTTGGGCTGCAGCCACTCCAGCAGGCTTTCGCCATATTGGAAAACAAAAGCGTGCTGGTTCTTATATAAATCTGCGTTCCATGACATGTTGATAAAATTTGGCTCAGGTCCCAGGTTTTAGGTCCCAGGTACCTTTAAAACATCAAGTAATTGTTTCGCTTGCCGGTACCTAGGACTTAGGGCATAAGACCTAGGACCATTTTACAGCCACTCCCTCACATCCGTCACCTTACCCGTGATGGCGGCAGCAGCGGCGGTCAGGGGGCTGGCCAGGAAGGTGCGGGCGTTGGGGCCCTGGCGTCCTTCAAAGTTGCGGTTGGAAGTGGAGACACAGTACATGCCGGCGGGGATCTTGTCCTCGTTCATACCCAGGCAGGCGGAGCAGCCGGGCTCACGGAGGTGGAAGCCCGCGGCTTCAAAAATTTCATGGATGCCTTCAGCCTTGGCCTGGGCTTCTACCTGCTTGGAGCCGGGCACGATCCATACGGTCACGTCGTCGGCCTTTTTCTTGCCTTTTACAAATTCGGCTACCATGCGGAGGTCTTCAATGCGGCTGTTGGTGCAGCTGCCGATGAACACGTAATCCACTTTCTTGCCCAGCAGGCCGGTACCCGGCTGCAGGTCCATATATTCCAGTGATTTCCTGAAAGACGTTTTTTCTTTTTCGTCCAGGGCTTCCACGGCGGGAATGTGCTGGGTGATGCCAATGCCCATACCCGGGTTAGTACCGTAGGTGATCATGGGCTCAATGCTGGCCGCATCAAAAGTGAGCACCTTGTCAAACTGGGCGTCCGCGTCAGAGTACAGGGTTTTCCAGTAAGCCAGGGCCTTGTCCCAGTCCGCGCCTTTGGGGGCAAACTCACGGCCTTTGAGGTAGTCAAAAGTAGTATCGTCCGGGGCGATAAGGCCGCCGCGGGCGCCCATTTCAATGCTCATGTTGCAGATGGTCATGCGGGCTTCCATGGAGAGGCTGCGGATGGCTTCACCGGCAAACTCCACGAAGTAACCGGTACCACCGGCGGCAGAGATCTGGGAAATGATGTAGAGGATAATATCTTTAGACACAACGCCTTTTTTCAGCTGGCCGTTGATCTCGATTTTCATGCGCTTGGGGCGGTACTGGAGAATGCACTGGGTGGCCAGTACTTCTTCTACCTCGGAGGTACCAATGCCGAAGGCAATGGCGCCAAAAGCCCCGTGGGTACTGGTGTGGCTGTCGCCGCACACGATGGTCATACCCGGCAGGGTGATGCCCAGCTCCGGGCCTATCACATGCACAATGCCCTGGTACGGGTGCCCCAGGCCATACAGCTCTACGCCAAATTCGGCAGTGTTACTGGACAGCATTTCCACCTGGTGGCGGCTCAGGGCCTCCTTGATGGGCAGGTGCTGGTCTACGGTGGGTACGTTGTGGTCCGCCGTGGCGTGGGTCTTGGCAGTGCGGTACACCGGCAGGCCGCGCCGGCGCAGGCCATCAAAAGCCTGCGGGCTGGTTACTTCATGGATAAAGTGCGTGTTGATGTACAATACGTCCGGAAAGCCAGGCTTGCTGACCACGACGTGGGCATCCCAAATTTTGTCTACCAGTGTTTTTCCCATCTTCGGTAATTGCGTTTATAAGGTGGCTTTAGCTAAAATCGCTAAATTTGTTATCTATGAGTTCTTTAACTCAAATCTAATCACCAGCCGTAAGGGACTGCTCCCTATATTTGCTGTTTTTACGATTTTTAACCACGTTCCATTTTAGCTAACCAATTGTAAATTAAGAATTTACATCACTTAATAAACGATGTCCAACAGTCAAAACGACGCACTCTTCATATTAATAAAAACGCTAACGAAAGCCGAAAAGCGGAATTTCCAGTTGGCCTTTAACCGGGACAATGCCAAGGAAGACGTGCTTTTCATCCAGTTATTCAACGTGCTGGATAAGCTTAAGGACTATGATGAAGACGCCATTCTCCGGAAAATACCTGACATAAAAAAACAACAGCTCTCCAACGTAAAAGCCCACCTGTACAAGCATTTGCTCATGAGCCTCCGCCTGCTGTACAAGCAGAAAGATCCCCTCATTGAGCTGCGGGAACAGCTGGACTATGCCCGGGTGCTGTACAACAAGGGCCTGTACAACCAAAGCCTGAAGCTGCTGGCCCGCACCAAAACGGCCGCCAATGAGCGCGGGGAAGTGATGCTCTGCTACGAGATCATTGAATTTGAAAAACTCATTGAAGGCCGCCATATCACCCGCAGCCTGGAAAACCGCGCCGAGCAGCTTTCCGAAGAAAGCCAGGCGGTAGAGCACCAGCTGGCCAATATCAGCAAACTGTCCACCCTGGCCCTGCGCATGTATGGGCTGTACCTGAAACTGGGCCATGCCCGCGGCAGCGAGGATGCCAACGAAGTGATCACCTTTTTTGAAGAGAACAAGCCGGAAGTAAAGACCGCTGAGCTCAATTTTTACCAGAAGATCTACCTCTACCAGGCCTATTCCTGGTACTACTATATTTTGCAGGACTTCCTGCTCTTTTACCGGTACACGCAGAAATGGGTCAACCTTTTTGACGAATACCCTTCCCTGCTGCAAACCGATGTGGGCCTGTACATTAAGGCTATGCACAACCTGCTTACGGCGCATTTCTTCAACATGAATGAGCACAAATTTGTGCAGGCGCTGCACGAACTGGAATCATTCATCGAAGCCAATAACGAAACCTTCAATGAAAATACCCGTACCACCGCGTTTGTATACCTGTACACGGCAAAGCTGAACCATCACTTCCTGGAAGGCACGTTCAGCCAGGGTTTAGAGCTGATCCCTTCTCTGGAACAAGGCATCGTGGAGCACCAGTTGAAGCTGGACCAGCACCGGGTACTGGTGTTCTATTACAAGATTGCCTGCCTGTATTTCGGCAGCGGGGATAACAACAATGCCATTGTGTACCTGAATAAGATCATCAACCTGCGCATTGGCAACCTCCGGGCGGATATACAATGCTTTGCGCGCATCCTGCACCTTATTGCGCATTATGAGCTGGAAAATTACAGCCTGGTGGAATACCTCATCAAATCTGTATACCACTTTATTTCCAAGAACAAGGATTTAGGCCAGGTAATGGAAGAGATACTGAAGTTCCTGCGTAAAAATATCTATGCCAATCCGAAGGCGCTGAAGGAGGCCTTTATTGACCTCAAAGAAAGGCTGGTGCTTATTTCCAGGAATCCTTATGAACGCCGCTCTTTCCTGTACCTGGATATTATTTCCTGGCTGGAAAGCAAGATCAGTGGCCAGCCGGTGCAAACCGTGATCCAGCGCAAGTTCCTGACGAAAGAGCCGCGGATCTAAATCCACCGGCTTGGGATCTTCCTGTGCCTTCATTGCTTAATGTACGGGCACTTCCTTTACCACTACGTGTTTCACATTCTTCCGGTTATAGGTGTAGCTGATGTGTACCAGTCCATCCTGTGCCTGGATCACAGCGGGGTAGCTGTATTCATTGGTATCATTGCTTCCGTCTTCCAGCACCAGCACCTGCTGCCAGTGCACGCCATCTTTTGACACCGCCACGGCCAGCTTGCCCCGGCTATTGAACCATTCCCGGCCCTGCATGGTGGGGTTGTACACCAGCAGCTGGGTACCGCTTTTGAGCGTCACGGCATCTGTGCCGGAATTGGGATTGGGCAGCGTGGTGGGCGCCAGCTTGCCCCAGGTAAGGCCATCGTCATGGCTCCATGCCGTCATAATCTTATCCTGGTTGCTGCGGCACAGCACCTGCAGGTGATGGCCGGGATATTGTAAAATGCTGGGCTGGATCACCTTTGCGGCATTGGCCGTATCAATGGGGATGAACTGCCAGTGCCGCCCTCCATCCGTTGACCGTTCTATATGCGCCTGCCAGCGCTGCTCCGATACCTCCACGCTGGACGGCGCCAGGATAGTGCCATCCGCCAGGCGCACCGGCTTGTTCTTAACAGGCCCCAGGATGCCCACCGGCAGCGGGTTTGCGGCGCCCCATGTCTTACCATCATCTGCTGAAGTTTTGAGCATGCCCCACCACTCCCTGGGGTTTGGGCCTACTTTGTAAAACAACCACAGGATGCTATTGCCTGGTTTGAATAACACCGGGTTCCAGCAGGGATAATTGCCACTACTGCTGTCCGCCGGGGAAAGGTCGCCCCCCTTGCCTACTCCCGGGGGAAGGCTGCCCCCTGCGGAAACGCCGGTTGCCGGGAGCATGCCATCCGCTACTTTAACAGGTTGCTGCCAGGCGCCTTTTTCATGGTGGCTGGCCCAGATAGCCACACCGGCCGCGCCCTCATGCGCACCGCCAAACACCGCCAGCAGCAGGCTTCCCGGGCGGGTTTCCAACAGCGTGGAGGCATGGCATTGTGCAAAAGGAGGATCAGTAAAGACCAGTTCTTCTTTCACCTTGATAAACCTGCTTTGTCCCAAAACAGTAACAGGCAGGAGGCATAAACAGAGCAACAGTGGCTTCATGACATATATTTTCAGACGCGCTTAAAATACATAAATAACACAAAAAAGGCTGCCCCCTTCCGGAAAGCAGCCCTGTCTTCAACCCTACAGCTACAAATTATAGGTAAACCCGTTAATGCCTGTTTTCATCCCAGCCTCCGCCCAGTGCGCGGTACAGGCTTATCACGCCTTCCAGTACCTGCCGGCGCTCATCCGCCAGGGAAAGCTCTGCTTCCAATACGCCTTTCTGTGCCGTGATCAGCTCCAGGTAGTTTGCATAGCCGGTGAGGTAAAGATCATTCACCGTAGACACTGCGTCTGTCAGCTCCGCTACTTCCTGTTGTTTCAGGGCAAATGCCGCACGGCGGTTGCGTACCTGGTGGAGTTGTGTGACCACTTCCGTAAAGCCCTGCAGCAATGTTTGCTGGTAGCGGTATAAAGCCTGGTTTTGCTCCGCCGTGGCGATGGCATGGCCTGCTTTCAATTTGTTTTGTGCAAAAATGGGCGTAGTAAGCCCTGCCAGCGCACCCGCTGCCACAGAGCCCCCGTCAAAAAGCAGGTTAGCGCTGAAGGCGTTCAAACCCAGGTAGGGCGTAATGTTCAGCGAGGGCAAAAATGCTTTGCGGGCGGCGCTCACATTGGCTTTTGCCGCTACCAGCTCCAATTCTGCCTGTTGTATGTCTGGCCGGCGGGTAAGCATGGAAGCAGGCACGCCGGTTTGCAACGCACCCGGTAGTTCCTGCTTAAAGAAGGTGGTATCCCGGGCAATATCCTGCGGGTAGCGGCCTGCCAGCAGGTTGAGGGCGGCTTGCTCCGTTATAATGGCCTGCTGGGTGGCGTATTGCAGGGCCTGCGTGTGCAGCAGTTGCGCCTTGAACTGGTGCACGGCCAGCTCCGTAGCACGGCCAGCTTCTTTCTGTACTTTTACTACCTCCAGTGCAGCTTGTTGCAACACGATATTCTTCTGCAGTACGGCCAGCTCATTATCCAGCGCCAGCAAGCGGTAATAGTGCGTAGCCACTTCTGCTACGATGGCGGTAACACCATACTGGCGGCCCTTTTCTGTGGCCAGCAGCAGGGCGGCCGCAGCCCTCTTTTCATCCTTCAGCTTACCCCAGATATCCAGCTCCCAGCTGCTGCGGAAGCCAATGAAATAATCCCAGGTAGGACTGGTGGGGATGCGCTGGTCCTTATTGATATTGGACGACAGGTTTGTATCATAATTGCCCACACCATTCATAGTGTAGTCACCGTAACGGTCTGCCGCGGCAGAGATCCCGCCATTCACAGAAGGCAGCAGGGCCGCGCGTTTCATGGCCAGTTGCGCCTGTGCAATGCGGATGCGTTCCTGCGCTATCCACAGGTCAGGATTATTATGCAGGGCGGAATCAATGAGCGATACCAGCTGCGGGTCTGTAAAAAAATGGCGCCAGGAAATGCTGGCAATGGCAGCGGTATCAGCCGATGCCGGGGCCCCTGTCGGAAAACTGTCCGGCAGGGACTTTACCACCGGCGTAGTGGCCGGCTGCGGCATCTTGCAACTACCTGCCAGCAGCAAAGCCGCTAGCAGCGTTATATATGCAGTTGTAGATCTGGTCATGCGTGATGTGCGTTAATTTTTGCGGCCTTCTTCTTCTTGCCCATGCTGGCGAAGATCACATAGAGACCTGGAATGAGAAACAACCCGAACACGGTACCGATCAGCATGCCGCCCGCGGCGGCAATACCAATGGAACGGTTGCCCATGGCCCCTGCCCCACTGGCCACACAAAGCGGTACCAGCCCGGCAATGAAAGCAAAAGAGGTCATGAGGATGGGGCGTAAACGGGAAATAGCGCCTTCCCTGGCCGCTTCCAGGATACTGAGCCCGTGCGACCGGCGCTGGATGGCGAATTCCACGATGAGGATCGCATTTTTACTCAGCAGGCCTACCAGCATTACCAGGGCCACCTGCGCATAAATATTGTTATCCATGCCGGTCATCTGCAAAAACAGGAAGGAGCCGAAAATGCCTGCAGGCAAGGATAAGATCACCGCCAGCGGCAGCAGGAAACTTTCATACTGGGCCGCCAGCAGCAGGTACACAAATACCAATACGATGAGGAAGATATACACCGCCTGGTTGCCGGAAAGGATCTGTTCCCGCGTCATGCCGCTCCATTCATAGCTGAAGCCGCGGGGCAGTTTTTTAGTGGCCAGTTCCTGGATGGCCTCAATGGCCTCGCCACTACTATAACCGGTGGCCGCATCGCCATTTATCATGGAGGCGGTGTACATGTTATAGCGGGTGATCTGCTCCGGCCCAAACACGCGCTCCAACCTGATGAAGGTAGCGTAGGGCACCATTTCCCCCTTGTTGTTCTTCACGTACAGGTTCAGGATATCTTCCGGCTTGCCACGGTATTGTGGCGCGGCCTGCAGCATCACTTTGTACATCTGCCCAAAGCGGATGAAGTTAGTAGCGTAATAGCTGCCCAGCAGGGTTTGCAGGGTGCTCATGGCATTGTCAATGGTCACGCCTTTTTTGGCGGCCATCTCCTGGTCCACGTGGATAAGGTACTGCGGGAAGTTAGGATCAAAGCTGGTAAAGGCGCTGCCAATGCGCTTATCCGCCCGCATTGCGGCAATGAAGTCATTGGTCACCTTGGCCGTTTGTTCCAGGCTTTCACCGCGGTTCTTATTCAGCAGGCGCAGTTCAAAACCACTGGCATTACCAAAACCGGGCACCGTAGGGGGTGCAAAAAATTCCACGGTGGCATCACTGATATGTGCTGTTTTTTTGTACAGCTGTTTGATCAGCTCTTCTACGGATTCCTTCCGGTGCTCCCACATCTTGAGGTTGATCATGGCCATGCCGTAAGAAGCACCGGTGATGTCACTCATCAGGCTGTAACCCGCCAGGGTACTGGTATTTTCCACCACCTCCATTTGCGATGCCACGGCCTGTATATCATCCAGCACTTCTTCCGTACGTTCTACCGTGCTACCCGGTGGGGTGGTTACGTTTACGTAGATCATACCCTGGTCTTCCGTAGGGATGAAACCACCCGGCAGTACTTTTCCCAGCACGGCCACGCAGATCACAAAGAAGCCAAACATGGCCATGGTCACTGCCTTACGGCCGGCTATACGGCTCACCAGTTTACCATAACGCCTTTCTGTTTTATCATAGTTCTTGTTGAACACGTTGTAAAAACGGGTGAGCAGGTTTTGCTTCCGGCTAGGATCGTGGCGCAGCAACAGCGCGCACAGTGCTGGTGTAAGCGTTAATGCATTGATACCGGAGATCACGATGGAAATGGCCAGCGTAAGCGAGAACTGCCGGTAAAACACCCCCACCGGGCCGGATAAAAATGCCACGGGGATGAACACGGCGGACATTACCAGGGTGATGGTGATAATGGCCATGGTGATCTCTTTCATGGCAGCAATAGTAGCTTCCAGGGGTGGCAGGTGCTCCTGCGTCATCTTCACGTGCACGGCTTCCACCACCACGATGGCATTGTCCACTACGATACCGATGGCCAGCACCAGTGCAAACAGGGTAAGCATGTTGATGGAAAAACCCAGCAGCTGCATAAACGCCAAGGAGCCTACCAGCGCTACCGGCACCGCCAGGGCAGGGATCAGCGTGGAGCGGAAGTCCTGCAGGAAAATAAACACCACGATGAACACCAGGATAAAAGCCTCCACCAGGGTGCGCAACACCTCATGGATACTGGCGTCCAGGAAGCGGGATACATCGTAAGCGTAGTTCAGTTCCATGCCCGGTGGAAAGCTGGTGGTCTTCAGCTCCTCCATCTTGGCCTTGATGTTTTCAATTACATCACTGGCATTGCTACCCGGCCGCTGCTTGATCATGATGGACGCAGACGGGCGCCCGTCTGTCTTGGACGTCATGTCATAGCTTACCGTCCCAAACTCAATATCAGCAATGTTCTTGAGGCGCAGCACAGAGCCATCGGCATCTGCGCGCAATACTACGTTCTGGTATTCCTCCGGTGTGCTGAACTTACCGGTGTATTTAAGGATGTATTGTTTTACGGCATGGTCTTTCCCGGAGTTTTCTCCTGCGGTACCCGGTGCAGCTTCAATGTTCTGGGCACGCAGGGCAGTAATGATCTCATCGGTGCTGATGTTGTAAGCCAGCATACGGTCCGGGTGCAGCCACACACGCATGGAATACTCGCGGGCACCCATGATCTCGGCAAAGCCCACGCCGTCAATACGCTTCAGCTCCGGCAGCACGTTGATGTCTGCGTAATTATAAATGAACTCTTCGTTCATGCTGCTGTCCCTGCTCATGATATTGAGGTAAAGCAGCATACTGTTCACTTCTTTTTCTGTGGTTACACCGGCTTTGATAACTTCTTCCGGCAGCTCATCGAGCACCGTGGTGACGCGGTTTTGTACGTTCACCGCGGCACGGTCGGGGTCTGTGCCTACCTGGAAGAATACCTGTACCAGGGTGGTGCCGTTGTTGCTGCTCACAGAGTTCATGTAGGTCATGCCGGGCACGCCGTTGATAGCGCGTTCCAGCGGGGTAGCCACTGCCTTTGCACACACTTCCGCATTTGCACCATTATAATTGGCAGTGACCACCACGCTGGGCGGCACGATATCCGGGAACTGCGCAATGGGTAGCGTAAGCAGTGCCAGCACCCCGAGCAGTGTTAATATGATAGAGATAACCAGGGATAGGACCGGGCGTCTGATAAATGTTTCGACCATTAGCTAAAGCAATTTCCAAATGACAATTTCCAATCTCAAAGCAGTTACAGGTAACCGTTTTTATTTCATCGCAATCGGCTTCGGAGCAATCACCTGCCCGTCGCGCACCTGTTGCAGGCCTTCGTACACGATGGTTTCGCCTGCCTTCAGGCCGGATTGTACGATGATGAGGTCATTGACACGGCTGCGTGGTTCTATGTTGCGCATTTTTACCTGGTTATTTTTATCTACCAGGAATACGTAGTTTTTATCCTGTATTTCAAAGACGGATTTCTGCGGGATGAGCAGCACGCTGTCTGCCCTGGTGGTGAGCTTTACCTTGCCGGTGGCGCCTTGTTTCAGGAGTTTACCGGGGTTGGGGAAGCGGGCCCGGAAGGCGATGGAGCCGGTGCTTTCGTCAAATACGTTTTCCATGGTTTCCACCTTGCCGGGGTAAGGGTAAATGTCGCCATCCGCGAGGACCAGTTGCACATCGTCCATATCCGGCTGGGCCTTTTGGTGCTGCACGTAGCGCAGGTATTCGTTTTCGCTGACATTAAAGTAGGCGTAGATGGCATCCAGGTTGCTCACGGTGGTGAGCAGGTTGCCTTCAGATACCAGGCTGCCGCGTTTGAAGGGAATGCGGTCTATCACGCCATCAAAGGGGCTGCGGATATCCGTGTAGGAAAGGCGGATGGCGGCATCCTGCTCCTGGGAGCGCGCCTCATTAATGCGGGCCTGGGCGGCGGCGGCCTTGGCTTTTGCCAGGTCATATTCAGATTTGGCGATCACGTTCTTGTCTACCAGGATCTTTACACGCTTCATTTCCAGCTCCGCGGTCTCTGCTTCGGCTACAGCGCTGGCCAGTACGGCTTTGGCGCGGGCAAGCTGGGTCTGGTATTCAGAATTTTCGATGGAGAACAGTAACTGGCCTTTTTTTACGGTCTGGCCTTCATCTACGAGGATCTTATCGATGAAGCCGGGCGCCTTGGCACGGATCTCCACATGTTGCAAGGCCTGTATGTCCGCCACGTAGGCTTGCTGCAGCACCGTGTCGGTAGCCGTTACCCGCAGTACGGGCAGGGCCAGGGGCCGCTCTGCAGATTCTGTATTCCCCTTCACCTTGCAGCCGGCGAGGGCCAGCATAGCCAGTACCGGGACCAGTCCATTCTTTATCATATATAATTTTATTTAATAGATCCAATCTTTCAAATGTGTGGAATACAAAGGCAAACGGGAATTTGCTACCCCTGAATATTGCAGCATAGGCACTTTTGAAGCATGATTTTAAATCCTCCGCAATGTATCTCCACGGAGTTAGACGGGGATTAATGACACATTAAAATGAGATTAGAGGCCTTTAATTTTGTACCCGGCCCCCTAAATTTGGAGGTCAGATAGTACCAGGTAGCCATTTTCAATAGCGGGGAAATCACAGGTCCAACGTCAGGTTCCAGGGCGTAGGCGGTAGTGCGGCATCGGCAAAAAGCCGACCCCGGGCCTTACTTGCATCCGCAGGAACTCCCGGAATAGAAACCCGCTTTGCTATTGAAAATTGAGCCCCGGAACTTATTTGACATTGGAACTTGTTTTTTGGGAAATTGCCTTGATATTGGAAATTGTTCCTTGGAAATTCCCCTGACGTTGGAAATTCATTTTAAATGGAAGCAGGCAACATATTAATAGTAGAGGACGAGCGCAAGATCGCAGATACCCTCAAATACGGGCTTTCCGAGCACGGGTACGAGGTGGAAGTGGCCTACGACGGGAAGATCGGGCAGCGTATTTTCGGCGCCCGCGACTTTGACCTGGTGATACTGGACATTAACCTGCCCGGCGTGAACGGATATGACCTGTGCCGCTACATCCGCCAGAAAAACAACAAGGTGGCCATCATCATGCTCACGGCACTGAACACCCTGGATGACAAAGTGGAAGGCTATGAAAGCGGGGCCGATGATTACATGGTGAAACCCTTTGAGTTTAAGGAACTGCTGCTGAAGATCCGGGTACAACTGAAGCATGTGCTGCAGCAGCAAACGCCCATGGGCAATACGCTGAAGGCCGCCGACCTGGAAATGAACCTGGACACCATGGAAATAAGCCGCAGCGGACAAAAGATCAACCTTACGCTGAAAGAATTTCAACTGCTGGAATACATGCTGCGCAATAAGAACCGGGTGCTTTCCCGGGTAGACATTGCCATCAATGTGTGGGACACCGACTTTGACAGCAATACCAATGTGATAGATGTATATATCAGTTACCTGCGCAACAAGATAGACCGGGAGTTTGACCACAAGCTGATCCAAACCCAGGTGGGCACGGGCTATATCCTCAAAGAAAATGCATCGTAAATGCCGGTAAAATTCAGGATCACCTTCTTCTTTACGGCCATCGTGTTTGCCATCCTGCTCATCGTGTGCCTGTCCATCTACTACATCGCTTACACAAACCGCAAGGATATCTTTGACGCGCGGCTGGTGAACCGTGCCCGGACCACGGCCCGCCTGCTGGACCAGTCGGACATTTTCGGGGAAACACTGATCCAGAAAATTGACGCGGCCACTTCCGTGTCTATGATGAACAAGACCATTGCCGCCTATGACTACCAGGGAAAGCTGATCTACGAGTATACCGACAAAGGCGCTACCCCCTTTCCCGTGAGCAAAAATATTTTAGCGGCGGCCCAAACCCGCAATGAAGTGTACTTTAACGACGGCCGCAAAGAAGCAGTGGCTTACCATTTCCAGGAGGGCAAAACCCCGCTGATCCTCGTAGCGGCAGCCTATGACGAGGATGGATGGGACCATATGGAGCAGTTGCACTTTATTTTGCTGCTTTGCTTTTTTGGCGGCATTCTCATTACCATTGCGGCAGGATATTTATTCTCCACCCGGCTGCTGCGCCCCATCCGCAAAATGGCTGATGCCGTGAACGACATCAAAGCGCAGAACCTTACCCAGCGCATCCGCACCGGCGACCGGAAAGATGAATGGAACTACCTTGCGGAAACACTGAACGTACTGCTCAACCGGCTGGAAGAAAGTTTTGCCACGCAGGGCCAGTTCATTGCGAGCGCCTCACATGAACTGAGCACACCCCTCACTTCCATTTACAGCCAGCTGGAAGTATCCCTGCAAAAGGAACGCGGCGCAGAAGAGTACCGGCGCGTGATGCTTTCCGTGCGGGAAGATGTGCACAAACTGAACCAGCTCACCCACTCCTTGCTGCAGTTTGCCAAAGCATCCGGCACCCCGGCAGGACTGGACATTTTCCCCGTGCGCATTGATGAGATCCTGTTGCGCATGCCGGGAGAGATCAGTAAGATCAGTACAGATTACCATGTAAAAGTGGACTTTGTAGCGCTACCCACGGAGGAAAAAAAATTGCTGGTGCTGGGCAATGAAGGATTGTTATTCAGCGCCATCAAAAATATTGTACTGAATGCATGTAAATATTCCGACAACCAAACGGCTATCCTGGAACTCAGTGTTACCAAAGATATACAGGTGAAAGTGCGCAACAGTGGCAAAGGCATTGCGCCGCAGGCGCTGGAACAGATCTTCCGGCCTTTTTACCGGGCTGAGGAAAACCGCGCGGAGAACGGGTTTGGGCTGGGGCTGCCGCTGGCGGCGCAGATCATCAAACTGCACCGGGGCAAGATCAAGGTGGATTCTGTACCGGATAAGGAAACGGTATTTACCCTGATCCTGCCGACGGCTACTGTTTGATCTCTTCCTCCATCACTGGCTCATAGCGCAGGAACTGGCGCCCAAATACCCCAATGGAAGCCGCTACCAGTAAGGCCAGGCAGAGCAAGTACTGGTAAGCCAGGATCATGAACAGGGTTACAAAAAAGATCCCAAACACCCAGCGCATATAACTCTCTTCTCCCATACGCGGGTAGAGCAACAGGCTATGCAGCAGCATGCAAAGGGCTACGCTGTAACTCACCACTATCCACATTTGCGGGAAAGCCCCTACCCTGGCGGTATGCACGCCCAGCAGCACAAACTCCGGCAGCAGCAACACCACATAAGTAAGCCATAACTGGCCATAGCGGCGGCTGAGCGGGATGGGCAGGTTGCGCATGAAAGTGAGGGAAAGGTCTTCAAAATAACGGTAGCGGAAGATAACGATGGCGTGCAGCCCTACCATTACCAATACCCCCAGCATGAGGGCGCGGGTATCAAAACTGGCATCGGACATGAAGTGGAAGGTGATCATAAGCACCGCAAAAGAAGCGGCCTTGGTGGTCCACACCAGGCGGGGTTGATTGACCACCAGTTCAAAGGGATAATACAGCCAGGAAGGCTTTATCCAGCGCCGGTTCAGCCACCGCAACCAGCGGGGTACGGCCGCTTCCAGGTCGGCATTGCGCAGGCGGCGCGTGTAGAGGAATACCGGCCATATGCACATAGCGGTATTAAAAACGATGGTCACAGCCAGTGGTATCCATGCATGTAACCTCACGGCCACCACGCCAGCCACCGCGTTGTACACCAGTACCGGCAGGTAAATGGAAAACTGGATCCACAAGGCCAGGGCACGCTGCTGACCGGCCGGCAATACACCCCATGTTTCGTATACCAGCGCAAATTGCGGTGTTACAAAAGTCTTCATCACAAAAGACACGCACTTGTACCCATATGCGCCCCAGGTGAGCAGTACCAGCGCCAGGAAGTCCCAACTGGTCAGGAACCCTTTCATGAGGCCCACGTGAAAGCTCACTAAGCTACCTCCGTCCACGGTACCAAACATCAGGTAGAAGAGCACCAGGAAAAAAGCGGTGTTGCGCACATAAAAGCGCCCGATGAACATTTTATGCAGCGCTATCATAAACGGACCATGGTTTTACCTGCCACCTGCAGGGTGCCGGTAAGTGGCACCCCATCTTCTTCCAGGGCCTGGTGGGTAGTGATCATGAAAGATACGCCCTGCGCATGCACGCGGTTAATGAGGCTGTACATGGCCTGCACGGTGGCCGCGTCCAGTGTGATCAGCGGCTCGTCCAGCAGGATGAGGGAAGGATTGCCCAGGAAAGCCAGGAGTAGTGACAGCTTTTTGAGCATGCCGCTGGAATAAGTGCCTACCGGCGTATGCAGGTAACTTTCTGCATGCAGCACCTGGGCCAGCTCCTTTGCATCGATAATACCGGGGCCTTTGGTGCGCTGGTAAAGCGCGATGAGTTCACGGCCGGTGAGAAATTCCGGGTAGAGGGGCTCTGCTACGGCGTAGTTCACTTTTTTACGGTAGGCCACGGGTTGTTTGCGGCTATCAATGCTACCACTGAGCAGCACCTGGCCTTTGAAAGGCAGCAGGCCTGCCATCATTTTAAGACAGGTGGTCTTGCCGGCGCCATTGGCACCCTGCACCCAATAGATGCCGGCCTCCAGCGACAACCGCGGGATGCGGAGGGCCAGTACATCGCCATAATATTTTTCGACCTGGTTAAACGCGATCAAGGGATTTGTAGTTTGGGGGGCAAGGTACAAAAACAAAATGCTCGGCGGCGTGGTTACCGTAAGAGCGTAACGGTTCCCTTCCGCAATTGCATGGAAGAATCATCCATTGCCTGGTACTGGAGGACGTACACATAAGTAGCCACATCCGCAAGGCTGCCTTTAAAGGTCCCGTTCCATCCCATACCCGGATCATTGCTTTCAAACAACAGATTACCCCAGCGGTTGTACACCGAGAGGTGATAAGTTTTGAAAGCACAATAGCTCATGTTGGGCATGAAAATATCGTTGTGCCCGTCCCCGTTTGGAGAAAATGCATTGGGAATTTCCAGCTTGCAGGAGCAATCCCGTACCCCCAGCAGGATGGTATCCTTTACCGTTTTGCAGGCAGTGGTCACTTCCACGATGTAGTGGCCGGGCTGGCGTACCACCAGCTGCTGGGTGGTGCTTCCGTCCTGCCAGCGGTAGGTGGCCGGCGTGCTGGTAAAAATACCGGCATCCAGTACAAAAGGTTCATTCATACACATGTGCTCCAACTGGCTTTTCCCATCTGTGGAAAGATCATAGGTGATGCGTACGGTATCCGCGTTGGCGCAGCCAAAATTATTGAGTACCTGCACCCAATATTTGCCGGTCTGGCCTACAGTGAATGTGGAGGCAGTGGAGCCATCCTGCCATAGGAAGCTGGCGCCTCCACTGGCGCTGGCGTCGAGCACCACCGGTTGTACGGTACAATAGGTGGCATCCTGCCCAAGGTCTACCACCGGCAGGGCACTATAGCTTACATTAATAGCCACGGTGGTTTTACATCCCTGGCGGTTTGCGGTAACGCTGTAGGTACCAGCGCTGCTCACCGTATAAGAAGCATTGCTGCTGCCATCCTGCCAGCGGTAGGTTACCCCGGTCGCGGCAGCGTTGAGCAACAAAGTATTGCCTTCGCAAAGCGTGGTATCGGGCCCAAAATCTACTACGGGATAAGCCACGGTGGCCACCAGGACGGTATCTGAATTGGCACAGCCATTCAGGGTTTCCCGCAGCCAATACTTACCAGCACCGGATACATTGAAATTATCTGCCGTGCTCCCGTCCTGCCAGAGGAAATCGGGGCTGCCGGTGTAAGCGGTTTGCAGTACCAGGGGCAAGCCCTCGCAAAGACTGGTGTCTTTACCCAGGTCCACTACCGGAAGCGGGTTGTAGATTACGTTGATATCATCTGTTGTTTTACATCCGGAACGGTTTGCTGTAACGCTATAGGTGCCGGCACTGATTACACTGTAAGTGGCAGCGGTGGTCCCATCCTGCCAGGCGTAAGTAACGCCGGTATTCGTAGCATCCAGTAGCAGTTCGCTGCCTTCACAAAGGGTGGTATCGTTGCCCAGGCTTACCACCGGGTAAGCGATAACAGCAACATTGATCGTATCGGACACCGCGCAGCCGCTGCGCGTTTCCCGTAACCAGAACTTACCAGCGCCAGGCACGTCAAAATTATCAGCGGTGCTGCCGTCCTGCCACAGGAAAGTGGCCGTACCGGTGTACACCGGCTGCAGCTTCAGGGGCTGGCCGGCGCAAAGATTGGTATCCTTACCAAGATCAAGGGTAAAGCCGGGCGCATAATCCACTTTGATATTATCTGAGGCACTGCATTTATCTTTGGTTACCGTTACAGAATAGGTACCGGCACTGGACACCGCGTAAGTAGGGCTGATGGAGTTGTCCTGCCACAGGAAAGTAGCCCCTGGATTTTTAGCATCCAGCTGGAGCGAAGCCCCATTGCAAAGTGTAGTATCAGCTCCAAGATCTACTATGGGCAGCGGGGTAAAATTAGCCACAGTGGTATCATAGCGGGTACAGTTGTCAAACGTGGCCTTCACCCAGTACTGGCCACTTTTGGTAATGCTGTACTTTGGGCCCGTGGTGCCATCCTGCCACTCATAAGTTACGCCGGCCGCAGTGGTCACGTCCACATCCAGTTTTTCCCCCTCACAAAGATCATATTCTTTTTTACCCAGGGACGGGTACAGGAAAAAGCTTTGCACAAAATTGGGGAACCCAAGGCGCCCACGGCCAGATCCCAGGTCCACCGCGTTATTCACATAATTACAACCGGTACCTACCACATCCGGGTTATTGACACAACCCAGGAATTGATAGCCATCTTTTGAAACATAGATCTTTTTATCAGGTGCCAGTTGCACGCAGGTTTTGCCTTCATATCCGTTCCCCACATTCTTTACAGATGCCTCGATCGTGGAAGAAATACCGGAGCTGAGATCGAACTGGTAGAGTGTGGCATTGCCATAAGAAGCAGTGGCATACAGCACATTACCAGAAGGGGAAAATTCAAGGCTATAGGCATCAAACAGCTGGTTGCCGGTAGCCACGGTTACGGCATTGCTCACAATACCGGTCTGGTTATCAAAATCAAACAGCTGGATGGTGATATCTGAAGTAATATCCGGGTGCCCCAGTTCAGCGGCCAGTTTTTTCCCGTTTGGAGAAAACTTCAGGTAGCCGTAACGGTTGGTGCCCTGGTATACCATACCCACAGAAGATACCACCGGCGTAGGTTGCAGGCCGGCATCGCTGAGCAGGTAAGCGTCAAAATTATTATTTCCCTTTTCATGGGTGATGATCCAGACGTTACAGTTGCTCCCGGAATACACGGAGGTTACCTGCTCACGTACCTTGCTGTTGATCAGCACATTTTTGGTCACCACGTCACCTTTCCCCCCATCCTTGGACATATCCACGATGGAATACTGGAAGCTGCCGGAGTCGTTCTGCCAGTCGTCTACCGTGAAAAGGTAATAGAGCGTTTTGCTTTGTGGTAAAGGAACAATAACGGCGCTTTGAGTGGCAATATCCTCCCCTCCAAGGCCGGTACCATTGGGCATGGGTTGGTTACTGGCGTTCCAAACGGTGATGCCATCGGTATAGAACATCAGGTTACCGGAGGGATCGGAAATGGAGGCACAGCCCTCACGTTGCTGCATGGCAGAGCCGGACACAGCCTGGGGGGCACCATTGTTGAATGTAATGGCTGCATGATCACCAAAAAACCAGTTGTTGGATTGCTTTTGGGCAACAGCACAGTAGGGAATAAATCCCAAAAGGATAGCAAAAATAGTGCGCAAACGTTTCATAGAAGGGACCAGGTATCCCGGGGCTAAAATCAGGATAACGGCGCAAAGATAATCAACAGACGCGGATGTGCACATTTTATGTGGATAACTATCCAGCCGGTAGCGAAATACGGAAAGCCGGAAAGAAGAAAACCGGTTTTCGTGGATTATCCGCCCCTTTCCCAGCAAAACTCACCTTTTCGTATTGATTCCAAATACTTTGCCGGGACTGCCCGGTTGCCAATATTCTTTATCCACACCTGTTAGCAACTTTACGGTTAGCGAATCCCCTCGAATTCTACATTTGCATTAATCCAACGAATTTACCGGATGACTCCTCTCCACGCTTCCCTTCACCCGCAAGCGTTTAGTCACGTCACCCTTCTTCAATCATAAGTAATTGATTATCAATAAATAACGGATTAAAACATAATTGCTAAACTTTGGATGGGCACTAAAACACCTCCTTCACCGAAAGCCATTTAACGATATGCAGCAAGAGCAGGAAATACTATTGAGAGAGAATAAAGACCGCTTCGTTATTCTCCCGATCAACTATCCCCGGGTATGGGAAATGTATAAAAAACATGAAGCCAGTTTCTGGACAGCCGAAGAAATAGACCTGAGTGGCGACATGAAAGACTGGAACTCCCTGAACGACGGTGAGCGTCATTTTATCAGCCACGTACTGGCCTTCTTTGCCGCCAGTGATGGCATCGTGAATGAGAACCTGGCCGTAAACTTCATGAGCGAAGTACAGATCCCCGAAGCCCGCTGCTTTTATGGTTTCCAGATCATGATGGAGAATATCCACTCTGAAACATATGCCCTGCTGATCGACACATACGTAAAAGACCCGGCAGAAAAGAACCACCTCTTCCATGCCATTGACACGGTACCTGCCGTGACCAAGAAAGCCCAGTGGGCACTGCGCTGGATAGAAGGCGGCAACTTTGCAGAACGCCTGGTGGCCTTTGCAGCCGTAGAAGGTATTTTCTTCAGCGGCAGCTTCTGCTCCATTTTCTGGCTCAAGAAAAGAGGCCTGATGCCCGGCCTGACCTTCTCCAATGAACTGATCAGCCGCGATGAAGGCCTGCACTGCGAATTTGCGTGCCTGCTGTACTCCATGCTGCAAAATAAACTGACGGAAGAACAGGTACACCACATCATTGGCGATGCAGTAGCGATTGAAAAGGAATTTATCACGGACGCATTGCCGGTGGACCTCATCGGTATGAACGCCCGCCTAATGGCACAATACATCGAATTCGTTGCAGACCGCTGGCTGAGTGAACTGGGTTATACCAAAATGTTTAATGTTACCAACCCGTTTGATTTCATGGAAATGATCTCCCTGCAAGGCAAGACCAACTTCTTTGAAAAACGCGTGGGCGATTACCAGAAATCCGGCGTGATGGGTGGCCAGAAGGATGCGCAGACCTTTTCTTTGGATGAAGATTTTTAATATGGTCCTAGGTACCAGGTCTTAAGTCCTAAGTACCAGGCAATGCAAAATTGAAGCGATGCCGTCTTTAGAGTTTATATCTTTAAACTCAGACGACATGAACAAGTATAAAAATCTGGTTGTTTGGAAAAACGGAGTGGATTTGTCATTAATTATATACAAGCTTACAAGGACATTTCCTGCGGATGAAAGATTCGGGCTCACTTCCCAATTGCGACGATGTGTGGTTTCCATTCCAAGCAACATTGCAGAAGGCGCGGGAAGAAATTCAAATGCTGAGTTCGCACATTTCCTTGGTATTGCAAGTGGTTCTACCGCAGAACTCAGCACACAATTACTAATTGCTGAAAAGCTGGGTTATGTAACGACCGCTCAATTTGATTTTTGTGAGAGAATAATCACGGAAATACAAAACCGGCTTTTCAAACTTCAGGCAACATTGAAAAATTAACGATCAATTAAGATACCAGGGCCTAAGACTTAAGACCTAGGACCTAGGACAAAATAATTACTAACCTCCTAAATTATACTCACGATGTTTGTAATAAAAAGAGACGGGCGTAAGGAGCCTGTTAAATTTGATAAGATCACTGCCCGCATTGAAAAGCTGTGCTACAGCCTCCATACTGAATACGTGGACCCGATCGATGTGGCAAAGAAAGTGATCACCGGCCTGTATGATGGCGTGACCACCTCTGAACTGGATAACCTGGCCGCAGAAACCGCTGCCTCCCTCACTACCAAACACCCGGACTATGCCCTGCTGGCCAGCCGCCTGGCGGTGAGCAACCTGCATAAAGAAACAGAAAAGTCGTTCTCCAAAACGATGAAAAAGCTCTACGAATACGTAGATCCGAAGGTGAACAAACCTGCGCCATTGCTGTCTGATGACGTATATGAGATCATCATGAAACACAAGGATGTACTGGATTCCAGCATCATTTATGACCGCGACTTTGCCTTCGATTACTTTGGCTTCAAAACACTGGAACGCTCTTACCTCCTGAAGCTGGATGGCAAGATCGCAGAGCGCCCCCAACACATGTTCATGCGCGTGGCCGTAGGCATTCACAAGGAAGATATTGAGGCAGCGGTGAACACCTATAACCTCATGAGCGAACGCTGGTTCACCCACGCTACGCCCACCCTGTTCAATAGCGGTACGCCCAAGCCGCAGATGTCCAGCTGCTTCCTGCTCACCATGCAGGACGATAGCATTGACGGTATTTATGATACGCTGAAACAAACCGCCAAGATCTCCCAGAGCGCCGGCGGCATTGGCCTCAGCATCCACAATATCCGCGCTACCGGTTCCTACATCAGCGGTACTAACGGGACTTCCAACGGCATCATTCCCATGCTGCGCGTATTTAATGACACCGCCCGTTATGTAGACCAGGGCGGCGGTAAGCGCAAAGGCGCCTTTGCCATTTACCTGGAACCCTGGCATGCAGACATCTTTGAATTCCTGGACCTGCGCAAGAACCACGGTAAAGAAGAAATGCGCGCCCGCGACCTGTTCTTTGCCCTCTGGGTGTCTGACCTGTTCATGAAGCGCGTGGAACAGAACGGCAAATGGAGCCTCTTCTGCCCCCACGAAGCACCCGGCCTGCACGAATGCTGGGGCGAAGCATTTGAAAAGCTGTATGAGCAATACGAAAAAGAAGGCCGTGCGCGCAAAACCATCAACGCACAGGACCTCTGGTTCGCGATCCTCGATGCGCAGATTGAAACCGGCAACCCCTACATGCTGTATAAAGACGCTGCCAATGGCAAGTCCAACCAGCAGAACCTGGGCACCATCAAGAGTTCTAACCTCTGCACGGAGATCATTGAATATACAGACGCCAACGAAGTAGCTGTGTGCAACCTCGCCTCCCTGGCCCTGCCCCGCTACATCACCGAAGGCAAATTTGACCACCAGAAATTATACGACATCACTTACCAGGTGGCTATCAACCTGAATAAGATCATCGATAATAACTTCTACCCCGTGGAAGAAGCCCGCAGAAGCAACCTGCGCCACCGCCCCATCGGGCTGGGTGTACAGGGCCTGGCGGATGCCTTCATCCAGCTGCGCCTGCCTTTTGAATCGGAAGGAGCCAAGCAGCTGAACAAGGACATCTTTGAAACCATTTACTTTGCAGCGTGCAGCGCATCCAAAGACCTCGCGGCAAAAGATGGCCACTATGAAAGCTATCCCGGTTCCCCCGCTTCCAAAGGCATCCTCCAGTTTGATATGTGGGGCGTAACGCCCTCCAGCCGCTGGGATTGGGATGGCCTGAAAGCAGAGATCAAGAAAGTAGGCCTGCGCAACTCCCTGTTGCTGGCGCCCATGCCCACCGCATCCACTTCCCAGATACTGGGCAACAACGAATGCTTTGAGCCGTACACTTCCAATATCTACACCCGCCGCGTACTGAGCGGTGAGTTTGTAGTGGTGAACAAGCACCTGCTGCACGACCTCGTGGAACTGGGCCTGTGGGACAATGACATGAAAAACAAGATCATCGCTGCCAATGGTTCTATCCAGCATATCAACGAGATCCCGTCTAACATCAAGGAGCTGTACAAAACCGTTTGGGAGATCAAACAACGTACCCTCATCGACATGGCGGCCGACCGTGGCGCTTACATCTGCCAGAGCCAGTCACTGAACCTCTTTGTAGATACACCCACTACCGCCAAGCTTACTTCCATGCACTTCCACGCCTGGAAGAAAGGCCTCAAAACCGGCATGTACTACCTGCGCACACAAGCTGCTACACAAGCCGTACAGTTTACCGTGGAAAAACAAGGCGGACAGCAGATCCAGCCCGTGGTTACCGGTGCAGGTACCGCGCCCGAAGAGCAGTTTGCAGAAGGCGCCGTGTGCACCATGGAAGAAGGCTGCGTAACCTGCAGCGCATGATGCCGTGTTTTATTTTGGAACGATAAAATGAAAACAGCCGCACCACAAAATGGTGCGGCTGTTTCTTTTAGGGAAATGCCGGGTATAAAAAAACTGCGTGGTGTGCGCAGTCTTTCTGTTATAATAATACCGGTGTTTTATTCCTCTTCTTCCTGGAAGCCCCACTGTTCCAGCAGGCCGTCAAACTGTGCCTGGGGCAGGCTTTGCCGGCTGTACATGCCGGCCGCCGTGCGCTGGCGCAGCCCCTCATACAGCGTTACCGCGCACGCCACGGAAATATTGAGGGAGCGGATCATGCCCATCTGCGGGATCACAAAATTACCATCCGCGTAGGCCCGCATGCCCTCGCTCACGCCATCGCGCTCAGAGCCAAATACCAGCGCCATGCTGCTGGTAAAGTCCAGGTCGTACATACTTTTAGCATCGGAAGAAAGATGCGTGGTATAGATCCTTTCGTACCGTTTGCGCAGCTCCGCCACACATTCGTTCAGGTCCGTATATTGATGTACTGTCACCCATTTCCGGGCGCTGGACGAGCTCTTAAAGCCCCAGTTCTTGTGGCGGGCGATGCGCGTATTGCAAATAAAAATATCCTGGATGCCCACGGAATCTGCCGTGCGCATTACCGCCGCAATATTATGCGGGTCTTCAACGTTTTCCATCACTACGGTAAGCCCGGCCTGGCGCTGGCGCAAAACCGTGAGCAGCCTTTCCCTTCTTTCTGGTGTCATCAGCAAAATCAGTTTTTAGACGCCGCTAAATTACGGAATATCGGCCACAAGCTACTGAATGGCATTTCCTTATAATCCATTAAATATTTCCAAATATTTACGTGTATCTTAGATTTATATTGACAAACCTATCATACCATAATGTTAAAGAAGATTCTCAAGATCGTACTGATCGTATTCGTTGTACTCATTGCAGCCGCCATCGCCATCCCCTTTTTCTTTAAGGATAAGATCCTGGCCAAGGTGAAATCTGAACTGAATGATAACCTGAACGCACAGGTGGATTTCAAGGACATAGACATTTCCCTGTTCCGCCATTTCCCCCGCCTGGCCGTGGGCCTGGAGGACCTGCAGGTGATCAACAAAGCGCCTTTTGCCGGCGATACCCTGCTGTCTGTAAAAAAAATAGACGTGGCGCTGGACCTGATGAGCGTCATCAAAGGCAACAAAATGGAGATCTACAATGTGAGCCTGGAAACGCCCCGTATCCACGCCATCATTGATAGCACGGGCAGGGCGAACTGGGACATCACCAAACCCGATACTGCCGCCACGCAAAGCACGGACACCAGCAAGAGCAATTTTGCCATGAACCTGCAGCGCTACAGTATCTCCAATGCCTACATCAGCTACGATGACCACCAGGGGCACATGTCCCTCATCATTGATGGACTGGACCACAGTGGTAAAGGAGATTTTACCCAGGACAAATTTACCCTGGCTACCAGCACTACGGCAAAGGCAGTGACCTTCTATTATGGCCTCATCCCCTACCTGGATGCTGTGAAAGCCTCCCTGGATGCGGATATCCAGGTAGATAACACGACCAGCACCTACACCATTCCGCAGAGCAAAATGCACCTGAACAACCTGGAAGTGGATGCTGCCGGCAATTTTAAGATGCTGCCCGCCAGCGCCTACGGCATGGACCTCACGTTCAAGAGCGCCTCTACCCAGTTCAAAGACCTGCTTTCCCTCATCCCCGCCATTTATGCCAAGGATTTTGATAAGATCAAGACGGGTGGTACCGCTACCTTCGATGGCTTTGTAAAAGGTACCTATTCAGAAAAAGAAATGCCTGCCTTTGGGCTCAATATAGGGGTGCAGAATGGTTTCTTCCAATACCCCGACCTGCCCAAACCCGTGCAGAACATCCAGCTGGCACTGAAAATAGCCAGTCCCGATGGCGTGCCGGACCACACGGTGATAGACCTCTCCAAAGCCCACCTGGAAATGGACGGTACCCCGCTGGACCTCCACCTGCAGGTAGCCACCCCGGTGTCTGACATGTATGTGGATGGAGGCGCCAAAGGGAAGCTGGACCTCAGCAAGTTATCGCAATTTGTGAAGCTGGAAGGGGGTACCCAATTGAATGGCCTGCTGGACGCAGATATGAGTGCCAAGGGCCACCTGTCTGCTATTGAAAGAAAGGCATACGACCAGTTCTATGCTGCCGGTAGCCTGGGCATTCACAACATGCTGTACAAAAGCAAAGATTATCCCGATGGTGTAAAACTGAATGCACTGGAGCTGACGTTCAATCCCAAAAATGTAAGCGTGCCCACCGTGGATGCCGAATACCTGGGCAGCCACTTTACCGGCAACGGGGAGATCAATAACCTGCTGGCCTATATGTTTAAAAACCAGGCGCTCAACGGGGCCTTCAGCGTAAATGCAGACAAGATCAACCTGGACAAATTCATGGCCAGCACCGGCACCACGCCGGCCACCACCAGCAAGCCTGCCGATACCGCGAACGCAGTGCCTTTTGCCGTGCCCGCCAATCTGGACCTGACCCTCAAAGCCAGCGCCGGCAACGTGCATTACGACAAGCTGGATATGAACAATGTGAGCGGAACCTTGCTGGTAAAAGATGAAACCGTGACCCTGCAGGATGTGAAAAGCAATGCCCTCCAAGGCACACTGGGCATGAGCGGCAGCTACAGCACAAAAGCAAGTAAGATAAACCCGGATATGCACTTCAACTATGATGTGGAAAAAGTGGATATCCGCGAGACCTTCAATGCATTTAATACTGTACAGAAACTGATGCCCCTGGGTCAGTTCCTTACCGGTAAGATCACCTCGCAAATGAGTGTGGATGGTAAGCTGGGCAAGGATATGATGCCGGTGCTTAACAGTTTGAACGGCAATG
Organism: Chitinophaga parva; assembly: GCF_003071345.1. Lineage (NCBI taxonomy): Bacteria > Pseudomonadati > Bacteroidota > Chitinophagia > Chitinophagales > Chitinophagaceae > Chitinophaga > Chitinophaga parva. The sequence goes on along the minus strand of NZ_QCYK01000002.1, from coordinate 617,187 downwards.
GCAGCCTGTTGCTGATAGAAGGCGTGCTGCAAAAATTTGCCCCGCTGGACCAGGTAGCTGCTACGCTGAATGTGGCCCAGTTGAAAGACATTTCCCTGCGCGACATCAAGACCTATTTTTCCTTCAAGGATGGCCGCGTAGTGGTAAATCCGTTTAACATTGTAACCAATGGCATCCGCATGCAGGTGGCGGGCTCCCACGGCCTGGACCAGAGCATGGATTACAATATGCAGCTGGCCCTGCCCCGCACCATGCTGGGCACGCAGGGCAATGCGCTGGTGGATAACCTGGTGTCCCAGGCCAATAACAAGGGCATCCCGGTAAAACTGAGCGACAGCGTGCACCTTAACATTGCCATGGGCGGCAGCATGCTGAAACCCGCCATCAAAACAGACCTGAAGGAGACGACCAATAACATTAAATCCCAGGCCACGGCATTGGTCCAGGCTAAGGTGGACAGTGCAAAAGCTACGATCAAGGATTCTGTGAATGCCGTGAAGAACCAGGCCGTAGCCGCTGCCAAAGACCAGCTGACCAAACAGCTGCTGGGCAACAAAGACAGCAGCAAGCCTGCCAGCGTGCAGGACGCAGGTAAACAAGCTGGGCAAACACTGAAAAATACATTGGGTGGCCTGCTGAAAAAGAAAGGCAACTAGCGCTCTATCCTGCAACAATTGCAAAAAGGCACGCTGTCATGGCGTGCCTTTTTAATTGCCCCGGGGCCAATATCCCGGCACGAAGATGGTGGAAATGTCTGTAAATGACCGTACACTCCTACCTGCGAATATTTTCTACAAAATCTGTTGATTAATTTTTCAAACCTTACCTGCCGGTACTGCTGAGATTTTTGAATGGAGAGAGATCATTTCGTTTCTCCCCAGATTCTTCTGAAACAAAAAATTTCATCTCCGGTTAACAAGTTGTTAACCGTCGCCTTATTTCGAAATTGTACCTTTTTCCAAAATATTTTGCAACTCTAGTTCCCTGTGGCCAGAAAAAGGATACACTTAGTTTACTGGATCCTCATCATTTGTTGGTTCGTCATTTTATTGGATTGTCATTTTTATTATCTCTTAATGTTCAGCGTATGAGAATAAAGCTACTAGTACTTTGCTTGGTTATTAGCAAAATGGCTACTGCCCAGGGGCCCTCTGATGCTGCCACCGTGAACAACGGTATAGAATACGTGACCCCTATTACCGGAAATGTGTTTGAGAATAAACATCCTTTTTACCAGAGTGATCATTTTTCAGAGGGTGAGATCACCTATTTTGGCAGGCATTACACGCATATCCTGCTGAAATATGACCTGAGCCTTGACCGGGTGGTCACCCTTTATGCAGACGGCCGCACGGAGATCATTCTCTACCCTGAGCAGATAGACAGCTTTACCGTATATGATCAAACATTCGTAAAACTCCCCGATTCACTGGGCCTTCCCAAAGGATTTTACGCCCGCATTTTAACAGCGCCGGAATACACGTACTACGTACGCTACACGAAGTCCATTTCCCACCAGGTATACATGGATGGCGCATTCTACGACGTAGTGCATGACCACCACTATGATTATATTAAAGTGGACAATGCGTTCCACTCCTTTAAAAGCCTTAAAGACCTGAGCGAACTGCTCAACGTTAATAAAAAACAAACCAAGATCTTCCAGCGTAACAATCCGCTGGAAAGTGACGATGCACTGGCATCCACTGCCCGCTATCGCGAATACTGTATGAATGTGGCCCGTTTTTAACCGCCCCTTCTCATTTTTATAACTCCAGTACAATGAAACCACTCCTCGCATTGTGCTTGTTGCTGATTCCAATAAGTGTGGGCGGGCAGGGAAGAACGGCTATATTGGACCAACAGGTCACATTTGACATTAATGCCGGCCACCTGGAAGACATGGCCACCCAGATCAGGCAGCAAACACAAAGCACTTGCTATTACATCCCCGAAATTTTTGACACCCTCAGCATAAGCCTGAAGGGTAAAATGAAAATACGCGATGCTTTTGAGAAGATCTTTCCAAAGTCGTCCCATATCTACGTGAACGCCGATCCCAATGGCAATATTTACATTACCCACAACCAGGAACTTAGCATGACCATTGGGCAAAAGGGCAACTATACCAGCAAAGGCCGTCCCCGTAAAGCCCCGGCAGGAAAAGGTAAATACCCCACTGCCCCACCCGGTGAAGTGGCACCCGCCACAAAATCGTTCGTAGACTTCGATGAAAATAAACTGTTTACCGTAGGTACCGTCAATAACAACCTGGGGTATGCCACTATTATCGGCTATGTACGCCACCGCAACACGGGTGAAGGCGTAGGACACGCCTCCATTTATATCTCGGACATACCCGGTGCCAAGGCCATGGCAGACAGCTACGGCTATTTTACCATCACCCTTCCCAAAGGCCGGCATACGCTGATGATCAGTTGTGTAGGCCTCAGCGATGCCCGCCGCCAGATAGACCTGCGGGGCAATGGGCAACTGAATGTGCTGATGCATGAATTTGTTACCAGCCTGCGCACCGTAACCGTGGGCGGAGGCAAAACCAACAATATCAACTCCCCTTCCATGAGTGTGAACCGCATGGACATTAAAACCATCCGGCAAATACCCGCCTTGCTGGGAGAAGTGGATGTGCTGCGTGCGGTACAAACCCTACCGGGCGTTACCGCTGCCAGTGAAGGCACTACCGGGCTCAATGTGCGGGGCGGCAATGTAGACCAGAACCTGGTGCTGCTGGATGGAGCCACCGTTTACAACCCGTCTCACTTCTTCGGCTTCTTCTCCGGATTCAATTCTGACCTGATAAAAGATGCCGAACTTTATAAAGCCAGCATACCGGTACGCTATGGCAGCCGCCTGTCTTCCGTGCTGGAAGTGCTGACCCGCGAGGGCAACAACCAGCGGTTTGCCGGCTCCGGCGGCATAGGACCGCTCAGCGCCCACCTTACGCTGGAGGGCCCCATTGGTCGCAAAACCACGTTGCTGGTGGGTGGCCGCACCACCTACGCTGACTGGACATTGAAGCTGCTGCCGGACCAGTACCAGGATAGCCACGCCAATTTCTACGACGTGAACCTGAAACTTTCCAGTGAACTGGATGAAAAGAATAACATCTATGTATCACTGTACAATAGCGGCGACAGGTTTAAGCTCAACGGAGATACACTGTACCGCTATGGCAATATTAACGGGGTGCTGAAATGGCGTCACCTGTTTAATAACAAGCTCTATGGCAACTTCAGTGCAGGAGCAGACAACTACCAGTTTGCCATGTCCAGCACGGCTTTGAAACTGAATGCATTCCGTTACAAATTCGATGTATCACAGTTCCACGCCAATGCAGACCTGGTATACACACCAAACAACCAGCACCGCATAGAAATGGGATTTTCTTCCCTCTATTACAAACTACACCCCGGTAGCCTGGAACCACTGGACAGCAGCCTGGCACTGGAAGATAAGCAGGATGCCGAACAGGCACTGGAAAGCGCCCTGTACATCAGCGACCAATACACGATCAACGATAAATGGTCCGTAGAAGCCGGCCTGCGCTACTCCATGTTCAACTACCTGGGACCGCATGTGCAATACAACTACCCGCCCGGCCTGGAAAAAACGGAAGCTAACCTCCTTGACTCCACCACATATGGCACCGGTAAGCTGATCAAAACCTACCATGGCCCCGAGCCCCGCGTATCCCTCCGCTACAAACTGGGCGATAACAGCTCCTTAAAAGTTGCTTACAACCGTACCCGCCAGTATATACACCTGCTCACCAATACCACGGTGGTATCGCCCACAGATACCTGGAAGCTGAGTGATAAATACATACAGCCCCAAACAGCCGACCAGGTGTCATTAGGTCTGTACAAAAACCTCCACGATGATATGTACGAGGTATCTGTGGAAGGCTACTACAAGCGGTTACAGCACGCCCTGACCTATAAGAACGGCGCCGTGTTGCTGCTCAATCATCACATTGAAACAGATGTGGCCAATGCCGTGGGGAAGGCCTATGGTGTGGAGTTCCTGCTGAAAAAGAGTGGTAAACTAAATGGATGGATCAGCTATACTTATTCCCGCACCCTGCTGCGCATGGACGATCCGCAGGTGGCAGACAAGATCAATGGAGGCCAGTACTACCCGGCAGACTATGACAAGCCGCATGTACTGAATGTGATTGCCAACTACCGGTTCTCCCACCGCGCGGCCGTATCGCTGACTTCATTTTACAGCACGGGCCGGCCTATTACCTTACCGGTAGCGCGCTATTACTACCAGGGCTCTTACCGTGTTTATTATGAAGACCGCAACCAGTACCGCATCCCGGATTATTTCAGGACGGACCTCTCTGTAAACCTGGAAGGCAATCATAAGATCAAAAAACTGGGCACCAGCTCCTGGACACTGGGTGTGTACAACCTGTTTGCCCGCAGGAATGCATATTCCGTATACTTTGTTTCGGAAAATGGCAAGACAAACGGGTATAAGCTATCCATCTTTGGGACCGCCATTCCCTTTGTGACTTATAATTTCAAATTCTAACTATCATTTTTATCATCATGCGTTTCCGTCTCTTCGGGTTGGCCCTGTTTTTTGCGTTGGGCTGCAAAGACCCTTACACGCCAAAGGTGATCAGCGGCAACAGGAATTACCTGGTGGTAGATGGATTTATTAATGCAGATGCCGGTTCCACCACCCGCATCCGCCTTACCCGCACCACCAACGTGAATGATACTGCTTCTGTAGCCGCAGAACATGGGGCCAGTGTAAGCGTGAGCCAGGATGGCAACACCTATGTACTCACAGAAACCGGCGACAGCGGATATTATGAAACCTCCGCTATACAACTTGTTGCCGGCAATTGCCAGCTGCATATACAAACGGCTGACCAGCAGGAGTACCAGTCGGACAACATACCGGTGCTGACCACCCCACCGATAGACACCGTTTACTACGCGCGCAAAGCAGACGATGGCGTACAGATCTACCTGGATACCCATGATCATTCCAATACGATAAAGAATTTCCGCTGGGACTATGATGAAACCTGGGAATACCATCCTCCTTACGAAAGCAGCATTTTATACGACTGGTCCAAGCGCATACTAAGCATGCGCAGCAAGACAAACAGGGACAGCCTTTACAATTGTTATGAAACAGGCTATTCGTCAAACATACTGATATACTCCACCCAGGCCCTGTCTGAAAGCCAGGTAAGCTTATATCCCATTGCCTACATACCCTCGGGCTCAATAAAGCTGAGCGACATCTACTCCATTCACATAAAAGAATATGCCATCAGCGATGCCGCCTATGATTACTTCAACGCATTGAAGAAGGCTACACAGGACATAGGCAATGTTTTTGGCCCGTTGCCCACCCAGCTCAAAGGCAATATCCACGCAGTGAACAATACAAATGCGGTAGTGATTGGATACATGACAGCATCTACGGTAACGGACAAACGGCTGTTCATTTACCACAGTAACCTCACTTCCTGGAAATATTCGTTTGATTACGATACTAAATATGTCAGCAATTACATGGGCTTCCCCGGATATGATACACCGCTGGATGAACAATCGGTCTATTTCATGACCACCCGGTCGCCTTGTCCGGACCTCTCAACGCCCCAGCCCTGCTCCGATCTTTACAGCGCTTGCTGCGCCAGGGCCATCCCGGTATTGAATGGCCCGAAAGGCCTGCAATACTGTTACGATACCATCTGTGTAGACTGCATCTTCTGGGGCAAAGGAGGGCGCAAGAAGCCGGATTATTGGCCTAACTAATCGTATTATTTTCATGAGAAATAAACACTGCATATTGCCATGGTTCCTGGTTGCCTTGTCCCTGCACGCAGCAGCCCAGATCCCCAATGCAAAGAAGACCTACCGGGAACAAGCCTTCCTGCATACAGACCGGAATTGCTACCTGGCCGGGGAAACCGTTTGGATGAAAATGTACACCGTGAATGATGATACGACAGACGGATTTCACAGCGCCATTGGCTATATAGACCTGTATAATGAAAGCAGCAGGATGCCCTCCATACAGGCAAAACTACTGCTGGATAGCCTCTCCCATGCTGCCGGCACACTGGAAATACCGGACAGCCTGCCCACCGGCAGCTACCGCCTGCGGGCGTATACGCGCAACATGGAGCAATACGGGTTATTCTATGAAAAGAATATCCGCATCGTCAATACCTTTGAACCAGTGCCCCGTTTACAAAAGCAGAAAGGCCTGCCCGCACCCGTTGCCTACCACCTGCAGGCCAGTACCAATGCGGGGCATTTTGGCAAGCGCCAGCCGGTAAAGATCACCATCAACAGTTTTGACGATACGCACGCACCGATCGTGGCAAATCTTTCGGCTGCCGTATACCGCATGAACGCACTCCAAAGCCTGGACAGCCCCGACATACGGCAACTGGCAGTACCACAGCAATCGCACTACCTGAGCAAGGACACCTTTCACCTGCCGGAGCCTTACAACCAGGTGCTCACCGGCCGCATTACCGATAAGAAAACCGGCGCCCCCCTGCAGGTACCTGTAATGATCACCGTCACCGGGCAAAGCCCCCGGTTTTACTGCATCCCTGCCACGCGGGATGGCGATTTCAGCCTGGATCTGCAAGGCTACAGCGGCAATGCAGATGTTATTGTGCAAGCCTACACGCCCACTCATAATGGCTACCTGGTAACGGTATACAGCCCCTTTACAGACTTCACACCACCCAGGACACCGGCATTTTTTACGGAAGAAAACAATGACAGCAGCCGCACCAGTGCGGCTATGGACGCCAGTTTGCAGCGTCAGCTCCTGGAAGACCATATCGGTGCCCAGGTATGGCAAACCTTTTATGGCGACAGCATCCTGCCCGCCCCTGCGCGGTTCCGCGATACCACTTTCTTTTTTACCAAACCGGAAGAAGAAGTGATGCTGGATGATTATACCCGCTTTACCACCGTGGAAGAAGTGTTCCGGGAGTTCATTAAAACCGTGATGGTACGTAAATATGGTGACACCCTGCATTTGCATGTACTCAATAGCCAGCTGGTAAATCCAAAATTCTTTGACACGGATCCCCTCATCCTGCTGGATGGCGTACCGGTGTTTGACAATAAGCGCATCTTTGCCCTCAACCCGCTGCAACTTCGCAAAGTATCTGTAATGGCGCACAAAGCCTTTTACCCAGGCGGGGTGTTTAATGGCGTGGTCAGCATACAGACCTACGCCGGGGACATGGCCGGCTACAAGCTGGACCCCAATGCGATGGTGGCAGACTACAGCGGCACCGAGCTTCCACTGCAATTTTATGTGCCCAACTATGCCCGGAAAAATGTGCCCAGCATGCCGGACCAGCGCAATACCCTTTACTGGAACCCTGCCGTGCAGACCGATAGCAACGGCAATGGCGCCATCAGCTTTTACACCGGCGATGAACCGGGTGTCTACTGCCTGGTACTACAAGGCTTAAGTGCCCAAGGCAAACCTTGCTATACCTTCAGCACCTTCACCGTAGAGTAGCATTCCTAACCATTAACATTTCTGCACCTGCTATTACGGCCGGATAGGCATCCTATGCTTTCTACACCCCCTTGGTATTCTCCCAAAATATTTTTCGCCATTAACAAATCATTAATAATCTCATATGAAAATCTATGGACCTTTATATGGGTTAAACAAACAAGGATGAAAGTCTCCGCCCCTTTTCAGGGGCGGTTTCTTTATCTGAAATCAATCCCTTTCATCTGCCAAAACCCGCTACTACATTGTATTTCATAGGTATAGGATAAAAGGAGAGCTGCCCATTCTTGGGCGGCTTCTTCGTTTGGGGAAAAGCCCTGTTTTATGGCACGCTTTTGCAGTAACTTCCGGAAAAATCCCCGATCATGAGCAACAGTTTACAGCAACAGGTGGCCATAGTGACCGGCAGCAGCAGCGGCATAGGCGAAGGTGTAGCCCTTGCCCTGTCCAGGGCCGGAGCCACCGTGGTCATTAACCACTCCCACGCAGGCAGCCGCCCCGAAGCCGAAGCCGTACTGGCCACCATTAATAGCTGGAATGGAAAAGCCACCATCATACAATGTGATGTAAGCAAGGAAGAAGAAGTGCAGCACCTGTTTGCCGAAACCATCCGGCAGTTTGGTACGGTAGACATCCTGGTGGCCAATGCAGGCCTCCAGCAGGATGCGAAACTCACAGAAATGACGCTGGAACAATGGAATAAAGTGATCAGCATCAACCTCACCGGGCAGTTCCTCTGCTGTCGCGAAGCCATTAAAGAATTCCTGCGCAGGGGCATTGTACCGGAGCGCTCTGCCGCCGCAGGCAAGATCATTTGCATGAGCAGCGTACACGAAGTAATTCCCTGGGCCGGTCATGTAAATTATGCAGCCAGTAAAGGTGGTATAAAACTGCTGATGCAAACCCTGGCACAGGAATATGCCCCTGAGAAGATCCGCATCAACAGCATAGCACCGGGCGCCATCCGCACCCGCATTAACCACGAAGCCTGGGACACCCCGGCGGCAGCCCAAAAGCTGCTGGAGCTGATCCCCTACGGACGCATAGGAGAAGCAGCAGACGTGGGTAAAGCTGCCGTATTCCTGGCCAGTGATGATAGTGATTATATTACCGGCACCACGCTCTTTGTAGACGGTGGTATGACCCTCTACCCCGGCTTTGCCGATAATGGTTGAAGCCCCGGAGTGGAGGCTCCTGTTTAAGACTGGAAAGGGCCAAACAGCCCGGGTATTAAAGCCCGGCTGTTCAGCCCAGATTAACAACAATCAGTATTTAGTTTAGAAATCCCTCCGGGCATCCCGGATGTCTTCCCGTTTGTACCATTTGTTTACCAGCGACAGCGTGAAGAACGCCACAGCGCTGATGATGAAAATATATCCAGCCAACCCCAATACCCGGAAAAACGACTGCATGTCCCAGTCGTTCAAAATAGCGGCCTGTGATAAAACGGCCAGTAATACGCCCGCTATGCCTGCGTAGGCTGCTATCTTGTTCATTGCGGTTTCGTTTGGGTGGTGGAAGGATAGAAGGATTCATGGGGGAATGATCAAATTAAATGCCTGCACTTGATGCGTAGGCATACGCATTTCATGGCTTCGCTGGTTTGGGGAAATAGCGCTACATGCGGGACCTACGGCTGACAATAATTTTCATCATATTAAAATGTTTAGTAATAACAAAAAAGCATCCCGGTCTTGCAACTGGAATGCTTTTTAGCCATGTTATTTTAAAATGATTAAGCTCTGCCGGAGTGGATGTGCTTTTCTGCGTGATAAGAAGAGCGTACCAGGGGGCCGCTTTCTACGTAGTCCAGTCCCATAGCGTAACCAATTTCACGCAGCTCCGCAAACTCGTCCGGGTGTACAAAGCGTACTACCGGCAGGTGGCGGGGCGTGGGTTGCAGGTACTGGCCCAGGGTCACTACATCGCAGCCATTATCATACAGGTCTTGCATTGCCTGGATCACTTCTTCCTTGGTTTCGCCCAGGCCCAGCATGATACCGCTCTTGGTGCGCATGCCCCCTTCTTTAAGGCGGCGGATCACTTCAAGGCTGCGGTGGTATTTGGCCTGGATACGCACTTGTTTGGTAAGGCGCTCCACGGTTTCCAGGTTGTGCGATACAACCTCAGGTGCTACGTCAATAATACGCTGGAGATTTTCCCATTGCCCACGGAAGTCGGGGATCAGGGTTTCCATGGTGGTATCCGGATTGAGGGAACGAACGGCCTTGATCGTGTTAGCCCAGATGATGGAACCGCCATCTTTCAGTTCATCACGGTCTACGGAAGTGATCACCGCGTGTTTTACCTTCATGAGGTGGATGGCCTCGGCTACACGCTGGGGCTCATCCCAATCTACCGGTTCCGGGCGGCCGGTGGCCACTGCGCAAAAGCCGCAGCTGCGGGTGCAGATATTGCCCAGGATCATGAAAGTAGCCGTGCCGGCTCCCCAGCACTCGCCCATATTGGGACAGTTGCCGCTTTCACAGATTGTATGTAATTTATGGGTATCCACCAGGTTGCGTACCTGGCGGTAGCTTTCGCCAATCGGTAATTTTACTCTAAGCCAATCGGGCTTTTTCACCCTGGTCTCCGTTGAAGTAGCTGGGACACAGGCAGACACCTTTAGTTCTTCCATCGCTGATCCTTTCTTTAAGCCGCTAAGTTAAATACTATTTCTTATTCCACCATTTCCCAAACTGCAGCCCCAAAAAGGCATTGAAAAAGAACTTCTTACCGTCACGGTCTGCCATGATCTGTACATCTTTGGTGTAATATTCAGCATTCACCCCGATCTCCAGGGCGCTGATCAGGCGGGTAGAGTGGGCCCAGTCGAACCGCATACCGGTTTTACCATGTACACCGGGTACAAAACTCATTTCGCTCCACCCCTTGGTAATGCTGCCGGCACCGTAGATCTCGTTGGGATCATTCCACTGCTCGTCAATAGCCGGGGAGTATTTTACTTCTATCACACCACGGTTACCATCCACAGGGTCAACCATTTTCACGTAATAGGGGCGCAGCATGCCCAGGGAAAGGCCGCCGTAGTAGAAGTAGGTCACTTCCACGCCATTCTTGTTAGCCCGGCTGCCTATAAGCTGGCGCTGGCCTATGCCCAGTTTAAACTGGTAAAAGTTATTGATCTTGCCCAGGATGTAAGAGCGCTCTGAATAGCCAAAGCCATTGGGGTCTATAGCCCCGGGCTTGCGGTCTTCCTTGGGGTCTTTCTTCTCTGAAAATTCTACCTGGTAAAAGTTAACCGTTTTGCGGTTCTTGCGCCGCCCCAGCTCAAATACGCCGGTCCATCCGTCTGTATTCACACGTGCCCCGATCCCAAACTCTTTTTCATAGTCGTTGACCAGTTCCTCTCCTTCCCGTAAAGGCCTTGCTTTTTTAGTCCCCTTCTTGACCGGGTGCGTTGTGGTTTGAGCCGTGGAAGCTGTAACGATACCGGATAACAATAAGAGTAGGTAGATTTTTTTCACGTGCGGGCTATTTTTTTATAAACGCTTGGTGATGCTTATATGTTATATGCAATTATACAAACGTACAGGATTTTTTGATACCCTGTATCAGGCATTGGCATGGCTTGCACCTCCTGGGATCGCTGAAACCATGACACAGGTAAAGCGCTCCCGGCCCGCATTTGTTACAACTGCGGAAAAGGACTGCCCTGTATGGACAATGGAAATACAAACCGGTTTAACCACCAGCAAAAGAAACATATCACCACGGCCACGCCCCCACGCCCGCCCCTACCGCCGCTGCTTCACAAACTCCACGGCCTCCGAGCTGCTGGATTGCAGGATCCGCGCGCCAATAGCGCATTCCAGGCATCGCCGCTCATCGCAGTAATGCTGCTTCAGTTGCAACAGGGCCTGGCTGTCCGCCGCTGTTTCTGCAATAATACCCAGCGTTTTCCAGCCACTGATAATGCGGTTTTGCTCCGCCGGCATTTCCTGGATCCAGTTCATGGCCCGCTCCTGCAGCTCTGGTACAGCCCTTTGCTGGCCTATCCAGTACAGCAGAGGCAACAGGGTATTGATCATGATATTGTGCACCAGTTGCCGGCCTGGCAGGAGCGTGCGCGTTACCGCCACATCAAAGCGGTAATGGGTTTCCCAGTAAGCGGAGGGCTGCACATGCAGCAGGTTTTCCAGCTGCCGGCTGTCTTTTGCTTCCACGATGCGGGAAAACAGGTGTTCCCGCTGATGCAGGAGGGCAGCCAGCATGGCCACGCGCAAGGTGGGAAAAGCCGAAGGCCGCATGCGCAGCCATTTCCAGGCGTGGGCGGGCATGGGCTGCAGTTTGTACTTTCGCCGCAGGTGGCGGTACTCCCGCTGCAGGCGGCGGGGATAGTCATCCGTAAATGGTGCTTCCAGCATGCCCGCCTGGCCAAAAAGCAGGGCTTCCATTGTTTCCAGTGATACATTGCTGCGGCGCAGGCTACGCAGCGGCAGGGACTGGGCCAGCAACAGGAAGGCACCGGCATTTACCGGCTGCCCAAAGCCCTGCGCCAGGCCCTGGTAGCAGGTTTCCTCCCAATCCTGCCGGGTTTGTTGCAGCCAGCCCTGCAGGTCGGTGGTTTTACGGTCCCAGCGCTCCAGCAGCAGGCGGTCTATCCAGCTTCTCCAGGTGAGCGGGGTAATGCGCTCACACTGGCGCCCGCAGGGCACAAAGTCCTGGCTGTGGCGCAGCTGCTCATAGCGCGCCAGTAACAACTTTGAAATGCGCGACTGCAGCACCACACAGGGCATGGAGGCCATATCGGCATCCAGGTCCTGTTCAAAGACAACATGCAGGATCACACGGTCATAGCGGGGGTCCTGCTGGTGGCGGTGACGGTACCAGTCGGAAGCCCGCAGGTGGATCTCCACGTTGCCTGCCCACAGGGTGCGCCCGATGCGGATGCGGGCGCCGGAAAAATCGGGACCCGCGTGGCGGTTCCACGCCCCGGTGGTGATCACCTTTACCGGCTCACCGGCCGTGGTGCGCAGGTCTTCAGCATTGTAAAGGCGGAATTGCCAGATAAATTGAAGCAGGTCTTCGGAGAGCGGCGGCGCCGGGCTAACAGCTGCTGGCATAACAAACTGATTTTTAGGTTTACAATACAATGCCTCAAAGTTTTCTCATTTCCCCCAGACTTTTGTAAATATTACGTTAATGACCCGCCCCTAAATATTTTGAAATTAATACCGCACCCCCTACCTTTGCACGGCAGTTCTTAAACATTACTTATCCAGAAAGGCGGAGGGACTTGGCCCTGCGATGCCTTAGCAACCATCCTGCGCAAGCAGGAAAAGGTGCTAATTCCGGCCCACGGTGCAGATCGCGGGATAGATAAGTTGGCAGAGATTTTTATCCTCCTACGATATTTTGTAGCTCTTCCAACTCCCGGAAGGGCTTTTTTTATGCCCCCCACTTTCCGGGTGAACCGATGCCAGCACCTGCCAATAAAACTTTTCAACCTGCATGAAGCCAGCCACCCATCTCATTCACAGCATACCGGTAGACGAACTCACCGGGGCTATTTCGGTGCCGATCTATCAAACATCCACCTTTGTACAGGAATCGCCCGGTATCCACAAAGGCTTTGAATTTTCCCGGGCCAATAATCCTACCCGCAAGGTACTGGAGCAACTGATCTGTGAGCTGGAAGAAGGCCACGCAGGCTTTGGCTTTGCCAGCGGCATGGCCGCCATTGACGCGGTGCTCAAGCTGCTTAAGACCGGCGACGAGATCCTGGCAGTACAGGACACCTACGGCGGCATTTTCCAGATGTTCAACCACATGCTGGAGCGCTTTGGCATCCTCGTAAAGTTTGTAGACACCACCGATCCGAATAATATCCAGGCGCAGGTAACGGACAAAACCCGCATCATCTGGCTGGAAACGCCCACCAATCCTACTTTACAGATCTCCGACATCAAATCGGCCAGCAAGATCGCCCACAAGCAGGACATCCTGTTGGTGGTAGACAATACCCTCTGCACCCCGCTGCTGCAAAAGCCCATCCCCGCCGGGGCAGACATTGTGATCCACAGCGCCTCCAAGTACCTGGCAGGCCATACCGATGTACTGGCAGGCCTGGTGGTGGTCAATTCAAAACCGCTGGCAGACCAGCTCCGCTTCACCCAGAACATTTCCGGCAGTATTCTCAGCCCGTTTGAAGCCTGGCTTACCATCCGGGGCATGGAAACCCTGCAGCTGCGCATAGAGAAGCAATGTGCCAATGCCATGGTCATTGCACAGTGGCTTACCACCCACCCGGCAGTGGAGAAGGTGTATTACCCGGGATTGGTTTCACACCGTAACCATCATATTGCTAAAAAACAGCAGAAACAATTTGGCGCACTGGTAAGCTTTACGCTGAAGGAAAATAACATCAAGAACGCCATCCGCATTGTAAATGCCACCCGCCTGTTTAAACTGGCGGAGAGCTTTGGCGGCGTGAAAAGCATGCTGGCCCACCCGGCTACGATGACCCACCGCAACATACCCGAAGAGCATCGCAAAAGGGCCGGCCTGGCAGACTCCCTGATCCGCCTCTCCATTGGCATTGAAGACGCGGAAGATCTCATCAACGACCTGAAACAAGCATTAGATAAACTGAGCCAGCCCGCTGGTAAACAAACTACCGTTTTACAATAGATTATGGAACAAAAAATCATCAATTTAGGCATCTTTGGATTTGGTGTAGTAGGACAAGGTTTATACGAAGTACTGAACAGAACAAAAGGCATTAACGCCCGCATTAAAAAGATCTGTATTAAAGATCCCAACAAGCCACGTCCTATAGACAGCCACTATTTCACTACGGATAAGAATGAGATCCTCAACGACCCCACGATTGATGTGGTAGTAGAACTGATCAACGAAACAGATGCTGCATTTGATATTGTAAGCACGGCGCTGCGCAATGGCAAAGCCGTGGTAAGCGCCAGCAAGCGCATGATAGCCGAGAACATGGAAGCCCTCTACAACCTGCAGGTAGAGAACAAAGTGCCTTTCCTGTACGAAGCCTCCAGCTGCGCCAGTATTCCCATCATCCGCAACCTGGAAGAGTATTACGATAATGACCTGCTCAATGCCGTGGAAGGCATTTGCAACGGCTCTACCAATTATATCCTCACCAAGATCTTTGAAGAGCGCCTGAGCTTTGAAACCGCCCTGCAACAAGCCCAGGACCTGGGTTTTGCAGAAACAGACCCCACCCTGGATATTGAAGGGTACGACCCCAAGTTCAAGATCGTGATCCTGCTGCTGCATGCTTTCGGCACATTTGTGAAACCGGACGAAGTCTTCAACTTTGGCATCCATCACCTCAATGATTTTGACATCCAGTTTGCCCGCCAGCGTGGCTGCACCATCAAGCTGATAGGCGCAGTGCGCCGGCAGAATGGCAACGTGTTTGCCTACGTGCTGCCCCACCTCATCCGCGAGCACAACCTGCTTTTTGATGTGTACAATGAATACAACGGCATCCTGCTGGAAAGTGCCTTCACCGATAAGCAATTCTTTGTAGGCAAGGGCGCCGGCGGCACCGCCACCGGCAGCGCAGTACTGAGCGATATTTCTGCCTTGCTTTACAACTACCGGTATGAGTACAAGAAGATCCGCCAGAATAACCAGCCAAACTTCACCAACGATGTAGTGCTGAATGTATACCTGCGCTACAGCGCCCCCGAGCAGGTGGACCTTGACAAATTTGAAAGCATTTCCGAAAAATACGAGTCCCCCACTTTCCGCTACGTGGTAGGTAAGATCAACCTGAAAGACCTCCGCACATCCAAGTGGCTGAAAGATAAAAATGTGAATGTGCTGGTACTGGAATAACCAGCAAATGAAAAAGCCTGCAACGTGAATTTGCAGGCTTTTTCATTTATCAGTTATTTGATCCCTACCACTGCTCTAACACTGTCACTACTGCACTCACCGGCAGCCCCATTACGTTGTAAAAACAGCCATCTATCCTGTCTATGCCCACGGCACCTATCCATTCCTGGATGGCATACGCCCCGGCCTTATCATACGGCTTATATTCATCCACGTAAAAGGATATATGCGCCGTGGTAAGTGGTTTAAAATGCACCGATGTAGTCTTGGAAAACGTGTGCTGGCGGGCTCCCTGGCGGATCACCACCCCGGTGATCACCTCGTGGGTGCGGCCGCTCAGCCGGGATAAAATGCGGATGGCATCGTCCCTGTCCTGCGGTTTACCAATTACCGTGTTATCAATGATCACCACAGAATCTGCCGCCAGGATAATGTCATCCGGCGCGCAGATATTGCGCACGGCATCTGCCTTTTGCAGGGCAATGTGCACCGGCACTTCCGGCAGCGGCATGTCTGCAGGAAAAGTTTCTTCAGTGGCCACCACCCGCACTTCAAACGGGATATGGGCCTGCTCCAGCAACTGCTTGCGCCGGGGCGATTGGGATGCCAGGATAATACGTGGTCCTTTGTACATGAAAAGCGGATAATTATAGCAGGAACTTAAAGAAAAACATGGACAGGATACCCGTGAGCATGATCAGCTTCACCAGGGTGCTGATGCGGTGGTAATCCGCCGGGGTATTGGCTTTACGTAGCAGCAGGTAGGCATAGGCCACCGGCAGCTGCACCATTAAAAACAGGTACGCCATGGCCCACAACCAGCCTAGGGTGGCTACACGTACCTGGGCCAGTATGATCAGTCCTTCTGTGCCCAGCAGCAGCCCGTAACACAGGCGCTTGGCGGCTTTCACGCCCCATACAATGGGAATGGTACGGCAGCCGTCCTTGGCATCGCCAATCATATCTTCGAGGTCTTTCACGATCTCGCGTACCAGCGAGATCACAAAGGCAAACACTGCGTAGCTGCCGATGATCTGGATGAGGCGGCGCCCCAGCGGGGAAATGATGGCCGCAAAACTTTCGTAGATCTGCTTCTCATATAAGCCTATCACCAGCACGGCCAGTCCCGTAAGCAGGGAGATCACCACATTGCCAATGAGCACCTGGCGCTTAAAAGAAGTAGAATAGAACCACAGCAGCAGGGAACAAAGCACTTGGGTAAAACCCAGGTAGATCTGTCCTATCCGCGTAGCCACCACAAAGCCGATGGATACACCGGCCAGGTTCAGGATGGTATGCCAGGCCATGGCCCAGCGGCGGCTGATGATCTTATCCAGCACCATCTTGTGGGGCTTGTTGATGATGTCTATGTTGATGTCAAAATAGTCGTTGATAATGTACCCCGCCGCGGCAATGAACACGGTACTGGCGCAAAGCAGCCAGAAGCCCGTCCATGTAAGAGAAGGTATAACGCCCTGGCTTTCCAGCACCGGCGTTACCACACAGTACTGCAGCAGGAACTGGGTGAGTGCTATGTAGATCAGGTTGGGATAACGGATCAACCTGAGAAAGGCTTTCAGCAGTTTCATGTGGTGTATAATTTAGATGGTCTTCCCAGGGCTAGCGCTACCTGGATGCGATGTGTTCGTCCATCATCCACTGACCATTAAGTTTCAGGACCTTTTCGATCACATCGCGCACGCAACCCTGTCCACCGTTCAGCGGGGAAATGTATTTGCAGATGCTTTTTATTTCCGGCACTGCGTCTGCAGGGCAGGTGGGCAGGCCGGTGAGCTGCAT